>JAZNDS010000047.1:0-40218 GCA_045588145.1 Eubacteriales bacterium | reverse complement strand
TTTTGTAATATTCCCGTAGACAGCAGCGCTCTTCTATGGTAAAATGATGGTAGCTCATATTGTTCTCCTTGTGTTGTTTTGGTGTGTGGTAGCTTCATTATAGCACAGGATTCAATATGAGTTTTCTTTTTCTTAAAAGTGTTGCACTTGATAGTATAATTCACCCTATATACAAAAAAGCGCAGGACTGTTGTCCTGCGCTTTTGCTTTTGTTACCGCGAAAGGCTGCGGCTTTCGTGGGCGGTAAGATAAAGGATCTGGCCTTCGGGAAGCGAAGAAAGCAGCTGCTTCGCAAGGGCAAGATTTTCTTCGTCGAGAAGGGCGAAGGGATCGTCAAGGATAAGCGGCGGCCGCCCCTCGGGATACAGGGCATCCAGAAGAGAAAGGCGCAGGCAGATCTCGATCATCGCTTGCCAGCCGCTGGAGAAATACCCGCTTTCACGGCTTTTCCCTTCCCGCATAAGGCCGATCGAAAGATCGGTATCCAGGGTAAATTCCAAAAGGCTTGGCGAAAGGGCGGCGGCGTAGTGGGCAAAGCGCTCCCTCACCCCCGAAAGGTAACGGGTCTCAAGGGTCGCCTTGGCCTCCTTCAGAAGCTCCCGCGTTTTATCGAGGATCCCCTTCTTTTCCTTAAGGGAGGCGATCTCCTCCTCGCATTCCTCGATCTCGGCCAAAAGGAGGGGCAGCTCCTCGGCGAGGGCGTTTTCCTTCTCGGCGTTCGCCCCTTGGCGGGCGGCCTCCTCGGTCGCGCGCCGCTCGGTATCGGTAAGCGCTTGGCACAGGGCCGAAAGCTCCTCCTCGGTGGTGTCGAGCGCAAGCGGCCCTTCCTCCGCCATCGGCGGTAAGGAGGAAAGCGTTTTCTCTTTTTCTTTTATAAGGCCCTCAAGGGTCGCCTTTTCCTGCTTCGCTCCCCGCAGGGCGGCAAGGATCGCTTCACTCGCTTCCCCAAGCGAAGCGTAGGGGGCGAAAAGCGTTTCGCACGTCTGCTTCGCTACACCGTATTTGTCCTTCGCGCGCTCGGCGGCCTCGCCGAGGAGCGATAGGCGCATAAGGGCCCCATTTAACAGGGAGGCGGCGCGAGAATGCTCGACCCCCGCTTCAAAGAAGCGGGAAAGAAGCGCGTCGATCGCTTCGCCGACCTCATGAAGCGCCCCCTCGGTGGGAAGAGAGGGAGGGGCATCCTTCTCGGGGGCAGGCTCGCTTTTCGTGAAAAGGAAGGTACTGCCGACCGTGGCCACCGCCAAGCAAAGAAGAAAGGCGGCAAGGAGCGATGACGTTTTGAAAAGAAGCAGGGCGGCAAGGAGCAGCCCACCCCCGAGAGCAAGGGGAAGAGCCCTTGACGCTCCCGCCTTCTTGGCGGGCTTTTCCTTGGCCTCTCGGGTTTCGTTGTAAAGTTTTGTTTTCATTTCCTCCTCTTTTGCGAGAAGAGAGGAAAGCTTTTCGTAATCCGCTTGCGTGGGGGGCGCAGAAGGATATTTTTCCTCCTCCCCCTTCCTTTCGCGAAGCGCGTCGTTATACGCCGAAAGCAGCCGCCTTTCCTCCTCGGCGGCCGTATGAAGCGCCCGCTCCTCTTCCTCGGTGGGGAGCCCCATCGGGAAGCGGGCAAGAAGCGCCGCCAGCGCTTCCTTCCCCGCGGTGATCTCGCCCTTTAGGCGCAGGGAAAGCTCTCTTTGTCCCTTTTCGGCGTTTTGCCTGTGCAGACGAAGAAGCAGGGCCTCGGCGGCGGCCTTTTCTTCTCTCACCCGCGCAAGGATCGCCTCCTGGCGTTTTTTTTCCTCATTGGCCAGAAGGGCGCGCCCGCGGGCATTCTCGCCGTCACGCTGCTTTTCCCTCAAGGCGTAAAGCCGATCCTCGGCATCGGCCAGCAGGCCGCCGCGCCCACGCACAAGGGCGATCTCCTTCCGCCGCTCCTCCAAAAGACGGTCGGCCCCGTCATACGAGCCAAGATCCCATATCTCCCCCGAAAGGTCGGTAAGCTTAGCGGTCAGGCGGGTGGTGGCCGAGGGGCGGATCCCACGGCTCGAAAGATATATGCTTTTCAGGAAGGAATCGGCGTCCACCGAAAGAAGCGCCTCTCCCACGCTTTCCCCGAAGCGGTCGGTCGGCTTTTCGGTCGCCTCGTCGATCACGGCAAGCTCATCGGGATCGAAAAAGCGCTCAATACGGTAAGTCTTCCCCTCGTGGGAAAAGGTCAGGCTGCCGCCGAAGCGGCCACCGCCCCAGGGGGCATACAGCCTTCGCTCGTTTTCGGAAAGCGTTTTCTTCCGTTCGCCCTCCGGGCCGTACAGCATCACCTTGATGAAGGCGGCCAGGGTGCTTTTTCCGCTTCCGTTTTTATCGCAGATCTCGTTCAGTCCCTCGGAAAATTCGATCCTTCGGTCGGCGATCCCTCCGAAGGCGAGGATATGACAGGATAAAAGCTTCATAGCTCGGGCTCCTCTCCCCGCAGGGCCGAGAGGCCCGCCACGATCACGCGGCTTTTTTGCTCCTCGGAAAGCGGGCTCTTCATCACGCGGCGGATAAACTCGCCCTTTAAGGAGATATCGTTCTGATAAGTCTCGGGCCTTATCGCAAGGCGGCTTTCGTCTTTGACCTCGGCAAAGAAGAAGCGCGCGCCAAGCTTTGCGGCAAGACGGTCGGTATCCTTGATCAGCCCCTCGCAAAACGTCCCACAAAGCGTAAGCTTGACCATATCGGTCCCGGGAAGGGGGGAAACGATCGCCTCGGCGGCGTCATCGATCGCCTGCATGGTGGGAAGCTCGGTTATATCCAGCGAAAGGGCGTGCAGGGTACGCTTGGCAAAGGGAACGAAGCGGTGGCGGATCCCTTCCCCCTCGGTATCAAGAAGGACGAAGCCGCGCGCGCCGCATTCGTCAAAGCCACGCCCCTCGGGGCAGCCGGCGTATACGTATACCCCCCGCTTACCGAGAGCGCCGCTTTGGTAGGCATGATAATGCCCAAGCGCGAGATAATCGATCCCCCGATCGGCAAGCTGCGACAAAACGATCTCCCCCGCCTTCGGCTTGCCGCTTTTTTTCACGGCACCGTGCAAAAGGAGAATATTCTTGCGGTCCTTATCAAAGGTAAGCGACTCGTAAGGGATCTCTTTCCCCGAGAAGCCGTATACATCGCAATCGGGAAAGGAGACGCTTTGAAGCCGATCCCCGAAAAGCGTCAGATTTTCGGGGGGCTCCTCGCCCTCAAAAAGCGAAAGCTCCTCGCCGTCGTGATTCCCCGTCAGCATCAGAAAGCGAACGGTGGGATGCGCCCGTATCACGTCTCTTACAAACTGCTTGGCAAGCGCCGAGGGGGTGGCGGTATCGAAGATATCGCCCGCCAAAAGAAGGGCGGCCGACTCTCTCTCGGCCTCGGTGGCAAGGCGCTCAAAAACCGCCAAAAGCTCCCGCCTTCTTTCCCGGGCGGCGGCCTTCGGCAGGTGGGTCTGCATGCGGGCGTCTAAATGCAGATCGGCACAGTGCAAAAGCTTCATCGGCTTCCCCTTTCTTCGTTTTCTTTTATTATAAAGCCGCTTCTTTTTCTTGTCAAGGTTCTTGCAACGCTTTCTTTTTTGTGGTATACTGCAATAGACCGTAAAGACGTGTGAAAGGAGCCCCGTATGGCCAAAGAATTCGTTTTGTTTGATTTAGACGGCACGCTGATCGATTCCCGCCCCGGGATCTTAGAGGGGGTCGCCCACGCGCTTTGCCGCTCGGGGATCGAGATCCAAGCCCACGAGGTGACCACCAACGTCATCGGCCCGCCGCTTTACAACGCCTTTCACGACTACTACGGCCTTTCCGAGGCGGATGCGAAGCAGGCGGTCGCCTATTACCGTGAATATTATAAAAAGGGCGCGCTTTTCAACAACCTCCTCTACGACGGGGTCCTGCCGATGCTCTCCTCCCTGAAGGAGGCGGGGCTTTCGCTCTACCTCGCAACGGGGAAGCCGCTTTGCTTTGCGGTGCCGATCTCGGAAAGGTTCGATATCGCCCCCTATATGACCGATTTCTTCGCCACGGGGCTTGACGGAAGCTACGCCGATAAGCCCTCGCTTCTTGCCCACGTGCTGAACGAGACCGGCCTTGCCGCCCGAAACGGCGTGATGATCGGCGACCGCCGCTACGATATCGAGGGGGCACTTGCCAACCGCATGGATTCGGTCGGTGTCCTGTGGGGCTTCGGCGGCGAAGAAGAGCTGAAGAAGGCCGGTGCCACCCGCCTTGCTCACACCGCCGCGGAGCTTTATGACATTATCCTTTCGTTATAAAAAGAAAAAGAGGATCTGATGGAGCACACAGATCCTCTTTTTTTATTTACGGTTATGCGCAAATACGCAGCCCGGGGCGCACGGATTTGATGCAGAAATCCCCGTTCCTTGGGTGATAGGCGTATACCATACGTCGAACCCAAGGAACGGGGATAGAAAAGGAATTTAATTTAAAATGGCAGAAAGCCAACGGCTTTCAACCTTAAAACAATCGAATACGAAGACGTAAAAAAGAGGCTATATGCCAAACACATATAATATCTTTTCCTTTTCGGTTATGCGCAAATACGCAGCCCCTCACAAAAGAAGGACCATAAGCGGCAAGGTCAAGGCGCTCGCGGCGGTGCCGAGCAGGACGAGGCTGGCGGCGCTTTCCTGTCCCTCCCCCAGCATCTCGGCAAAGCTTAAGGTCATGCTGGCGATGGGGCAACAGGCCAGGATATACATCGCGGCCTTGGCGTTTGCGTCGATCGGGATAAAGAGCAGGACGAGGAAAACGATAAGGGGGTAAAGGATCTGCTTCGCGCCGACGATCAGATACTGCATCGGGCGCAAAAAGACGTGGCGGGGCGAGGAGAGCGCCAAGCGCATACCCATAATGATCATGCAAAGTGGGGTTGACATTTCAGCCACCAAAGAGATCCCGCTATCCAAAAAAGCGGGAACCTGAACCCGAAGGAGGAAGAGCGGAAGCACCACAAAAAGGGCGGCGACCGTGGGGTTAAAGAAGAACTTTTTGGCGCTTATATAGCGCGTATCGAGCGAGACGATCGAGCAGGCGACCGTCCAACCGATGGCGTTAAGCGCGATCGAGCAGACGGTGGCGTAGGCCAAGGCCTCGGGGGCCCCCGGCAAAAGCGCCTTCAGGATCGGCACCCCGAAGAAGCCGTAATTCCCGAGCGCTGTCGCGATCGTGTAGATGCGGTAGCGCGCGTCCTGCATTTTTCTGCGGAAGAGGAGAAAGAAGCCGCCGAGCATCAGGCAGGTCATCAAGCAGGTAAAGAGGAAAGCGAGCCCCATCTTCCAAAGGATCGAGGGGTCGTAGGGCACCGACATCAGGGTATAATAGGTAAGGGCGGGCTGGCAAACGTACAAAAGCAGCTTCACAAGCGGCCCGATCCCCTCCTCACCCACAAGGCGGGTCTTGATCATCAAAAAGCCGGGCACCGCATAAAGCAGCATCGTCAGAACGGCTAAAAAAGCCGTAAGCATAATATCCATCCAAGAAATTCCTTTCGGGTTCGATCCTTTTCAGTATACCACAAAACCGAAAGGGGCGCAAGGCGAAAAGGGCTTTTTTTCTCTTTTTGAAGAAAAGAGGGCGGATTTTACGAAAAGTTTTGCATTTTTCGGCGGGAGACGATTGATATTGCGCTTTTTTTGTTATATAATATATCTTGTAAAAATATGCTTATTGCAGAGGAAGGAGGGCCCTTGCGGCTTTATTTGCCATGCGGAACGGTTCGCTCTCCTTTTTTGACGTGATACGGGATAACCTTTCGGAAAACGGCTCGCAGCTTCTGCGGGAAGCGGAAAAGCGCCTGGGGCAGCTCTCCGAGGCCTCGGAGCTTATGCTGACAAGCCTTGCGGACGGCGAGGGGCCGATCGACCCCGCGTCGCTTCTTCTTGAGGCCTCGCTGCTGGCCGACACCCCCTTGGAGGGCGCCGCGATCCCAAGATCCCCCCTGCCCGAAAACCGCGCGCTTTTATCCTTCCTCGGGAGAGAGCTGCGCGCCTTTGACCGTGTCGGCTTTACCGAATGCTTTCTCTCGGCCCTCGAGGGGCGCCTTGGCCGCCCCTTAACGCTTTGCGATTTTCCCGAGGGGGTCCGAAAAAAGCCGAGGGAGGAGCGGGTGCTGTACGTCAAAAACGCCCACGCCGATCTTGCCCTTCACGGCTTTGCCTCGCTTCTGCCGCTGGCGCGCCCGCTTACGCGGCCGAGCTTTCGCGCGGTGTGCGACGATCTGGAGGGGGAGATCGGGGATTACGCCATTCTGCCGCTTTTCTCGGGCGGGAAGGAGATCCCCGGGGTGCTTTCCCTGCTTCTCGAATACGGCTTTTCGATCGCCGCGCTTATCCGCCCCCCGACCGAGGAGGAGGAGCCGCCGGTCTTTGCCCTTCTGGCGAGAAGCCCCCTCTTTCTCAGCGAGCCGCGGCTTTTCAGCCTTCGCCTCTTCCCGAAGACGGGGGAGGACACGACCGCCCTGCTTTTCGCGCTGGACCGCGTCGGTCTTGCGATCCGTGAGATCGAGACCCTGCCGACCGCGACCCTGCCCGGCTACCGCCTGACGGTGGAGGGAGAGGAAAAGAAATTTGTTTTCCTGCTTACCTACCTTACCCTCTTTTTAAAGGATTTTTCGACCTTCGGATTTTACAGCGAGGTCAAGAAAGGAAAAAGAAGCTTATGAAAAAATTATCCTTCCGCACGAGGGGCGTTTGCTCCTCTTCGATCGAGGTCACGCTTACCGATGGGGATATCGTCGAATCGGTCGCCTTCCGCGGCGGCTGCTCCGGAAATACGCAGGGGGTCGCCGCGCTTGTTGTCGGCATGCCCGCCGAGGAGGCGATCAAGAGGCTTTGCGGGATCCGCTGCGGCTTTAAGCCCACCTCCTGCCCCGATCAGCTGGCCAAAGCGCTTGAGGAATGCAGGAAGATGGCCCCCGATAACGCTTAACATAAGGAGAAAAGTATGAATTACCTGGCCGAATACGAAAGATGGCTGCATTCCCCGATCCTTACCGAGGAGGAAAAGGAGAGCATCCGAAAGATCGATTCCGAGGAAGAAAAAAAGCTGGCCTTCGGGCAAACGCTGGAATTTGGCACGGCAGGCCTTCGCTCGCAAATGGCGATGGGCCCCGGGCGCATGAATATCTATACCGTGGCGCAGGCGACGCAAGGCATGGCCAACCTCATCAAAAGCGAGGGGGGCGAAGCAAGGGGCGCTGTTGTCGGCTATGACAGCCGCCATCATTCAAGCCTTTTCGCAAGGGTCGCGGCCGAGGTCCTGGTCGGGAACGGCATCAAGACCTATCTTTTTGACGACCTTCGCCCGACGCCCGAGCTTTCCTTCGCGATCCGTGAGCTTTCCTGCATCGCGGGCATCAATATCACCGCCTCGCATAACCCGAAGCAGTACAACGGCTACAAGGCCTATTGGGAGGACGGCGCTCAGCTTTCCCCCGAGCAGGCGGCCGTTGTCAGCGAGGCCATCGATAAGGTCGAGGTACTGGGCGGCGCCCTTCGCACGCCGTTTGAGGAAGCGCTTTCAAGCGGGCGCATTACCCTGCTTCACGAGGATTTTGACGAGCGCTATCTTTCGGCGATCGAAAAAACGGTTATTGACCGCGAGGCGATCGAAAGGGTAGCCGACGAATTAAAGATCGTTTACACGCCGCTTCACGGAGCGGGGCGGCGTTTGATCCCCCTGATCCTTGAGCGCATGGGCTTCCGCCATATCCATCCGGTTACGGAGCAGATGATCCCCGACGGGGATTTCCCCACCGTTATGAAGCCGAACCCCGAGTACCCCGAGGTCTTTACCCTCGGCATCCGCTTGGCGAACGAGGTGGGGAGCGACCTTATTATCGCCTCCGATCCCGATGCCGACCGCACGGGGGTCATGGCACGCCAAGGGGACGGCAGCTTTTACCCCATCAGCGGTAACCAGATGGGGGCGCTTTTGCTTCACTATATCATCGGGGCACGCCGCCGCCTCGGAAAATTGCAGGAAAACGCTTTTACCATCAAAAGCATCGTTTCGACCGATATCATTACGAAGATCTGCGAGGTAAACGGCATTCGTCTGCATGACGTACTGACCGGATTCAAGTATATCGGCGAGGTCATCAAGGAGCACGAGGCCATCGGGCGCGAGGGCGATTTCATCTTTGCGTTTGAGGAAAGCTACGGCTATCTTACGGGCACCTACGCCCGCGACAAGGACGCCGTTGGCACGACGCTTATGATCGCCGAGATGACCGCTTATTATAAATCGCGGGGCATGACGCTTTGCGACGCGCTTCGGGAGCTGTACGAGACCTACGGCACCTACCGTGAAAAGACCACCGAGATCTATATGGAGGGGCTTGACGGGATCGAGCGGCGCCGCCGCGTGATGACACGCCTGCGAAAGGATCCGCCGAAGACCCTCGGAGGCGCCGAGATCGTTTCGGTCGGCGATTATCTGTCGGGCTTTTTCACCGACCTTATAAGCGGGGAAAAAACGCCGACGGGGCAATCGGCAAGCGACGTGCTCTCTTATAAGACCGCCCTTGGCGACAAGGTCATCATCCGCCCCTCGGGTACCGAGCCGAAGATCAAGATCTATTATCTTGTCAGCGGCAAGAGCCGGGAGGAGGCCGAGGCCAAGATCCGGGCGTATGAAAAGGACGCGCAAGAATTTTCAAAAGTTTAACAGTAAGAGGAAACAAACGTGACGGAAAAACAAAAGCATATCCGAAATTTTTCGATCATCGCGCATATCGACCACGGCAAATCGACGCTTGCCGACCGAATTCTCGAAAAGGCACGGGCGGTCGATCTGCATAATTTAGAGGAGCAGATGCTCGACAACATGGATCTGGAAAAGGAGCGCGGTATCACCATCAAGGCCCGTACCGTCAGCTTCCCCTATCACGCGAAGAACGGCGAGGAATATATCTATAACCTCATCGACACCCCGGGACACGTCGACTTCGGCTACGAGGTCTCGCGCTCCTTAAAGGCGTGCGAGGGGGCGATCCTTGTCGTGGACGCGACGCAGGGGGTCGAGGCGCAGACGCTTGCCAACGCCTATCTCGCGATCGACAACGATCTGGAGGTCCTGCCGGTCATCAACAAGATCGACCTGCCGTCGGCGAACGTTGAAAAGGTGCGGGGGGAGATCGAGGAGATCATCGGCATCCCCGCCGAGGACTGCCCCGCCATCTCGGCCAAGACCGGGCAGAATATCGAGGACGTTTTGGAGCGCATCATCACCGATATCCCCGCCCCCGAGGGGGATAGCGACGCGCCGCTTAAGTGCCTTGTTTTCGATTCGTATTACGACAGCTATCTCGGCGTTGTGGTCTATGTGCGGGTCATTGACGGCTGCTTGAAGGCAGGCGACAGCATCCGCATCATGAGCACGGGAAGCGTTTACGAGGTGGTGGAGGTCGGTACCCCCGGCGCCTTTGAGATGAACAAAAAGGATTGCTTAAAGGCGGGCGAGGTGGGGTATCTCACCGCCAGCATGAAGGAGGTCGGCGATACCCGCGTTGGGGATACGATCACCTCGGCCGTTGGGGGAATCGAAGAGCCCCTGCCCGGCTTCCGCCCCGCGCGCCCGATGGTCTACGCCGGTATCTACCCCGCCGACGGCGCGCGCTACGGCGACCTGCGTGACGCGCTTGAAAAGCTGCGCCTTAACGACGCCGCCCTTTCCTACGAGCCCGAGACCTCGGCCGCCCTTGGGTTTGGGTTCCGTTGCGGCTTTTTGGGCCTTTTGCATATGGAGATCATCGAGGAGCGGCTGGAAAGAGAGTTCAACCTTGACCTTATCACCACCGCCCCCAGCGTTATTTATAAGATCCTGCGCCGTGACGGCAGTGAGATCTTTGTCGATAACCCCGCCGGGTACCCCTCGGGCGATGAGATCGACGTCGCGTACGAGCCGATCGTGCGGGCCAGCATCATCACCCCCACCGATTATTTGGGCGGGTTGATGGATCTTTGCAAGGACCGCCGCGGCGAGTACCTGGACATGAAGTACCTCGATACGGGGCGCGCCGAGCTGCATTACGATCTGCCTCTTAACGAGATCGTTTACGATTTCTTTGACGCGCTTAAAAGCCGCAGCAAGGGCTATGCCTCGCTCGACTACGATTTTCTGGAATACAGAGCCAGTCGCCTCGTGAAGCTTGACTTTCTTCTTAACGGCGAGCAGGTGGACGCGCTCTCCTTCATCGTACACGAGGAAAAGGCCTACGGCCGCGCCCGTAAGCTGGCCGAGCGGCTGAAGGACAACATCCCGCGCCAGCTCTTTGAGATCCCGATCCAGGCCGCCATCGGCGGAAAGATTATCGCGCGTGAAACGGTCAAGGCCATGCGCAAGGACGTTCTGGCCAAATGCTACGGCGGTGACATCACCCGTAAAAAGAAGCTGCTTGAAAAGCAGAAGGAGGGCAAAAAGAAGATGCGCCGCTTAGGCTCGGTCGAGGTGACGCCCGAGGCCTTTATGGCGGTCCTGAAGCTCGACGACGATGCGTAAGCTCGGCCTTTACGTCCACCTGCCCTTCTGCAAAAGGAAGTGCCATTACTGCGACTTTTGCTCCTACGTCGGAAGAGAGGGCGATATCCCCGCCTATGTTGACGCGCTTCTTCTGCAGGCAAAAAGCGTACCGGCGCCCGAGGGCGCGGTGATCGACTCGGTCTATTTCGGCGGGGGCACCCCCAGCCTTTTGCCGGGGGGCGAGATGGAACGGCTCGTGCGTGGGCTCTTCTCGCTTTACCCCATCGAAAAAGCGGCCGAGATCACCTGCGAGGTCAATCCCGGCACGGTGGATATTGAAAAGTTTTCTTTACTTAAAAGCATTGGTATCAACCGAATAAGCATAGGAATTCAATCACTTCGGGATAACGAGCTGAAGCTTCTCGGCCGCATTCACACGGCAGGTGAAGGCAAGGAGGCCTTTCTTCTGGCAAGGAAGGCGGGCTTTTCGAACATCAGCGTCGACCTGATGACGGGGATCCCCGACGAGACCGAGGCAAGCCTTCGGGAAACGGTTTCGGGGCTTCTGTCGCTTTCCCCCGACCATATCTCCTCCTACGCCTTAAAGATCGAGGAGGGGACACCGTTCGCCAAAAACCGAAGGGAGCTGGACCTGCCCGACGAGGAGGGCGAAGCCAAGGCGGCGGAGCTTTCGGCCGCGCTTCTTGAGGCGGCGGGCTTTCATCGCTACGAGATCTCCAATTACGCGAAAGAGGGCAAGGAAAGCCGCCACAACCTGCACTATTGGCGAGGAGATGAGTATATCGGGCTTGGCCCCTCGGCCTATTCCTATCTTTCGGGGGAGCGCTACGGCTATCCCCGCGACCTTAACGGCTTTTTGGCGGGCCCGCTTCCGCGGATCGACGAGGAGCGCATTGACCGCGACGAGGAGGAGCGTGAATTTTTCATCCTTCGCCTGCGGCTTTCCGAGGGGATCCCGATCGGGGAATACGAAGCACGCTTCGGGCGAAATTTTTACGCGCTTTTCGGCGGTGTGCTGCGGACCTATGCCCCCTTCCTTACCGAAAGCGACGGGCGGGTGGCCTTAAACGGGCGGGGGATGCTTCTTTCCAACCCCCTGATCGGCGCCTTTTTGGAGGTGCTGGACGAAATTCCCAAGCAGGAAGAAAAATCATCTTGACACGCCTTTTCCTCTTGTGGTACAATAAAGACAGAAAAAACAAAAAAGGACCGCGCAAGCGGGGTGAAGTAAAATGGAAGAGATTCTGGTTGGTGATATCTACACCTTGACCGACGAGGACACGAAGGAAGAGGCCCAGTATGAGGTCGTTGGGATCGCGGAGCTTGAGGGCAAGCAGTACGTCGCGATCGTTCCTGCCGACGAGGAGGTCGAGGAATACGCCATCCTTCGCGTGGACGTGGAGGGGGATGACCGCCTGCTTTCGAGCATCGAGAGCGATGACGAATGGGAAGAGGTCGCCGCTTATTTTGACAACGAGATCTTCAGCGATATCGATTACGACGAGACCGAGGAATGATTTTTTTCCTGCTTAGCGCGTGATAAGGCTTTGATTGGGCCTACACTTACACTATGGGAGCCCGTGTTCTCTGTCCGGTGTGCAGACCTCCCGCCCTTCGGCGGACGCTGGGAGCTAATAAGGACAGGATAGGGCACCCCCCTGTACAAACAGGGCTAAGTTCGGCCTTACACGGCTCGGCGGGGTTTTCTTTACCAAGGGGCGAAAACGGCAAAGGGGTGTGCCCCTCGTCTTTTTCGCTCTTATTTTTTGACAGAAAGGATCATAAGCTATGGGACTTATCCGAGCATTGGCGGCAGGGGCCGCAAGCGTCGCGCGCGATCAGTGGCGCGAATATTTTACCTGCGATTCGTTATCGAATGACGTGCTGATCGCCAAGGGGCAGCTGAAAACGCAAAAGCGCGGCCTTTTCGGCGCGCGCAACAAGGCAAGCGAGGATATTATCACGAACGGGTCTGTCATCTCGGTCAACGAGGGACAGGTGGCCCTAATCGTTTGCGACGGAAAGGTGGCCGATTTCTGCGCCGAGCCCGGCTACTTCAAGTGGGATAATTCGACCGAGCCCTCGCTCTTCGGCGGAAGCTTCTTCCGCGGTATGGTCGATTCCTTCAAGCGCATCGGCTACCGCTTCACCTTCGGGGGAGACACGGGCAGCCAGCAGCGTGTTTATTACGTCAACGTCAAGGAAATCCTTGACAATAAGTTCGGCACCCAGACCCCGATGCCCTACGACGATCCCTATTATAAGACCGCCCTGTACATCCGTTATTTCGGGCAGTATTCCTTTAAGATCACCGACCCGCTCGTGTTCTTCTCGAGCATTGCGGGCAACGTCAGCTCCACCTACACGACCGAGCAGCTGAAGAGCGTATGCGGGGATGAGTTTATGACGGCGCTCGACAGCGCCCTTGCCCGTTGCTCGGCCGAGGGCTTTAAGTTCAGTCAGCTTCCCGTCAAGCAGCGCGAGATCGCCGCTTACATGAGCGAAACCTTAGATAGCGAATGGCGTGAGCGCCGCGGTATGGAGATCGTTTCGGTCGCCCTTGCCAAGGTGACGCCCGATGAGGAGAGCCGCCGCCGTATCGAGGAATTCGATACCAACGTCATGCACTCCTCGGCCGACGCGATGGCGGGTGGCCTTGCCTACGCCCAGATGGCCGCGATGAAGGAGGCCGCGAAGAACGAGGGTGGCGCCATCAACGGCTTTATGGGCTTTGGCATGGCGGCGAACGCTATGGGCGCCGGTGGGCAGGCTACCCTTCTGCAAAACGCCCGCAAGCAGGAGGAAGCGCAAAAGGGCACCCGTTGCCCGAAGTGCGGGGCCGCGGCCGGCGGCAAATTCTGCCCCGAATGCGGAGAGCCGCTCGCCTCCGACGAATGGGTCTGCGAATGCGGCGCCAAGAACAGCGGCAAATTCTGTGCCGAATGCGGTAAGCCGAAGCCGAACGGTTACACCTGCGAATGCGGCTACCAATCGGATAAGCCCTTCAAATTCTGCCCCGAGTGCGGGAAGAAAAACTAAATAGCAAGCAAAAAAAGGCTTGGTTTTTACCAAGCCTTTTCTTTTTGTAAACAAAACTTATAATTGCTCAAGCGGATAATCGGTGAGATACTTTTTGGTGTTGGTGACCATTTCGTTGAACATCTCGCGGGCCTTATCGAGGGGCAGACGGACGAGCTGGTCGTTGGCGAATGCGTTGAAGAGCTTATTGAGATCACGCTCGAAGCACCCTTCGGCGACCATCTCCTGCTCGCCGACGATGCGGGTGATAAGCGGGTAGATGGGCGCGGGGATCGGGCCTGCCTGCAGGGGGCGGACGGTATCGGCCGCAAAGAGGGCGTTGGTCTCGACAACGGCACCGAGCGGCAGATTGGGGATCTGCCCAACGTTCGGCATATTGACGTTGGTAATGACGTCGCAAAGCCCAAGCAGGCCGCGCATCATGAGAACCCCTTCCTCGCCCGTGGGACGGATAGCGACCTTTTCCTCTCCGCTGACGAGGCGCTTGCTCGTCTTGATGCGGTTGACAAGGTCATCCTTACGGAACTGTACGGGGGTGATGTTGAAGCCCCAGTTATGGATCTGCTCCATATTATCAAGGTACCAGCTTCCCTCGCAGAACTCGGAGAGGTGGCGGTCGCCCGCCGCGGCGATGATGCCGTAGCGGCGGAAGAGATCGTACTTCACCCAGTTAGCCTGCACGAAATACTTGTTCATCCAGTTCTTGTCGGCGTTATCGGCGGGGATCTTCCCGGCGATCGCTTTTTCGATATGCTCGCGGTAGAGGGGATACAGGTCGATGTTGCGATAGGTCGCCTCGGTCACCCAGGTGAAGTGGTTGACGCCGACGACGTTGGTCTTGATGCGGGTGCGATCACACTTGATACCCGCTTCCTTTTCCAGCACCTCGCACAGCAGCTTCTGCAGGCCGAACACCTCGTGGCAGCAGCCGACGGCACGGATCTCGGGAAACGCGTGATACAGCGTCTTGGTACAGAGCGTCATGGGGTTCGTGTAGTTGATGACCCAAGCCTTCGGGCAGTACTCGCGCACAGCGTAGGCGATCTTTTCAAACATCGGAACGGTACGCATGGCGCGAACGATCCCACCGGGGCCGGTCGAATCGCCGACGGGCTGATAGATGCCGTACTTCTCGGGCACGTGCACGTCACTTTCCATTTCATCGAAGGTGCCGGGCAGGATCGAAATGACGACGAAATCGGCACCCGAAAGCGCCTCTTTGATCGTTTTTTTCGCGGTATAGACCCACTTCCCCGTGGCGTTCGGGAGGTCGCTGAAGCGGTTCCCGATCACCTCGTTATCCTTCGCCGCCGCAAAATCGATATCGTAAAGGTCGACCGAGCCGCTCATATCGGGGGCCTCGCAAAGATCGCTCATAAACATCCAGGCCCATCCGCGCGAGCCACCGCCGATATACGCGATCTTCACGTTCTCGGCGCGCCCGTCCTTAAAAACAACCGAAGACATAATAAAATTCCTTTCTTTAATAGAATTGCCTTTCCCGGTTTCAATTATATCCTCTTCCCCCAAAAATGTCAACAGATAAGGGACATTTTTTCCTTTTCAAGAAACAAAAAAGGGCGAAACCCGCCCTTTTATTCATTGCCCGTTGCACATATCGTCCTTCAGCTGCTCCATCAGCTCCTCGCAATTGCAGGCGCAGGCTGAGGCGCATTTCCCGATATCTCTTCCCATACGGCAAAGCTTATCCCGCGTCAGATATACAAGGACCGCCCCGCCCGTTGCCGCCAAGGCCCCTATCAGCATGGTTAAAAACGGGTGCTCTCCGAAAAAGCCGACCGATTGCTTTTTATTGAAAAACATTTCTTTTCCCCTTTCGTTTTGATCATAGTCTTTCCGAAAACACGGGGAATTATGCAAAAAGGAGATACGTTACAAAAAGCGTATCTCCTTCTTTGCTTGCGGGTATTCTCAATGGGGTGTATTATTCCAATTCACCCAAGAGATAGCGGCAATTCAAGACCTTTTCAAAAAGATCGGTGCGGGTGAAGAAATAATGGTTGGTTGCCTCAAAGCCGATAGTGGGGTTTTTACCCATCAGCTCAGCCTCGCGGATCGCCAACGCCTCTTCTTCGCGAAGCAGGGTCTCTTGCTTATCCTCGTCGCCGCGCTTTTCAATATAGCGAAGGTGATTGCGCGCGGAAGCAAAATGCATATAAGAGACCTCGGCGCATTCGAGAAGCATTTGGTCGGTAGCGTCGACCGTGCGCCCCTCGTAAGCCTTTTCCAAAAGTGAAAGCCCCCTTGCCCACTTTTCAACAAGGCGCTCGTACTGCCGCATATAGACGCCGAACGGCCCGCCAAAGCGAGCGGACGGGCCTGCTATATCGTCGTAGACCGGGCCAACCATGCAAACCTTCCAGCCCGTAGGCTCTCGCCAAAGCGGCAGTGAGGGCCCCATATGCTGCGGGCCGTTATACATAGAGCTGACCGAGAAGGGGAACTCGTCAAAGGCCTCGTCAAGCGCGGAAAACGCGCTGAGGAGAGCGCCCTTATCGGCGTTCGGGAAAAGGCGGGAAACGATCTCCTCATAGGGCGGGACGGGGGAACCCTTACGCGTCATTTCGGCGAGCATACGGAAAACGGGTGAGGGAAAGCCTCCCATCGTCCAGGTGGTCTGCACGAATTCGGGCGATGCCTTTTCAAGAAGGCGGCGTATGGCGGTGTAGAAGTGGCCGAAAACGGGGATATAAGGAACGGCCGACAGCTCCCAGCTGTTGCCGAGCTGAAGCTTCGCGGCAACCTTTTTCCCGCCAAGGCGCGCCTTTTCCCACATGGAAAGCGCTTCTTCGCCGGGGCCGGGGATCGAGATAGAGTAATCGTCTACCAAAATCGTTACGTCCTCGTAGGTACGCTTGACCCCTTGCTCACTGACCGCCCAAACGGCAACGCCCTCCGGAAGCTTTTCGATCACCTCGTGCGTGCTGCTGCCGAATTTTTCCCACGCCCACGTGGCGGCGATGATATGAACGTCAGGATCGGCGGCGTGCGCCCCCTCGGAAACAAGGCGGATGACGAGCGAGAAAAGGTCGGAGCGGCGCTTCCCCGCGCAGCGCGGGCAGGTGGTGGTGCCGTCTGCCTTATGGCTGTAACAGTTGGTGTGGTTTTCGGACGCGGTCGTGACCACGTAGGCACCGATGCCGGGGGCATTTTCGGTAAGCAGGCGGATGCTGTCGCGCAGATAATCCTGCGCCTCGGGCACCGAAAGACAGATCGAGGCGTAGCCGGGGTTATGAACGTCCCCTTTAAGATGCGGATATTTTTCAAAGACCGCATCGGGAAATTCGCGCGGCTCGTTGATATAAAGAACGGCGTGAAGCCCGTACCTTCCCAATCGCGCGATAACCTTTTTAAGCCCCTCTATCCGCGTTTGCCATCCCTCGGAAAGGGTGGGATCGTACTTGTTTGGAACCAGCTTATAAAGCACCGCCTGAAAGACGATCCCCTTGATCCCAAGGGCGGCGTAAGCGGCCAAGAGATCCTCGGGAAGCGATTTTTCGATCAGCGCGTGGTCGTAAAAGAGGTCGCCGTACAGCGCCTCGTAAGCGCAAAGATAGTTCGACAAAAGGCGAGATTCGCCTTCTACGGGGGGCATATTCTTAGGATAAACGGAAGAAAAATCAAAGGGGGCTACCGAGGAAGGCGATATCCTTTCACGCAGCTCACGCGTAACGCGCCCGATCGCCTCGGTCTGCTTTTTTTGCTTCTCGGTCAGCGGCGTAACGGTAAGGGTATCGACAGGAGGCTTCTTTCTGCCGAGCTTTACGTCAAGGAAGTCATCCTCTTTCAGGATATAGGCAAGGTACTCCTCCTCCCAACCGAGCAGGGTACAAAGCTGCGGGTAAGTAAGCAGATGCCAGTTGGCGCGAATTAGGGTCACGTAGCCGCGCGTAAGCCAAAGCTCTTCGTTGGCTGCGTTATCCGCAAGCCCCATCGAAAAAGCCGCCTCCTTCACCACCTTTTCCTCGCAGGAAAGCACACGTGCGATGCGGGAAGGGGTCACCATTTCCCAGTTTCTGTAAACAAAACATTGCCAAAGGGTGGGGAACCACTCGTAGGCAAGCGGCTTCATATCCTCAAAATAAAGCGGTAAATTAGCCATTGTCTCCTCCTCACTTTCCGCGCTGGGCGCGTACGATCGCCTCAAAGCTATCGAGGTATTCTTCGATGATAAAGCGCCCCATCTCCACGTCCATTTGGGGGGCGGTATCGGTAAACCAGTCGTCGGCTTCACCCTTTCGCTCCAGCTTGATCGAGCCGGGATAGAGGTATTCAAGCCACGAGCATTCGTATTTCCCCGCGTGATCTCCCGCGCCGCCGTATTTTTTGACCGATTTGGGAAGCATGCCGCGCCCCGTAATGAAGCTCACCCAGTTCCAAGGATTATCCTCAGCCGACAGCGCGTCGTAAAAGCCCGCGTTCTCACGCCTGCCCCACCAGCCGTAGCCGTCGATCTGCTCCAAATATTCAAAGATCAGCTTCCGCGCCGCCTTACGGCAGGCAAGCTCCATCGGGTTCAGATCCTCGGTCTGATGGGCGATGATAAAATAAATATTGCGGTTAAGCCCCGCGCGAAAGAGCGATTTCAGAATGCAATACACGTTTGCCTCAAAGGTATCGCAATCCACATGGATCGAGCCCGCCTCGGGCCCCGCGACGGCGTAGCTCGCTACCCCGTAATAGATGGGGGGCAGGATCAGGCAATCCATCCGCTCGCCAAAGCGCTCGGCGATCCCCTTCGCGACCAGGGTATCGCAGCCGTAGGGGCAGATCGAGGAATGGTATTCCATCGTTCCGACAGGAATAAGGATCGGCCAACGCTCCTTCTTTACGATCTCAAGCTCACGGGGATAGGTGCGGTCCATATAAATACTGCTCATATTCTTTCTCCTTGCGTTCATTATGGGTTGACAATTTTATTATAGCGTTGTACAATAAGCTTGCATAGGGAAAATAAACACAAATATATGGAAAAAAGAAACCTAAAAAATACAGAGGTAGGATTATGAAGGGTGTCTATTTGCAAAACCTAAACGTCACCGTGACCGACGGGGGGCACTTCACCCCCGACGAGCAGACCAAGTGGAGCATTATGCCGCATAGAGCACCCTTTTCTAAGCTTTATTACGTCACGCGCGGCGCTTGCCTTATCACGATCAACGGCATTCCTCACGAGGGGCGAGCGGGGGCGCTATTCTTCATCCCCGCCGGTACGCTTCACGGCTATCAAATAGTAGAGCGCCCGTTTGAAAAATATTGGATGCACCTTGAAATTTTTCCCGAAGCGGAGCTTTTTTCGGGGGAGGGAACGAGCTACCTCGTCTACCCCAAGGGAAAGGCGACCGAGGCGGCCTTTCGCCGCTTTTCGAAAGCCCTTGGCGGAAGGGGCGTTGCCGATCTTTTGACCGTGCGCGCCACGGCCTTCGAGCTCTTAGCCGCCTTTTCGCGCGCCTCCTCGCATGAGGGCGAGAGCCTCCCCTCCCCGCAAGGCCCTTTGGGGGAGGTGCTTTTTACGATGGAAAACCATCTTTCAAGATCACTATCCAACGAGGAGCTGGCAGCCTTGTGCCATATGCACCCCACTTATTTCATTCGTTATTTCAAGGCCGAGGTCGGTTATACTCCCCAAGCCTATCTCGGTAAGCTTCGTATAACGAAGGCCTGCGCCCTTTTGCGTGAAGGGCGGCTTACCGTTTCCGAGATCGCCGAAAAGCTCGGCTTTTACGACGGCATGTATTTCGCTAAGGTCTTTAAAAAGCATTTTTCTATGACTCCCACCGAATACCGACGTCTTTACGGAGGCTGATCCCCTTTCCTCTTTTTCGCTTTTTGCCGTCCCCCCTTGAAAAAGAAAAGGGGATATGCTACAATAATATTATAAAAACAAGGAGGGGCCTTATGGTTTGCTTTTTTTGCCGCCGTGAATTTCAGATGGAAGAAAATGGGCTGATCTGCCCTTTTTGCCATCGCAAGAATTCGCTTTCACCCGAGGTGGCGTCTACCCTTTACCACAAAGCCGTGACCTACGAGCAGGATAAGCGCCCCGAGGAAGCCGCCTCGATCTACCGCCTGCTGTACGAGGCGGGAAACAACGACGGCTGCGAGGCTTACGCCCGTTGTCTTGAATGCGGCATCGGGGTAAAGGTCGACCTGCACCGCGCCCTTGCCTGCTACCGCCAGGCGGCCGAGCGGGGATCGGCCCACGCCTCGCTTCGTATCGCCCGCATCCTTTTCGCGAGCCCCGCCCTTTCCCAGCGCCCCACCTCGCCGCTTTTCTGGTATCGGACGGCGGCGGCCTTCGGCAGCGCGGAGGGGTATTATCTTTTGTACCGTGAGGGCGGCCGCCTCGGCCTTTCGGAGGAGGAGCGCCGCTTTGCCCTGACCGAGGCCGCGCACAGCGGCTACCGCCCTGCCCTATCGCGCCTTGGCGCGCTTTACCGCAAGGGAGCCTTCGGGGCGATCGAGCCCGCGATCGCGCTTTGGTGCTACCGCCAGATCCCGCACGCGGCGCCCTTTTTCCGCCTTTCCAACCGTACCCTGACCCCGAAAAAGCCGCCCCGCCTTCCGCTTCCCGATCACGCCGCGTATCTGCTGTCGCTTGGGGAGGAAGCGCAGGAGGAGCGGGTCCCCACCGTCTCGCTCCGCCTCTTCCTAATGGCGGTGGAGGAAGGAAGCGTCACGGCAGCAACCCGCGCGGCCGACTGCTATTTGGAGGGGATCGGGACCGCCAAGAGCCCGGACGACGCCATTCGCCTTTACAGCATGGCCGAGCGAGGGGGCTCAAGCGTCGCGGCCCTGCATCTCGGTCGCCTTTTCGAGCGTGAAAAGGGAGACCGCAAGGCCGCCGAGCCGCATTACCGCTTCGCCGCCGAGCATGGGGACGGAGAGTACGCCTATATCGCCGCCGAATTCTATCTTGCGGGAGAGGAGAGCGACGCCGTGCGCCGCGCCATGCCCTACCTGCGCCGCGCGGCCGCGGCGGGGATCCTTCCCGCGATCGATCGGCTTCAGGCGCTTGAGGGCTCGATCAACGAGCTGTATAACCGCGCGCTTGACGCCCAGTACGCGGGCGAAGCGCAGGCAGCCTACGCCCTTTACGAAAAGGCCGCCATGCAGGGCCATGCCGACGCCCTTTGCAACCTCGGCACCTGCCGCCGCCGCGGGCTTGGGTGCGTCGCCAACGCGCGCGCAGCGGCCAGAGCCTACGAGGAGGCGGTGGAGGCGGGGAGCCTTGCGGCCCGCCTCAATCTGGCCCTTTGCTATAAGAACGGCTGGGGCGTACACCGCCATTTCAAAAAGGCGCGCGCCCTGCTTTGCGATCTGCCCGCCCCCTATGATAAGGATGCCGAACGGCTTCTCCTTGAGATGGACGGGGTGAAGGAAAGAAAGAAGGCCCGCCGCCTGTATGCCGCCGCCACCGCCGTATACCGCAAGGGAGATATAGCGGGGGCGATCTACCTGCGCCTTTGCGCCGCCAAGAAGAATTACGCGCCCGCCGCCTTCGTCATCGGCTGTCACTTTGAGTTTGGTGACGGGGTGGACGTCGATCGGGAGAAGGCCTCGCTTTGGTACGGCAAGGCCGCCTCCGGCGGCTTCGGGGGAAAGGGCTCCCGCCTGAAGGGTGGGTTCCTGCGTGAAAAGCGCCGCCTGGACAGCGGTCGATAAGCGCCCTATAACAAAAGACCACGGATTTCCGTGGTCTTTTTCGTTTTGCAATGTTTTCTTTACGTCAATGGGCAAAATAGACGCTGTACTGCGTTTCATCGGGCAGATTTATCTCGATATCGGCGCTAAGGCGGATATCGCGGGAGGAGGCGCCTACCAGGATCTTGAAGATCCCATTCTCGATATGCCACCCGTGAAGCGAGGTGTTATAGTAGGCAAAGGCGCGCGCCGAAAGGGGGACGCTGACCGTCTTTTTACCCTTTGCGGGGATAAGATCCTTGGAGAAGCCCTTCAGCTCCTTCGGGGGGCGCTCGACCATCGAAAAGACGTCGGATACATAGACCTGCGAGGCCTCCATCGCCGCAAAATCAGAGCGATTTTCAATATCGTAGGTAACGGTATACTCGGTCTCACCCTTCTTTTCGATCCGCAGGTTGCTGTATACGAGATCGGCGTAGGAGAGGCCGTGGCCAAAGGGGAACAGCACCTCCTTTTCGAATTTATCGTAATAGCGGTAGCCAACGAAGATGCCCTCGCGGAAGGCCTCGGTATAGCCGTTGCCAAGCGCACGCCCCGCGCAATTGTCCTCAAGGCAAAGCGGGAAGCTTTCGGTCAGCTTGCCGCTCGGTGACACCTCACCCGAAAGGATGGCGGCCAGCGCCTCGTTCACCCCTTCGCCGAGGTACCCGACGTACAGCACCGCCTTGACCCTGTCGATCCAGGGGCTCATATCGATCGCCGAGCCGGCGTACAGAAGCACCACCAGGTTCGGGTTGATCCTCGAAACGTCCAGGATCATCTGCTCGGTCTGCGGGTTTAAGCGGATCGAGGTGCGGTCAAAGCCCTCGCCCTCGATCTTATTATCCTCACCGACACATAGGACAACGGCGTCCTTGCCGTAGGCGGCGGAATAGAGGTTGCGAAGCCCGATCGGCATACGCCCACAGGAATCCAGCGGCTGCCCGATCGGCACCTCGTAGGTGGCACCGCCCTTTTGGTTCAGCAGCTGGGAAAGCGGCTTTTGTACATAAGGCGTCTCCACGAACGAGGAGCCGCCGCCCCCCGTCGGGGGCTTTCGGATAAAGCTGCCGCTGATCAGGACCCTTCCCTCGGTCAGGGGCAAGATATGATCCTCGTTTTTAAGCAGCACCGCCGCTTCCTTGGCGATCGTCACGGCGTTTTCGTGCCGCTCCTCCTTGGTGGCGGTGATCACCTTTTTGTCATTCTCGGTCCGCTCGCAGAGCTTCAAAAGGTTTGCGATACAAAAATCGATCTCCTCATCGCGAAGCAGCCCGCGGTCGTAGGCGTCGCGGAGGTTCTTGTAGTTATCGGGGTGGTAAGGCATCGTAAGATCGAGGCCGGCCTTGACCGATTTATAGATATTATGAACCGCGCCCCAGTCGGAAATGACCACGCCGTCAAACCCGAACTCATCGCGCAGGATATCCTTTAAGAGATAGCGGTTTTCCGAGGCGTAGATGCCGTTGATCGGGGTGAAGCTGCACATCACGGTCCAGGGTTTGGCGCGAAGCGCCCCGCGGAAGGCCTCGAGATAGATCTCCCGAAGCGCGCGCTCGTCGATATCCGCGCCTTGGAAAAAGCGGTCGTATTCCCGCAGATTGGCACAATAATGCTTTAAGCTGGTGCCAATACCCTTCTCCTGCACCCCCTCGATGAACGAGGCGCCCATCTCTCCCGAGAGGTAGGGATCCTCGGAGAAATATTCAAAATTACGGCCGTTCAGGGGGGAACGGCGGGTGTTGACCCCGGGAGCCAAAAGCACGGCGGCCCCTTCCTCGATGCACTCGTTCGCGATCGTGTTGCCCGAAAGATAGGCAAGACTGCGGTTGAAGGTCGAGCCGATGGCCGAAAGCGTGGGCATCGCCGTAGCGGGCCGTACGCTCATATCCTTATTATAGATACGCATACCGTGCGGGCCGTCCGCCAAAAAGACCGAGGGGAGCTTGCCCCCGGCGTCCGAAAGGCTCCAGTTGTCCTTTCCCGAAAGCAGATGCAGCTTTTCGTCAAGCGTCAGATCCGAAAGCTTATATGTTGCCATAACGATCTCCTTATATTTTTTCTCTCTGTTTTTATTATAATCCCTCTTTTTTACAAAAAATATGGCAAAAAGGCTTGAAAAAACTCTCAAAAAATGATATTCTGTTCCCATGAATGCTTTTTATGAGGAACAACGCGAAAACGATACACAGCTTCGCATCATCCGCAACGGAAACCATTCCTATCAGCCGCACTTCCATATGAACGTTGAGCTTCTGGTGGTCAGAAAGGGGGACTACCGCGTACGCCTGAACGGGGGGGAGCATCGGGTGAAGGACGGTTGCCTTCTGCTTTGCGACAGCTACGATATCCACGCCTATGAGCGCCTCTCTTCGGGGGAGCAGGAGGATGACTGCATCCTGATCATCCCCCCGCGGTATTTAGAGCGCTTTTCCGCCTACCGCCACGGGCGCCGCCTGCTTTCCCCCCGGCTTTGCGACGCCGCGCTTTGCGATACCGTCCTGCGGCTTGTCGATACCGTGCTTTCCCGCACCGAAAGCGAATATGTGACCGCCTCGACAGTCGACCATATCCTTTCGCTTCTTCTGGAAAAGGGACAGCTGACCGAGGAGGGAGAGGAGCGGGACGTCGCCCTCATTCGCCGCATCCTTTCCTATATCAATCTCCATTATCGGGAGGAGCTTTCGCTCTCCTCCCTCTCCGCTGCCCTTGGCTACAGCGAAGCGCATCTTTCCCGCATTTTCCATCATTTTATGAACACCAACATCAAGACCTATATCAACCGCCTGCGCCTTTCATACATGGAAGCGCGGCGAAGGGCCGATCCGAAGGCCGATATCACCCCCCTGATCTTTGAGGCGGGCTTCGGCAGCATCCAATCCTATTACCGCAACCGAAACCGCTGAAAGCATCACAGCCGCCCAAATGGGCGGCTGTTTCTTTCTCTTGCCTAAAGGGGAAAAATATGCTATACTGATATTGGAAAAGGATTTTCATCCGATGGGAATTGAAAGGAGATACTATGCGCAAACAGTTATGGGCTTTTGGAATATTGCTTTTGGTGATATGCGTAACCTTTTCTTCATGCGGGGAGCTCATTGTCAGCAAATTATGTGTTGATGTAGCACATCTACCGGATGAACCGCTTCCAACTCTTGTGTACAACGACCGGAAATACATTCTGGAGATGAATAACTGGTTCGGTGGTGAAACAGAAGATGGAAAACCATTCAATACACAAGATAATGGGATTCGTTTATATGGATTTTTATATCTGGATTTTTTCTATACGTATGAAAAGGAAAATCCTTTATATATTTACAGTCCAGAAGGGGGACAGTTCTATTTTCGCGAGGACTATGACCCCAAAACGGATAATTTCATCTTGGAAGGAACCCAAAGCAGCATGTCCATAATAGATATTATGGCAGAACCTGTTGAAAAGCGCACGTTAGTGGCAAATTATGAAAGCATTATTGTTTTTCACTCAGAAACCCATCCACATCTTCGTTTGGCTTTAATGTTGTTTTTTTATAACGGTGAATGGCGTTTTAGAACCAGTGCTTCGGGTTATAGTTACCAAGGTCGGTATTCGGAAGAATATCCCGACGTACAATCCCAAACCGAGTATTTTGTAACCGAAGAGCTGCGGAACTTTCTGATTGAAAACCACGCATTTCCCGAATCATAACGCATTACGCACAAATAAAAACATTACGTTCAGCCGCCCCGAGGGAAAAGAAAGGAGAAACCGGTATGCGAAAACTTCTGTTAGTCCTTTTGGTTATATCTTGTCTTTTTTTACAATCCTGCGAGTTTCCTTCGCTTTCCTTTCAAATCGGGATTACGACGGTTGATCTTTCCTTGCTAGTATGTATTTTACTCATAGCTCTCTTTACTATAATTATTATTGGATTGTATATAATAATGCTATCCAAACGTATGGTTACGTATTATCGCTTGGGAAAATACAAAAAGGTTGTTTTCTTTGGGAAACAAGTGCGTCTCTTTTATAAAATAGTTGGCGAAAGAAAATCGGACGTAAAGAATTGGGAAACCCTTCATCTTTATCTGGCTGTTTCCCATCTGGCGCTTGGGAACACCCCTTCCTTTTTGCAAACGATCGAAGAAATAAGGCTTTTAGAAAACGAAAAAGCTTTTTGGAAGTCCATATATTACTTAAAACAAGGGGATACGGAAAAAGTCCGAGAGTTTTATGCCAGAATAGAAGATAGTGATCAATATAATACACAAAGAGCTCTATTAGAAGGATTTCTTCTGCTTCAAAGCGGCAATATAGAAGAAGGGCAGAAAGCATTGGCAAAAGTATATCCAAAACTGCAATCGCTTTTTCTAAAAAGCTATGTGGATGAAACGTTGCAAAATTTTGGTGTACAAGCAAATTGATTTATCTGTAATACAAAAGCCGCCCTTTTGGGCGGCTGTTTTCTTTTCTCTTGCAAGCTCCTATGAAATATGATATACTTATAATGCAAGGTGCTCTTCGGCTACAACGGCCGCGACGGCGTTATTACCGACGAAAACAGTCTCCTTTACATGCGTGCCCGCTACTATTCGCCGGATATGAAGAGGTTTGTCAATGCCGACATTATCCCCGGCGAGATCTCCAATGCCATTACCCTCAACCGCTTCGCCTACGCGAATGGAAACCCCGTTTCCTTCGTGGATCCGTTTGGGCTTTCAAGCTTAAGAGACTTATGGAACGTCATCAAAAGCAGTGGTGAAGAAAAGATGATCGATCCCTTGGTTAATGCGTATAACGAGGGGAAAGCTTGGCTTGATGAAAACGTCGTTGATCCCTTTGCTAATGCATATAATGAGGGAAAAGATGCTCTTGTCGAAGCGTATACCCAAACAAAAGAAGCTGTTTCGGAGGTTTATGAGGAGGTAGTGGATTTAGCGACCGATACATACAATACATTAGATAAAACTTATGATTCCGTTAAAAGTTTCATAAAAAATGAAGATGAACAGGTAGTTTTGAACGCACGGTATTTCGCTTTCTACAAAGGAAAGCTCGCTATCAGAACCAATTTCTCTCGTTCCGCATCTTTTGGGATTTTGTTTATTTCTCATAAAGAAAAGGACCGATGGGATAAAGAATATACGGTTATGCATGAATATGGGCACACCAAACAATTAGAACAAATGGATATTATTACTTATGCGTTGTTTATAGGTATTCCTTCTTGGCAAAAATTGGGGCCCGAATCGTATTACCGTAAGCCTTGGGAAATAACGGCAGATATTAATGGGGGAGTACCTCTCGAAAAACGTAAACTTGATGATCCTCTCACGCAGGATCATATAGATAATGGTAATGATTATTTAAATATTGTCTCAAGTGATTTGCCGATATGGGAAAAATTTAATCGATTAAAGCACTACTATTTCAAATAAGCAAGAAAGGAGCTTATCCATGAAACACTCAAAACTCCTCGTTTTTCTTATGTGCATACTGTTATGCTTATCTTGCACATCGTGTGGATTATTAACAATATGGGATTTAGGATATAAAATTCAAGAAAAAAAATACTATGCAGACAAATCAAATTTTGTATCCGTTGAGGCGGTTTGCATGGATCTTTCAACCAATGAGCATTTCCCGGGACGTTATTATATCAATGTCGAAAACATGGTATATGAAAGAACCGACCGATGTAAATTTATAGACTCTTATTTTGAGGTAAACCAAGCCAACTCCGCAATTTTAAAAGAGGCGGGAATCGAAGAAAAGCTAACGGGGGGAACCACCTTTACCTTTTTTTCCGCCCCCGAATATTTTGGGGATGGATACTGTTGCCCTATTGTAGGATTGGAAATCAATGGAGAAGTTTTGCTTGATTTTGAAACAGGGTATACAAATCTGATGGCTACCTACGGTGTTTTCTTTCACTAACAAACCGGCTCCGCACCTCGTTTGGGGTGCGGAGTTTTCTTTGTTGACTTTCCCCGCCTCTTTTGTTAAAATAATAACGTAAGAAAGATGATAACAAATTTCATATTTTTAACGGTCCCAATAACAAAACAACCAGCGAGTCTGCAAAATCAGTAGATGGGTGGATAAAGGATAACAAACCCCGCTCTCCGTTATGCTTAATTACATTTAAATGATTACGAGGTTTATATGAGGAACAAATTTTCAAGAATAATATGCTTATTACTGTTGGCTTGTACTTTTTTAAGTGGTTGCGGCCCGTCATTAGAATATCAATACAAACAAGCACAAGGGTTCTATCCCGATTCTTCTGATTTTCCTGATACGAAATGGGTATGTCGCGAAGTTGATATGGATTTTTACATGTTTAATTACGGAGACTCCACAATAGCCGGCATATATACGGTCGATGGGAAAGAATATCGTGTTACCATAAGCTTCTTCTATTCCGAGATGTTGTTTGCTTTTTATTCTCATACCGATGTATCCGAATCAATGTATGAAAGCGGTTATTTACATTTCGAAAGAAAAAAGGTTGACTTTTTGTCAACCGAATATATCTATGAGAACGGCATAATTACTTGTAAAATCTACGATTCAGATCAAAACATATGGAATTACGAAGGAGATACTATAACCTTTGAAAAGGCGGGCTCTATTATTGAAGAAGCAAATTCCGGGTACTATTGCGAAGAGCTTGATATGTATATTGCAAAGGTTATTGACGGTTATTATAAAGGCGAAATTATCATAGATGGTACAGCGCACTATGTACACGCAATCGAAATCGGAAATAGCGAGTACTACACGCTCTCGATAGAAGATAGCAGAACAACCAATCAGAACGACAAAATCATCCATCCATTCATCGATATGCTTTTTGAACACTCTGAAAATAAAATCATTGCAACTGTATCGGATGAAAAAATTCTTGATCCTTTCGTATATCCTCACTGGAAAACAAACAAAACAACCTTTGTGTTTTTAGCGGAATAAATTTCTCAAAACAGATAATCAAAAAGCAAGATCGGAGTTTTTCTTTGTTGACTTTCCCCTCCCCTTTTGTTAAAATAATAAAATAAAGAGACTTAATTTCGATTCTCATTGTTCGGCAAGCAAAATTAAAGTTGGTGAATATTTTGGATGATCAAATCCGGAACACCGCTACGGCATTAGAGAATTTAGGAGATTCTATCACAAGCAAAAATTTTGTTGGAAGCGACGTCATCGGAAACGCGGTAAAGCAAGCCGGTTCTGCGCTGATTGAAACGACCAACGCCATCGGCGACGCTGTTGGAGCGGCTGTTAAGGCTATTGAAGAAAAAAAGGCCCCCCTCAAAGAACCCCTTCGGGACGTATCGCAAGGTCTTTGGGGAATCATTAAACCAGTTCTTGGATTGGAGTAACGTTATGCATAAGAAATTGTTTTCGTTCTTTGTGATAATTTCATTGCTTCTTTCATTAATTGGCTGCGCCCCCGAGGACAGAATTTTTCTACCGGAAGAAGAACGTATTGTCTTTATATCTTTGGGAAATAATCGAATTGAGTATCAAGGAAATATTTACTATCTTTTTTCATCAGGTGTACTATCTTGTCCAAAGGAATATCAGTATATAGGATGGAGAGGGTCGCGATTGTATCGCGATTTCCTCTATGCTGATACCCCCGATTCGCCAATGTTTATATTTGGAAGTCTACACCATCAACTCTATATCAGAGAAGATTATGATTATACCATTGATACGTTTCAGATCACAGGAACCGCCTTTACCTTCTGCTTTGGAGAGCACCTTTCTTTAACAGAAGAACCTGCCCAATATGAACCCGGTCAAAAATGTATTTCAATACACTCGACAAGTTATCCTGAAGTAGAAATATTGTTAATAATTGCAAAAAAAGACGGTTTTTTTTACGCATATGAAGAAGGTTCCGGAGGTTCCTATTGCCAAGATCGTGCAGTTCATATGTCCGATGCCTTTATACAAGGGCTGAAGGATCATGGAATCTTTGAGTAGCTATAACGTACAAACACGAAAGCTGACAAGCATTTTTGAAAAAACGAAAAACTTTTCTTATGCAGAATCTTTTGATTCGGCAGCCGCCCAAATGGGCGGCTGTTTTCTTTTCTCTTGCAAGCTTGTTTTTACGCTTATGCTTCTTCTCATAATAAAACAAAAAAGGGGCGTACCGCCGAAGCGGTGCGCCCCTTTTGGGTTACCCTTTTGGGGTTATGGGATCACGAATAGAAATCGCCAAGCTTCTGAAGCTTTTCGTATTTCGCCTTCGCGGTGGCCTCGGCCTTCTCGAAGAGGGCAGCGGCTCTTTCGGGATCCTGCTGGGCAAGACGCGTGTAGCGGGCTTCACCCTTGATGAAGGCCTGGTAATCCCCGGTCGGCTCCTTGGAGTCGAGCGAGAAGGGATTCTTACCCTCTGCCTTCAGGGCAGGGTTGTAACGGAAGAGGTGCCAGTAGCCGGCCTCGACCGCCTTCTTCATTTCGGCCTGGCAGTTCTGCATGCCACCCTTGATCGAGTGCATTTCGCAGGGCGCGTAGCCGATAACGATGGAGGGACCCGGATACGCTTCCGCCTCGTGCAGAGCCTTCAGCGTCTGGTTCATATCGGCGCCCATAGCGATCTGGGCGACGTACACGTAACCGTAGGACATAGCGATCTGCGCCAGATCCTTCTTGCCGATCGCCTTACCGGCGGCGGCAAACTGGGCGACCTGCCCGATCTGGGAGGCCTTGGAGGCCTGACCGCCCGTGTTGGAGTAGACCTCGGTATCGAAGACCATGATGTTGACGTCCTCACCCGAAGCGATGACGTGGTCAAGGCCGCCGAAGCCGATATCGTAGGCCCAGCCGTCACCACCGAAGATCCAGACGCTCTTCTTGGAGAGGTACTGCTTGTTTTCAAGGATCTTCGCGCAAAGGGGATTGCCGCAGGTGCAGCCTTCCAGCGCCGAAACGAGCGCCTTGGTGGCCGCTTCGTTGGCGGCACCGTCGTTCACGGTATCAAGGTAGGCGTCGATCGCGGCGATGACCTCCTCCTTCTTGGCTTCCTCACGGAGAGCCTTGACATAGCCGATCACACGGTCACGCAGGGCCTTCTGACCGACGTACATACCGAGACCGTGCTCGGCGTTGTCCTCAAAGAGGCTGTTCGCCCAAGCGGGACCGAAGCCGGTCTCACGGTTGACGGTATAGGGCGTCGCGGGAGCCGAGCCACCCCAGATCGACGAGCAGCCCGTGGCGTTGGAGATATACATTCTTTCGCCGAAGAGCTGGGTGATCAGGCGAGCGTACGAGGTCTCGGCACAGCCGGCGCAGGAGCCCGAGAATTCGAGCAGCGGCTGACGGAACTGGCTGCCCTTGATGGTCTTGGTGTCGAAGAGCTTCTTATCCGAAACGTTGGCGACACAGTAATCAAAGACCTTCTGCTGGGCGGCTTCCTGGGCCTGGGGAACCATCTTGATGGCGATCTTGTCGGTGCCATCCTTGGCGGCCTTGGCGTTAACGGGGCAGGCCTTTACGCAAAGCGTACAGCCCATACAGTCAAGCGGGCTGACGGCCATGGTGAAGTGGAGCCCGTCGCAGCCCTTGCCGATCATCTTGGCGGTATACTTGGTATCGGCGGGGGCGGCGGCCTTCTCTTCGTCATTGAGGGCGAAGGGACGGATGGTGGCGTGCGGGCAAACGAAGGCACAGCTGTTACACTGAATGCAGTTTTCGGGGATCCAGGTAGGAACCGTAACCGCAACGCCGCGCTTTTCGAAGGCGGCAGCGCCCTGCGGGAAGGTACCGTCAACGTACTTCTCGAAGGCGGAAACAGGGAGAGAATCACCCTGCATTCTGACAACGGGATCAACGATGTTGTTGACGAAGTCGATAAGATCGGCACGCTTACCGGTCGCCTTTGCGGCGGGGGCATCCTCACCGGCGGTGGCCCAAGCGGCGGGAACCTTTACCTCGTGAAGCGCGTCCTTACCCGAGTCGATGGCCTTGTGGTTCAGGTCAACGATATCCTGGCCCTTCTTGAGGTAGGACTTGGTGGCCATGTACTTCATGTACTCGATGGCCTCCTCGGCGGGAAGGATGTTGGCAAGGGCAAAGAAGGCGGACTGAAGAATGGTGTTCTTAACCTTGGCGTTACCGAGATCGATGGCGAGCTTGGTCGCGTTGATGGTGTAGAAGCGGATGTTGTTCTTGGCGATCGCCTGCTTTACCTTGTTGGGCAGGTTGGCCTCGAGCTCCTCATCGCTCCAGGCGCAGTCAAGGAGGAAGGTGCCGCCCGGCACAACGTCGGATACCATGTCGTACTTCGAGAGGTAGGCCTGGTTGTGGCAGGCAACGAGGTTGGCCTTATTGATGTAGTAGGAGGACTTGATGGCCTTGTCACCGAAGCGCAGGTGCGAGATGGTGACACCGCCGGTCTTCTTCGAGTCGTACTGGAAGTAGGCCTGGATGAACTTATCGGTGTGGTCACCGATGATCTTGATCGAGTTCTTGTTGGCGCCGACCGTACCGTCACCGCCAAGACCCCAGAACTTGCAGCTGATGGTACCGGCGGGCGAGGTGTCGGGAGCGGGCTTCTCGGTAAGCGAGGTGCCGGTCACGTCGTCGACAATGCCGATGGTGAAGCCGTTCTTCGGCTCCTTCGCGGCGAGGTTCTCATAGACGGCGAAGATGCTGGCGGGGGTGGTATCCTTCGAGCCGAGACCGTAGCGGCCGCCGACAACACGGATACCGGTGCGACCCTCTTGCGCGAGGGCGGCGATAACATCAAGGTAAAGGGGTTCGCCCAGCGAGCCGGGCTCCTTCGTACGGTCGAGGACCGCGATCTCCTTCACGCTCGCGGGAATGGCCTCGCAGAGCTTGGAGGCAACGAACGGACGGTACAGGCGGACCTTAACGAGACCGACCTTTTCGCCGTTGGCGTTCATATAGTCAATGACCTCCTCGGCAACGTCACAGACCGAGCCCATCGCGATGATGACACGCTCGGCATCCGGGGCGCCGTAGTAGTTGAAGAGGCCGTAGTTGGTGCCGATCTTTGCGTTGATCTTGTTCATGTAGTCTTCCACGATGGCCGGGAACTCGTTGTAGTACTTGTTGCAGGCCTCTCTGTGCTGGAAGAAGATATCACCGTTCTCGGCCGAGCCGCGAAGCACGGGGAATTCGGGGTTGAGCGAACGGTTACGGAAGGCATTGACGGCATCGGTGTCGACAAGGTCCTCCAGATCCTTATAATCCCATACCTCGATCTTCTGGATCTCGTGCGAGGTACGGAACCCGTCGAAGAAGTTCAGAACCGGAACGCGGCCCTTGATGGTGGCAAGGTGGGCAACGGCGCCAAGGTCCATGATCTCCTGCGCGTTGGTCTCGGCAAGCATAGCAAAGCCGGTCTGACGGCAGGCGTAAACGTCGGAATGGTCACCGAAGATATTGAGGGCGTGGCTGGCGACGCAACGGGCCGAAACGTGGATAACGCAGGGCAGAAGCTCACCGGCGATCTTATACATGTTCGGGATCATCAGAAGAAGACCCTGAGACGCGGTGTAGGTGGTGGTCAGAGCACCGGAAGCCAGCGAGCCGTGAACGGCACCGGCGGCACCCGCCTCGGACTGCATCTCAACGACCTTGACGCGATCGCCGAACAGGTTCGTAGCAGGCTGACCGAGAATGTTCTTGTTCGAAGCACTCCAGCTGTCGGTCACCTCTGCCATGGGGCTGGAAGGGGTGATGGGGTAGATGGCCGCTACCTCGGTAAACGCATAGGATACGTGCGCTGCCGAAGTGTTACCATCCATAGAAAGCTTTTTTCTTTCCATTTTTGTTTCCTCCGTTTTATATTCTTTTTATTTTGAAGCTCAAAATTTCGGGGTGCTTTCGCACCACCCTGTATTTTAACATAAAAAATAATAAAAGTAAAGTTATTTAAAGCATTTTTCTAATATTATTTTCAAACTTTTCGCAAGAGGCGCGCATTCGCTTGACAAAGGAGGAAAAAACCGCTATAATGACAAAGTATAAAATGAAGGCCGTTTGGCATACTGAAAAGGAATTGCTATCATGTTAGGACAGGAAAAGGTAATCTTCTCGGGGGTGCAGCCCTCGGGAAATCTGACGATCGGGAACTATCTCGGCGCCATCCGCAATTTTTCGGCGTTCTCCGAGGAATACCGTTGCTTTTACTGCGTGGTCGATTCGCACGCGATCACGGTCCGCCAGGTCCCGGCGGAGCTGCGCCGCCGCACCTATGAAACCTTGGCGCTGTATATCGCCTGCGGGCTGGACCCCCAAAAGAATACCCTTTTCGTGCAGTCGCACGTCCCCGCCCACTGCGAGCTTTCCTGGATGCTCGGCTGCCACACGATGTTCGGTGAGCTTTCGCGCATGACGCAGTTTAAGGATAAAAGCCAGAAGCACGCCGATAATATCAACGCGGGGCTCTTCACCTACCCCGTCTTGATGGCGGCCGATATTCTGCTGTATCAGACCGATCTTGTCCCCGTCGGTGTTGACCAGAAGCAGCACCTGGAGCTTGCGCGCAATATCGCCGTGCGCTTCAACAATCTTATGGGCGAGACCTTCACGGTGCCCGACGGCTATATCGCCAAGACCGGCATGAAGATCATGTCGCTTGCCGACCCCACCGCCAAGATGTCAAAATCCGATCCCAACCAGAACGCCGTGGTGCGTATCCTTGACACGAAGGACGAGATCCTTCGCAAGTTCAAGCGTGCCGTGACCGATTCGGGCAGCGAGGTGCGCTACGCCGAGGGCAAGGACGGCATCAACAACCTGATGTCGATCTACAGCTGCTTTACGGGCAAGGATTATTCTTCGATCGAGAAGGAATTCGAGGGGCGCGGCTACGGCGACTTCAAGATGGCGGTCGGAGAGGCGTGTGCCGATGCGCTGGCCCCCGTTCGCGAGGAGTTTGCGCGTCTTTCCGCCGACAAGGGGTATCTCGAGTCGGTGATGCGCGAGGGTGCCGAGAACGCCGCCCGTGCTGCCGCCTACACGATGCGGAAGGTCCGCAAGAAACTGGGATTTATCTCCCTTTAAGTAAACAAAACATAACATTTTAAAAAAGGAAAACGGATACTTACCAAAAGGAGTATCCGTTTGTTTTTTGTATGACGCTCTTTTTTTCTTTCTTGGTCCCCCTCCTGCTTGGGGGACTTACGGCGCCCCTTGCCATGCGCCTTTCGCACGCCGTGGGGGCGGTGGATGTCCCCGGGGAACGGCATATCCACAAAAGGCTGACCCCGCGCGGCGGGGGGCTGTCTCTTGCCTTTTCCTTTTTCGTCGGGGCCCTGCTTTTCCTTCGGGAGCTTCCCCTGCTTGCCGCCGCAACGGCCGTGGGGGCCCTGCTTTTCGCGCTGGGGCTTACCGACGATATCGTTTCGCTTTCCCCCCTCGGTAAGCTTTTTTGCGAGGGGCTTTTCTTTTCGCTCGTGCCGCTTTTCGGCATCCGCCCCACGGCGCTTACGCTCCTGCCCTCGCTTTCCCTCTCCCTCTCCCCCGCGGCGGGCTCGCTTTTTTGTATCCTTTTCCTGCTTTTTCTGACGAACGGGGTCAATATGATCGACGGGCTGGACACCCTCTCGGGCGGCGCCTCGGCCATCAGCGCCCTCGGCTTTTTGGCGATCGCTCTTTTGACGGAAAACGGGGAGGGGGCGCGGCTTTCGCTGCTGGTTCTGGGGGCGATCCTCGGCTTTTTGCCCTACAACCGCCACCCCGCTCGCCTCTTCCTCGGGGACGGCGGGGCGCTGCTTCTCGGCTTTCTTCTGGGGCTTTTGGGGCTGACCGTCTTTCCTTCGCGCGTACCGCTTCTTCCGCTTTTTCTTTTGCTGCTGACCCCGCTTTTTGATCTTTTCTTTTCCTTTTTCCGGCGCCTTTTGCGGGGGAAAAATCCCTTTATGGCGGACAAATCGCATCTGCACCACCGCCTGCTTTCCCTGGGGATCCCCTACCGCCGCTCGGTCCTTTTTTTGCATCTGCTTTCGCTTTTGGGGGTCTTGCTTTCGCTTCTGCTTCTCTTTCCCGCCTCCTCCTTTCCGCTTTTTTAAAAGAACCCCTTGAATTTTTGGGAAAGATATGCTATACTGTCCTTCGGTAATAAGCCGGTGTGATGGAATTGGCAGACGTGCCGGACTCAAAATCCGGTGGTAGCGATACCGTGCGGGTTCGACCCCCGCCACCGGCACCAGAAAAAAGCACTTCATACGAAGTGCTTTTTTCAATGATATCCGTTCCTTATCGGAACGGATGATGTAGCTTCGCTGTGATATCCGCTTCGCAGACGATATATGCCTTTGGCATATGAAGGAACGGATATTATATCATGCTTGCGTAGCAAGTATATCATACGGCACAAGCCGTATATCATATCGCCGTCGGCGATATATCTTTGTCTTCGCATGTGTTTTACTTTTGGGCTCCTTTCGTCATCTCTCCCCCAAAAGGGGCCCTCTTGCTTTTTTTGTCGAAAAGTGATATAATGAACAATGTGTAAACAAAAAGAAAGGTGCCTAACGGGCGCGCGGGAAATATGAAAAAAGATTTAGGCAAGGCCTTTAAAAGTCGAAAGATCAAAAAGCCCAACCGTTTATTGGCCTTTTTTGTTATGCGCGTTATGCGCCTGATCTGCCGTCGTCGGGGGGTGGAATTCGTTTACGACGAGGAATACAAGCAGCTCGGAAAGCGGCAAACGGTATTCCTTTGTCAGCACAAATCCACCCTTGATTATATTTATGTTTTTGCCGGGCTTCGGCGCAACGATGTGCATGTGTTGTGCGGCTATCAGAATATTTTTCAACGCTTTGTTTATACCCTGATGAAAAAGCTTGGGGTAATCGCCAAGCTTCTTTATCAGCCCGATCTTTCGGCCACCGTACAGATGCTTCAAGCCGTAAAGCTGGGAGATAGCCTTGTGATCTTTCCCGAGGGGATCCAGTCGACCAGCGGCTCCTGCCATCCCATCAACCCCGCTACGATGACGCTTCTTGAAAAGCTGCGCCTTCCGGTCGCCCTTATCACCACCGAGGGCTCTTATTTCGCAAGGCCCCGCTATTCCTACGACGTCAAGCGCGGGAAGATCACGGTTCACTTCCGTAAGCTCTTTGACGAAACCGACTTTGATACTCTCCCGCGTGACGCGCTCTCGGCCCAGCTGCTGGAAAGCTTTCGCTACAACGAGTTTACCGACCGCCGTGAAAAGGTTGCCTTTTACGGAAAGAAGCCGAACGTATACGGCCTTGAAAATATCCTTTATAAATGCCCGCACTGCGAAAGGGAGGGTACCCTTTACACCGAAGGGGAGCAGCTGCTCTGCCGCCATTGCGGCTTTGCGGTCAGCATGGACTGCTATTACGATATCCACGAAAGAAAGCACCCCCTACCCTTTCAAAACATCGACGAGTGGTACAAATGGCAACGGCGCGTTTTATCAAAGGAAGTGCAAAGCCCCGACTTTATCCTACAAGGGCACGCCGAGCTTGGGAAGATCAACACCGAGCGTCTCGGTAAAAACTTTTCCTTGGTCTATATCGGTAAGGGGCTTTTGACGCTAACCAACCAAGGGCTTCGCTACCAAGGAACGAAAAACGGCGAAAAGGTCGACCTCTTCTTCGAGGCAAAGGCCCTGTATTCGATGACGATGTCGCTGCAATACGACTGCGATATTTATTACAAAAACGAGCATTATAACTTTAAGCTTACCGAGAAAAAGAAGCTGATCGCCAAATGGATGATCGCCACCGAGGAGATCCATAATTTGTACGACGAGGCTTGGAAAAAGGTCAGCGACGAGGTATACGATTATGCGGAATAAAAAAGAGAGGCTTATCCTTCTCATCACGCTCTGCGCGCTGATCGGCATCCTTCTTTTCTCGATCTTTAACTGGGAGATCATCTCCTATTTGTTTAAGCAGGTGGTAAGCGGGGCCTCGATCGTAAAGGAAACTGTACTTTCGCTCGGCGTCATCGGCGTCATCGCCATTACCCTTGTGATCGTGGCGCTTTTCTTCTTCCCCGTCATCTCCTCCATCCCCCTGCAGCTGGCCTCGGCGGTCAGCTATGGGCTGCCCTTGGGGATCCTGCACGTATCGCTTTCGATCTTTTTGGCCAGTCAGCTCGCCTTTCTCTTCACCAGAAGCGCGCTTCTTTTAAGCTCGGAAAAGCGGCGGCGGGAGCATCTTGAGATGGAAGAAAAGATCAAGAACAGCAAGCGAAGCATTTACGTTTTTCTGTTCCTTGCCTACCTTGCCCCCTTCGTGCCCTTTTTGCTGATCCATATGGTGGCGGCGAACAGCGGCATGAAGTGGTGGAAATACGCCCTTATCACGCTCTTGGGGCCCCTGCCCGATATCGTGGTGACGCTGTGGGCGGGCGTGAAGATCACCACCTCCTCTTCCCCCCTCACTTCGTATATCATTCTTTTGGTCATCATCGTTTGCGTGGTAGCCTCGATCGCTTATAAGGAAAAGATCATCGATTTTATTTTTGCACCCAAGGAGAAGAAAGATGAATGACACAAAACAAGAGCGCTTGAACAGCGACGTTAAATTCGGCTTAAAAAGCTTTATCTCGGTCTGCGTGATCCTGCTTTCGATCATGATCCTTGTGGGGATCCTGACGTATATCATTCCGACGGGGCAATACGCCACCGATGATAGCGGCGCCATTATCCCCGATTCCTTCCGCTTTATCGAAAGCGAGACCCGCCTGCCCGTCTACCGCTGGTTCAGCGCGCCCTTTGAGGCCCTGATCCTTGGGGAGGGGAGCTTTAACATCATCCAGATCATCGCCGTGCTTTTGGTGCTGGGCGGCACCTTTAAGGTGCTGGATCTTACGGGCGGGCTGTACGCCGTTCTGCGGATCCTTGTCGATCGGTTTTATCACAAGCGCTATCTTCTGATTTGGGTCGTGACTCTTTTTATGATGCTGCTTTCCGCCTTCTTTGGCCTGCAGGAGGAGCTTCTGATCCTTTTCCCGATCTTCCTTTCCTTCGCCAAGGCCATGCATTGGAGCAAGCAGCAGGCCATCAGCCTTATTCTCATCACCACGGGTGTTGGCTTTACGACCGCCCTTTTTAACCCCTTCACCGTCGGCATTGCCTCGGATCTTGCGGGGGTCAATATCCTCGACGGATTTCTTTACCGCCTGCTGATCTTTGCCTTTTTATACGTGGTGACCTCGCTCTACCTCGTCTTTATGGCCAAGCGGGACGAAAAGAGGCTTTCCTCCACCGACGGCGCCGAGGATTTCGCGCCGCTTACCGAGGAAGAGCGGCAGGACTACACCGATAAGGCAAAGGGGATCCTGATCCTCTTCGGGGCCGCGGTCCTTGTGCTGGTGCTTGCCTCGGTCATCCCCCCGATCGCCGACCTTGGGCTTTCGATGGTATTTATGGCGCTTGTGTTCGTTGGCGGCACCTTTATCATCGGAAAGCGGGCGCTGGGAAGCCTGAAGGTGACGGGGCGAGGCTTTCTTTCGGGGGTTAGGGACATCTCCCCCTCGATCGTTATCATCCTTCTGGCCTTCAGCGTAAAATACATCGCCGAGAACGGTAACATCTTGCATACGCTCTTCTATTATTTCCAATCCTTTACCGCTTCTCTTTCCCCGTATATCACGGTCATTCTGCTGTACCTTCTGGTCCTCGTGTTTGAATTCTTCATCCCGGGATCGACAGGCAAGGCCTTTCTGCTGATCCCGCTGCTCACCCTGGCGCCCCTGCCCGGCATCAGCAAGAACGTGATCATTCTGGCCTTTCTGTTCGGGGACGGCTATACCAACGTGCTTTTCCCCACCTGCAGCACGCTCGTGGTGGGATTGGGGCTTGCCGAGGTCAGCTATATCGACTGGCTGAAGCGCACCGGCCCCTTCCAGATCCTTTTGTTCCTTTTCTCGGTCGCGTTTTTGCTTTTAGCCGTCCTTTTGGGCGTATAAGACCCCCCTATTTTTCCCGTAGTGAATTGTCAATAGAAGTGCAACACAATTAAAAAAACTTTTGCCATTCTGCGTTCCAAGAATCCTGTGCAGAAATATAATTCAAGCATTTGCGGGGTCTGGCGTTAATTAACGCCAGATTCCGCAAAAGTGTTTTTTGGCTAACTCTCGAAAGATTCCTGCCTTTGGGATAAAATTCTCGCAAAAGCCCATTGCTGTTTTCATTCGTTCCCTTTTGCCAAGCGCAATAAGGATCCGCGAAATATACATTGCAATTAAGCTTTTCTTCAATAGTTTGCCAATTGGCAAACTCGGCACCGCGGTCACAGGTAATCGTTTTAACAAGTTCACTTGGAAAATCGGAAAGCATTTTAATAATAGCTGCCGCCATCGTGGAGGCCTTCCTGTCCGGTATCTTCATCGCAAGATACAAACGTGTTTTGCGTTCTGCCAAGGTAGCGAAGCAGGCCTTGCTTTTTCCTTGCCCACTCACAACCGTGTCTGCTTCCCAATGCCCTGCTTCCTTGCGCTTGTATACACTTTTGTCTCGTTTTCTAATGGATTTACCAAGATTAAATTTTCCCCGTGTCTCTTTGCCTAAATGGCTTTTTCCTTTTCTGCGAAGCACCTTCAGATTACCTTTCAGCAAATACTTCTCATAGAGCCAACGGTAAATGGTTCTTGCAGACGGCATTTTCTCAAAAGGTGAGGGAGCGTTGGCAATCTGCTCTGGGGACCACGTTGCAAGCAATTTGCTTTCTATGTACGCAATCAAGTCTTGCGACCAAAACATTCCCCTATGGCAATACGAACGGCGCAAATTGCATTTCTTCTGTGCGGTGTGAGGATAGTACGTTGGAATATCGTACATATGGGTACAATTCCGACGCAACTCGCGCGATACCGAACTCGCGTTTCTTCCAAGTAGTTTTGCAATTTTTCTGTAACTGTACCCTTTTTTGTAATATTCCCGTAGACAGCAGCGCTCTTCTATGGTAAAATGATGGTAGCTCATATTGTTCTCCTTGTGTTGTTTTGGTGTGTGGTAGCTTCATTATA
>JAZNDS010000046.1:0-14754 GCA_045588145.1 Eubacteriales bacterium | reverse complement strand
TTCGGTCCTTCGTATCGGATGTTCGTAAAGGTCGCCGAGGCTGGGCTTCGTCACGCCTCATCCGTCGGCTCCGCCGCCACCTTCTCCTGCGGGAGAAGGCGTTTTTATCCATCGTTGCTTTTTTGCGCAATTTCAAAATACCTTCTTTTTTCTTGTGTAAAGACCAATAGGGGAAGAAACGGTCGAAGCGGAGCCTTCTCCTGCGGGAGAAGGGGGACCGCTTGCGGTGGATGAGGAGCTTACGCGGTAGCCGCAGCGGATCCGAGCCGTTTTTCCTTTCGTGTATCCTTCGTTCGGTCCTTCGTATCGGATGTTCGTAAAGGTCGCCGAGGCTGGGCTTCGTCACGCCTCATCCGTCGGCTCCGCCGCCACCTTCTCCTGCGGGAGAAGGCGTTTTTATCCATCGTTGCTTTTTCGCGCAATTTCAAAATACCTTCTTTTTTCTTGTGTAAAGATCAATAGGGGAAGAAACGGTCGAAGCGGAGCCTTCTCCTGTGGGAGAAGGGGGACCGCTTGCGGTGGATGAGGAGCTTTTTGGCCGTTCCCCCCTTTTTTTACCCTAAAAACGATAGAATTTACAAAAAATTCACAAATTGAAAAAACCCTGCAAAATGACTGAAAAAATGTGTTTTTTGCCTGAAAAAATGTATTTTTTATATTTGAAAACTATTGACATTCGAAAAGCGGTTTGCTAATATGTATGTATGGAAGGCTCTCTCCCTGCGAGGGGGCCTGCCGGCTTTATTTATATTTTCGCCCGCTCGGGCGGCCGCTCTGCTTTGTGCAAATCTGCGAAATAACGAAGGAGAAATGTGATGGAAAAGCGTTACCGTCCCCCTATTTTAGAGGTGATCCGGCTGTCAACGGAAGACGTCCTTACGGGCTCTGCCGATAACGACAACGCGGGCTCGATCTGGGATCTTTACGACTTCGACTTTAATTCGTAAAGGTGACCGCCACTCTAAAATCACAAATCTATCAAGGAGAAAAATCATGAAAAAACGCATACTTTCTATGCTTCTCGCCATCGTGATGGTCGCAACGGCCCTGCCGCTGCTCGTCTTCACCGCTATGGCTGAGGAAGGTGATACGGTCACGTATCCCGAAACGACCGAGGAGGAGTATAACGCCCTGTACGTCACCTATGGCCGTATCTTCCAGAACGACTTTTTTAAGACGAACGAGCATTGGGCGCCCGTTACGCACGATACGCCCATTGAGATCACGAACGGCGGCACTGGTATCACCAGCGGCGTTGATGCGGTGAACTCGTTTACGCCCTATATCGTCTACCGCCCGAATTATTATTACATGTTCACCTGTACCACGGCCCCCGGGAACGTAACCATTCACGATGGGTACGTTGATATTCCCGCTTTCGGCGATGTGGATTTTGCGAACAGCCGTACCACGAACTTTAGCGACCGTAATGACGCTAGGGGAACGATGGCTGCCGTCAACCCCAACTATAAGCTGACGGTTACGGTCGAGTACGTTATGAACGTACGCTCCGCCAAGAACAGTTCGGGTGCCCAGACCTCGTCGGGCCAACCGATGTTCCAGCTGGGGGGCATCACCATTGTGGAAGGCAATTCCGAATCAAATCTGGTCTTCCGTCAGGTGAAAGACCAAGGTGTCGCGATTACCGACGGTAATCTTTTGGACGGGCAGGAGCATTACGATCGCTTCTATGCCGAGAGAAATAAGGTCAACACCTTCACGCTGAAGGTAGACCGTCCGCAGGCTACGCTTGCCTCGGGGACCGAGCTGCATACCGAAAACGGCTATCTCGGTCTGATGGTAAACGGCGTTGATTATTTTGAATCCTCGACCGTGAAATATGTCAATTCGCAGGCAAACCCCTATCAGATCAACTACGTCAACGCATACACGAGCGTCGCGTATTACGCCACGCGTGTCTATAACCACGTGCTGAACGATAACGAGGTGGCCCAGAACCACTTCGCCGACCTTGCCAAATTCTTCCGCCTCGATCTTTCCGCTTACAACGAATGGAAAGAGATTTTAACGACGGAAGAGCTGTATAAAGCGCTTTCCTCGCTTTCGGCCTATACCTTTGATAATGACCGTGCCGACGTGCAGGCGGCCCTTGATACCTGCTTTGAAAAGGTCGTGTACGATGACTACTACGCCGGCTTTGAGGGTGTGGTCGACGCGCACACCCTGGCCGTTGCCATGCAGTTCTCGCTGAACCTTGATGTCTTCAAGTCCATGCCCAAGGTCCTTATGCCCAAGACCACCGCTTGGTTCGTTTCGATCGACCTTAAAGATGAGAACCTGGAGCAAACGGCGGTACAGGCCGATTACATCCGCGTAGTTGAAGAGGATATCTGGGATTACGCCGGTGACAGCGTGCTGGATGCCGCGGGCTATAACGCCCTGTATGAAAAGACCGGCCTCGTTCTGCAGTATGACTTCTTTGATTCCAACGAGCATTGGGGCGGTGACTACTCCGACGGTACGCGCCTTACCTGGGATTCAACCTCGAAAATGCATATGACCACCGGTTGGAATACCTCGCAATACCGTATTTATTCCGAATCTACTGGTGATACGCACAAAATCGGTGAAAACGGCGTTGGTGTGGGATACCTGCCCACGACGGGAGACGGGTATACGTCCTTCGTCAGCACGAACGACTTTGCTTCCTCAAGCCTTAACGGTTACGGCTCCTGGGGGCGCCAAGCCGGGTATATGATGTATGACGCCTTTGTTGACGCTTCCGGTAATTATACCTATACGCTTCAGCAGGTTTCCGCGTATACCGATGTTCTTAAAAACAATTATCCTCAATATTATCTCAGTAATGTCAGCATCTATATGGGTACCGACGCCAATGGGAACTATTATTTCAGCGGCGTGTCAGACGGGTTTAAAAACACTGTGGGGACCGATATCTCTGCGACCTCGGCTTCTCATGCCTTTGCCCCCGGGGAGGTCGTGGATTACACCGCCGTGATCACCCAACCCGCCAATGCGACAATCGGCACCTTTGGTATTTATATCAACGGAAATGAGGCGTATCTGAACAATGCCTTTGCGTACACCAACGCCGCTTCCTCTCGCCAAGGTGTAAGGCATACGTTCTGGAGAGGCCTTTACGCCGCCAACGTCTACGCTATCCGTTATTACGACACGGTGCTGGATGAAGACACCATCGCGAAGAACCACTTTGCCGACGTAGCGAAATGGTATAAGCTCGGTCTTTTCGGATGGGAAGATCTGACCGCGGCTGAGAAGAGCGAGATCTATAAGGCCTTTGCCGATATCACGGTCGATGACGACAAGTATACCCGCGCCGAGGCCGAGGCCGTCTACATCAAGGCCTATACCACGACCTTGAATAGAAGGTATGACCCGCTGAGGGCCGAATACGCCGCCGTTCCCCAAAAGCTTGCCTTTATCGAGCTGGCGGCCGAGTGGCTTCTGCCCGTCGATACGCTGGAGGCGGTCGTTTCCTCGAAGCGCGATATGTCTTACGTTTACGCGAACGTAACGAATGAGACCCTGCTTGCCGCCGACGATGCGGCCGCGCTTTTGGAGCAGGCATACCAAAACGCTTACACCTATTATTGCTACGCCGACGATACCAACAGCGCCTTCCTCGATAAGGCCTTCAAGCTTTCGCTCGATATCACCGGCGTGACCGTCCTGCCGAAGTCCGAGCGCGCAGAGGTCTATGCGCTGGATCCCGAGACTCTTACGCAGGAATCGCTGAACGAGGCTCTTGCCCCGATCATGGAAAAGTATGTGGGTGCCGAGACCTTTGATAAGGCCTTCTATAATGCCCTTTACGAGACCACCGGCCTCGTTATGCAGTACGATTTCTTCGACTCCAACGAGTATTGGGGCGGTAATTATTCGAACGTCACCGAGGAAAACCGCCTCGTGATGGGCGATACCTCGATACATATGGCCCCCGAAACGCTGGCGCCCTATAAGCAGTTCGTCCTGAATCTTTCCGCCAACAAGCTGGGTATTAACGGTTACGATAACAACGGCGTTTGCGCCTTTGCCGATGCGCTTCCCTCGGTTGGTAACGGGTATCTTAAGCTGTATCCCAAGTATTCGGGCATGTCGCACGCCGGCAGCGGTGGCTTCGGTTCCTGGGGCCGCAGTGGCGATACCTACGCCGGCTACATGATGCGCGCGGGCTTCTATAAGGAGGAGACCTACACGCTTTCGACGCAGTATGTATTCTCGGCCGACTCGGTCAAGGTCGGTAGTGGGCAATTCACGCTGGGTGGGGTCCACGTCGCGCTGAATACCGTAGATGACGACATCTTCTGCTTCAACACGGCTGCCCAAGGGGCCTCGGCTACGATCGGCACGAATTCCTTCCATTACGGCGAGGTCGTGGACTTCACGCAGGTCATCAAGCAGACCGGCGGGGCAACCGCGAACGCCGGCCTCCTCGGCATTTACCTGAACGGCGTCTCGGCGTATAAGAACGATGCGTTTGCCTACACCACCGCTCCCGCCAGCCGCGGTATCGGCTACCACATGCTGTGGACCGGTAACTACGAGGGTAGGGCCTACGCCGTGCGCTTCTATAACGCGGTGCTGGATGAAGACACCATCGCCCGTAACCACTTTGCGGACGTCGCGAAATGGTATAAGCTTGACCTTTGCGGCTGGAGCGATCTTAGCGACACCGAAAAGAAGACCGTGTATGCGGCCTTCGCCGACATCACGGTAAACGACCCGCTGTACGACCGTGCGAAAGCCCAGGCCAAGTATGCCGCGGCGTTTGCATCGGCTTATGACTACAGTCAGCTTAAGACCGGCGACAAGGAGATCGACGCGTTTGTGGATCATGCCGCCTTGGCCACTGTTTCTCCCAAAACGATTTCCGATGTGATCACCCTGCCGAGCAGCCTGCGCGGCGATATCATCGCCTCGTTCAATGAAGCGTTTGCGGGCCTGTACGCGGAGGATTACACGCATGCTATCCTCGCCTACTGGATCGACGCGATCGCCGAAAGCGAGATCAACGAGCGCTATGATCCCTTTGCGCTTTACACGCAGGAGGATTACAACAAGCTCTATGCGCAGCTCGATCACCTGACCCTTTGGTTTGACTTCTTCTCGTCGACCAAGGACGTTATCGATAAAGAGACGATCAACTCTGACCAGGGCGGTGGAGCTGTTGCGATCGATCCCACCAAGGCCCCCTCGGTCTTCCGTGTTGGCTCGATGCAGCTGGCCGGTATCACCAGCAACCTCCCGGCTACGTTATTGGACCGTTCGATGGAGAACGGCTACTTCCGTATGTACGACAATGCCGCGTCGGGCGTGAAATACCCGAACGTCAACCTTGTCGGGGAAAGCAACGTGGAAGTGACCAACTTCTACTACAGCGATTATACCTTTGAGATGGTTGCCTCTGACCTTTCGGGATATAACCAGAACATCCAGCTGGATGGCTTGCGCTGGGCGGTTGGTCAAAGCGGTACGAACGTTCGTCTCGGGGTACTGACCGAGACCGCCCCCGTCTTCAGCTCTAGCACGGGCAACGTGGTGGGATCGATCTCCTTCTCGACCACGGCGGGTGATACGCACGGGGCGGGGAAGTATATCCCGGGCGCCGATTTGGGGCATACCTTCGTTCTTCGCTACGATAAAGACTTTACGGTACAGCCGGTCGTCTATTATAAGGTGGCCCCCACCGCATCGGGCGACTCTTATACCTATGCCCGCGCCGGTCGCACTGCAATCACCAAGGCTGAGGCAATGTCGATCCTCGGATATATCGACGAGGCCGCCTTTGATACCGCCATCGCCGTGCCGACGGACGCCTTACCGTCGGGCTACCAATCGGAGGACGAAAAAAAGGGTATAAACCTAAACGCGAGTAAGTTTCTCGTGGCCGCGGACGGTACCCTCGTATATGCTTACCGTTATTCCGCCGCCGCCACCTATTCGGCGCACTACGATCTTAACGAGTTCCACACGCAGCAAAGTGTGTATTTGGCCGGCTCGTGGGGCAACGGTATCGGTACCGACGTTAACATGAACGTCTATTCGATGCGCCGCTACGACATCGTCTTGACCGATGCGGAGCTTGCCCAGAACCACTTCGTGGACCTTTGTAAGTATTACGGCCTCGATATCACGGTCTACCTGAAGCTCGATCAGGATGGCCGCGATGCCGTACACACGGCGATGAAGCCCTTCCTTCTGAAGGATGAGGCGAACTATGACGCGATGATGACGGCGTATAAGTCGGCCCTGAAGGCTGCTTATTACGACAACCTGAAGGTCGATGGCGAGGACGCCTACAACACCTTTATCGACTATGCCGCCCTGAATAACCTTGATCTTTCGGCGCTGCTCGCGCTGCCCGCAAGCATCCGTACCGAGATCGGCACGGCCGGCGGTATCGGTTGCCTTGCCGTCGAAAGAGAGGCGTATATCGCCCGCGGTCTCTTCGAGGAGATCCTTCTTGAGGCGGTTCCCGAGACCGATCCCGCCTACCTTGCCTCGAAGCTGATCGACTTCTCGGGCTACTCGGTCCGTATCACCGGCAGCTACGACACGGGTGTCGAGGCCCTGGCGGGTATCCGTTCGACCTTCGTGATCAACCAAGAGCTTCTGGCCGATCTGATTGCAGTCGAAGATGGGAAAGAGCCTCTCGCCATTACCTTTGGTGCGAAGGTGACCAACCCCGCCAATCCCCTAAAGTTCGCCAAGATCACGGTATACGATAACGGAAAGTTGCCGACCGTGATTCCCGATGGCAAGACGGCAGAGGATTATACCATCAACGGCTTCAACTTCGTTGGCAACGCCTACACGCGCGCCAACGCCGAGGGTGTGAGTGAGCTTTGCTACACCTACGCCACCGTCTACGACGCGATGGGCGATACGCCTTGGGCCGAGGTCGACTTTGCCAAGCGTAAGGCCGTCATTGAGGCAGAGCTTATCTATAGCTGGTTCGTCACGATCGGGGAAGAGACCTACGAATTCGCTTGCGAATCGCCCTCCTTTGGTGAGGCGGTCAGCGCTGCGGAGGTCTACGACTACTTCCGTAACGACGGTGAATACAGTGCCGACGCCGTGATCGGCGATATCATCGGCACCAAGCTGGGCGAAAGCGACGTGAAGAAACTTTATAATATCAAGTTCAACGGCACCTCGCTGGCCGATATGACGCTGGTCTACGATTACGGCATCACCAAAGAAGAGGCCGAGGCCGTGGCCGACGCGCTCTACGAGCTGACCGGTGTGCGTATGAAGGTGGTACAAGAGGGTGCGAACTATTATTACACGTACCTGACCCCCGAAGAGAAAGCCAAAACGCTTTTGATCACGGCCGATAGCTTCACCTCGCAACGCGATTGGGGTGACAGATATCTTGGCGAAAATGCCTACGGTATCTTCAATATGGCGGGCGTGACCGTGATCACGGCGAACACCCGTGAAGACGTTGCCGGCTTTGCCGACGCCCTCGTTGCGTATCTTGCTTCGCAGGCCGACGCTGATGGGAACCTTGATTTCAAGGTCATCACCGCCCACACCTTTGCCCCCGTCGCCGCCGAATAAGCGATAGGCAACCTACGCAAAACCCCCGCAATTCCCAATAACCCAAAGGGCACCCTAACCGGGGTGCCCTTTTTGCCTGCGGCAAACGAACCGTAAACCGGAACCCTCGGTAGGGGAGTGGCTTGCCGCTCCCGTGTAAAGACAAACGAATGGCAAAACCCACAGAACGGAACGCAAAAGGATTTGATTTGTAAACCATTCTTCCCAAAACGAAAGGGCGCCTACGGAAATCCGTAGGCGCCCCTTTGGCATTCTTTTATGATCGGGGGCGGCTTTTCGCCACCCCGTGGCGTTTTATTCGGGAAGGATCAGGCCGTAGCCCCCGTCGTGACGCTTATAGACGACGGCGGTCTTTTCGGTCTCGTCATCGACGAAAACGAAGAACTGATGCTCCAGAAGATTCATCTGAAGGATGGCCTCCTCCACGTTCATCGGCTTTAAGGGGAAGCGCTTTACACGGATAAGCGGAAGCTCCTCGTCCGGCTCCTCCTCAGCCACCGTGCGAAGGAAGGCACCCTCACGGATCCTTTTCTCAAGGCGCGCCTTGTTCTTACGGATCTGGCCCTCTAAGGTCTCCACCGCCGCGTCGAGCGCGTTCTGAAAGGTTTCCTCCTCCTCTTCGCTGCGGTACAGGGTAGAGCCGTAGGTAATGGTGATCTCCACGATCTTTTTGTCACGCCGCGTACGGCAGGTGACGTGGGCGACCGTATCCTCGCCAAAGTACCGATCGAACTTTGCGAGCTTTTTGTCGGTCAGCTCCCGAAGAGAATCTCTTACCGTCATTTGTCTTGCTACCAGGTTGATCTTCATAGGTTGTACCGCCTTTCTTTGCTTTTGAGAGGAGGTTCCTCCTCTCACTTCTATTATAGCAGAAACAAAAGCAAAAATAAATAGCAAAACATACAAAAAAGAAGAACTTTTTGTTAATAATTTACAAAAAATCCTTCTTTTTTCTTTTTTTATGGAAAAAATTACCGTTTTTTGCCCTTAAAGAAGCGGGAAAGACCGGCCTTGACCCCGCACAGAGCGCGGCGCCCCTCGGCATACAGACCGAAGGCTAAAAGAGGGGGCCCCTCCAGCTTTCTTTCGCCCCGATACACGGCTACGACGCGCGCCGTCACCGAGGAGAGCGGAAGCGGACCCTCGGGCGCCCCGTACGGATAGCTGTCGGCCGTAAGGTAGAGGCTGTCTCCCTCGATCCGGTGTACACGGTGCAGGATAAAGCTGCCGTTTTTTCGGCGGCAAAGCACGATGTCCCCAACCTTGGGGGCGCCGTCCCGCTTAAGGAGCACCGAATCGATCCCCTCACGCAAAAGGGGGCGCATGCTGACCCCGCGGGGGTACAGGCGAAAGCAGCCCCCCTCCGCGAAGATCTTTTCCATCGTGGGCAGAAGGCCCTCAAGCGTAAATTCAGCCATCGATAAGCCCCGCTTCCTTCAGTTGAAGAAGAAAGGGCGCAAAATCACGCCTGGCCGTCTCCTCGTCGATCTCGTATTCGGTTGAAAGCGCGCCGAGCAGCTCTTCCTCGGTACGCTCACACTCCAAAAGACGCCACAAAAAGAGGGCGGTCTCGTTCAGCCTTATCATCGAGCCAAGGGCCGCCGCCTCGGGCGTTGCGGCAACGGCGTAAGTTTCCTTTCCAATGGTGTGTAGGCGAAAGCCTTCTTTGATCTTCATAAAAGCGCATCCTCCGTTAATTTTTCAAGCAGCGCCGCCGCGACCCCCTCGCTCGGGGTGGCGACCAGCCGATACAGCCGAACCGAGGTCAAAAGACGGTTGGCTTCCTCTAAGAACAGGGGCAAAAGGGCGGGGTCGCGGGGGGCCATGGCAGCTCCGTAAAGCCTTGGAAAGGCCTCCTCGGGTGAAAGCGGGAAAAGCGCGTCCTTTTCCCCCCGCTCCAGAAAGCAGAGGGCGGAAAGCCTTGCCGCGTCCCGCGAGCCGAAGCGCTCCTTCCCGCAAAAGGGGGTGCCGTAGCCGATAAAAGAATCACCCCGTCGGCGAAAGAGGGGCTTATCCCCATTGATGATACGAAAATCGGCAGGAAAGGCCGCCTTAATATTGCGCGTGGCCGTGGTCTTTCCCACGCCGCTATCGGCGCTGATGGCGACCCCCGCCCCAAAAAGCGTGAAGAAGGAAGCGTGCAGCATAAAGCCCCCAAAGCGGGGCAGGGCAAGGCAGAGCTTGCGGTAAAGCGCTACGGCCTCCAAATACCCAAAGCGCTCCTCTCCCATCGGCGCGCCCTCGCAAAGCGCTTCGCGCTCGATCTCCTCATCGGTCGCCGAAAGGGTGATATCGGGGGGCGCGTCGCACAGAAAGAAGCGGTAGAAGCGCGGCAGAAAGGGGGCCTTGTGACAGAAGCCGATATTCATATCGGCCAGGCGGCAGACCGTAAGCATAAAGCACTCCTTTCTCTTGCGTAAGTAGCAAAACAGCAGGCAAAAAGGCCTGCTGTTTCAATGTTTGGTTATTAAGAAAGAGGGCGCCACTGATCACCGGGGAGCTCAAGCGGCACGGTGGTGGTGACGGCAGGCGCGGGCGTCGACGTCGGGGGCTTTAAGGTGGTGCTGACGGGCGGCTGGGTCGTGGTTACGGGGGCAGGCCCGGTCGTTGTATCCGTGGGGGTCGTCGGTACGCAGGCGACAAGCGCGCACAGAAGCACGGCGACGAGAAGAAGCGATAACAGCTTGGCTTTCATATAGAATACCTCTCCAAATACATTATTACAAGTTGATTATAACAAGTTTTCCGCGGTTTGTCAACCCTTTTTTCAGCAGTTGTTACACAACCGACAAAAAAGGGGGCTCCCTTTTGGTGAAGCGGACGAAGAGGGGAGAGCTTTCGCTCGTTTTTCCTTCAAAAAAGCGGCCTTTTGCCCAAAAACGCTTGACAGACAGCGCCTTTTTTGGTATCGTATAAGAAAGCAAGCAAGGAGAAAAAGCGATGCAAGATCTGTTTTCAAAATTGGGCGCTTTGATCGATTGCGCCATTCTTGACGGGATATACGAAAAGGCGGTCAAGGAGGAAGGGCTCCCCCCGTGGCTGGAGAAGGCGTATCTGCGGCAGCTGAATGAGGAATTCGGCGTTTTTTCAACGCACGAGGAGGTGGTCTATACCGCCCTTTCGCAGATAAAAGAAAGCCGAGAGCTTACGCTTTTTGCGCGCCTTTTATATGAGGTATTGGGATCGGGGCGCCGCGGCGGCCCTTATTTCAAAAGCCTTGTGCTGCCGAAAGCCCCTGCCGATGCCCCCCACCTTGTCGGCTACGATTTCGTTGGGCTTTTCGCCATTCTCGGGCATATCCGTGATAACTGTGCGGAGCTTACGGCTCGCGGCGTACCCGAGGATGTGATTCGGAAGACCCTTCGGGGCATAGACGGCAGCATCACAAGCTCCACAAAAAAGGAGGGGCGCCCCTCCTTGAATAAGGATTACTTTATGTGGTGCTTTAACTATATCAACGGGCGCTTGCTTAGCGTAGGGCGCCTGAATTATCAGATATGGCCGGGGCACAGCTATCCCGTGCGGATCTTCCGAAACGAAAAGGGCGAAACACGCGTCCTTATCGAGGGGGCGCGGATCGATAAAAGCGGATACATCCACGGCTCCTTGGGGTATACCGAGGAAAGCCGGGCATACGACGCCGATTTTGTGGAGACCGACGAATATTATGAGGGCTATCCCGCCGATCCCCAAAGCGGCCTTGTGCAGCCCACGCGGCAGCGCCTTATGAAAAGCGAATGGACGGTGGCGGTGCAGAGAAGCGACGCCGTTCTGCATATCCATATCCCGGAGGGCGGCGGCCTTACGGCCGAGGCGCTGGAGGATTCCTTCCGCATGGCGAGAGAGATCTTCGGGCGTTGCTATCCCGAAATGGACGTCCGGGTCTTCTTTACCGGCACCTGGCTGATCAGCCCCGAGCTTCGGCCCTTCCTAAAGCCCACCGCCAATATGCGAACCTTCGCCTCTTATTTCAAGCTTTTCCCGATCCGTGCCCGTGGGGTAAGCGTGTATAGCTTTCTCTTCAACCGCATCGTGTCATCGCCCGAGGCGGTCGACCACGCCACCCTGCCCGAGGATACCTCGTTGCAAAGAAGCATTAAGGCACATCTTTCGGCAGGAGGCAGGATCCACGAATGGGGCGGCTACTTCCTCTTTTAAAAATAAAAAACGGAACCGATCTCGGTTCCGTTTTTTAACTCGTGGCCTTCCAGGTAGTGGGGTTAAAGGAAGGGATCCTGGAGATGTTTTCAAAAATGCTGGGCTGTGTTTCCTCGTAATAGGCCGAGGTAGCCGAGCCCTCTTCGGTCACGGTGGTGATCCATTTTCCGTCCTGCTTCACGACCGTGGTACGGTAGATGGGCGAGATGGTCGTGCCGATCTTATAGGTCGGGTTTCGCTTTTCCCCAAGGTCAAGGCTGGTCGTAAAGATGTAATACAGGGTGTCGCTCTTCATATGGATCAGGAAGGTGACGTTCTGGGTGCCCAGGTCAAACAGCTGCTCAAGCGCGGTCCCCTGGGTGATCGCCATGCTGCCAAGGGTATCGTGCCCGCCGTGGCGGTCAAGCCGTACGGCGATCTGCTCGTTCAGGTAGGAATCGGGGGAGTTCAGACCGATATTCTCCCCGTTGACGAGGTTGTCGATCAGAACCGCGTGGGCATGTCCCTCCTCCTCTTCATCGGGCAGGATCTCGGATCCCTGCCAATGGAAAATATCCATTTCGAGGGCGATCTGCCCGCCGCTGCCATGCAGCGGCATCTCGGCATAGATCCAGGTCGAAAAAACGCCCGAGACCGAAAGGGTGAAAAGAAGGCAAAGCAGGATAAGAAGGGGCCTTGCAAAGCCGGAAATTTTCATGGAATGCTTGTCCCCTCCTTTCGTAAAGCGGAAGATGAGCTTGCCGTGTGCGGGTGAAGAGGGGACAGGGGATGTCCCGCTCGGCCACCGGTGCGATGAAGGGCTATCCCCTTTTAGGAGGATAGCCCCAATATCAGATAGAATCAGATAAAATTAGTCAAGAACCAACTGCGGCGGCAGCCTTTTCGGAGATCTCACTTTTCGGAGATCTCAATACCGATGTTGCCAAAGGAACCGACCTTTCCGCTGACCTTCTCATAGTGAGCGTAGGATTTGATCTCGAAATCGGTGATATCGATAAACGTGGGAACGAGATCGGCCGCATTGATGGTGCCCGTGAAGCTGCCGTCAGTTTGCTTCGTCAGCGTGATGTCTTTCTTCGTGGCAGTATCGAACTTGGAGAAGAGGGCGATATCTTCAGTCCCATTCTCATCATCCTCATCGGGGATCATGAATGCCGTAGGATTGGTGTTCGTGGACACCAGGCTGTACTGCATCGTGATCGTATTAACGTCCGAGTTGGTGATCTTCCAGGTATCGGAGGGAGAGAAGGTTACCGCGACCGCTCCGCTGGCAACGAGGATGGCGTGGTAGTCGGTGGTGCTCGTCTGGTCGATGGTCAGGTGGGCGTTTTCGGCGTTGACCGTGATCAGACCCTTCCCGTTGTTGGTCGAGGAATTGGCCAGGCCGAAGGAGCCGAAGTGGCCGTGTACGGCGTTCAGGGGCGTTTCGGCGAAGATCCACGTGGCGTATACGCCGCCGATGGTCACAAAAAGCGCAAGGATAAGCAGCAAGGAAATACTTTTGGTTCTCATATTTTTTCTCCTTTTTATTGGTATATAATACATATACACGAAAGTGAAGGAAAAGTCAAGGGGAAAAATAAAAAAAACCCCCTTTTTTGCAACGAGAAGGGGGACGGGAAAAGGGGCCGCCGATCCCCCCACACGCGCATATATAATAAAAGGAAAAAAGGTGTTTCCCAAAAGACGGGCTTTTTTGAAAAGCTGCTTCTTTTTTTCAAAAAGGGGTTGCATTTTTCGAAAAAGCGTGCTATAATAATCAGCGTTATAGGGGTATAGCTCAGTTGGTAGAGCAGCGGTCTCCAAAACCGCGTGTCCAGAGTTCGAGCCTTTGTGCCCCTGCCAAGAAAAAAGACGATTGCGGAAGCAATCGTCTTTTTTCAGTTAAATCCGCCGTTGGCGGAAGAAATCCACCTTTGGTGGATGAAATCACTTCGCGATGAAATCCGACTTCGTCGGGATGGGGGAGGCGGATTTAATTTCATCTGAAGCCGAAAGCTGAAGATTTCATCCGAGCTTGCTCGGATTTCATCGTGCAATGCACGATTTCATTGACTAAATTGAGATTTTGTGATATAATAAGCGAAAGAGGTGATAACCATGGCAGAAAACAAACTTGCAGATATGTCAACCGAATTTGCAGTTAAAATTTTGAATTTGACAGACGGCATTAAAGGTCATTATTCTTTATCCAATCAGCTTGAAAGAAACGGTACAAGTATCGGCGCAAATATCAGAGAGGCAAAATATGCTCATAGCAAAGCGGATTTTGTTGCCAAATTACAGATATCTCTCAAAGAATGTTATGAAACAGAGTATTGGATTGAGATCGCGCAAAAGGCAAATATCATTTCAGAAGAAATTGCAAAAAGCGTGTTGCACGATTGCGGTTCAATTCGCAGAATGTTGATTGCCTCAATCAACACGGCGAAGGAGGGAGCAAAATGAAAAAGAAACATACTCCACTAACAAATGATGAAGTCCGCGTTATCAAAATCAGCGAAGCGGCTCTTTATGAGTTCATATATGAGAAATTCATCGATGACCAAGATACATACTTAGATGTAGACAATTTGAGCGTAACCGATTCTTTTTATATGGATTGGGAAAATCGACAGTTTATTGTTTGTGCATACAAAACAGAAGATGAAAATGGTGAATTATTAGAATTTCATGAAAGCATTGATATTGAAAAGTTAATAAATAAAATACCCGACACAACGGAATCTATGTATTCGAACAATAGATATAAGAAATTTACTAAAAAAGAGCTTGAAGACTTGTGTAAATAATCAATACATAGCTTCGTTTACAAGCATGGCGCGAAAGTCCGAAAGACCTCGGACAACTTTTTGCCCCCATCATCGCCAAGGGATAAGTGTACCCTCATGGCAAAAATCATGGACTGTTTTTATACGATAGTCTTGTATGGATCTATTTTGTAGTGGCATCACAAAAATCGACAAGTTTCGACAGAAGCTTGTCGATTTTTACTTTTTCACTCTTCACTCTTCACTTTTCACTAAAATT
>JAZNDS010000045.1:0-17402 GCA_045588145.1 Eubacteriales bacterium | reverse complement strand
AAACAAAAAAGGAACAGACCAACTGGGTGGCTGTTCCTTTTTTCTCTAATGAAATGTGCTACGCACTTGAAATGATTGCTTTGCAATCTTGAAATGTACTCCCTTTGGTCGTACTTGAAATGAAATAAATCCTTATGCCCGCAGGCATTTCACGCTTGGTAAGACCAAGCATTTCAAGACCGTAGGTCATTTCAAAAATCCGCCTTTGGCGGATTTATTTCATTGCGTGTTCTCCGTTACGGATAACACGCTGATCTCTGTCTCTTTTTATCGGTCAGATCAGCTCATTCGGGGAGACCCCGAAAATTTCCGAGAAGGCCTTCAGCTCGATATCGGTCACGAACCGCTTTCCGCACTCGATCCGCTGGATGGCGTTTTTGTCCACGTCGATCCCGTGTAGCTGCAGCTTATCCGCCAGCCCCTTCTGCGAAAGCTTGGTGGGGTAGCTTAGTCTCAGCCTGCGAATGGCATCGCCGCTCAGATTGTTTTTGCCGCCGTTCTTGTTTTTGAACATGTCGCACCTCTTTGACATTCAGTGATCCACAAATTTATTATATTATGATGGAAAGACAAGAATGGCATTCACGGAATGTCAATTTTGAGGAGAGGTATGACTATAATAAAAACAGAAGCCCCCCGAAGGGCTTCATAATTTTACATTTTGAAAGGAAAAACATCATGAAAAAGATCCTCTCGCTTGTCCTGGTGATCGCCATGCTTTCGCTTTCCGCGCTGGCCCTGGCCTCCTGCGACAACACGCCTGCCGACACCACGACGGGTGCCACCACCACCGTTGCCCCCACCACCAGCCTTTCGGTTGCGGGTAAGAGCTACCAAATGGGCCCGATGACGCTTGAATGGGCTGACGATGCTACCGCTGAAAATAAGACGGCTACGCTCGCTTCCATTAAGATGATGCTGGGTGAAGAAGGCGCCGCTCTTACCGAAGAGGCCGATATTCTCAGCGCTTTCGAAGCATCCTACAACCAAATGGCCCCCAGCGGCACGCAGGTTATCGCCTTTGCCGCTAACGGTACGGTTACGGTCACGATGACCGAAGAGGGTCAGGAGCCTGAAATTGAATCCTATACCTACACCCAGGATGGCGCTACGGTCACGATCGTCGACGGAACCGAAACCATCGAACTCGTCTCCACCGGTGACAGCGTTATCATGAGCCGCCCGATGGGCTCGATGTTTGCCGGTCTTAACGCCGCCGTTGCTTATACGGTCGTTGCCGACTAATTGAAAATTCCCCGTGCCGCACAAACCGTGCGGCACTTTTTTTATGCTTTTTCGGAAAAGTCGGTTGCGTTTTGGCGAACAAATTTTGGGGGAAAATGGCGTAAGCCCTTTACAATAAGATAAAAATATGGTATAATCCTTGGGAATGATGAAATAAAGGGAGGGCGTATGGAAAACCTTAACAAATACCGCGCCTCCTTCCTGACGCTCGGCTGCCGTGTTTCGCAGTATGAGACCGAGGCGATCCGCGAAAGGATGCTGTCCCTCGGCTTCTTGGATACCCCGAAGGGGGAGGCGGCCGATTGTGTGCTGATCAACACCTGTACCGTAACGGCAGAGGCAGACCGTAAATCCGCCAAGGCGATCCGCCGCGCGATCCGCGAAAACCCCCAGGCCGTGATCCTGGTCATCGGCTGTTATTCCGAGGCATCGAGCGAGGAGGTCGCCGCGATCGAGGGGGTCTCCTACGTCGGCGGTACCGCCGATAAAATGAAGACCGTGGAGGAAGCCCTTCGCCTGCTTGCCTTACGCGATAACCGAAAAGAGGGAGAGGCTGTGCCACCCCCCACCGTGTCGGTCCCCCCGCTTGCGGGCGCTGTGTACGAGCCGATGGAGATCGCAAGTCCCCCCCACCCCCGTACCCGCGCCTACGTCAAGATCGCGGATGGGTGTGACTGGGGCTGTACCTACTGCGCCATCGCCGCGGCACGCGGCCCTGTTCGCTCCCGCCCCCCGCATGAGATCGTAAAGGAGGTCAAGCGCCTTTGCGAAGGCGGCACGCGTGAAGTGGTGCTGACGGGTATTGAGACCGCCTCGTACGGAAGGGATCTTGAGGGGTATCGCCTCATCGACCTTATGGAGGAGGTCGATCGCCTCCCGATCGAGCGCTTGCGCCTCGGCTCGCTTACCCCCGAGGTTTTGACCGATGAATTTATTTTGCGCGCTGCGCGCCTTACGAAGCTGATGCCGCATTTTCACCTGTCCCTACAAAGCGGAAGCAACGAGGTGCTTCGCCTGATGCGCCGCCGCTATACCGCCGACTTTGCGATGCGTGCGATCGAAAAGCTGCGCGCCGCTATCCCGAACGTGCAGATAAGCGCGGATATAATTGTCGGTTTTCCGTGTGAAAGTAAACAAAACTTTGCCGAAACCGTGGCCTTTGCCGAGAGGGCGAATTTCTTGCATATGCATATCTTCCCCTATTCCAAGCGAAGGGGGACCCCGGCGGCCTCCTTTTCGGGGCAGGTCCCGCCCGAAGAGAAAAAGGAACGGGCGGCCGCGCTTTCTTCGCTTGGGGAGAGACTGACCGCGGGCATCCTCCGAGAGGCGCTTGACCGTGGGACCCCGATCCCCGTTTTGTTTGAGGGGCGCGAGGGCGGCTTCTTTTCGGGGCATGCCGACAGCTTTCTTTCGGTGCTGGCCGAGGGGGAAGGGGATCCCCGCGGCACGGTCTGCCCTGTGATCCCCGAGCGGGTCGAGGGCGGCTATCTGATCGGAAAAATAAAAAACGACATATAAAAGAGGTAGAAGTATGGAAAACACGCAAAAGACAATGGACAAGATCGTTGCCCTCTGCAAGGGGCGCGGCTTTATCTACGCCGGCTCCGAGATCTACGGCGGCCTTGCCAACACCTGGGACTACGGTCCCCTTGGCGTTGAGCTGAAGAACAACGTCAAGCGCTGCTGGTGGAAGAAGTTCGTGCAGGAGAACCGCTACAACGTAGGCCTTGACGCCGCGATCCTGATGAACCCCCAGACCTGGGTGGCCAGCGGCCATCTGGCGGGCTTCTCGGATCCTCTGATGGATTGCCGCGAATGCCATGAGCGCTTCCGTGCCGATAAGCTGATCGAGGATTTCATCGCCGAAAAGGGCATGGAGCTTTCGAAGCCGCTGGACGCGATGACCCACGCCGAGATGAAGGAATTCGTGGACGCCAACGAGATCCCCTGTCCCACCTGTGGGAAGCATAACTTCACCGATATCCGTCAGTTCAACCTGATGTTCAAGACCTTCCAGGGCGTCACCGAGGACGCGAAGAATACCGTCTATCTGCGTCCCGAGACCGCGCAGGGCATCTTCACGAACTTTGAGAACGTACAGCGCACCACCCGCCGCAAGCTCCCCTTCGGTATCGGCCAGATCGGTAAATCCTTCCGCAACGAGATCACCCCCGGAAACTTCATCTTCCGTGTGCGTGAATTCGAGCAGATGGAGCTGGAATTCTTCTGCAAGCCCGGCACCGACCTTGAGTGGTTCAACTATTGGCGTAATTTCTGCCATCAGTGGCTGCTTTCGATCGGTCTCAAGGAGGAGAATATCCGCCTGCGTGACCACAGCCCCGAGGAGCTTTGCTTCTATTCGAAGGCGACCACCGACTTTGAGTTCCTCTTCCCGTTCGGGTGGGGCGAGCTGTGGGGCGTTGCCGACCGTACCGACTATGACCTTACCCAGCACCAGACGGTCTCCGGAAAGGATCTGACCTATTTCGACCAGGAGACCGGCGAGCGCTATATTCCCTACGTGGTAGAGCCCAGCCTCGGTGTCGAAAGAACCGTTCTTTCGGTGCTTTGCGACGCCTACGACGAGGAGGAGGTAGGCGAGAACGAGGTTCGTACCGTGCTTCGTCTGCATCCCGCCTTGGCGCCGATGAAGGCCGCCGTTCTGCCGCTTTCCAAGAAGCTGGTCGACGAAGCCCTGCCGATCTACGAGGAGCTTTCGAAATATTTCCCCGTCGACTTTGACGAAGCGGGCTCGATCGGTAAGCGCTACCGCCGCGAGGATGAGATCGGTACGCCCTTCTGCATCACCTACGACTTTGAGAGCGCCAACGACGGCTGTGTGACGGTCCGTGAGCGCGACAGCATGGAGCAGGTTCGTATTCCGATCGCCGAGGTGCGCGCTTATATCGAAGAGCGCATTCAATTCTGAGGGCTTCGGATTTCGGCATAACCGCAAACAAAATGGTGATACATCGGTTTACAGTGTGTCACCATTTTTCTTTGGCTTTCTTTTTGCTTCGGTGCCCCCTTGCATCTATTTTAAGGTTGAAAAACATTCGTTTTTCTTCCCGAAGAATAATATTTGTTTGCTATAACCGTTCTTTGGGTTCGACGTATCGTATACGCCTATCACCCAAAGAACGGTCATTTCTGCTCTAAATCCGCGCGCCCGGGCTTCGGATTTCGGCATAACCGCAAAAAACGGCGACACATTATGAAAATGTGTCGCCGTTTTTCTTTGGCTTTTTTCTGCTTGTTTATTTATTTTTTCTTTCGGAAAATGACGAATTTGCTGACAAGGTAGTTAAGGATCAGCACGGCTACCTCGGCTACGGCGCGCACGGGAATGGGGGGGAGCGAAAGCAGCGTCGAAAAGACGAGGAGCAACAGCTCTTGCACCCCGAGGGTCGAAAGCCGCCCCGCGTAAAAGGAAAGAAGCTGGAAAAGAAAGCGCCCGCTCCCGCCTTCGTCGGCGGTAAAGACCCAGCGCCGATTGGTGAAGAAGGCGAAAAGCACGGCAAGGATCCAGGAAAGGATATTGGCGGGATGCTCGTTCCAGGAAAGGAGCGAATGGAAAAGAAGAAAGCTCCCCCAGCTGACGGCGGTCGTTAAGACGCCGAAAAAGAGGTACAGCAGCCCCTCGCGGTGTCGGTTGTAAAAGGGGGAGAGGGGGCGAAGGGGGCGAAGTGAAAGAATTTTATCAAAGATATCCGCCCTTCTTTCGGGGCGCCTTGCTTCGTTTTGGGACATAAAAAACTCCTTTTTCTTACGGGCATCATTATAGCATAATGCCAAAGGAAAGTCAAGGAGGGCTTTTTCCGTGGGGGCAAAAGGTACAAAAAAGCCTCGGTATTTTGGCGCTTTTTACAAATAAAGGGGTAAGGGGTTGACTTTCTTCCTTAAAAGAATATAATTATAAATAAGCGTGCGCTTGCGCCGATCCCCTTAAGGGGGCGGTGGGCACACTCAATTTTGTAAAATATGATCCGAAGATTTGAAGAAGGCGCCGAAATCATCCGATTTTTGCGCTTTTGGCATTTTCGGACCAAAAAAGGGAGGACCTTATGAAAAATCTGAAGAAAGTCGTTGCTTGCCTTTTGTTCGCGACTCTTACGGTGATGGGCGCTATGCTCTTCACCTCCTGCGACGAAGCGGAATGCAGCCACGTCTGGGCCGATGCGACCTGTACCGAGCCCAAGACCTGTATTTTGTGTGATGTGACCGAGGGCGAGGCTCTTGGACATACGGGCGGAACCCCCACCTGTACGTCGAAGGCGCTTTGCACGCGCTGTGGGGAAGACTACGGCGAGCTGGCGGCACACACCCCCGCCGAGGACGATGGGGATTGCACGACCCCGGTTCTTTGCGTGGGCTGCGACAAGGTAATGGTGCAGGCAAAGCTTGCCCACATCCCCGCTGAGGATGACGGCGATTGCTCCACCCCCGTTCTCTGTACGACCTGCGGTGGCGTTGTGACAGCGGCCAAGACCCACCTTTTCGGCAGCGATTGCGATACCGACTGTAATAACATCGGCTGCTCGCATACGCGTGTGGTGACGCACCGGTACACGGTTTCGCTTCCCGCCGATGAATTTATCGCGACCCCCGCTACCTGCCGCGCGGCCGCGACCTATTATAAATCCTGCGCCTGCGGCGCCAAGGGGGCCGATACCTTTACTTACGGCGATCCCCTTGCCCATACCCCGAAGGCTCCCCAGCAGGAAAATGTTGTAAATCCCACCTGCGGCGAGGACGGCAGCTACGACGAGGTCGTTCGTTGCCTTGACTGCAACGAGGTGATCAGCACCGAGAAGAAGACGATCTTTGCTACCGGCAACCATACCCCCGGTGTTCCCGTGCGGAAAAACGAGGTCGCCGCCACCTGCGGCGAGGACGGCAGCTACGACGAGGTCGTATCCTGTACCGTTTGTAAGAATGAGATCTCCACGACGAGGAAGACGATCTCCGCCACCGGCGTACATACCCCGAAGGCCCCCGTCGAGGAGGGAAGAGTCGAGCCCACCTGCGGTGTGGCCGGCAGCTATAATTTAGTCACCTATTGCCGTGACTGCAACCATAAGATCAGCACGGAATTAAAGACGGTTGCCGCCACCGGCAACCACACCCCCGCCGAGGAGGACGGGGACTGCACGACGGCGATTGCCTGTACGACCTGCGGCGGCATTGCTGTCCCCGCCAAGAGCGCTCATACGCCCAAGGAAGCGGTGAAGGAGAACGAAAAGCTTCCCACCTGCGATAAGGCCGGAAGCTATGAGAGCGTTGTCTATTGCGCGGAATGTAATAAGCAGATCAGCCGTACGACCGTAAGCACTTCCGCCACGGGCAACCATACGGCGAAGGAAGCCGTTAAGGAAAACGAAAAGCTTGGTAACTGCGGTGTAGACGGCAGCTATGACAACGTCGTTTACTGCCGTGACTGTAACTTTGAGATGAGCCGTGAGACGGTGACCGTCTCCGCGACGGGTGAGCATACGCATCCCGAGGATGATCACGACTGCACGACGGCCGAGCTTTGTACGGTTTGCGGCCATGTCCTTACCCCCGCGAAGCAAAGCCATACGCCTGCCGAGGCCGTGAAGGAGGATATCGTGGCTCCCGGCTGTGGGACCGACGGCAGCCATAAGAACGTTGTTTACTGCGAGGAGTGCGGCAAGAAGCTCAGCAGCGAGACCGTGACCGATTTCGCCACGGGCAACCATACCCCCGCGGAAGCTGTAAAGGAAAACGAAGTTGCCGCCGGATGCGGCACGGCCGGCAGCTATGACAGTGTTGTATACTGCGCCGATTGCGGTCATGAGATGAGCCGTACCACCGAAACGATCCAAGCGACCGGCAACCATACCCCCGCCGAGGCCGTGAAGGAAAACGAGGTCGCCGCCGGATGCGGCACGGCCGGCAGCTATGACAGCGTCGTATACTGCGCCGATTGCGGCCATGAGATGAGCCGTACCACCGAAACGATCCAGGCGACGGGTGAGCATACCCCCGCCGAGGCCGTGAAGGAAAACGAGGTCGCCGCCGATTGCGGCACGGCCGGTAGCTATGAAAGCGTCGTATACTGCGCCGAATGCGGCCACGAGATCAGCCGTACCACCGAAACGATCCAGGCGACGGGTGAGCATACGCCCGCCGAGGATGACGGCGATTGCACCACCGCGATCTCCTGTACCGTTTGCGGCGGTGTTGCCGTTGCGGGTAAAGAAGACCATACGGCGGGTGACCGTGTGACCGAAAACGAAAACGCCCCCACCTGCGGTGTGGCGGGCAGCCACGACGAGGTCGTATACTGCACGGTGTGTGACAAAGAGCTGAGCCGCGAGACCGTCACCGATCCCGCGACGGGTGAGCATACCCCCGCCGAGGATGACGGTGACTGCACCACCGCGATCTCCTGTACCGTTTGCGGCGGTGTTGCCGTTGCGGGGAAGGAAGAGCATACCCCTGCTGACGCCGTGAAGGAAAACGAGGTTGCCCCCACCTGCGGTAAAGCGGGCAGCCACGACGAGGTCGTATACTGCACGGTGTGCGACAAAGAGCTGAGCCGCGAGACGGTTACCGATCCCGCGACGGGCGCGCACGTATTTGATAAAGAGGTCGAGGCCGTCACCTACCTGAAGGCTTCGGCTACCTGCAAGAGCGCGGCGATCTATTATAAGTCCTGCGTCTGCGGTGCCCACGATGAAGAGAAGAGCGAGACCTTCACGGTCGGCGAGGCGGTCGATTGCGCCTTTACCGCCGAGGTCGCAGCCCCCGAATACCTGAAATCGGCCGCCACCTGCCAAAGTGCCGCCATCTATTATAAGACCTGTATCTGGTGTCACGAAAAGGGCGGCGAGGGCGACGTGTTTACCGACGGCGAGCCGAAGGATCATACCTTTACCGCCGAGGTCGTTGACCCGAAATACATCTGCACGGTCGCCAACTGTAAAGAGGCCGCCACCTATTATAAGTCCTGCGAGAGCTGCGGTCTTAAGGGCGAGGATACCTTCTCGTACGGTGAGAAGGCTGCCTGCGTGTTTGAAAACGAGCTGGCCGAGGACCTTTATCTGAAAGAAGCCGCCACCTGTGAAGGCGCGGCGGTCTACTATAAGTCCTGCTCGGGCTGCGGAGAAAAGGGCGGCGAAGCCGATACCTTTACCTACGGCGAGCCCCTGCCCCACAGCTATACGGAAGAGGTTGTTGAGGACAGATATCTGAAGAGCGCGGCCGATTGCGAGAGCGCGGCGGTCTATTATAAGTCCTGCGCTTGCGGCGCCCATGATGAAAAGAAGAGCGAGACCTTTGAAAACGGGGAAGCGCTTGGCCACAGCTATGATGACGGGGTTGTGACCGAGGCGACCTGTACCACCCCGAAGTCGACGCATTATACCTGCCTTGCCTGTTCTGACTTCTATGACGAGATCGAGGGCACGGCCCTTGGCCACGATATCGCGGGTGCCAAGCTTGTGCGCGAGGAGCAGCTCGAAAGCAGCTGCGAATACGTACAGATCTACCGCTGCGACAGCTGCGGCGAGGAGGTCGAGGGCCAGACCGTCACCAAGCATAGCCACAGCGCCAAGGTGACCACCCCCGCTACCTGCCGGGAAGAGGGCTTGATGACCTACATCTGCGCCTGCGGCGACAGCTATACCGCCGCGATCCCCGCAAATGAAAACGCCCATAACTGGGTAGGCGTTAACGGCAGCACCGAGAATTTCGAGTGCGACAACGAGGGCAGCACCGAAAGCTTCGAATGCTCGCATTGCGACGCGACCAAGACGGTTGTCAATAAATCCACCGAGAAGGAGGCGTTGGTCAATAAGAATGCCTTAGCCGATTCCTCGCTGAAGCTGCAGGATGCCGAGATCAAGCTGGATGCCGGTATTCTCGGCAGTGACGAGCTGAAGGATGCGACCGATCTGACCATCGGTGCCACCACCATGAAAAAGGAGGACCTGCTCGAGAAGGGGGTCACGCTGACCGAAGATCAGCGTGCCCAGATCGGCGAAAGCCCGATCTATGACTTCTCGATGAAGAACGGCGAAACGGTCATCTCGGAATTTAAGGACGCCGAGGGCAACCCGAAGACCGTCACCATCACCATTCCCTATAAGATCGGCGATGATGAAAACGCCGACAGCATCTTCATCTGGTTCATCAACGATGAAGGCGGCGTCGAGGCCATCAAGGCGACCTATAACGAGATCGGGGAAGAGGGCTTTGTCACCTTCGAGACCAGCCACTTCTCCTACTACTCGGTCACGAGACTGACCGAAAAGGAGCAGTGCGTGTTCTATGATAAACACGTAGAGACCACCATCACGGTGGAGCCTACTTGCACGAGCGGCGGCTATGTTCTGCATATCTGCACGCGCTGCGGCAACACCTATAAGAGCGACGAGGTTCCTGCCCTTGCGCATGCCTATGTGAAGGATGAGGCAAGCTCGAAGGCGCCTACCTGTAAGGAATTCGGCACCGACTTCTTTTCTTGCAAAACCTGCAAACACACCTATACCGTGACGCTTGCGAAGCTTCCTCACAGCTACACCGATACCGTTTTTGCGCCCACCTGCGGCAAGATGGGCTACACGAGCCACGAGTGCTCTTCCTGCGGCAGCACCTACCGCGATCACTTTATGGCGGCTCTAAAGCACGATTACGAGATCGAATGGAGCTGGAACGAGGAGAATACCGAGGCCAGCGTGACCTTCACCTGCAAGCACGATGCTTTGTGCACCGAAACGCTCGAGGCGCGTGTGATCACCCGTCATATTCCCGCCACCTGCCAGAAGGGCGGTGTAGTGGGGGCCGAGGCATCGGTCTACTTCAACGGCAAGACCTACAGCGACAGTAAGGTAGAGACGACCGAAGCGCTCCCGCACGATTACGCGTATACGCTGTACGACGGCAGCTACCACTGGTCGGCGTGCCTCTGCGGCGCGCGTCTGGAGGGCAGCGAAGAAAAGCATACCGTAGCTTCGGAGGAGATCCTTTCGGCCGCTACCTGCCAGAAGATGGGTGAAAAGCTCGTCACCTGCGATTGCGGCTTTAAGAAGACCGAGAGCATCGATACGGTCGATCACCGCTTCGTCAGCGGCACCTGCACCATGTGCGGCGCTGTCGACGGCGATTGCGACCATACCCCCTCGAAGAAGGAGACTTTGGAGCTTGGCGCCCTCGGCTGCTGCCAGGAAAGCCTTTCCTACACCACCTGCGATTGCGGCGCGGTGAAGGTGCTGGATATGAACGAGTTTATGGCCTTTGCCTGCATGACCAAGGGAGAGCCCGATCCCGACACCATGACGGGAACCGGCAAGAAGGATGACCCGATATGTGCGCATTATGTCTGCCCCGAGTGCGGCATTGAGCTGTATATGCAGGCCGTGATGGAAGGCACCCCCGGCGAAAGCTGCTATATGTACATGTCCTGTGTGATGACGCTCGTCATGAACGGGGAGACCGTGCTGGAGAACGCCTTCGCCGAGCAGGAGGAACCCATCCACCGCACGGCCGGTATGGTTACCGTCAACCTTGCGGAGCTTGGCTTCTGCGGCGGCGAGATGAGGCTGTATCAGTGTGCCGACTGTGGGGAATACGTTTCCTTCGCCGGTCTGCAGCCCGGCTGCGAGAATCCCACGATGAGCGAGGATACCGTGGTTGTTGACGGTGTTCCTCATACGATCATGATCATGTCCTGCGACGAGTGCGGACTGTACCTCGAAATGGATATGTACGAGGTGAAGATCAACGCCTGCGAGACCTATTATTATATAACCTGTACGATGGATAAGGGAGATGAAAACCTTTATACCATCAAGCAACAGGAGTACGATAGCAACCACGAGTGGGAATACGTCTGCGAGTTTGAGGACGAGGCGCTCGGGTGCGAGGGCGGCGTCACCTACACGGCCACCTGCACGCTCTGCGGGTCCAAGCAGCCGTCGGATTTCACCACCTACCACGGTGAAGTCGAAAAGGACTTCATGGATCTTGGTCAGTACGGCTGCTGCATGGATGAGCTGACGGTTCAAAAGTGCACGCGCTGTGAAAAGATCACCTACGTGAATATCTGGGACGGCGGTTGCAACTTCTCGCAAGATGACCACGTAGAAAACGAACAGGGCTACACCACGCACTACGGTTGCCAGAATAAGTGCGGCCTTGAATACACCCAAGTAGGAGTGATAAATACCGAAAAATCCACCGACTGCGTGCTCTATTTTGACGTATACCACACCTTCACGAAGGGCGATGCCACGGTATTCTCCTATATCGGCTATTCGACCGAGGATCGGCACGAGTGGGAGACCACCTATACCTTCAAGGATCCCGAAAATCCGACCTGTGAGAACGGCTATCGCTACGAAAGCATTTGTAAGAAATGTAGTGAGGAGCTTTCCGGCTCGGGCTCGGGCCATCGCCACGAGAGCTTCAATGAGAATCTGCACGTGGACGGGAAAAAATGCAAGGGGATCCGTATTAACGGCGCCCATTGCCCGGTTTGTGAAAAGACGCATTACCTCAACGTCTGGATGGATTGCCCCTGTACGTCTGAAAGTGCCCCCTACGTCGATGAAAAGGGAAGAGAGCACGACGTTATGGTCAGGACCTGTGAGAGCTGCGGCTATATCCTTACGACCGATCGTTATATCGCCTCGGTCGAGGGCTGCCATATAAGAAGAGAAACGGTGTATACCGTCACCCTAAACGGGGAGGTCGTTTATACGGCAACCGCGAAGCAGGACGAAGAAGATCACGATCTTCGGTATGAATACACCCGTCACGGCGAAAGCTGCCGTGATGGGTACGAGTACGTCATTACCTGTACGCGTTGCGACTATCGAAGGGAAGGTAGCGGCAAGGATCACGAATACCGTAACGAGAAGATCAATCTTTCCGAGCTTGGCGTTGCTTGCGGTGGCCATATCGAAAAGAACGTATGCCGCGCCTGCGGCGCGGCCGATCCCGTCGGCGCTGACGTATGGCTGGATTGCAACCTGCAGTCGCAGGGCAAGCCCTCGACCTATATGGGCGAGGACGGATACGAGCATATCTCTGAAACCCTCGTTTGTGAGAATTGCGGGCTTACCGTTGTCTACGATACCCACTATGAGCCCCGCCCCGATTTCCAGAGCGAGTGCTACGTTTACGGCTACCGCACCACCGTTCTGATGCTGAATGACGAAGAGATCGCAAGCGTCACCCGCCGCCAGGAGGAAGAGCATCATAAGACCGCCTACCGCTACGAGTACTTTGATGAGGCGCTCGGTTGCCTTGGCGGCTACAACCGCGTTTCCTTCTGCGAGTATTGCGGAGAGGTATGGGGTGGCATGGAAATGTACGGCCACGATTACCAAACCGAGACCGTCTATCTTGACGAATACGGCGCCTGCGGCGGTGAGGTCTATATCTACCGTTGCCATTGCGGCGCGATCAAGAATCTTCAATCGAATCATACCTGCCGTACCACGGAAACGCCCACCGAGAACGGATATATCCTGACCTGCGATGTCTGTAAATACAGCTATTGCTTTGAAAGCTACACCCAAAAGGTGGAGGGCAGCTGCAAAACGGTAAAATATTGCACCGTGACGGTAACGGTTGACGGTGTTGTCGTTTTGGCGGAAAGCTACGAATACGAAAGCTATGAGCATAGCCACGAGATCACCGACGCCGCATTGGTCGAGGGCTCGAAGAGCTGTACTGACGGCGTGATCCTCACCTACACCTGCGCTTGCGGCGATAGCTACAATAGCCTCGGTGCCCATCACGAGCTGCTCGTTACCACCGCCTATGACCTTTCGGAATACGACAGTATTTGCGGAGGCACGTTGTATGAAAAGGCCTGCCCCTGCGGAGAGAAAAAGGAGCTTTCTCACAAGGAAGGGAAAGAGTGTGATTACGAGGAGGTCGGTTGCGAGCCCTTCGTATCGAATTACGTAAAAGAATGGCAGCGCGACGAATACGCCTACGGCTACTACATGCACTTGAGCAGCCCCGTTTACCGCGAGATCCCCTCTTACTTCTACACGCTTACCTGCGCCGCCGATAACTGCGGCTCGGTGATCCGTTACGCCACGTATTGGGTGCGCGATCCCGAAACCTGCATGGCTACCGAGTATATCCTGTATCAGCTGGGCTACGATAAGGAAAGCGGTTCTTGCCAAAAAGAAGTGATCCTTGCGACCGGGGAGATCACGGAGTGGCACGACTACAAGTTTCCCAATGACGAGAATTTTGGCGAGGGAAGATGCACCTGCGCCTGCGGCAGCTACGTTGACGTTCGTAATGGGTGGTCGGAATGCGACTGTGGCGAGGGTGGCCACACGGCAGAATGCACCTCGTATCGCTGCACGATGACCGTTACCCTCTTTAATACCCGTTACAGCGATATTCCCTCGTATAAGCAGACGGTCACTACCTACGACAGGCAAGGAAACATCGTAAAGCAGGTAACGATCTATACCGACGAGGAAGGGAACAGCCATACGGTCTTGACCGAGGTGACCTACGGGGTCTATACCCCCGAGATCGAGCTGCCCGCCATCTTCGACGGCTGCGGCCTTGTGCTGAAAAAGACGACCACAACGCTGGACGGGGTCCCCTTCCGCTACTACTACGAGAACGCGTACCTCGAATACAACGGTCAACGCTATAACCTGATGGATTATACGGAATGCTATAGCGAGGACGGAACGCCTGAGCGTTGGGTCAAGACCTTGTTCGAATACCGAATCGGGGAAATCTGTGAGTACCGTCATATTTATACCTACAGCGACCAAGAGGGGCATGCGGATGACTTCTGGCAGAATTGCTGCCGCGGCTTGACGGCTATGAGTTTACCAAGTCGCTCCGCCTTTGCAACCGCGAGCTGCCGATCCTGATGATCTCGGCCAAGCAGCTGCCCGAGGACCGCAAGCGCGGCTTTCGGGCGGGCATCGACGATTATATGTCAAAGCCCTTGGATGCCGAGGAGCTCGTTTTGCATATCCGCGCGCTGCTTGCCCGATCGGGGGCGGCCAGCGAGCGGCGTATTACGGTAGGGGAGTGCGTGGTCGATTACGATTCCTTTACGGTAAGGCGGGGGGAGGCGGCCGTAGAGCTTCCGCAAAAGGAATTTATGCTGCTGTATAAGCTGCTCTCCTACCCCGATAAGATCTTCACCAAGATCCAGCTGATGAACGAGATCTGGGGGGTGGAATCCGAAAGCGGTTGGGAGACTGTCACGGTGCATATCGGCCGCCTTCGCCGCCGCTTGGAGGAGTTTCCCGAGATCGAGATCGAAAATGTGCGCGGACTCGGCTATAAGGCGGTGATACGGCTATGAAAAAGGAAGAAAAGGCGCTGCGTTTCACCGCGACCAAGGGGCGTATGCGGCTCTATTTTTCGGTGGTCGTCGGCATCACGCTGCTGCTCGCCACGGGGATCATGGTGGGGCTGGAGTTTCTCCTGATACGGATCAATCTTTTTAACGAGGCCGAGATCGCGAGCTCGGGCGTTCTGACCGTGCTTATGGGCGGGGTCGCCAGCATCATTCTCGGCACGCTGCTCTCTTATTTCGTCGGAAGCGCGCTGCTTTCGCCGCTGAATCGCCTGGTCGACGGGATGGTCCTTCTGTCCGAGGGGCGGTACGATGTTCGGCTGGAGCTTACGGGGAAGGAGCAGACCAAAAAGCTTTTCGACCGCTTCAACAACCTCGCGAAGGAGCTGCAGAACATTGAGATCCTGCGCTCGGATTTCATCAACAACTTCTCGCATGAATTCAAGACCCCCATCGCCTCGGTCAAGGGGCTTGTCGGGCTGATGAAAAGAAAGCCGCTTTCAAAGGAAAAGCAGGCCGAGTATCTCACCGTTATCGAGGAGGAGCTTTCCCGCCTTTCCCTGATCACCACCAACATTTTAAGCCTTTCCAAGATCGAAAATCAGGGGATCGCCCCCGCAATGGAGCGCTACAACCTTTCCGAGCAGCTGCGTACCTGCGTGCTTTTGTTTGAAAGGCCGTGGCAGGAAAAGCGACTCTCTCTTACGATGGATTTCCCCGAATGCGAGATCAAGGCCAACGAGGAGATGATGAGCCAGGTGTTCATCAATCTGCTTGATAACGCCATCAAGTATACCCCCGAGGGGGGAGAGATTTCGATCGGGATCGGGGAGAAGAACGGGCGGCTTACCGTCACGGTCGCCAATCAAGGGCCCGAGATCCCCGAGGGAGAGAGGGAAAAGATCTTCCATAAGTTCTACCAGGTCGATCGGGCGGGGGCCTCCGGCGGAAACGGCATCGGCCTTTCGATCGTCCATAAGATCGTTTCCCTGCACGGGGGAGAGGTCCTTTGCGACCGCATAGAGGACAGAACGGTTTTTACGGTCATCCTTCCTCACTCATAAAGAAAAGGACCCCAAGGCGGAAATTGTCGCTTTTTGGGGTCCTTGTTTATTTTCGGTTTCGTTTCCTTTGCTATACTTCTTGAAAAAGGATGCCCTTCGAAAGGAGTATACACCCATGAAAAACAAACGTCCCCTCTGGTTCCGTGCCTATAAGGGGTTTATGAAGCTGTTTAAAAAGAAAACGAATTTCGTATATCTCGGGGAGAAGATCGAGGCCCCCTCGGTGATCCTCAGCAATCACGTCGGCACCTCGGCGCCGCTTTCCTTTGAGCTGTATATGGACGAGCCGCTTCGCTTCTGGGGCGCTTCGGAAATGAACAGCGGCTTTGTCAGCATGTATAAATACCAGACCCGTGTTTTCTATCACGAGAAAAGGGGCTGGAACCTGCATCTGGCGCGCATCTACTGCCTGCTTGCCACCCCGCTTACCAATCTTTTTTATAAGGGACTGAACCTTATTTCCACCTACCACGATACCCGCTTTCTGCGCACCCTTCGCGAAAGCGACGAAAGCTTGCGGGCAGGGCAGAATATCGTGATCTTTCCCGAGATCTCGGACAAAGGATACCTCGACGTTCTGGAGGGCTTTCACCTCGGCTTTCTGGCACTCTTAAAGCACGCCTATCATCGGGGGCTGGATCTTCCCGTATACATAACCTATTACCACAAAAGGACCAATACCCACGTGATCGACGCCCCCGTCCTTTTCAGCAGCCTTTTGGAGGCGGGAGAGGGAGACGAGGCGCTGGCCCGCCGCCTTTGCGACCGCTGCAACGAGCTGGGGCGCATGTGCGAGACGGGTGCCTTTGATGTGACCACCCCCGCCGAGGAAACCGAAGCCCCCTGTGAGCTTGCGGAAAAAAAGCTTTGAAATAAGACGAAAAAAGAGAGCCAACGGCTCTCTTTTCTTATAACGGGGGTGAATTATACTATCAAGTGCAACACAATTAAAAAAAGAAAACTCATATTGAATCCTGTGCTATAATGAAGCTACCACACACCAAAATAACAGGAGGAAACAATATGAGCTACCACCATTTTACCATAGAAGAGCGCTGCTGTCTACGGGAATATTACAATAAAGGATACAGTTATCGAAAAATTGCCGAATTATTGGGGCGGAATGTCAGCAGCATATCAAGAGAAATCATGAGAAATAAAAGCTTTATGAATGCAAAACCAGCATACTACCCCCACACAGCTCAAAAGAAATATCTGTTAAGAAGAACGTATTGCCATAGAGGAATGTTTCAGGATCAGGCAAAGATTGATTACATAAAAGAGAAACTTCTTTTGACATGGTCTCCGGAACAGATTGCGAATACGCCTTGTGAATTGGAAATGCCATCTACAAGGACTATATATCGATGGATATACGAAAAGTATGTTGATGTGAATCTTAAGGTGTTACGAAGAAAAGGGAAAAGCCACGGTAAGAAGGAAACGCGCGGAAAATTCAATCTTGGGAAAACAATCAGAAAACGTGACAAAAGCGTATACAAGCGTCAGGAGTTCGGGCATTGGGAAGCCGATACTGTGGTGTCCGGCAGAGGTAAATCAAAGGCTTGCTTTGCAACTCTCGCTGAAAGGAAGACAAGATATTACATTGCAGTTAAAATGCCTAACAGAAATGCCGATACTATGGCAAAAGCAATAATATCAGCACTTTCAGAACTGCCAAGAGAGGCTGTAAAAACAATTACCTGCGACAGAGGAACCGAGTTTGCCAATTGGCAAACAATAGAAAAGGAACTGAACTGTTCTGTTTATTT
>JAZNDS010000044.1:0-38679 GCA_045588145.1 Eubacteriales bacterium | reverse complement strand
GACCAAATGTATGAAACAACTCCTTGGCTCACAGAACGACATGGCTACGATCCGACTTGGTATCCCGGCAAGCGCTACTACGGCGGCTGTATCCACGTCGACGAGGTAGAAGAGATTGCCCGTCAGCGTGCCTGCGCCCTCTTCGGGGCCGAGCATGCCAACGTCCAGCCCCACAGCGGCGCCAACGCAAACCTGGCCGTTTTCTTTGCCCTGCTTTCCCCCGGAGACACCGTCCTTTCGATGAACCTTTCCGAGGGTGGGCATCTTTCCCACGGCTCGCCCGTCAATATCTCGGGGAAATATTTCAACATCGTTCCCTATGGGGTCGACGCCGAAACCCACCGCATCAACTACGAGGAGGTCCGCCGCCTGGCGAAGGAGCACCGCCCGAAGCTGATCCTGGCGGGCGCCAGCGCGTATCCGCGCCTGATCGATTTCGAAAAATTCCGTGAGATCGCCGACGAGGTGGGGGCTTACCTGCTTGTCGATATGGCGCATATCGCGGGGCTTGTCGCCGCCGGGGTACATCCGAGCCCTGTGCCGTATGCCGACGTTGTGACCACCACCACCCACAAAACGCTGCGCGGACCGCGCGGCGGCCTGATCCTTTGCCGCGAGGAATACGCCAAGGCGATCGACAAGGCGATCTTCCCCGGCATCCAGGGCGGCCCCTTAGAGCATATCGTTGCCGCCAAGGCCGTGGCGCTTGGCGAGGCGCTTCAGCCCTCCTTCCGTGAATACGGCAAAAGGGTGGTCGAAAACGCCGCCGTTCTGGCAGACGAGCTGCAGAAGAAGGGCTTTTCGCTGGTATCGGGCGGTACCGACAACCACCTGATGCTGCTTGACCTTCGCGACACCGAGCTGACGGGCAAGGCGCTTGAAGCCGCCCTTGACGAGGTGCATATCACGGTCAACAAGAACACGGTCCCGAACGAGCCGCGCAGCCCCTTCGTCACCAGCGGCGTCCGTATCGGTACCCCCGCCGTCACCACCCGCGGCTTCGGCACCGAGGAAATGAAAAAGATCGCCGACTTCATCGCCCGCTGCGCCTTCGGCAGCGAAAGCGAGCGTGCCTCGATCTCCGAGGAGGTGCAGGCCCTCTGCGCCAAGTTCCCGATCTACAACGCCTGATCAAGGATCTTTTATAAAAAGAGCAGAACCGCGGTTCTGCTCTTTTCTTTGTTTTTTTACCGAAGAAGACCCTCGCTTCTTTCGCGTTATTCTCCAATCGTGATCAAGGCGTTTAACGAAGGGAGAGAATCGGGGTTATAATTGCCGTAGCGATCAATAAAGGTCACCGTAAGCTCATACCAGCCGGGCTCAACGGCATAGGGGACCCCGTTTGGATCGTTAGGAACCAATTCGGGGGTATCAATCACATATCCGCCTATCTCATGGGTCTTGAACATCGTATATACCGGTTCCAGCCCCGGGGGCATCGTTCCAACGTGAAGCCCGTGCTTTTGCCCGTCGTAAGGATAGAACGCGATGTTGCCAAACCCGATCTCCCGAAAGGATGCAGACGAAAGGGTCCAAGCATCCACGGGTAAGATCGTGATGTATTTGTTTACCAAAAAAGGAAGATGATATTTTTCCGCATCGGAAGGATCCTTAAACGAAAACCGAACGGCCACGATATATTGGCCGACGTTGATCGGCGGGCCCGAAATATAATTGCCCTTCATATCGAAGAAAATATATTCCGCATCCAAGATCGCGCTGTTATATCCTATGGCACGGTAGGTGGAAAGACTGACGGGGTTTCCATTGTATTTTACGATGCTGTCTGTAAAGATGATCGATTGGGAAAGGTCTTTCTTCAAGGGCTTACGGACCTCGGTCTTGGTTTCGTCGCAATCAAGACAGGTGAAGAAAATTTCTCCCTCTTCGGTGTCGGTCGGTGCTATAAGAACCTCACCTTCATCCCAACGGTGAACGCCGGTTGGCGCGATCGCTTGGGGACAAACGAAACCGCATTCCAAGCAAACGACCGTGTAGATTCCCCCTTCCGTACAAGTAGGTTCCTTCGTAAGCTGACCGTTATCAAAGACGTGTGCTGTGCAAGAAGCGGTCGCCGTTACAAGGGGAGATGCGGTCGTGGAAGCAGAAGGAAGAAGATTTCCGAAAAAATCACAGCCGACTAAGAACAGCGTCAACAAACAGATAAGAAGTAAAAAGGCAACTCTTTTCATAGACATTTCTCCTCCCGCCGAAGTCTTGTTTTAAGGGGCAATGCTCGTAAATTTGACACACATATGATTTTCGGGATAACGGTTCGAATAGGACGAAACATACGGGGCGGCAGCCTTCTCGTATTCCTCCCATCCGGGGTTATAGAACCGGCAACGCACGTCGCTGTACTTATCCCCTGCCGGCTGCGGACCGATAGAGGTCGGGACAGCCTGCGCAAGATCGTTGATCTGCAAGGAAAAATATCCGTAATCCCCTGCCACGATCGCTTCGCCGGGCTTTTTATAAAGAAGCTCGCCGTCGACCATTTCTCCTTGTAGTGGCCCCCTTACCAGCTCGCTTTTGGCAGGGATCGCCATTTCAACAATATAAGTATAGCCCTCGCCCTCCTCTGCTTCACTTCTTGAGGTCGCGCAAAGAATGTCCTTAAAGTATGCCGAGCGCTGCTGCGGTATCGCGGAAATAGCGGCGGCGTTTTTAAAGATCAAGCTCTTGCCCGACGGAAGGGCTGCATTCCCGGTATAAAATCCGCCGCGCCCGAGCGAATCGGTCGTAAAGCACGAATACGTTGGGTATAGCACCGTCGTTTGAATGGTAGGCCTATCCTTTCCGCCGAGGTGGTAATATATTTCGATGCAGTCGTTTAACCAAGGATTCGGCTGGGCAAGGTACTCGTCCGAACGGGAGAAGCAGGTCGAATCCTCTACGATTACGCAAATATACACATAATCGCCGTCCCACAAATAATAAATTTCAGCCGTGGCACCGAAGGAAACCCGACTCGAAGCCTCCGATACCTTTCCAATAACGAACTCGTCCTCGGCCAAATCGTCAAAATCAAAAACGGTTCGGAACTGTGCGGAAGCAAAATATTCGGTATCGGCCTTTCCGTCGATCTTTGGGGTAAAGAAGAGAACCTGATTGGGGTAATGCTTAATGGTCAGGGTGACCGTTTGGGGAGGATAAGAATCCACAATATAGTTTCCGGAGCTATCGGTGAAGCAGACCGTCAGCTTATACGTTCCAACGTCGGTAACCGAGGCAAGCCCCGTATGCGGATCGTTTGGGATCGGTTGGGGGACGGTAAGCAAACGTCCGTTTTCATCCTTGATCTTACGCATTTCACAAGAAAACGAAAGCCCTGCGGGTAAGTCGCTTACAAAAAACTTATGCGCCATCTCATCGTAATAATATTCCATCTCATCGCCGTCATTCACCCACACCGAGGGAGTGTCTAACCCCCGTATGCCAAAGCGCTTGATGTCTTGCGCTTTGGCAGGCGTAATAACAAGAACGGCAATTTGCGGATCGGGCTGCTTATAAGCAGAAGCCATCTGCGAAGAGAAAAGGTCGAGCTTCATCACGTACACGCCGACGTTGGTGGGCGGTTCGGGAAGCAACGTTCCGTTTGAATCGAAAAAGCTATACGTACCTTTATCGGATATACCGGAAACGTAGGCCATATACTTAGATTCATCCACCGGCTTACCGGTAAATTCTACGGTTTTGTTTTCGAAAGAAACCGCCAGATTCGGATATTCACTTAAATTCGCCGCTTCGCTTTTGGTTTCGGCGCACAAAAGACAGGTATAGCGGATCTCCCCGGAGGTCGTTTCGGTGGCTTCCTCGATCAGAGTACCCCCGTCCCAACGATGCACGTCGGTCGCAGCCAGCGCCGTTTTTTGGGTTTTCTGACATGTAGCGCATATCTCTACATAGGAACCGGGAGCGATACAGGTCGGCATACTTTCGATCCTTCCTTCTTCCCACTTATGCAGGTCCGTGGCAGGCAACGTGACCGTTTGGCTCTCTCCGCAGCCAACGCAAGCGGATACAGCAGATCCTTCCTCCGAGCAAGTCGGCTTTTGCAAGATCTCGGTCGTTATCCACTGATGCTCATGAGGAGCTGTGGTAACGGACGGCTCAGTCGTTGAAGCGGGGTCCTTAAAGAAAAAATCACAAGCGACCAAAAGAAACGTCAACAAAGAGACAGAAAACCAAAAGGCAATTTTTTTCATAGACACTTCTCCTTTACAAGCTCAACCCATGCAAACACATTTCGAAGCACTTTCCGCTTTTATTATATTTTTTTTAAAAGGAAAAGTCAAGTGCTTTCAAAGACCCCTCTCCTTTTTCGCCGCCTCCGACAAGTGTTCTTCTCTATTTCACTTCTCCCCCTTCTCTTCCTCGATGCGGACGAGCCCCACCGAGATATCGTCGTGCCCCTCGGTGCGGGTGGAGGCCTCCTCCACGATGCGCTTTGCCAACGCGTCAAGATCCTCGCCGCTATCCGAGGAGAGCAGGTTCATCAGCCACGGGGGATCGTCCCCCTCGGGGCACAGCCCGTCCGAAAGCAGCAAAAGGATATCTCCCACCTTCACCTCCACGTTCACCCGCTCGGCGTCCAGGGCCTTCAGAAGCCCCAGGGGCATCGTGCGGGAGCGGACGCGAAAAATATCCCCGCCCCGCTTGATATACGAGGGGGCCGCCCCGCTCTTGATAAACATGGCAGTGCCGTAAAGCAGGTCAAAGGAGAGCATATCGACGGTCGCCGAGCATTCCTGACGGCCGGTTCTTATCAGGTTATTGAGCATCCGCAGCGAGGTCTCGCGGCTGTTGCCGCCAAGAAGCATTTTTTCGAGAAAGGTCACCGAAAGGGCGGCGGTCTCGGCGGCTTCCTCGCCGCTTCCCATTCCGTCCGAAAGGATGCCGTAAAAGCCATCCTCCTCGGTCACGAAAAAGCGGATCTTATCACCCGAGGGCTCCTTCCGGCTCGCGGGGAGAGAGGCGGTGGCGGTCTGCACCGCGAAGCTGCGCCTTCCATGCATCAGAAGCGTACCGACCCCCTCCTTTTCCCGATATTCGGGCTCGCTTAAGCGACAGCCGAGCGCCCGCTCGGCCGCCTCCCGAAGCGGGGTAGCGGAGGCCTTAAGGAGAGAGATATCGGTGCTTCCCACCGCCACACGGCGGCGGCGCACCCCCGTGACCGAGAGGCAGGCCCCCCGAAGCGGGGTCTTTTCCAGCGCCTCGCGAAGCCGCCCCGCGGCCGCCGCGTCCTCTGCCCGCTCGCGCGCGTCCTCCTCCGCCGCCTCGCTTAAGATCTTGGAAAGCATGGCATAATCCAAGGAAAGGAATTCATTTCGGTCTCCCCGATAACGGCTGATGCAGAGCCCCGCGCACTCGTCGCGTATCTCCTCCAGGATCTGCTCGATCCGCGGGCAGCCGACCCGCAGCTCCTTCGGCAGGTCAGAGGCGTCGATCACCCCCGTGGTACGCAGCTTATTCGCGAGGGCATACACCGCCCCCTCGGCCACCCGATCTCCCTTTTCCCAGCAAACGACACGATTTGAGCAGCCCGCGCAATGGCGGGCGCACACCTTCTCGCATTCCACAAAATATTCGGCGGCGGCCGGGCGGCGGCTTTCGTCGCTTCGGCGGTAGAAGACCCCCGAAAGCTCCGAAAAGGCGTCCCCAAGGCGCACAAGGCGACCCCCGCCCCCCTCACACGGCTGTACCGCCCCCCTTACCGCGTCGGTAAGGCTTCTTTCCCGAAGCGCCTCGGCGGCGGGGTCCTTTTCGCGCTTCAATCGCGAAAAGATCGGCCAGATAACGAGCGCGGTGACCGAGGCCTCGGGCACCACCGAAAGGAACCCCGAAAGATTTCCGACCGCCCCCGCGTATACGGTAGCGCCCCCGACCCCCGCCAGAAAGGCATAAAGCGACCCAAGTGGAAAGAGCAGCCCCGAAAGCAGCCCCAAAAAGGCGTAGGCGGGGGCATAAAGGACCTCCCCGCTAAGCCCCAGCACCAGCCCCGTTACCGCGGCACGCAGCCCCCCGAAGCGGCGGGCGATGAAAAAGACCGCGGCCACCGTAAAGCAGGCAGAGAGCGAAAGCCCGAAGAGCGACAGCGAGGAAAGCGAGAAGCAGAAGGCAAAAAGAAGCGCCAGCACCGAAAGCTCGGCCAAGGGGGGCGGCACCCGCCCGAAAAGCTCCTTCCTCTTCCCGCGTCCGATCGAGATCAGATCGTAAAAATCCAGCTTGGTCTCATAGATCCCCACGAAGAGAAAGGTAAAAAGCGTGGGGGCCAAAAGCGCGGCCGCCGCGAAAAGAAGCGTATAGGTCTTGATCCCCGCGACCCCGACCTCGTAAAGGGCAAGAGAGGCGCCGACAAGGGTCGCGGCCAGTACCGAAAGCTCAGCCTCCTCGTGAAAAACGGACGGCGTCTCTTCCCCCGCCCTCCTTCTTTGTGAAAGCGAAAAAAGCAGACGCAAAAGAAGCAAAAGACAAAGCGCGAGCGAATAGATCGGCCCCACCCCGTAAAGCCCGAAGGAGCCGAGAAACGCCCCCAAAAAGGCCGGGATCACCCGCCGACGGCGGGCAGCCACGTAGGAAAGGGCAAAGGGGTACATACCGAAAAGAAGATGCGTTCTGGCAAAAAGGAGTGCGATCCCAAACACGACGGCATCCAGAAGAAGCTCGATCCCCCGTCGGCTCCGATCCCCGAAGAATTCGGGAAAAAGAGCGCGAAGCGCCGCCTGCCCCCACCCCCTTCTTTCTTCCTTGGTTTTTTCTGCTTGCATGTTAAACCTCCTATTTATAAGGGCCGGGCGGGAAAGCCCCGCGGCCCCTTTATCCGTTACTGTCATTTTACCAAAGCAAAGGGCCCCTTTTTGTCGTTCTCGGTCCGCAAAAGAATACTATTTTTGTAGAATCGGGGAGCGGGGCGGCGGTCGGTGGCGGAAAAAGAAAAAAGGGGGGCGTCTATTGCAAAAAAAGGGGAGCTGTGTTACAATAAAAGCAAGCCTTCCTCGCATATAGTATAGGGCGGGGCCCCAGCCCCCTCTTTATATGAAAGGAACGCTTATGAAAAAGATCACGCTTCTTTTTTTCCTGCTTCTCTCGCTCCTTCTCTCGGCCTGTGCCCCGAAAAGCAGCCCGCTTGCTTTTTTTGAAAAGGAGTTTTGCCTCCTCGCCCGCTTTTCCTTCCCTTCGCTGACCGCCGAGGGCGAATGCCGTCTCTCTCCCTCGGGAAACGGAAGCATTTGCTTCTCTTCTCCCGATTCGCTGCGGGGCATCACCCTTTATAAAGAGGGGGACCACGTCGGGTTTACCCTGCAGGGGATCTCGGTCACGGCAAGGGACACCCGCTTTTTCGATTTCTTTGCGCTGAAGGGGGCCACCGTCACCGCGCGGCGACAGGATAGAGAAAACGTTTTCCTTGAGGCCGAGACCGCCGTCGGCCGCTTTCGGGTGGCCCTGCTGGCAAACGGCGCGCCCACCGAGATCGTGACCGAGGACGGCAGGCTGACGGTTCTGGAGATCCTTTCGTGAGCCGACGTGTCACGCTGTCGGTCGACCTTTCGGCCCTTCAGGAAAATTACCGCGCACTTTGCGCGTATATGAAAGCAAGGAACCCCGCCCTCCGTGGGGTCATCTGCGTGGTGAAGGCAGATGCCTACGGGCAGGGGGCGCTTCCCATTGTCGCCGCGCTAAAGGGGGCGGGAGCCCGCCTTTTCGCGGTATCGGACCTATCCGAGGCGCTGGCGCTTTTGCCGATCTGCCCGGGGCGCGAGCTGCTTGTGCTCGGCTATACGCCGCCCGAGGAGGCCCCCGTGGCCGCACGGCACGGCATTGCGCTTTCTGTGCATAGTTATGTTTACGCAAAGGCGCTTGAAAAGGCATTAAACGGAAAAAGCTTATCGGTTCACCTGAAGCTGAACAGCGGCATGAACCGCGCGGGCTTTTCGCTTTCTCCCCCCGATCTTACCGTCTCGTTACAGCAGATCTGCGCGCTTATGAAAAGCCCTGTCCTTCGCCCTCTGTCACTCTATTCGCATCTTGGCACGGCCGACGCGCGGGATGGGCTTTACCGCCTGCAAGGGCGCCGCTTTCGGGAGGCGGTCGGCCGCCTTTTTTCGGCGGGCGTGCGGCTTCCCGCGCATCTTGGCGCCTCGGCCGAGGGGCTGCTGACCGGTGGGGCGCCTTACCCCCTTTGCCGCCTTGGGCTCTCTCTTTACGGCTATTCACCGATCCCCCTGCCGAAGGGACTTCGTCTTATCCCGATCTCGACCCTTACCGCTGCCCTTGCCGCGGATTATCCCCTCCACCCGGGTGAGCGGGTGGGCTACGGCGGTATCTTTCGGGCCAAGGAGGAGGGGAGGCTCGGCCTTTTGCCGATCGGCTATGCCGACGGACTGCCGCGGGGGGCCGCGGGGGCCTTCGTTTATTATAAAGACCTGCCCCTTCCGCTTATCGGCCGTGTGTCCATGGACAGCGCCACCGTCCTTCTTTCGGGGGCGCCGCCGATCCCCCCCTTCGCGAGGCTTCGCCTTTTCGGGAAGGACCCCTGTGAGCTGTTGGCGCTTTGCCGCCACACCGATACGATCCCCTACGAGCTTCTTGCGGGGCTCGGAAACCGAATATTCAGGAAGTACAGCTATGGAATTTCGCAAAAGCGGCCTGCTTCTCCTTCATAAGGAGGCGGGCATGACCTCCCAAAGCGCCGTCAGTCGTGTACGGCGCCTTTTCGGCGTGGACAAGGCGGGCCACACCGGCACGCTTGACCCGATGGCGACCGGCGTTCTGCCGATCCTTTTGGGGCGCGCCGTCAAGGCCAGCGATTATCTCATCACCTCCCATAAGCATTATCGGGCGACCCTGCTTCTCGGAGTAAGCACCGACACCGAGGATACGACAGGGACCGTCCTTACGACCTTCGAGGGGCCCTTTCCCGACGAAAAAACGGTTCTTGAAACGGTTGCCTCGTTCCTGGGAGAGCAGCGGCAGATCCCCCCGATGTACAGCGCCCTGAAGCAGGGCGGGCGAAAGCTTTGCGATCTGGCAAGGGCCGGGGTAACGGTTGAGCGCGAGGCCCGCCCCATCACGGTTTTTTCGATCGAGGCCGAGCGGCTTTCGGAAAGCGAATATACCCTCGACGTCCTTTGCAGCAAGGGCACCTATATCCGCACGCTGTGCGCCGACATCGGAAGGGCCCTTGGATGCGGGGGCGCCATGAAGGTGCTTTGCCGCCTTTCGGCGGCGGGCTACTCGCTGGAAAGCGCCAAAACGCTTGACGAGCTTGCCGCGCTGACCGAGGAGGAGCGCCTTGCCTGCCTGATACCGCCCGAAGCGCTTTTCCCCTCCTTTCCCCCCGTTAGCCTGCCTCCCTTTTTCAGCCACCTTGCCCACAGCGGTGCCGAGATCTATCTCAAAAAGATCGGCCTTTCGGCCGCGCCCGGCGACCGCTTTCGCCTGTATGACGAAAAGGGCTTCTTCGCCATCGGCGAGGTACGGGAATTTGAGGACGGATTGGCTATCAAGCCTTTAAAACAATTTTAAGTAAAGAAAACTATACGAAAGGAGAGACCCATGGCACACAGTTGGACCGCGGCGCAGGCCGCCGCCATCGGAACGCGCGACCGCACGCTGCTTATCAGCGCGGCGGCGGGCTCCGGCAAGACCGCAACGCTTACCGAGCGGGTCATCTCCTCGCTTCTCGATAAAGAGCGTCCCTCCTCGCTTTCAAGGCTTCTGATCGTTACCTTTACCAACGAATCGGCCGCCGACATGCGGGGGAAGATCGCGCGCGCGCTTGACGCGGCGATCGAAAAGGACCCCGAGAACCGTACCCTTCTTGCCGAGCGGCTTTTGCTTCCCTCGGCCAAGATCTCGACCATCGACGCCCTTTGCAACCGCCTGCTTCGCCAGAACGCGGAGGCGGTGGGGCTTTCGCCCGATTATCGGGTGGCCGACACGGCCGAGGCGGCCCTTCTTTCGCGCGCCGTGATGGAGGAGCTGATCGAGGCCTCCTACGCGGGGGCGGGGGCCGAGGGACTTACGGCCGAGGCCTTCTGCCTTCTGGCCGACACCCTGACGAGCCCCGGGAGCGAGAGCGAGCTTTCCGAGCTTTTGCTCGCGCTTTACGACAGGCTGCAAAGCGCGCCGCTCGGGATCCGCTTTATCGAAGCGATCGCCGATACCTATGAGCGGGAGGCCGCCCTCCCCTTTTATTCCTCGCGCTACGGCCGCCTTATCAAAGAGAGCGCCCTTTCGGGTCTTTCCTCGCTATCGTCCCGCTACAGGGAGAGGCTTGCCTTCTACCCCGTCGACGAAACAGTCCCCGCGCTTACCCGCCGCCACGATTTCTTCCTCGGGGAGGCGGCCACCCTTTCCACGCTTCTTGAGCGTCTGCCCGACGAAGAGGAGCCGCGCCGTCTTTTTGATTGGGAAAGACTGCCCCCGCTTCCGACGCTTGCGGGCAAGGCGATCACCGCCGATATCAAAATGGCCGACGCGCCGCTGGCGGCCCTTCACAAGGAATACACCGCCTATCTCAAAAGGCTGAAGGAAAAGTATTTTTCCTATTCGTCCGCCGAGGCCAACGCGCTTCTTCCCGCCCTTGCAAGGACGCTTCGCGCGCTTTACGCCCTTCTCTTTGAATTTGAAGCGCGCCTCACCGAGGAAAAGCGGCGGCTGAACCTTTGCTCCTTCGCCGATCTTGAAACGCTTACCTACCGCCTGCTGGTCGGTAAGGACGGAAAAAAGACCCCGACCGCCCTTGCGCTCAGCGAGGGCTTTGACGCTGTTTATATCGATGAGTTCCAGGATGTGAACGCCATTCAGTACGGCATCTTTGAGGCGCTTGCCAAGGAGGGCACACTCTTTACGGTGGGCGACATCAAGCAAAGCATCTATTCCTTCCGCAACGCCGACCCGCGCATCTTTTCCGCGCTTCGCGCCAAGTACCCCCCGCTCAAGGGCGAGGAGGCACAAACGGCCGCCACCCTCTTCTTCTCCGAAAACTTCCGCTGTGACAGGCCGATCGTGGATTTCGTCAACGCCGTGCTCGGCACGCTTTTCCGCCGTGCCGACGGTCTTTTGCGCTACGAGGAGGCAGACGACCTCGTCTTCTCCAAGAAGGGCGCCTGCGGCACGCATCCCGTGCGTACCCTCTTTTTCGAGCGGGCAACGGCCAAGGATGGAGAAAACGTTTTCCCGACCGAGGGGGGCGAGGAGAGCGGACAAGAGGACGGCACCCCCATCGAGGCGGCCGAGGCCGGCTTCGTCGCGAACGAGGTCGCACGGCTCCTGCGCGAGGGAAAAAGAAACGACGGAGAGCCGATCCGCCCCGAGGATATTGCCCTGCTGTTCCGCTCGGCCGGCGCGATGCAGGCCTTCCGCGAGGCGATCGACGGCCGCTTCAAGACCGTGATCCGCAACACGGGCGACTTTTTCCTGAACCCTGAGGTGCTGCTGGCCCTTTCGCTTCTGAACGTGATCGACAACCCGCGCCGTGACGTGTACCTGGCGGCAACGCTTCGCTCTCCCCTTTTCGGCATCACGCTCGGAGAGCTGATCGCGATCCGCGAGACCCGGCGGAACGCGGCCCTTTACGACGCCCTGCGCGCCTATTGCGAGGCGCATCCCGATTTTGAGAAGGGAAACCGTTTTCTCTCTCGCCTTGCCGCCTGGCGCCGCGAAGCGGAGGGAGAGGCCGTCGGCGACCTGCTGCTCCGTGTTTTCCGTGACAGCGGCCTTTTGTACCTTTCGGGCGAGGGGGCGGACGGAAAGCACGAGAACCTGCTTTTGCTGTACAATTATGCCCGCACCTTTGAAAGCGCCTCCTACCGCGGGCTTTATAACTTTATCGGATACATCAACCGTGTGATCGAGGAAAAGCGTATGCTGCTCTCCTCGACCGAGGAGGCGGCGGTGGGCGCTGTCCGTATGATGACGGTCCACGCCTCCAAGGGGCTTGAGTTTCCCGTTTGCTTTTTGTGCGACGTGGGGCACGGCTTCAACCGCACCGATACGCGCACAGGGCTCCTTTACGAAAGAGAGCTGGGGCTTGCCGTCCGCCTGCTTTGCCGCGGGGGAAGCGCCAAGGCCGACAATCCGCTGCGCAACCTCTTTGCCGAGCGCATGAGCGAGGCGGTCGCCGAGGAGGAGCTTCGTGTTCTTTACGTGGCCCTCACCCGCGCGAGAGAGCGCTTGTATATCACGGGTAGCGGCAAAAACCTGGCAAAAAAGCTTGAGGAATGTAAAGAAAACTATCCTTATTACGGGCGCCGCGAGATCCTCTCGGCCTCCTCGTATATGAGCTGGCTGATGCACCTTCCCGCCGTGACCGAGAGCGAGGGCTTTGCCCTTGTCGGAGAAGGCGAGCTTGCCCCCGCGGGGAGCGAGGCGGCGGAGGGGAGCGCGCCGAGCGCGCCGCTTGACGCCAAAGAGGCCGAGCGCCTCTTTGAGGCCTTTGTCGAAAATCTTTCCTTCGTTTATCCCGACGAAACGCTTTCCCACCTGCCCGAAAAGCTTTCGGTCTCCCGCCTGTCTCCCGCCGTTCTGGATGGGACCGAGGAGGGGAGCCTGCCCTTTGACGGCGCGGGGGCTTCGCTTTTCCCGAAAGAGGACGGCAAGGCGGAAGGCGAGGCGACGGAGACGCGCCCGCCCTTCTTGCCGACCCTGCCCGCCTTTATCAGCGGCAAGCGGGCGGATGAGGCGGCGCTCGCCGGTACGGCGACCCACCTCTTTATGCAGTTTGCCGACTTCGCCCTTCTCGAGCAGGTGGGGGTCGAGCGGGAGCTTTTTCGCCTCCTTGAAAGCGAGTTCCTTTCGAAGGAGGAGGCGGGGCGCGTGCGCCTTTCGGAGATCGAGGGCTTTTTGCGTTCTCCGCTCTTTCAAAAAATAAAGCGTGCCAAGCGGGTACGGCGCGAGTTGCGCTTTCACGCCTCCCTGCCCGCCACCCTCTTTACCGCCGACCCCTCCCTGCGGGCCGCCCTTTGCGACCGTACGCTTTTGGTGCAGGGGGTCATCGACTGTATTTTAGAGGAGGAGGACGGGCGCTATACCCTGATCGACTATAAGACCGACCGTCTGACCCCCTATGAGCTTACGCACCGAAAAGCGGCCGAGGAGAAGCTGATCGCCCGCCACCGCACCCAGCTTTATTATTACGCCGAGGCGCTGACCCGTATGTACGGCAAGCCCCCTTCGGCGGTCTCGATCTATTCGCTTCCGTTGGGTGACGAGATCGCCGTCCCCTTCGAAGAAGGGCACCCTCTCCCATAAACCAAGGAAACGCAAAAAACGGCAGGAAGAAATGGGTGAGGTTCTTAGCGGAAAATTTTCACTTTAAATAAAGTACGAGCATCGCATTTGATCGGTCAAATACGCTTGGGCTAAGCCTAAACCCTTATACAAACAAAAAAGGAACAGACCAACTGGGTGGCTGTTCCTTTTTCCTCTAATGAAATGTGCTACGCACTTGAAATGATTGCTTTGCAATCTTGAAATGTACTCCCTTTGGTCGTACTTAAAATGAAATAAATCCTTATGCCCGCAGGCATTTCGCGCTTGGTAAGACCAAGCATTTCAAGACCGTAGGTCATTTCACAAATCCGCCTTGGCGGATTTATTTCATTGCGTGATACTCCGTTAAGAGTATCACGCTAAGGCTCCTGCCGTTTTCTTTGGCTTCGGTTTAAGCATTTTTGTGCTATTTTTTCCCCTTTTTGTGCTTGTAAAGCCCCGGGGGGTGTGCTATTCTTTAGATAAGGCCTTTGGCCTTTAATCCTATAAAATAAAGAAGGAGACGCTTATGCTACACGCCGCCATCATCGGCTTCGGCGGGATCGCCGCGGCCCACAAAAACGCTTATGTCCAGCTCGAAAAAGAGGGAAAGGTCAAGCTCGTCGCGGCCTTTGATATTCGAAAGGACGCCTTCTCGAAGGGAAAGACCAAGATCAACATCGACACGGGCGATGACCAAGGCGCTTCGGAGATCCACACGTATTTGGATCTTGAGGAGATGCTGAAAAGCGAAAAGATCGATATCATCGATATCTGCGTCCCCTCGTACCTGCATAAAAAGTACGCGATCGATATGCTTTCGCGCGGCTACCACGTGATGAGCGAAAAGCCGATGTCGCTTACCTACGCCGACTGCTGTGAGATGCTGGAAGCCGCCAAGGGGGCCAAGGGGCATCTGATGATCGGACAGTGCGTGCGCTTTTATCCCACTTACCAATACCTTATGGAGTGCGTAAAGACCGAAAAATACGGCAAGGTCGTATCGGGCGACTTCTATCGCCTCAGCACCACGCCCGACTGGGGATTTGAGAACTGGTTCCTCGACACCGAAAAGAGCGGCGGCTGCATCACCGACCTGCACGTGCACGATATCGATATCATCCGCCATATCTTCGGTGAGCCGAAGGCGATCACCGCCCACGCCACCAATAACGTCGCGCGCTACGATTCCTGCCACACCACCCTGCATTACGAGGGCTTCAACCTCTTCGCGATCGGCGACTGGTCGCTGACCAAGCGCCCCTTTGAAAGCGGCTTCCGCGTGTCCTTCGAGCAGGCCACGCTGGTCCTTACCAAGAGCGACGGGTTTATCCTATATCCCCGAAACGGGGACGAGCCCCAAGAGATCAAGCTGCCCTCCATCAACTCCTACGCCCTGGAGCTTACCTATCTTTGCGAGGTGATCGCGGGAAAGACCGAAAACGTGATGAACACCCCCGAATCGGCCGCCCGCTCGATCTATCTTACCGAGCGCATCAAGGAAAGCGCCGACAGCGGAAAAACGGTTTTTCTTTGATCCTTTCTCACAATAAAAAAGAGCCTGTTCAACAGGGTGTCACTCTAAAGGACAGTTTTATCCTACCGCCAGAAAAAGCAGAAACCGCAGATTGATTTTCTGCGGTTTTTGTTTTATAATAGGCGTATGAGCAACTTCTTATGAAATTAAGAGGAGGAACATTGTGAAAACAGCAGGAATATGCTTTTTTATACTTGGTGGTGTTTTATTATTGATATCGGGATTATATTTTGGTGCTTATTTGATATTTGAAAAATTACCACATAAAACAGGCAGGGCGCTTGGCAAACTGTGCAATAGAAAATACAAAAAAGATGTCGCGGTTTGGGCGGGTTTGGGAAAATATGATGGTCCTCCAAGAATTGCTTTTACCATAAAGCATTTAACAAAATCTAAATACCTATATAATGTAAATAACAAACTTTATATTTGTGCTTTTGATTTTTGGAGAAAGCCACACAAAGTACCAAATTGCTCTTGGGTAATTTATCTAAAATCATTTCCACGAATTTCATATTTAGACAATGATGAGAACTGCATCGGTGCTTTCGACTTTGCTGTTAAAGCGATTCTCTTTTTTGTAATAGCAATATTTTCATTTTGTTTGGGATTTGCATTTCTTAGTCCGTAATATCACCATAAACTACATTGATTTTCTCGACAAATCTCGAATTGCTGAAAAACGAGAACGCAAATTACTAAAAGCCTCCCTTGTGTAAAGGGAGGTGGCACGCGTAAGCGTGACGGAGGGATTGTAATGCAGAGAAAACACAATAAAGATATTGTACCAACCGCAAAAATGCTGCGAAAAAATATGACTAAAGAAGAAAACCATCTTTGGTATGATTTTTTGCGTACCTATCCTATTCGATTTTCTCGCCAAAAGGTTCTCGGTAAGTATATCGCGGATTTTTACTGTGCAGAGGCAAAACTTATCATAGAGCTTGACGGTTCAGGGCATTATACCGAAGAAGGAGAGCAATACGATGAAGAAAGAACGGCTTTTCTTGAAGAATACGGATTGACGGTTATCAGAATACCGAATACGGAAATACATAAAAACTTTCGGGGTGTTTGCGAGTATATTGATCACCTCGTAGAACAATCCCTCAGTCAGCTTCGCTGACAGCTCCCTTTACACAAGGGAGCCTTTTTTGTTCACCTATGACTTGTCAATTTTCCTGACAAGCACTGCATTTGTATCCACAAACGCAAAATACGGTATACCTCATTTGAGATATACCGTATTTTTGAAAACTGTCCTTAAGAGAAACGCTCTACCGAACAGGCTCTTTTTTTATGGCATTTATTTCTTTTCCAGGGTATTTTCCTTGCCGCGGTAAACGAAAAGCTTGCAGAAAAGGAATTCCAGCACGAAGTTGCAAAGCATCGTGACGACAAGGATCAGAAAATCATTCCCGCCCGCCCCCTCGGCCATATCGCCGAGCCAGGTCGAAAGCGGGGTAAAGACGAGGTAAAAGCCGAAGATCTTGGCCATCGCGACCGGCACGTTCGCCGCCGACTTGAAGGTATAGCGGCGGTTCAGCGTGAAGTTCCACAGGATCGAAAGCACCAGCGAGATGAGATAGGGGATCCAATAATCCTTGATAAAGATCTCAAGAAGGGCAAAGGAGCCGACCTGTATCAGCCCCGCCGAGGCCGAAAAGAGGGTGAACTTCAGCACCTGATAAAAGGACTGCTTGTTTTCCTGCATGTCTTCTCCCCCCTTATATTTCCTTGATAAAGCAGCGGCGGCGCTTGTGCTGCTTTTTGTCAAAATGCTGCCACATGCTGTGTACCGCGGTGTTGGTCTCCAGCATCGGCCCCGTTTCGCAGAATTTGACGCCGTTTTTGATGATATTCCGCAAAAGCGTGTTGATGATAAGGGCGGGGATCCCCTCCTGCTGATGGGCGGGATCGACCGCGACGAAATACATCTCAAGCGTATCGTTCTTCCCTCGCAGGGCGCGCAAGAGGCGGAAAAGGCCGACGGGCAGAAGCTTGCCGTTCGATCTTTTCAGGGCGCGGGCGATCGAGGGGACCATCACCCCAAAGCCGATGATCCTTCCGTCCTTATCCTTCACCGAGCAGATGTAATCCAGATTAACGAGCGGGATATACCCGTCGATCACGTTCTTGATAACGGCGGGGGTAAGGGGCACCGTGCCGTACAGCTTGGAAAAGGCCAGATCGATCAAGGAAAAGGCCTCGTACGCCTCGCGGTAAAGGACCTTGCGGTCGGTATAGGTCACGATCTCGTAGCCGCCGCGGCGGATAAGCCGCCGGGAAAGCTTTTCAAAGATCGGATCGACCGAAGAGGGCACGAAGAGCTTGTATTCGATCCAGTCGATATCCTTGCGAAGCCCCAGCCTTTCCATATGCGTCAGGTAATAGGGGTGATTATAGAAGGTGATCGACATGTTGAATTCGTCAAACCCCTCAACGAGCATGCCCTCGTGGTCCATATCGGTAAAGCCGATAGGGCCCATGACCTCCGAAAGCCCCCGCTCGCGCCCCCAGGCGACGACCGCGTCGAAAAGGGCTTGGGAAACGGCGTAGTCATCCACAAAATCAAAGCGGGTGAAGCGAAGCGCGCGCTTACCCCATTTTTCGTTATAGGCGTGATTGACGAGGCCCGCGATCCGCCCGACAAGCTCCTTCCCCCGATAGGCAAGGAAAAGCTTTGTCTCGCAGAATTCGTAGGCGGGGTTCTTGTCCCTTGAGAAGGTCTCGAATTCATCGACCCCCAGAAAGGGAACGAAAAAACAGTTGTGCTTATAGAGCCTGTTGGGAAATTTGACCCATTTCCAAAGCTCCTTCTTGGTTTCGACTTCTTTTACGGTGAGGCTCATAGGGGTCTCCCTTCTTTTTTAGATTAAAAGAACAGTCTTCTCTCCATCGCCTCGCGGGCCGAGGCATTGATCGCGAAATAAAGCAAAAGGCCGCCAAAAAGCGAAAGCACGGCCAGGGGGTAAAAGGACCAGCCGAAAAAGGGGATACCGAAGCTGCTTTCCACCAGAAGCTCCAAGGGCAGCATAAGGGCCCCGAGGGCGATCGAGGCGCCGCCCAGAATGTAAAGGCGCCCCCGCTTGATGTAGTAAAGCAGACACCAAAGGGCGGTCGTATAAAGGCAGGTCCCGATAAGAAGCGGCAGGGCGAGCGGCAGGAACCAGCGGCCGTCGACCGCCGCCTCGATGTGCAGAAGATACAGGGTGGCCGCCGCGAAGTCCGCGGGGATAAAGATGGCAGGCGAATGCTTTTTGAACCAAATCGGTAAAGCAAACGTTACATACGCGACAAAGGAAGCGCCCGCGACGTACCCGAACCAGCTTAAGCGTCCGTCGGTGTTGTAATCGACGAGGAAGCAGATCACGAGCGGGATCAGCAAAAGAATGATCAGGGCGCCGTACAGCACCTTCTTGCTTGACTTGCCGCTTGGCATGCGGTCGGGCGGGAAAAGCGGGGTGGCCTCCTCCCGTTTAAGCTCGGGATGATAAACGACCGTTTGGCAAAGCGGGCAGGCCTTTTCGCTGTCGGCCAAATGCGCGCCGCAATTGATACAGTACATATAGCGTTACCTTTCGTTTTGATTGCTTTCGAGCAGGGGGGAGAGCCCCTCCTCGCGAAGCGCGGCATAAAAATGCCTTTCGAGCTCCGCCTCCTTCAGCTTGCGGATAAACGGGATCTGAAGCGTTTCTCCGTAGCTGATCACCCCGGCGGCGTAGGGCGTGTCCGCACCCACGACGGGTACGATCCCGATATCGCTGATATAGGGCTTCATCTCCTCGGGAAGCTCGAGCTTACCGAGATTGGAAAAGGACATACAGGACTTCTTCTCGCCGACGCTGTTGAAGATCAGCTTCATCACGGCGTTCTTTATCGGCAGAGGGATCAGGCGGACGAGAGGATTCTTTTCATCGTTGACGTTGGTGGCGATGACGGCCGCCATATGCTTTTGCGTAAAATCGGTGCCCATCTTGTGGCGAACGATCTCGATCAGCTCTTGAAGGGTATATTCGCCAAGGCGCGGATCCGCCTCGGCTACCGTATACATCGAAAAGTTGCGAAGCGTTCGGCTATCAAAAAGCGCGCGTAAATTGATCGGGATCTGAAGCTTGATGCGCTCCCTTTTCCTTTGTTGGGGGATCTTTTCCTTTTGCAGCCCGAGAAGCGCCTTCATCATAAGAGCGGAAAGAAACACCGTAAGCGTCGTATTATAGCGGCGCGCCGCCGCAAGCGCGTCGGCCACCGGCAGGCGAAAGACGGTCAGCGTTAAAAAGCCGTCGGGCGCCGGCTCCCCGCTGATACGCCAGGCGTTCGTATCCCGCCGACTTGCGGAGATAGGGCCCGCGTATTTCGGGAAGCTATCCTCCAGCTCCTCCTCGCGGGGGGGCTCCTTACGGTCGAGAAGGCCGTGGGTCAGCGGAAAGCGCACGCCGTGCTTTCTCTCCAGATACTCGGCGATAAGGTTCTTGAAAAAGGCCATCGCACCCGTACCGTCGGTCAGCGAATGGAAGAATTCGACCGCAATGCGCTTTTCGTACACGATCACGCGGAAGGCGCATTTTTGCAGCTCCTTACGGCTCATATAGGTAAGGGGGTAGCTGTATTCGGGCAGAATGGCGGGGGTGGCCTCTATCTGCTGCAGGTAGTACCAGAAAAGGCCCTTTCGGAGTCTGGCGGCAATGGACGGAAAGCGGCGTACCACCACCGTCAGCGCGTCGTGCAGGTAGCCGGTGTCGACCCGCTCGGTAAGGGTTGCCGACAGGCGGTAAATGCTGCTCCAATTCCGCCGATGGGCGGCGGGATAGATCTTCGCCGCGTTATCAAGTCGCACCCAGCGCAGCTTTCTTTTGGGGTGTTTTTTCATAAAATATATTCCTTACGTACCGTGGCGTTTGACCCGCGATGGCGGAAAGGCCGACGGGCGGCGGGCGCCCTTTTCCCCTTTTTGGCCGTGCCAAAAGGGAAAGCACGGTGAGTTGTTACAAATATATGAACGTTCATAGTATAACATATGAAGCGCCTTTTGTCAATATGGGGCGATATAGGGGAAGAACGAAGAGCGCCCGTAAGGTTTTCCACGTAGGGGCGACCATTGGTCGTCCGCCCTTTTACGCATTTTTCTTCGGCCGAAGCGTAGCCTTCCCCAGAGGGAGAAGGCCGCGCCTTGAACGTTTCTTTCTTGTAAAGGTTGACGGCGGCGTCCCCGACGGTCCGCCTAAAAAAGAAAACCGCCCCAAAGGGAAAAGAAGGCAAAAAGAAAGCTACCGCGGACAAGTGTCCGCGGTAGCGGGGTTTTACGGATAGGAGATCTGCGATTTGTCAGATGCCGAAGTGGAGGGCAAAGAGCATGTTTGCTTCTTCCTCAGTGAGGATTCCCTTTCCGATGGTTATCTTGAGGTATCGTATATTCAACGCATCGAAAATCTCGCGAGGCATTCTGTCACTCCACTCCTCGTAGGTGTAAAGCCCGTAGGTCTCGATATCGGTCTGCATCTTTTCCTCGTCGATCTTCATATCCTCACCGACCTCAAACGGCATAAAGATATTTCCGCCGTATTCAGGGGGCGTGAGGGCAAGCATGCCGTTAAGCAGGCAGTTGAAGGTTCCGGACGAAAGCACCGACCACGCCTCGATATACTCGACGCTTACCGAATAGTCGATCAGCTTCACCGTGGTAAGGCTGCCGTTTTCGTCTTGCTTCGAGAACGCTCGCCCGATAAGCTCGTCGACGTTATCCGCGCGAACAAAGATAAATTCCCGAGTGGCAACATCGAAGAAGCCGTGTACGTTTACAACGCGAATGACGGTACCGTCGTCAAAATACAGCGTGATGACGGTGTTTTCCGCGTAGCCGTGGTTCACGATATACCCTGCCTTTACCACGGTAAATTTACCGGTGTAGAAATCGTAGGCGAGGATATCGTCGTCGACTTGCAGGTGCCAAAGCGCCTTTTGGCTTCCGTCGGCCAGCGTGACGAGCGTATCACCCGTGACACAGCCGCCACCGCTGCTGTTTTTCGTCCATTGGGCATATAGCGTGATATCGGCCGTGGGCGTATAAGAACCGCCTGAAGAAACAAGCGTTCCTTTGCTGGCCGCCGTATACCAACCGTTGAAGGTATATCCGTCTCGGGTCGGAGTGGGCAGCGTGACCGTTCCGTCGCTGCGCGTCGGAAGACTGGTTTCGCTGCACGTGCCACCGTTTGCGTTGAGGGTGACCGTGTAAGAAACGTTAACCGTCCACTGTGCGTACAGCGTTATATCGGCGGTGGGCGTGTAGCTTGCGCCGCCATTGCCAACCTTGGTACCGCCCGTCGGCGCCGTGTACCAGCCCGCAAAGGCGTACCCCTCTTGCGTAAGGGACGGAAGCGTGACCGCCGTTCCCGCAGCCGCATCCAGGGCGTAAATGATGTTAGCAGCCTGAGCGACCGTGTTGAACGTGCCGCTACCGCCAAGCAACCCCCACGCTGTCGTTGCAAGGTCGGTGGTGGTGCATTTCTTAGTCGTGATGTTCGCCGTGCCGCCCATATAGACGTAGACGTTTCCGCCGAGGATATCCGCGTTCAGCGTTCCGTAGACAAGAAGCATACCGCCCTCAAGCGCCTCTTTCGACCACGCGTTTGTCGTCGTGTAAGAGTGATGATTGCTCGTACCGCCTTTAGCACCGGTGTACGTCCAGCGATCCTCCCAGCCCTTGGGGTAAACATTCATCGCGGCAGTTCCCTTCTCATTCTGAATATTGAGAACGGTTCCCTCGCTTACCGTAAGCTTGGCGCCCGGCATCAGCTTAAAGAGCTGACCCATTTCGAAGGCCGCGTCTGCGCTTTGGCCGTCGGCCTTTTCCAGCACGATATCCCAGTTATAGCCGATCGCGAAGGCAAAATCCTTCGTGTTCGCGGTGACGCCGACTACGGAAATGGACATACCGTTGGTTCTCGCCCCGCCGATTACCCGCAGATGGGTAACCGCCCTTTGAACGTCAAGCTTGGCGATGACCTTACTGTAGGTCGAATCGGTAAGCTGAATAACCGCTGTAGACGCGTTGTCGCCGACAAGTTGTGCCTCCATGCTGTGGGTGTTATCATCCGCATAAATATTGGCCATACCCCAGACCTCGCCGCCGTAATTGACCACGAGCGTGGGGGCGACGTTCAGCATCGCGAAGCGGTTGAATACCGAGGCCGAGCCCTTTCCGCCCGAGTTGATGGCCGACGTGGCCGTACCACCCCTGAAATCGTAGATGATAAAAGGCATCGAGATCTTGCCACCGGCATTCACGGTAACCGAGCTTCCGTTATTCTTGGAATCCTCGTCGATAAAGCCGTAGCACTTAATGATACCGCCGGATACGATCGAAGCATGGCTTCCGAGAACCAGCCTTGCCGTGTTGCCATCGGTACAGCCCGTAGGCGTGTCTGCGTTGGCCGAGCGGAGCTGGCCGCCGACTTCGAGCGTACCGTTCGCAAGAACCGTAATGGTAACACCCGATTTGACCGTAACGAGATTCGTCGTGGTAGGCGCGCTATCACCCGTCTGTTCTTCAAGCTCTGCTTTCGCGCCCGCGTTTCTCGTGCCCTCCGCATAGGGGATCACGAGAACGACGTTTGCCTTTACCGTGCAATCTCTCGAAATATAGTGTCCGCCGTTTGCCGGGCTGTTCGCATCCATCATGACCCATACGACGTCGCCCGAGACCGAAGCGTCAAGCGCGTCCTCGATCGAGCCGTAGTAGGTCGAGCCGATGTAGGCGGCCGCCTTTAAGGTCACCGTGATCTCCTTGGAGACCGTGGCGTAGTTGGCGTTATCAGGCGTAAAGGTGACGGTGTAGGTGAAGCTCTTCTCCGCCTCGGCCCCCGGTGTAAAGTAGGGGTTCACCGACGAGAGGGCGGGCAGATTGGTGGTGAAGCTGCCCGAGAGAGAGGCGCCGCCAAGACCGGTGGCGACCCCCTCGAAGGAGAGGTTGTTCTGATAGACAGCGCTCGTATACTCTTGGAAGAGAACGGTGGGCGTCTTCTTCGCGATAACGAAGGCTACCGTCTTATCGGCGCTCGTGCCGTCGCTCCAGATATAGTTGGCGCTTTCAAGCTTATAGGTGACCGAATAGCTACCGGCGTTCGTGCCGCCAAGGTCGACGACCGTATAGCCGATGCCCGACGTGGCGCCCGCCGTTTGGGCCTGCCCGTTGTAGGTGGTGCCGAAGGGTGTCACCGGAACAACACTTACGTCCACGATCGCCGGCTTGACCGTAAAGAGGACGGTCACCGTAAGGCCCGTGTAGTTATCGGTGCCCTCGACCGAGACGACCAGCGTATATTCACCGGCGCCCAGCGACTCGGGCAGGGCCTGCAGTTCCGTGCCGTTCAGCGTAAGGATCGGGGTGCCGAAGGCCGACGTGTAGTAGCTGAGCGTGGCCGCCGCCTCGTTATACCGCCATTCGTTCTTCGTAAGCGTGGGGGCCTCGGTCCATGTGTTTTCGGCCTGCTCGATCACGAAGGGGATCTCCAGCTCCGCGCCGTCAACATAGCCTTCCCCGTTTACCCAGGTATAGTTATCGGGATACGAGAGCGAAAGGACGACCGAGTAGGTGCCGACAGCCGTTTCGCTGACGTTTTGCTTGATGGTGTAAAGCGTCTTGCCGTCGGCAAGCGTCGCGTCCGCGGGAAGCGTGGCGCCCTGCGGGTTGCCGTTATAGGGCACGTTGAACGAGGGGATCCTTACCTCTCCCGGCTCTACGGTGAAGGTAAGGGTCGCGGAAAGGCCGTTGTAGTTAACGCTCTCATCGACCGTGAAGGCAAGCGTGTAGCTGCCGACGTCAAAGGCGGTGGGCAGGGTATGGATCGGCTCGCCGTTCAGGGTCATACGGACGGTACCGAAGCTCGAAGAGACCGTACCGGGGGTGCCGACCGCTTCGCCGTATTTCCATTCGTTCTTGCTCAGCGTGGGGGAAGCCGTCCAGATATTTTCGGCCCGCTCGATCGAGAAGTCGACCGCGACCTCGGCGCCCTCTACGGGGCCGTTTTCATTCTTCCAGCTGCAGCTGTCGGGATCGACAAGCGCGAGAATGACCTTGTAGTTTCCGACACCGGCCTTATCGACGTTCGTCTTGACATAGTAAAGCCGGGCGACCTCCTCGGGCAGAACGACGTTTTGGATCTCTCCGTTATACGTGACGCTCTCGAAGGTGGGCACCTCCACCTCGGCCTTTTCGACCGTGAAGGAGAAGCGCTCGATGAGCCCCGCGTAGCTGTCGGTTTCGGTGACCGAAACGACGAAGACGTACTCGCCCGCACCGAGAACAGCGGGCATTTTTTCGATTTCCTTGCCGTTCAGCGTCAGAACAACGGGGCCGTATTGCGGAACGCAGTCGTTAAGGGTCGCCGCGTCCTCGCCGTATTTCCAGCTGTCCTTGCTGATCGCGGGCACGTTGATCCAGAGGTTATCCGCCTTGGTGATCGTGAAGCAATCGACGCTCTTATCGGCGGTCGTGCCGTCACGCCAGATAAAGTTCGCGCTCATCAGCTTATAAACCACGGGGTAGGTGCCTGCCTCGCGGCCGCCGAGATCCTCGACGATATACCCGAGGCCCGACGAAGCGCCCGCCGTCTGGATCTTTCCGTTATAGACGGTCGTGAAGCTCTCGGTGGGAAGGGTCACGGCAAACGGGGCGATGACAAAATCGACCGTCTTATCGGCGCTCGTGCCGTCGCTCCAGATATAGTTCGCGCTTTCAAGCGCGTAGACGACGGTGTAGGTATCGGCCGCGATACCGCCTTCGTCGGTAACCGTGTAGCCGTCCCCCGCCACAGCGCCCGCCGTTTGAAGCACGCCGCTGTAGGTTGTGCCGAAGGGCACGGTGGGAACGACCGAAACGTCCACGATCGCGGGGGTAACGCTAAAGGTCAGCTCCTCGGTAAGGCCGCTGTAGTTCTTATCGTCCCCGACCGAAACGGTGAGCGTATAGTCGCCGACGGCCAGATCCGCGGGGATCGCTTCGACCGCTTCCCCGTTCAAGGTCAGGGTCACGCTCCCGAACGCCGAAGCGTAGGAAAGCGAGGCGGGGCTGCCGTAGGCCCAGCTGTTCTTACCAAGCGTAGGCTCGACGGTCCAGGCGTTATCCGCCTTTTCGATCACGAAATCGACCGAAACGTCGGTACCCTCGTGATCCTTCCACACGTAATTATCGGGATCGGTAAGCGTCAGCGTAACGGGATAGGTGCCGACGCTCGTTTCGCTTACGTTCGCCTTAACGGTATAAAGCGTCGTGCCCGCGGAAAGAGAGGCGCCCTGCGCCTTTCCGTTGTACGGCTTGCCGTCAAGCGTCGGGACCGCGACCTCGGCCTTTTGGATGACGAGATCCACCGTCTTATCGGCGCTCGTTCCGTCGCTCCAGATATAGTTGGCGCTTTCAAGCGTATAGGTGACCGCGTAGGTGCCGGCGTTCGTGCCGCCGAGATCCTCGACGGTATAGCCCTCGCCCGCTACGGCGCCCGCTTTTTGCGCTTGCCCGTTGTAGGTCTTCTCGAAGCTACCCGTCGGGGCGGTTACCTTCTTCGGGAGGATGACGAAATCGACGCTCTTATCGGCGCTCGTGCCGTCACTCCAGATATAGTTGGCGCTTTCAAGCATATAGGTGACCGCGTAGGTGCCGGCGTTCGTGCCGCCGAGATCCTCAACGGTGTAGCCTTCACCCGCTGCGGCGCCCGCTTTTTGCGCTTGCCCGTTGTAGGTCTTCTCGAAGCTCTCGGCGGGAGCGGTTACCTTCTTCGGGAGGATGACGAAATCGACGCTCTTATCGTCGCTCGTGCCGTCGCTCCAGATATAGTTCTCGGAAAGCTTGTAATACACCGCGTAGGTGCCGGCGTTCGTGCCGCCGTTATCGACAACGGTGTACCCCTCGCCCGCTACGGCGCCCGCTTTTTGCGATTCGCCGTTGTAGGTCTTCTCGAAGCTATCGGCGGGGGCCGTGACCGCCTTCGGGAGAATGACGAAATCGACGCTCTTATCGGCGCTCGTGCCGTCACTCCAGATATAGTTCTCGGAAAGCTTATAGGTGACCGTATAGGTGCCGGCGTTCGTTCCGCCGAGATCCTCGACGGTATAACCCTCACCCGCTACGGCGCCTGCGATCTGCGAAGAGCCGTTATAGGTCGTCTTAAAGCTATCCGTCGGGGCGGTGTCTGCCTTCGGGGCAACCGTCAGCGTAAACGTTTTGGTAAGGGTGGTATAGTCGTTGGTGCCCTCGACAAGGAAGGTAAGGGTATGCGTGCCCGCCGAAAGAACCGCGGGGATCTCGGTAACGGCCGCGCCGTCCAGCGTGATCAAAACGCTGCCGAAGGAGGCCTTGCCGCCGTTCGTGATCGCGGCAACCGCGTCGCCATAGGTCCATTCGGTCTTATCGACCGTCGGCTCGTTTACCCAAGCATTGGTCGCCGCGGCGATCGAGAAGGAGACGGTTGCGGTAAGCCCCGCGTAGTTCGTATCGTCCGCTACCGTAAAGCACGCGATATACGCGCCCATTTCGGTCGGCTTCTCGGTCGTGTAGGTCTCATCTCCCGCATCCGCTTCCTTGTATTTAACGAGAAGGCCTTCGTTGCCGAATTTCGCTTCACCGATCGGCAGAAGCGTCCCGCCGTAGATGATATCTGGCACCGAGGGGGCCACCGTCCAGGCGTTATCCGCCTTGGTGATCGAGAAGCTGACGGTGGCGGTTTCGCTCGTCTTGCTGTTCTCCCACTCGTAGTTCGCGGGATCGGTAAGCGTAAGCGTTATGCTGTATTCGTCAACGTCCGTCTTTTCGACGTTTGCGGCGGTATATACGCCGCTAACACCGAAGCTTGAGCTTTGCGCCGAGCCGGTATAGACCGCCGTGGCGTTATCGGGCAGCTCTACCACGAACTTCTTGATCGTGAAGCATGCAACGCTCTTATCGTCGCTCGTTTCGTCGGCCCAGACATAGTTGGCCTTCAGCTTATAGGTGACCGAGTAGGTGCCGGCCTTCGTGCCGCCGAGATCCTCAACGGTGTACCCCTCGCCCGCTTCGGCGCCCGCCTTTTGGAGAGAGCCCGTATAGGTCTTCTCAAAGCTTTCGTCGGGAACCGAGATCGGCTTCGGAGAAATGACGAAATCGACGCTCTTATCGGCGCTCGTTCCGTCGCTCCAGATATAGTTGGCCGAAAGCTTGTAATACACCTTGTAGGTACCGGCATTCGTGCCGCCAAGATCGACCGCGGTATAGCCCTCGCCCGCTACGGCGCCCGCTTTTTGCGCTTGCCCGTTGTAGGTCTTCTCGAAGCTGTCGGTCGGGGCGGTTACCGCCTTCGGGAGAATGACGAAATCGACGCTCTTATCGGCGGTCGTGCCGTCACTCCAGATATAGTTCTCGGAAAGCTTATAGGTGACCTTGTAGGTGCCGGCGTTCGTGCCACCGAGATCCTCGACGGTATAACCCTCGCCCGCTACGGCTCCCGCCGTTTGGGCTTGCCCGTTATAGGTTTTTTCAAAGCTACCCGTCGGGGCGGTGACCGCCTTCGGGGCGACCGTCAGCCTAAAGGCTTTGGTAAGGTTGGTATAATCGTTGGTGCCCTCGACAAGGAAGGCAAGGGTATGCGTGCCCGCCGAAAGAACCGCGGGGATCTCGGTAATGATCTCCCCGTCCAGCGTGATCACAACGCTGCCGAAGGAGGCCTTGCCGCCGTTCGTGATCGCGGCCACCGCGTCGCCATAGGTCCATTCGGTCTTATCGACCGTCGGCTCCTCGACCCAGGTGTTGGTCGCCTCGGCGATCGAGAAGGAAACAAGCGCGGTAAGCCCCGCGTAATTATCGGTCTCCTTTACCGTAAAGCGCGCGTGGTAGGTTCCTTGCGCCGTGGGCTTTGTGGCAGAATAGGGATCCGCCGTTCCGTATTTCGTGTATTCCACCGTCACCGTGCCGAATTTCGGCGTGCCGACGGGGGAAATTGTTCCACCGAAGATGATGCCCGGCACCGAGGGAGCCTCGGTCCAAGCGTTTTCGGCCTTGGTGATCGCGAAATCGACCGTCACGTCGGCGCCGTCATGGTTCTTCCAGACGTAGTTCAGGGGGTCGGTCAGCGTAAGGGTGACCGCATCCTCATACGTGCCGGCGTTGGTTTCGCTTGCGTCGACCTTGATCTCGTAAAGCGTGGTGCTAAGGGGCAACGAAGCGCCCTGGGCCTCGCCGGTATACGGCTTGCCGGCAAGCGTCGGGACCGCGACCTCGGCCCGCTTGACCGTGAAGCTAAAGCTCTGCGTAAGGCCGGCAAAATCGGCGGTATCGGCCACCGAAACGGTAAGGGTATATTCGCCCGCGTTAAAGCTCGTGGGCAGCGCGTTGATCGCCTCGCCGTTGAGGGTAAGCGCCGCCGTACCGAATTTCGAGGCGTAGGCGTTCAGGGTGGCTACCGCCTGCCCGTAGGTCCATTCGGTCTTGCTGATCGTAGGAACGATATTCCAGTTATTGGGGGCCTTGGTGATCGCGAAATCGACCGTAACGCTGTCGCCCTCGCGGTTCTTCCACTCGTAATTCACAGGGTCGGCAAGCGTAAGGGTAACCGCATAGGTGCCGACGTTTACCTCTCTTACATTCTCCTTGATCTCATAAAGGAGAGCCGAGCCGGGAAGGCTTGCGCTTTGCGCCGAGCCGTTGTAGACCTTGCCGGCAAGCGTCGGGATCTCAACCTCTCCCTTTTTAACGGTAAAGGTAAGGGATGCTTCGATCCCCTCGTAGTTATCGGTCCCCTCGACCGTAAGGGTCAGCGTATACTCGCCGACCGAGAGCCCCGCGGGGATCTCGGTGACCGCTTCGCCCTTCAGCGTGATCCTCGGCACGCCAAAGGCCGCGGCGTAAGAATTCAGCGCAGCCGGCTCCTCGTCGTATTTCCATTCATATTTATTTAAGGTAGGCGCGGTCAGGAAGGCGTTTTCGGCCTTGGTGACGGTAAAGCAGAGAACGCTCTTGTTCTCGGTGGTTCCGTCCTCCCAGACGTAATTCCCGCTTGTCAGCGTGTAGATCACGGGATAGGTACCGACGGTTATGCCGCCGTTATCGATCACCGCGTACCCCGTACCGCCAAGGGCGCCCGCCGGCTGTCTTTGTCCGTTGTAGGTCTTTTCATAGGTGGCGGTGGGAATCGGGATCGGCTTCGGGCCAACCGTAAGCTCGATGCCCGCGGTGAAGGGGCTGTAGCCCGTATCGGTCGGCGTAAAGATCGCCGTGACCGTCTTTTTACCGACAAGGTCTAACCTCTCATCGGGGTTCTGCCAGCTCCATACGCCGTCGGGATCCGCGGGCAAGCTGACCGAGGAAAGGGTGTGACTGTAAATACCCGTAAGGCCCGTGGGTGCCGTTTTATCGGGGAACTCGCCGCTTGTAACCGTTACCGTAACGGTACGCTCGGCCCGCGCGTAGTGCGCGGATTGCGGCAGAACGACGGTGATCTCGTAGCTGCCGACGTTACGGAGCGTTTCAAAATCGAAGCGGTTGCCCGCTTGATCGTAAAACTCGATCTCGCTCTCGTTGTGCGAGCCGCTGTAAAGGCCAACGAGCGTGTGCGAGGTAGCATTGTAAACAAAACTGTGCGAAGCGTCGCCCGTGACGGCGGCGGGGGCACGGTTGAGAAGCACCTTGAATTCGCCGCTGACGATGGCGTAGTTTTCGGTATCGGCGGGGGTAAAGAGGGCGGGATAGCCGACCGCTGTGCCGATATTCGTATCGGGGATGGCGGTCGAAGCGTTGACCCAGCTGTAGCCCGAAGGAAGCGTGATCTCGCCAAGGGTATGGGGGCTTTCCGACCAGATAAGCGCATCGAAAAGGGTCGAGAAGTCGACACCCGCGGGGGTCGCCTTCGCGATGATCATCTGCGCCGTGGCGCTGCCCTCGTAGCGCTCGTCAAGAAGCTCGGCGGTCACGGTATAGACCCCCGCGTTGATCGCTTCCTCGGCGCCGTTATAGCGGATACGGACGGTAAGGCCGAGGGCGTTGTATTCGCCGTTCGCGATCGTGTAAGTAGCCGTATGGGCCGCGCCGTTATATACGGGCGCGCCGACGTTTACGGTGATCGGCAGGACCTTTTTCGAAACCGGGAAGGTGACTGTCACCTCCGCCGATTCGTACCCCGCGGTGTTGGTGGGGGTAAAGATCGCGGTGGCGGTGTAGGTCCCTACCCTATCGACCGAAAGAGAGGCGTCCTTCCAGCTCCAGCGGCCGCTGCCGTGCGCCGAAAGCGCAAGCGAGGAAAGCGTATCGCCGTAATGGGCGACGACCCCATCGGCAAGCGTCGGGGGGGTGAGCGAAAGGGTCGACTTTGTAACGGTAAGCGCGCCGCCCGCGACCGTAACGTCCACGTTGGCGGCTTTTTCGATCATCACCGAAAGCGAATAGGCACCGCTGCCCGTGACCGTGGGCTTAAGGACGGTCACCTTGCCAAGCAGGGCTTCATCAAGCCCTGTGACCGTATAGGTCGTGGGGACGAAGGTCCTGGCCTCGTCAAAGGAAAGCTCGTAATCGGGAAGCGTGACGGTAGCTACCGCCTTTTCGATGGTATAGCTGCCGGTATACACGCCCTCGTAATGCGGGTCATTTACAAGAAGCGTAAAGTCGTAGCGGCCCGCGTCGGTCTCCTTCGTGCCAAGCTCGATGACCGTGACTCCCTCGGGCACCGTGTAGGTGGGGAATTTCTCGGTTCCGTCGTAAACGAAGCGATCGGCAAGATCGGCAAATTCGATCCGCGCCTTCCCGACCGTGACCGTAACGGTTCCGTCAAGCGGAACGGCGGCAGGGTCGCTGGGCATAAAGCGAACGGCGAAGCTATGCGTCCCGATCTCCCCGACGGGGGTATCGGACGTGTCGACGAATTGCCAGGCACCGACCGCCGAGGAGGGCAGGGTAAGCTCCCCAAGCGTTTGCCCGTAGGAGGCCGAAAGATCCGAAAGCGTCGGCACCGCGGTCGAGGGCGCAAATTGCGCCGTAAAGACGGCGTTGTCGGCAAGCTCGGTCGGCAGGGCGGGGCTCCAGCCCACAAACTCCATGCCGCTTGGCGCATAGTCCTCGGGCGACGGGGGAAGGGGCGCCTCGCCCTCTCCCACGTATACGGTACCGATGACCGTATCGCCCGCCATAAAGGTGGCGCTGTATTTTACGTCAAAGGAAAAGCGGACAAGCCTTCCCTCGTATCGGATCAGAAGATTCTTCCGCCCGACCGTATCGGTCGAAAGATCCCCGCTGACCATATCGGGGGTGACGGGAATGCGTACCTCGTCCTCCCCCTCGCCGTAAACGAGGGTCAGCTCGCTAAGATCCACCGCCGCGCCGTATTCGACGGTCGGCTCAAAGCTTCCCCTATCCAAGGCAAGATCCTCCAGATCCTCCGAGCAGCCGGCAAGGCCGAAGCCCAGCAGGCATACCGAAAGAAAGAGGGATAAAAGCAAGGCGATTCTTTTCATATTTTTCCTCCTGTTAGCAAAGCCGCAAAGATGAAAAAGCAGAATAGTTCTTTTGGGTTTTGTTTTCTTGATTAGGGTCATTTGCCACGCGGCAAAGGGATACTTCAGTCGCGTCTTGTAATAAAGTCGTATGCGGACCCTCCCTCCGCAAGCAGGCGCTCCTGCTCCTCGGGCAAAAAGGCGCTTAAGCCGTCGTAAAGCAGGAAATAGAAGCTTTCGCTGCCCGCCGCCGAATTCAGGAAGGCCTTGCCGGCATCGGCCAGGTTGACCTCATAGGGGCGGAACGCGTCGATCTCGGCAATTTGGGAGGAGGCGGGCTCCTTATACTCAAAAACGCCGTAGTTGCGCCCGCCGCCGAAGAAGGTGATGCCGGCGTGGGCAAAGCTCTTTCCGTTCTTCTTATAAACGATGTTCCCGAAGCCGGGCTTTTCGGCCACGGTTTCGACCATATCGGCCACATTCAGGCTCAGATCCAGATCGGGGTAGCTTTCCGAAAGCCGCTCGTTCACCTCGATCAGCGTGCTGCTGTCGATCATACCGAGCTCCTTCCAGCTGTAAAGGCGGACGTCACCCTCGAAGGTAAGCTTGGCGCCGTAGCTGGTTTTGGCCAAATCGTGCCAATCGGGAACCAAGGAAGAGAAGGTAGCGCCGACCGCCGTGCTTCCACGGTCAAGATACAGCCCCGAGAAGTGCGAGTCGATACCGACGGCGAAGATGCCCGCCTCGGTAAAGACACTGTTCTTTACGTTGACGAAGGTCTTAACGAATTGTTCGTCATAAGCCGCCTTCTCTTCGGGGCTCATCGTTTCGTAGGTCTTTTGCGCGGGGAAGGACATGCCGCTGTCCCCCGGCAGTCTTGCGGGGGTGAAGCTCTCGCCCGCCGCGGGATCCACGAAGGCGTTGCTACCCATACGCAGGATAAACTCACGGGCATGGCTGAGGACCGAATTTGAAACCTTCACGGAGATCTTCTTGGAAGAATCGGCGGCATCCCCGAAGACACGAAGCACGGTGCGCCCGTATCCCAGGCGGGAATACAGGATCTCGACCCCATCGCCAAGGACCTCGACCGTCGTACCGACGTAATCCAGATCGGTAAGATCCACCTTGTCGTCGGGGCTTTGCGGCGTGCAGCCGTACAGCTCGACGTTGCGGATGCTGACCCCCTCGTAAAGCGCGAAGCAGATGTTATCCTGCGCCTTGACGCTGGCCATGTTTTCGGTCAGGGATACGAAGTTAAGCGGTCCGCGGAAGAGCGCGTCGCCCTTTAAGGCGCCGCTGCTGTCCAGCTGCATCGTGACGTTGCCGGCGTTGATGGCGTAGCCGTTTCCGTACAGATCGTTCGTGAAGGAAAGCAGCACCTTAACCGTCGCCTCGCTCTCCCTCTCTCCGTTTTTATAAAAGGTATCGTCGTAGGTGGTATGGATCTTTTCGACGGTTTCCTCGGTGTAATACATCTGCCCGTCGATATAGCCGAAATCGTCTACAATATCGGCGAAAAGCACGGCGGGCTTCCCGGCGCCCACGGTCTCGTAAAGCGCCTTGAAGCTGCGCACGTTCACCCCGTCTCCGACGCAAAGGACGCTTATCGGCGCGCCCTCAAAGCGAACGCCGTGGGCGCTGAATACGCCCCTTACCGTGACGGTCCCGACAAAGCTTTCGTCGATCGAAAGCACGCCGTTTCGGTCTGCGGTGACCTTCGGGTTATCGGTCACGAAGGAAAGGCAATCGGCAAAGCCCACGCCCACCTCGTTCGCGTTCGGCTTCAGGGTAAGGGCGACCGTAGAGGCGCCGCCGCCGAATTCCGATCCGCCGACCGTCAGGCAATTTTCAAGGCCGTAGGTCTTGCCGCCCTCGGCGATAAGAAGCGAGGTCGGCTTGATCACGACGGGGACCGTCGCGGTCTTGGTGATCCCGCTTACCGTATCGGTCGCCGAAAGCGTCAGGGTCGAGACCCCCGCCCTTTGCGTGTGCAGGACCACCGTCCCGCTCGTGACGGCCAGGGCAAGCGCGTTCTCGTTGGAAAGCGTCGCGGTATAGGTGACCGAGGCATTGCTCGGCGTCAGAACAAAGGGGATCGGCAGGCTCTTCCCCGCCTCCAGCGCAACGACCTCCTGCGGGAAGGCGATCTCAAAATCATTGGCGAAAACGATCTCGCACGCTTCGGTAAGGGCGGTACCGTCAAAGCGCGCCGTGACCGTGACCGTAACGGCGCCGAGGTAAGCGGTATCCAGCAGCTCATACCGCACAAGGATATGCCCGCTTCCGGCATTCGCCGTATCGAAGGTAAGGCGGAAGCGGTCGCTTGAAAGCGCCTGCCCGTTCTTATCAACGGCGGCATAGGTGTAGGTGTAGTCATGCTCATCCCGTACCGAAAGGTTCAGCGAGCCGCTCTTGCTCGCGGTGACCACGCGGTCCTCGGGGAACACCAGCTGCTCCTCCTGCGTGACCGTAAGGGCGACCGTATCCCGGATCGAGGGATCGGCCTCGGAGATGACCGTGATCACGGCACTGCCGCGGCCGACACCGCGGATCACGCCGTTGCCGTCCACCGTCGCGACAAGGGGATTGGAGGAGGTATAGCGGAGAAGCCGGTTCGAGGCGCCCGAAGGACGGAAGACCGTCGAAACCGTGACGGTTTCCCCGACCGAAAGGCTATCCCTTTCGACCGAGCATTCAATGCTCTCCAGGCGGCCGGAGCTTACCTCCACGATAAAGCTGTCCTTATAGCCGCCGTCCACCGTCGAGAGGGTGACCTTGGCGGTGCCCGCCGTCTGGGGGACGAGCTCGCCCTCCGAGAAGATCAGCTCGCAAAGATCGCTTTCCCCCACCTTTTCGGTCGAAAAGGAGACGTCGCGGTTCTTGGCGTTCGTTGGGTACACGGCGTAGTCCACCCGATAGGTCTCGTTCCGGTCAAGGTCGAGATATACGATCGGCTCTCCGAGGATATCGATCCCCGAGACCGGCACCTCGACCGCAAGGCTCAAGGTCCTTGTGGCCGCGAAAAGGCTGACCATCAGAAAGAGCGGGAGGATAAGGACCAGTAAAATAATCTTTTTATTCACGGCAATTTCCTTTTTACGAAACGAGCGCGTTAAAGCTCAATTCGATCTTGTTCTTGTAATAGAGGAAGGAGATCAAAAGGTACATAAGGGCCAAAAAGGCGGGAAGGAGATAAGAAAGCAAGGACCCGATGGGCAGGATCCCCCCCTCCGCCAGAAGGGCGGCGGCAAACGACAAAAGCCCCGCGAGCGCCGAAAGGATCAGCCCGATACAGACCACCTTGGCCACCGTCTTCTCGGCCGAGCGCTCCATCGCGGCGGCCCCGCCGGTCAGGACGGCGCCGTTAAGATCCATGCGCGTGGCCAGAAGGATCTGGGAAAGCGTGAAGGCGATGCCGATCAGGGTAACCGCCAGCGCGTCGGTAAAGGAAAGCGGCGTCGTAAGCAGCAGAAGCACCCCGCTCGCGATCACCGAAAGCGTGCTGACAGCCGACGAGAAGATCACCTTGGAAAGAAGGATGCGGGTGGGAGAAAGAGGAAGCGTTTTGGAGGAAAGGGCCGACAGGCCGTCCCGCGAGACGTTAGTCGCGCAGAAGGTGTTGGTCAGCACCCCGAACACCAAAACGATAAAGAGTGAAAGCGAAAAGCCGGGGGTAAGGCCGATCGCGTTTTGGACCAGGGCCTCAAACAGCGTATAGCAGCAATAGATCATCACAGGCATCGCCGCCGCGATCGAAAAATACGAGAAGGTGTAGGAGGGGGTGCGGAACACCGTCAGAAATTCCTTTTTGATCAGGGAAAGATCGGGGGAAAGGCGGTGACAGCGCCGATGACCCAAGGCGGGGCGTCGCGCCTCGTTCTTGTAAAGGGCGGCGAAGAAAAGCCCGCGTGTCACGAAATAAACCGCCGTTCCGGAAAGAGCGACAGCGCCGAGAAGGATAAGGATCGGGATCAGCTTATCCTCCCCAAGGACCGCCTCGGCCAGAAGGTTGGCGGGATAGGCGTATTGCCGGAGCGCTTGCATAAAGGAAAGGAACTCCTCGTTAAAGAGGAAGCGGATCGACCCGGTCTCAAGCAGCGCCTGCAGGACCGAAAGCAGGCGGGAATACAGCCAGAACGCCCCACCGAGAAGCCCCGAAAAGAGCAAAAAGGTCAGAAGGTAGTGGCGCCCGATGCGCTCCACCGCCTGCATATAGGGCCAAAGCAGCAGCGCCGAAAGAAGCAGGGCGATCGGCGGCAAAAGCAGAAAGGCAAGCAGCGAAAGGAGGGCAAAGACGGCCCCACCCTCAACAAGAAGCCCGACGACCAGCTGCACGGGCAGGATCAGCAAAAACGAGGTGACGTAGCTTTCCAGAAGCAGCACCGTCATCTTGGAAAGATACAGGGTCGAGGGCTTGACGGGAAGGCGCAGAAGCACCGCGCGGTCGTCTGCCTTTACAAAGCGCTTGCGCATCTTCTCCACCCCGAGAAGGGCGGTGACCGCAAGGATCGCGGCATAGCCGACATTCAGAAGCTCCCGCCCGCGGGCGACGGGGTCGCTTTGCTTATTGACCTTGATCTCCACGTAGCTTTTGGCGACCGTATACAGCAAAAAGACGAAGGCAGCCGCCACCAGAAGAGTAATAAGGACAGAAAGGACGCGGCCGAAAACGTCCGCCCTTCCCGCGCCGCGCTTTTTCGGGAAAAGCTTCCCAAGCTCATATCGGAAAAGGGTGGAAAACGCCGTCCTCATGCCTTTGCCTCTCTGTGGGTGATCGAAAGATAATGGGTCTCCAGATCCCCGCCCTTGGCTTTAAAGGCCGCAAGGTCGATCTCCTCGATGATGCGCCCGCGGTCAATGACATAGGCGCGGTTGCAAAGCTTTTCGACCACGTCCAGGTTATGCGAGGAGAAGAGCACGAGGTTCCCTTCCTCGCTGTATTTTTTAAAGAAGCGCTTGACCTGGTTCGCCGTAAAGGGGTCAAGGCCGACCATCGGCTCGTCAAGGATAAAGACCTTGGGGCTGTGGATAAGGGCGCCCATCAACGAGATCTTTTGCTTCATGCCGTGCGAATAGGAGGAGATCTCGTTGTAGATCGCGTCCCCCAGCGCGAAGACCGACTGAAGATAGGCCAGCCTTTCCTGGCGCTCGGCAAGGGCAACGCCGTATACGTCGGCAAGGAAATTCACGAATTCAAACCCGGTCATCCGCTCGAAAAGATTAAACTCGTCGCTTACATAGCCAAAATTCCTCTTGGCCCCGATCGGGTCCTTCTTGAGATCGCAGCCCGCGATCTCGATGCTACCCCCCTCGTAGGGGTGCATGCCGGTAATGCATTTGATGGTGGTGGACTTGCCGGCGCCGTTATGACCGAGGATCCCCACGATCTCGCCGCCGTCCCCCCAAAGGTCGATGTTCTCAACGGCGTATTCGGTCTTGCCGCTGTATCTCTTTTTCAGGTTCTTAACGCTTACTAACATCGTCTTCTCCTTCGTATGCTTTATTCACGCGCCACGCTCGGGCACTATTCTTTCTCAATATATTATATAATTATTGCAATTTCAGTATAGCACCAAATTTCGACGTTGTCAACAAACCGCCCCCACCCATCGCCCGAAAACGACGCAAAAAGACCGCCTCCGACTGCCTTTTTCCCCGAATTCTACGAATAAGAGAGAAATCGACTTGACAATCAAGGTTTACAAAAAATATTGTTTTTCGGGAGGTTGCGAAGTTTTTCGAGACCTTCCTTTTGTAAATGTAAAAACAACTTTACTGTTTTTAAAAATTTACATTTTCTTTTTCGGTTTCACCCCTTCTTCGGGGCGAGAAAACGGCTCCTTCTTCCCGAAAAAGGAAAAGGAGGCAAAAAGCAGGTCTGCTTTTTGCCTCCTTACGGGCTCCCCTCGTGAAAAAGCGAGAGGCCCTTTACCGGTTTTCCATCAGGGTAACGAGCACGCTTACCATTTTCTCCATCGACTCGATCGGGATGAATTCGTGCACGCCGTGAAAGTTTTCCCCGCCGGTCGAAAGGTTGGGACAGGGCAGCCCCATAAAGGAAAGTCGCGCCCCGTCGGTCCCCCCGCGCACGGGGGGAAAGGTCGGCTCGACCCCCACCCCTCGCATCGCGGCGGCGGCCTTCTCAACGATATGCATGAAGGGCTCGATCTTCTCCTTCATATTGTAATAGCTGTCCTTTATCTCGGCCGTGAAGCTTCCCTCGCCGTAGGCCTCGTTCATCTCTTGCACAAGCCCCGCAATAAAGCGCTTCCTTGCCTCGAAGCTTTCCCGATCGTGGTCGCGGATGATATACGAAAGGGTGGCAAGCGTTTCATCCCCCGCCATATCGCAAAGGTGGTAAAAGCCCTCGTATCCCTCGGTGTGCGCAGGCGTTTGCGCGGTAGGCAAACGGGAGATCCACTCGGTTGCCATGAGAAGCGCATTCTTCATGCGATTTTTCGCGCTTCCGGGATGAATATTCACACCGTGAACAGTCAAGGTAGCAGACGCGGCATTGAAATTTTCATATTCAATCTCCCCAAGCTCACCTCCATCCACCGTATAAGCAAAATCCGCCCCAAACGCCGCAACGTCAAAATGATCCGCTCCGCACCCGATCTCCTCGTCGGGGGTAAAGCCGATCGCCAGCTTACCGTGTGGAAGCTCGGGATGCGCCAGGAGATATTCGCAGGCAGAGAGAATTTCGGCAATTCCCGCCTTATCATCCGCACCGAGAAGCGTCGTTCCGTCGGTAACGATCAGCTCCTCGCCCACGTATTTAGACAGAAAGGGAAAGGCTGCAAGAGAAAGCGTTTCCCCGTTTGCAAGCACCAGATCCCCTCCCCCGTACCGAACGGTCGAAGGCTTTACGTTCGCTCCGCTCACGTCGGGAGAGGTATCCATGTGCGAAACAAATCCCAACACAGGCGCATCCTCAAGCCCCTCGGTAGCAGGCAAATAACCGAACACGTATCCGTTTTCGTCCATGCGTACGTCTGCCATTCCCATCTCGCGCATCTCATCCACCAAAGCCTTACCCAAAAGCTTTTGCTTTGCCGTACTGGGAACGGTATCGGAATGCTCATCCGATTGCGTATCAAAGGACACGTACTTTAAAAATCTTTCAACAACCGTCATAAATCCTCCTTAAAACGCCCACGTTCCGTTTTTAAATATCTGCACACGGCTACCGTCGCGCGCAACGCCAACGTTCGAAAGATCCTCCGTACCGATCATAAAATCCACGTGGATCATAGAATCATTGATGCCCTTTTTGTAGCATTCCTCGATGGTGTATTTTTCAAAATCCTTCAGAGAATTGGTAAAACCAAAGCCAAGCGCCAAATGACAAACCGCGTTTTCATCGAACAGGGTGTTATAAAACAGCACGCCCGATTGGTTTACGGGACTTTCAAAGGGAACAAGCGCGCATTCAAGTC
>JAZNDS010000043.1:0-1550 GCA_045588145.1 Eubacteriales bacterium | reverse complement strand
ATCTTCGATATCGGATTTTTTTGCTGCCAGAGAATCGCGTCTGTCGCCCTTGTTCACGGTAAGGCCCATGAGAACGACGAGAATGAGCGCGAGCGCGCCGATAAACACTGAGACGCGGCGGATTTTCTTCATCCTTGCCTTTTTCTTTTTAAGGGCGATTCTCTGCGCTTTGGTTAGTTTCGTATTGGCCATGTTTTTTCTCCTCCTGCCTGCGCTACCTTAGACGCGCAATGGGACGGCGGGGTTCATTTTTTATTTCATTCGCAGTTCAGCGGAATTTTCAATCGGATCGTTTTATAGGAAGTATCGGCTAAAACCGGAAAAATTATGCATTTTAAAGTCAGCGCGGGCGGTCAATGACCGCCCCTACGATTATGTGTGTGCTTACACCAAACGGTAGGAGCGAAAACTGATCGCCCGCGTATGAAAAACGGATCGTTTATTTTGTGAGTTCGGCTGCGGCCTTGGACAGGGAGACGAGCGCTTCCTGGGCTTCCGCTTCGGTTTTTTCGCGAACGCCTACATAAATCTTGAGCTTGGGCTCGGTGCCGCTGGGACGCACGCACGCCCAGGCGTCGCCTTCGAGGACGTAAAGAAGCACGTCGGCGCGGGGCAGACCCATCGTGCCTTCGTTCTTGAAGTCGAGGGCTTCGAGCACCTTGCGGCCGCCGATTTCCTTCGGGGGATTTTCGCGCAGGTTTCGGGTTGCCGCTTCGCGCTTGGCCATACCGTCCACGCCGGGCATGGTGACGGAAACGGTCTTCTCGGCGAAATAGCCGTACTTTTTGAACATTTCCTCCATCGCGTCAAACAGGCTCTTGCCCTCGGACTTATAGTATGCGGCAAGCTCTGCTGCCAATACGGATGCGATGACCGCGTCCTTATCGCGGATATAGCCGCCGGTCAGATAGCCGTAGCTTTCTTCAAAGCCCAGGAGGAAGCCGTTGTTTCCGGCTTTTTCCTTCTGATCGATGACTTCGCCGATGAACTTGAAGCCGGTCAGAACGCGGATCATGTCCACGCCGTACTCTTTGCAGATGGCGTCGGTCATGCGGGTGGAAACGATGGTGGAAACCGCGTAAGCGCCGCTTCCGGGAACGGGCTTTCTGGCACGCAGAATGTATTCAAGCATAAGGCATCCGGCCTGGTTGCCCGTTACGGGAATCCATTTTCCGTCCTTTTTGAGCATCATGCCCATGCGGTCGCTGTCGGGGTCGGTGCCGACGATGACGTCTGCGCCTTCCTTGTCGGCGTATTCGCGGATAGCGATTTCAAACGCTTCGGGATTTTCGGGGTTGGGGCTCTTTACGGTCGGGAACGCGCCGTCGGGCGCTTCCTGCTCTTTTACGACGATGACGTTTTTATAGCCCGCGCGCTTCAGGGCTTCGCGAACGAGGAGATTGCCCGCGCCGTGCAGAGGCGTGTAGACGATTTTGAGATCTACGCCGGTGCGCGTGAGAAGCTCGGGATCGGGGCGAAGGGAAAGAACATGGTCGATATAGGCATCGTCGACTTCTTTTCCGATATAGGTCAGAAGGCCTTTTTCGATG
>JAZNDS010000042.1:0-44983 GCA_045588145.1 Eubacteriales bacterium | reverse complement strand
CAAAAAGAAAAAGCCGCTTGCGCGACTTTTCTTTTTGGAAGAGTACCATTATACCCATACAAGTAAATGCTTTCAGTATAGGTTGTGCATTTCAAAACGTGATTAGCCTTCCAAAATTTTTAAGTATCTGTCAAGCCTTGCCTCAATGTATCCGGCAAACAGATTTTCCATAGTGGAGAGCTTACCTTTGACGTGGTATTCATCGAAAGCGTTGTAATAAGCCAGGCGATCGGTAAACTTTATATCAATGGGAGGGTAACCGGCTTTCATTAGTTCTAGGTTCACCAAAAGGCGCCCGGTTCTGCCGTTGCCGTCAATAAAAGGATGGATGCCCTCAAATTCAATATGAAAACGTGCAAGCTTGGTGACAATATTTTCATCGCTTTCTAAAAATTCACGGATAAGCTGCTCCATCTTCGGCTCTATCAGATAGGGCTCTATGGGTTCGTGATGCGCCCCCATAATACGCACGGGAACTCGACGGTAAACACCGCGGTCATCTTTTTTGTCCGCAAGAACCAAATAATGAATTTGCTTGATCGCTCTCTCGCTGATTGGCACATTATCCCTTACCAGCTCACATACGTAGTCGAAAGCCTCCTTGTGACCTACCGCCTCCATATGGTCTTTGAGCGGTTTTTGGTCTATCGTAAGACCTCGGAGTACAAGGTCGGTTTCACGGAGTGTGAGTGTGTTTCCCTCGATAGCGTTGGAATTATATGTGTATTCTACGATGAATTCTTCATTTAGCCTTGCGACCTCTCCCTCGGTCAAGGGTCTTTTGCCGTCAAGCTCCTTCTTTTTCTGCTCGATTCGTGTAAGAATGCTTTCTCTTGATTTATATCTTCCGTCGGCAGGCTTTTGGGCATCGCTTGGGATTTTCCAAGAGCGTCCGTCTTGATATGCACCCGGAATTTTACCCTCGGAACAAAGCACACGGATTCTTCTGTCCGAGATGCCCCACTTTTCGGAAGCTTGTTTTATGGTCATAAACATAAATCTATCCCACCTTTTTTAGGATTAAACAATGAAGCAAAAATGCTTGCTTGCAAGGGCATTTTGCGAAGCCGTCAATAGCACAGGCGTGCAAAGCACGTATAGGGCGAAGCCCAAAGATTTGCGCGCAAGGCTTTCTGTATCTATTATACCACACTTGCGGAATAATATCAATGGTTGCGGAATAATATTTTTTCACTTATCGGAATAATGCAATGAAGCGAAGCGTACGTTTTTCGTGTTGCGAAGCAACGCTTCATAGCCGCAGGCTGCTTCATGAGTTGCTACGCAACTCGCTTAATGCGCCTTGGCGCGCTTCGTTTTGGATTTGTTTTCCCTGTCGCCGTCGCATAGTCGTCTGCCGTCGCCTGCGCCTGCTCGTATTCGGGGATTTGTTGGCCCTCCCCGCGGATATGGTCGAAATGCGCGCTCATTCTCATTCGCTTCATTTCTCCCTATCCTTGAGGTATCGCTTCGCGAAAAAGCCATAACATGGCATGGGCCGTGTCGACCTCTTCCGTCGGTCGTGGTCGGCAAGCCGCTCCGTAATAAGAAAAAGAAAAGCAACCCGAATGGGTTGCTTTTCTTTTTCTGTGTTGTGCATCCTTAATAGATGCCACCACGGGAAAGTCAATAAAATCAAGGGGTTTTGGGTCTTTGAGACGGTTTTAAGTGCATCCTTAATAGATGCCTAATTGATTTTTTGATACAATGAAGTGAAAAATGAAGTGTTTTCTTTTTCTATCCTTTTAGGCAAAGTTAAAACAAAGAAATTTCCTGATTTCATTCGCCAAAGTCCCATAGCGTTTTTTAGACGTTTCATCGCATTGTATTCTAATTCCAAATCGGTATTATGTAAGCGAATTACCAAAAGATCGTCATACAGCAACGCATATAACAAGTCTTGATGATTTCTTATGTAACTGCCTTTATATTGAAGGAACATTGCGGTAAGAATAACCGTTAAAATCAATACAAATCCTGCCAATATTGCAATCCAAATATTTTGCAGAACGACGGCAACAAATAATCCGACAAAAATCGGAAGAATTAATGCCAACATTTTTTCATCAATGAGATAATCATACCATAACAATCGAGTGATTTCCTTTTCGGACAACTCAAACGCAATTTTTGATATAGGTTCTTTATCACTTTGATATCTTCCTTCTGCATCATCGGGATATTCTATTTCCCCACGTTCCGTAAATAGTCTGCGGTTATATCTTTTCAAAAACGCAACGATGTCGTAAAGTTCAGAGTTATGCTTTTCAAATTTTTCCGTTGCAATAGAAACATATTTTCCGTTGTTGAAATAAACAATAAGCCCATCTGTTATAGTTTCTATCTTTTTAATGTCTTTGTATGAAAATTCTTGCTTTTTCCCTTGATAAGTGCAAGTAAAAGTTTTATATTCAAACCTTATATTGAAAAACTGATCGCGTTTTAATGCAAAAAACGGTGTAAATGACTGATCAATGTAGGTTTTTAATTTTTCTTGATTGTCATAGGATACATGAAGGCGCATACATATGTCCTTGTCACTATAAAATAAATTCATATCGTACCGCCTTTCTTTTATGGATTTCTAAATACTTTACGGTAATCCTCAATCAGCTTATTTCTCTTTTGATAATCCAGCATTTCTATCTTTTTCTCATTTATCAGGTACGCTTTTTGAATAATGTCGTAGGCGTATTTCTCGTCCTCGACTTTAGGGGGATTGTGGAGGAAATAGCTCTTGCATCTGAGCAAGGTTAATTTTACTTGATAATATGGCTTTAAGTCTATCATTTTCTCGCTCCTTTCGGGTGGTAACACACCTTGTACCGAAAGGAATTGGAAAGTCCAGAGGTTTTGGGAAAACTTTGACAAAATAATTATACCATAAAATCTATTGCCTTTCAACCTGCTATAATAAAAAATGCTTTTCGCCACAGCGAAACTCTACCTTAAATACCTTTTCACTATTACCTATTACCTCCAAAAAAATTCCTCTGCGGAGGGAGAAAAGTGAAGAGTGAAAAGTGAAGAGGTAAAAAATATCCTCGGAACAAGTCCGAGGAATTTTTTTGTGTTATCTTGAAAAAATAGATACTAAAAAAGTATCGGCATTAATTTCTCCTTGCCCATTTTCGAATCAACCTTGCGTTCTCTTTGCTTTTGATTTTCAAACAGAAAACTTTTCCCGATTTTGTTTTGATTTTAGTTGGATAAATAACTCCGCTTATATATTCGTGATAGCTCTCGCCAATCGCGGCACTTTTGATTTCACCTATATAAATTGCAAAAATTCCCGGTCGGATCAACCAAGCATCAGAAAGAATGAGCCATGGTGAAAATTTGGAAAGCTCGATAGAGTTTTTATCCGAAAAAGCGACTCCGTGATTCTTCTCCTGGCGTTTTACCATAGACACAAAGCGGTATATGTTGATGAATGTAATTGCAAAAAATGCAATTATAACTACTGCACTGATCACAATTGCCGCGATGAATTCGTATTTATTATTGTTAGTGCTTGCCATAAAAATCAGTGCGGCAGCCATACAAGAAAACAAAACCATGTACGGTAAAGAACGAAACAGTAAATACTTTTTTACGTATTTCTTTTTTGAAGATTCAGCCATAGCAGCACCTCGCTTTCTGCTTATATTATACCATAATTTCGAGTCTATGTAAAGAGTGATGTTGGGCGTTGCCGCAGTGATGTTATTCGCTTCGCTTATAGTGATGTATTGCGCCGATGTCGCAAAGTGATGTGATGTGTTCCTTTACACGCCCGGAGGGCACATCACAAGGCGAAGCCGTCATCACGCACGCAGTGCGCATCACGTTCCGCATGCGGAACACATCGTTCCTAAAACGAAAAAGCAGTCCAATGGACTGCTTTCGTTTTTGGTTGCGGGGGTGGGATTTGTTTGCCCTCCCCAGTCGCATAGTCGAAATGCGCGCTCATTCTCATTCGCTTCATTTCTCCTTGCTTTGTGGGGTATCGCTGCGCGAAAACACCACAACGTGGATAGGCCGTGTCGACTTCTTCCGGCTACATGTGGGATCCGTTTGCCCTCCCCAGTCGCATAGTCGAAATGCGCGCTTATTCTCATTCGCTTCATTTCTCCTTGCTTTGTGGGGTATCGCTGCGCGAAAACACCACAACGTGGTGTTTTCGCTTGCTCACCCACTCCCTCCTCCGTCGGTCGTGGTCGGCAAGCCGCTCCGTAATAAGAAAAAGAAAAGCAACCCGAATGGGTTGCTTTTCTTTTTCTGGTTGCGGGGGTGGGATTTGAACCTCACGACCTCCGGGTTATGAGCCCGACGAGCTACCAAGCTGCTCCACCCCGCGATATAATGGTGCCGGAAGCCGGGGTCGAACCGGTACGAGATAAAATCTCACGGGATTTTAAGTCCCGGGCGTCTGCCAATTCCGCCATTCCGGCATACGAATCCTGCTTCGTGCTTGCTTATTATATCATTCCGTATGCCCTTTGTCAAGTCTTTTTTGGAAATTTCTCGTTTCCCCGGGGGCTTCCACTCTTTATTCTATTGACTTTCTTTCGGTTTTATGCTACAATAAGCAAGAAATTTTCGGGGATCGGTATTCCCCGAAGCCTTTCCGTTTTACGGAGGTGTACTCAAGTGGCCGAAGAGATCAGTCTTGAAAATTTGCAGTCGCGAGTTTATGCAAACGCTTAAAATCCCTTGCTACACCTGATGTTTTCGCCTTCCCGACGAAGCAGAAAATTATTTCTTCTAAAACTTTTTCTAAAAAATTCGCAAATCTAAAAATTTAATAAAAATGTTCACAGTATGCATCACGAAGAGTTATTTCGCCTTTGGCGAAGATACCCACACCCTGCGCCTGACAAGCGAGCTTGTCGATCTTCGGGTGGGGTATGCGAAGTGGATTCGACGAACAGAGTTCGCCGAGCCGCACCTCAGAAGCTCCGTAAATATGATGCACGCTGTTGCATCATATTTACGGAGGGTTATCGAAGTGGTCATAACGAGGCGGTCTTGAAAACCGTTTGCCTTCACGGGCGCGTGAGTTCGAATCTCACACCCTCCGCCAAAAGAGCCTATTGATTCTCGATCAATAGGCTCTTTTTCTTCAAAAAATATATAATTAAAATCTCTTGACATTTAGCAACTTGTATGGTATAATGTTTAAACTTAACTGTATATTTTAATATTAGAAAGTAAGACTAATGAATAGGTTAACAATTTTTTTTATCAATAAAAAAAATAATTTCAGCAACTGGGCAAGCCGAATAAAACGAGCTGAACTGGCAAGTGTTATTATAAGTGCTCTTGTGTCAGCAGTTGCTGAACTTTTTAGGCAGTCTTTCTTAATCTTGTACTCGAATGGTTTCTTGTTAGATCAAAAATTTTTGGACTCATTTCACGAACAACGAATAAATATATTTCATAGTATATTTAATATATTTCTTATCACTGCGATTGTTTGGTGTATAACAGGAATTATATCCATGTTGAAAAGCGGAGAGGCACGAAAATCACAATTGCTTTCACTTGCTGTTTTGCTAATGTTCGCATTCAGTGTTGCATGGTATTCATGTGAAATCTTAATTGTTTTAAATTGGACTAAGTTTTATGTAACACTGTCCTTGGTTACGTTATTATATACCCTTCTGTTTATGTTTTTCTGCTATGATAGAGAAACAAAAAACCAAGAAACCAGCGATTATGTAATATCAGCGCAATTACCTTGATTTTATGATTTTAGTTGATCATACAAATAGTTATTTATATATTTTATTTGGAGAAAAAATGGAAATTTTATTATTTATTTTTGCACCAATTCTTTTTGCGAGTTTGTTTGCATGGGTATTTTTGTCTTTTTTCAAGAAAGCCGAAATTAACACAAACGTGCTACATGAACAAAGTGTAAAAGGAAGCAAAAGTGTTTTGCATCGCAATTTTTCTTATACTGTAGAAAAATGTATGGACGGAGCAAAAGATACTTTAAAAAAGCATAATATGGAAGTTGATTGCACTAAGTTTGTGCAAAAATATTAATGCTTTGGAGAGGGTACAATTTGAAAGATATCAGCAGTGTTCATTTTAATAAATATTTATTACCAGACATAATTAAACCAACTATTTTGGCAATCGAATCCAATATGGATGAAAATTTTAAAAATGCAGTTGGATTTTACAATTATGTTAATGATGATGGTTACATTCAAAAGCTTTCAGACTGCTATGAAGAAAAACGCGAGTGGTTAAAAGATGCTTACTTTGGTGATAACATCGATGATAATTCCTTGTTGGATATGCATAAGATAGCGGCTGTTTTGTGTAGAAGCATCCTTTCATTTAAGCCTTTCGCTTTTGATATATCTAAAGCAAACCGATATAAGAATCGTGTAGAAAAAGAATTACGCAAGGATAAAACAAAGACCGAAAAACAGATTAAAAACGAGCTTCTTTATTGGACCATAAATAATTATTGGTCAAACTATAAAGTTGCTATTGATATTGCTTTGTGTGCAACTTATTTTGATTTAGTCGATAAACTTGGTGAAATGGAACAAGATCAGAGTAAGAACATTTATCACATTGATATAGTGGATATGTTGAAACATTTAACCGAAAACGGTCTTGATACGTACAAAAAGAACACAACGCCCATACCACTATCGCACGAAACATTTTACTGGAGTTTAATAATCAATCTTGCCATAAATGATACCAACCAACGAGATTTTGATTATTTGAGTATGGCAACTATTTGTTTTCAAATTCAGCAGTATTCTGTTTTATTACGACAGTATCAAAAGTTAATATAACAAAAACAAACCCTTTGATTTCATATACTTTCAAAGGGTTTTACTATATTTGTATGCCACTCTGATTTTTGCGTATTCTTGAACGCCTTATCAGTAGCGAGATAACTTATCACGCTCTTTTTGGATATGTAGTATTTACCCATGATTGTAACTGCGTATATGTATTTTCTCTGCACGTACCGAAGGATTGTTCTTCGGTGGTAACCTGTCAGCTCGGCGACTTCGTCCACGGTGAGCGTGTCGGGTACGGCAGAAAGAAGATCCTCGAGCATTTCTTTGAATCGCGCTCTCTCCTTACCTCGTAGCTTATAGTTCGTATCATCAAAACAACCCCCACAGTCCGAGTCAGGTGACTCGGTTCTGCGAGGGTTATTTGTCTTTTTCGCGTTGAAAATACCGACGGGGATTTCTTTCCGCTTTTCGTGTGCACTCTTTTCCATGTAGGCGAGAACATCCTCCTTTCTGATAGAATACTTGTGCGTAGGCGTATTGCGGATTTCGCACGGAATGATGCCATTCTGCAGCATCCACGCCGCCTTGCGTTTACTGATGTGGAGCATCTTGTAAAGCTGCTCCAAGGAGATGATCTCGCCGTTTTTCATGGTTAATCCTCGCTTTCGGGGTTGATACTCAATACACTTTCAATAGCTCTGCCGGCTTCACTCTTGGCGTTGGCATCAAGGGGGGAATAGATGTCGGCAGTCGTGCTCATACCGTCTTGCAACGGATTCCATACAATGCTTTGCATTGATTCCATACACGCCTTTGGCGTGATTGTGACGCACGGGTTCAAGTCCGTACGAAAACTCGCTAAAATATCTTTTTTGTCCTTCTTACACAAAAGAAAAAGCAGATGCATCGCATCTGCTTTTTCTTTATTCCTCCCACACGATGCCGAACTCGGCTTTCAGAACCTCTTTTCGGCGGGCGTCGGACATATTTTCTTCGATATGGGTGACCTCTTCTCCCGAAAAGACCTTATAGGTACGGTGGCTGACCGTCTTTCGGCCGGTGTCAGTCTTGATCGCGACGATCATCTCCTTATTAAAGATCGAATCCTCGTGCTTTTCGCAATAGAAGGAGGGCTGAAGAAAGTCGATATCATACTGAAATTCCTCGGTAAAGGAGAAGAATTTTTGGAATTCCCCGCCGTGAAGCTCGTAAAGCGTCCAGCCGTCCTTACCGTCGTATTCCAGCTTATAGGCCTCGCCGCATTGCTCCTGCACGGTCCCCGCCGTAAGGAGAAGCGGATAGCGCGGCGCGCGGTTCCCGACCCCAACGTCAAGCAGGTAGGTCTTTCCCTCGCAATCGACCGCCAGCACCCGATGGCGGCGCACGGGGATCCCGCTCTCCCCACGCCAGACCCGCCCGAGGTAGCTGCGCACCGTAAAGCCCATTTCCTCCAGCATATGGGCCAAAAGGCAGTTCAGCTCAAAGCAATAGCCCCCGCGCTTTCGCGTGACGACCTTTTCAAAAATCTTTTCGGGCGCGAGCGAAAGCGGGATACCGGCCACAAGGTCTAAATTTTCGTAAGGCACGTGCGTTGTGTGCGCGTATTGCAAGCGGCGCAGAAAGGCGTAGGTATGCTCTACCTCCGCCTCGCGAAGCCCGATCCGATGTAAATAAGCCGCAATATCCATTTCTTTTTCCTTTTTTGTAGCGTTCCTTAGTATATTATAGGCCTTGCTTTGCCCCATGTCAAGAAAAGTAAAGAAGGAAAAGGCTCGGTTCCCCCTTTCGGATACATCTTTTTGTCTTTTTGTTGCATTCCTGCGGGAGTTATGGTATAATGCTGAACCGTGGGGGTGTCCCGGTCCTTGGCCGAGATCCCCGTCTTATTTTTCCGAGAGGATGCTTTATGAAGAAAACCTATTTGTACGCGGGAATTTCGATCCTTTTTTGGTCTACGATCGCTACCGTTTCCAAGCTTTTGCTGGATACGATGAACAGCTACCAGGTGCTGATGTGCAGCGCGTTCTTTGCGGGTGCTGCGCTGCTTGCGGTCAGCGTGCTCGGCGGGCGGATACGGCAGCTTAAGACCTATCGCGCGGGGGATTATCTCCGCATCCTTTTTATCGGGCTGCCCGGCACGTTTTTTTATTACGTTTTTTTGTATTCGGGCACGGCCAGAATGGCAGCGTCCCAAGCCTTTATCATCAATTATCTTTGGCCGATCATGAGCGTTTTGTTTGCCTGCCTTCTCTTGAAGGAAAGGCTGAACGCGCGCCGTTGGATCGCGTTTTTGCTGTCCTTTTTGGGCGTTCTGACCGTGGCGGGAGACGAATTGCTTCACTTCCGATCGGGGACGCTGATAGGGGTTGGCCTGTGTGTGCTGGCCGCTGTCTCATACGGCGCCTTCACGGCGCTGAACCGAAAGTGGAATTACGATTATCTGCTTTCGATGATGCTCTCGTTTTTTGCGACGTTTGTGCTGACCGCCGTCATAAACCTCCTTATGGGAGAACCGCTTACCGTCGGGGCGGCGCAGCTGCTTGGCTTTGCCTATAACGGCATATTCGTGATGGGCGTCTCTACCGTGACCTGGGCCCTGGCACTGAAATCGGGGGACACCGCAAGGGTATCCAACCTTGCGTATATCACGCCGTTTCTCTCGCTTGTATGGACCTACTTTGTGTTGGACGAGCCGATCAAGCCCTTATCGGTCCTGGGGCTTATCCTGATCATTTTAGGTGTTTTTGTTCAGCTTAAGGGGCAAAGAAAGCCGAAAAATTGATGAAAAAAAGGCAAAAGAAAAAGCAGTCAAAGACTGCTTTTTCTTTATTTAATACGCGTAAAGCGGGGAACCTCTTTCCCCTCGTGAAGAACGGTTTCCCGGAACATCGAAAGGGGGCGTGCCCAAACCGAGCCGTCGCCGTAAAGCGCGCGGTAGATGACCAGCTCCTCCTCGCTTTCCGAATGAAGGGCGGTAAAAAGCACCTCGTATTCCTTTCCCTTGAAATGGCGGTAGCGCCCCGCCTCGATCCCCTTCATGTCAGCAATCCTTTTTCAGCATCATCTTGATGATCTCTTTGTCGGTCCCGCTCATGCCGCGGCACGCCAGGCGCCCAACGTTTCTGATCGTGTTTTCCACGCCCTTGGTGACGATGCCGTCCCCATCGTAGAATTGCTTGTGATGCTTGGTCATCTCATAGCCCGCAAGCCCCGCCTCGACCGCCATCGCGATCTTCGCGGCGCAGGAGGGCTTGGCCCCGTCACAGATCGTGCCCGAAAGAATGGCCACCCCGTTGACGACGGTATGCGCGACCTCGTAGAAGCGACCGCCCTCAAGATAACAGATCCCCGCGGCGCACCCGACCCCCGCGCTGATCGCGCCGCAATAGGCCGAAAGGCAGCCGATGCCGGTTTTCTGATGAATGGTGATCAGGTCAGCCACGAGAAGCGCCCGAAGCAGCTCCTCCTCGGTGGCGCCCCGCTCTCTTGCCCAGACGATGACAGGGACCGAGGTCGTGATGCCCTGGTTCCCGCTGCCCGAAAGGATGCAGACCGGCATCTCGCACCCGCTCATACGCGCGTCGGATCCCGCGGCGGCCATCGCCCGTGCCTTGTCGCGCAGGCTGCAGCTTCCGTTATTATAAAGAATTTTTCCGATCGAGGCGCCCCAATCCCCGCGCAGCCCCTCCTCGGCGATCGCCATGTTCGCTTCGATCTGGCGAAGAAGCAGGGGGCGGACGGCAGAAAGCTCCACGCTGTCGGCGTATTCGAGGATCCCCTCGACCGAAAGGATGCTGTAATCGAGGGCGACCTCCTCCTTGACCTCCTCCCGAACACGGTAGCGCGCGGTGATGTCCTCGCCGTTGCGCGTGACCTGCTCAACGTGGGTGTGTCGATCCGAAAGGTGGACGGTGACAAGCGCTTCCCCCGCCTTGGCGGAAAGCTTTACCTCAAAGGGCTTATCGGTCGTAAGCTCGCTGACCGTGATCGGGCAGGCCTGAAGGAATGCCTCGATCCTGTCGCGGGCCCCCTTCGGCAGGGCGGTAAGCACCTCCAGCTTTCTTTCGGGCGCGCCCGAAAGGATCCCCGCGGCAAGCGCCGCCTCGATCCCGTGCATGCCGCCCGTGGCGGGCACGATCACGCTTTTTACGTTTTTGATGATGTTGCCGCTGATCTTCGCTTCGATCGCCTCGGGGGGCTGCCCCAGCGCGTCACGGAGGATAGAGGCGGCAAAGCTTAAGGCGATCGGCTCGGTGCAGCCCATCGCAAGCCGCAGCTCGGCGGTAAGAATTTCGGTATACAGCGTGTGATCGATCATAAAACGTCTCTTTTCTTTTTCGGGGATTTCCCTTCGTTTTTTTCATTATACCGCCTTCCCCGATCTTTGTCAATTTCGCAGGGTAAAGCATTAGGCGAAAAAAGCGGTTTTTTCGGTTGACAACGGGAAAAAAACAAAATATAATAGAAAAGAAAGGAGGGTGCTTTATGAAAAGCTTTATTTTTTCGTTTTGCGAGCAGATCGGCCTTGCGGAGGACGATCGCCATTTCCTGATCTCGGCCTACGAGCGGCTGGGGGAGGAGAAGCAAGCCCTGCTCATCTCCCTCGTCGATAAATTCTACGCGCAGGAGGATCTCCTTATCGCCGAGGCTGCCGCCCCGCTTGCCGAGGTAGCCGCCGCGACCAATATCCCGCTTTATACGCTGCATTTCCTCTTTTGCACCGTGGCGCACCGCCGCCTGCGGGAGATCTATCGGGAGAAGGGATACGAGGAGGCGCGCTTTCTTGACGCCGCGCTCGATCTGCGTGCCAAGTGCGAGGAATGCCGCAAGCAATACGGCGTCGTCGGCACCTCGTCGCTCGCTTGGTACGGCCCGCTCTTCCGCCTGGACCGCTTCTCCTTCGGCCGCCTGCAATACGCCAAGTGGTATCTGCCGATCGAGCAGCCGTATGAAAGGTTTGGTTTACATATCGACCGCAAGACCCTGATCCCGATGATCCATATCCCCTCGCTCGGCCCCCTGACCGAGGAGGACAGAATGGCCTCCTACCGCGCGGCCTACCGCCATTTCCGCGGCACGATGGGCTTTTCGGACGTCGTGGCCTTCGGCTGCGGCACCTGGCTGATCTATCCCCCGATCGTCGCCCTTTGCAAGGAGGGGTCGAATATGAGAGGCTTCGCCGGGGACTTTGAGCTTCTCGCCACCAAGGAGGAGCCGACGGGGAAGGACGCGACCCGCGTCTTCGGCTGTAACTATAACGGTGACGTTACCTATATGCCGAGAAGGACCTCGCTGCAGCGGAGCCTTGCCGATTACCTCGCCGCAGGGAATAAAATGGGCGTCGGCTACGGCCTTATTGCCTTCGACGGCGAGAAGATCCTGAGATAAGCCCTTCGCCCGAAAGAAAAGAGCAGGTTTAGCGTGTTATCTTTAAAGGATAACACGCTATGAATTTATCCGGACGAATGCGATGCTTGCACTTTTGTCAAAGTGAAAATTCTCCGCTAAGAACCTCACCCATTTCTGCTCTTTTCTTTTTTTATCGCCTTGGCCTGCCCCGGCTTTCCCTTCGGCCCCGACCTTGCATTTTTTGAAGAGAAGGTATATAATAAAAGCAGAAATATAAAAGGCGCTTTCGCGCGCTTTTGTGGAAAGGGAGGTCTTTATGAAGAAAATACACGGGCTTTGGCTTCTGCTTCTTTTGATCGGCACGGCGATGGCCTTGGCTTCCTGCGGCTCCCTTATCGGAACCGAAAGCACCACCGCCACCCTCCCCCTTACGACGGCGCCCCGGACCGCCTGCGCCACCCATACCTGGGATCCCGACGTTACCGTGATCCCACCGACCTGCCAAGAGGAGGGCAGCCGTATCTATACCTGCACGGTCTGCCATGAAACCAAGACCGAGCCCATCTCCCGCCTTTTTCATACCTTTTCGGACACATGGAGCTCAAACGACGCGTACCACTGGCACGGGGCGACCTGTGGCTGCTGGGATAAGTGGACCGACAAGGGCGATCATACGTGGGGAGAAGGACGGGTGATCTCTCCCCCAAGCTGCGCCGAGTACGGCCTGCTTGCGTATACCTGCACGGTCTGCGGGTGGGAAAAGCAAGAGTTTACCGAAAAGCTCCCGCATACCTATTCGGACGAATGGACGGTGAACGGCGCCTGGCATTACCGCGAGGCGACCTGCGGCTGTGAGGTGGCGGGGGCCGACGAAGCGCGCCATACTTATGACAGCGGGCAGCTTACCGCCCCGCCGACCTGCGCCGAGGAGGGCGTTTGGACCTATACCTGCACGGTCTGCGAGGCAAAAAAGACCGAAGCGGTCGACCGCATCGCGCATACCTATTCAAACGAGTGGACGGCCGACGGCGCCTGGCATTACCGCGAAGCGACCTGCGGCTGCGAGGGCGTGCGGACCGACCGCGCCACGCATACCTACGATAGTGGGCAGATCACCACCCCGCCGACCTGCGCCGAGGAGGGGGTAAGGACCTACACCTGTACGGTCTGCGGCGCGACCAAGACCGCCCCGATCGCGGTGACCGACAGCCACAGCTATGACTCCGATGCGCTCCTGACCCCACCCTCCTGCACCGAAAAGGGATATACCACCCACACCTGTACGGTCTGCGGCGACAGCTATAAGGATAGCTATACCGCCATGATCCCGCACCCCTATGCGGATACCGTGATCCCACCCTCCTGTACGAGGGTCGGCTATACAAAGCATAGCTGCACCGCCTGCTCAAGCGAATATCTGGATGCCTATCGGGATCCTTTGGGCCATACCTACGAGAATATCCTTTGCGTGCGATGCGGCGAGAAGGAATACAGCATCGGCCTTTCATACGCCTTAAGCGAGGACGGGACCTCCTACACGCTTCTTGGGATCGGCGACTGCGAGGATACCGCGCTGATCCTTCCCCATACGCATAACGGCCTGCCCGTCCTTGCGGTTGCCGAGGGGGCCTTTGCGGGAAACACCGCCCTTACCTCGGTCACCTTCCTTGAGGGCGGAGACGGGCAAACAGTGGGGGCGCGCGCCTTCTGCGGCTGCAGCTCGCTTTCCGCCGTGACCCTTTCGACGAAGATCGGCGCCATCGGCGCCTCGGCCTTCCTGGGGTGTGACGCGCTGACAGCGGTCAGCATACGGGATCCCGGGTATCTTTGTTGGATCGAATTTGGCGATGCCTACGCCAACCCGCTTGCCCTTGCCCATAATCTGTACCACGACGGAAAGCTCGTTACCAAGCTTATCCTCCCCTCGGCCGTCGGCCATATCGGCGCGTACGCCTTCTACGGCTGTACGCCGATCACCGAGATCGAGGTCTATGCGGGGGTGGAAAGCATCGGTAGGGCGGCCTTTGGCGAATGCCGCGGGGTGAAGCTGCTGACGGTTCCGTTCGTGGGCGGCTCGGCCACCGATACCGAGAATACCCACTTCGGGTATATCTTCGGCGCGGCCGATCCCACCGAAAACCAAGCGGCGGTCCCCGAAAACCTGTGGAGCGTGACGGTTACGGGTGGCACAGCGCTTGCCGAAAACGCCTTCCTCGGCTGCTCGGCCCTGCGGTGGGTAAAGCTTCCCGACAGCGTGCAGCGCATCGCTCCCACGGCCTTTTACGGCTGTATGGGGCTTACCTCGATCACGGTCCCGTTCCTTGGCGGTGCGGCCGACGGTCGGTCGGGCACGCATCTTGGCTATATCTTCGGGGCCGCCGATTATAAGGAGAACCCCACGTATGTTCCGAAAAATCTCGCCTTTGTGACGGTCACGGGTGGGACCGCGGTCGGCAGCTATGCCTTCTACGGCTGCGCGGCGCTTGGCTCGGTCACGCTCGCCAAAAGCATCGAAAGCCTCGGTGACTATGTCTTTAAGGACTGCCCGGAGCTGTATTCGCTGACCGTCAGGGGGAACCTTAATTCGCTCGGGGCGCGGCCCTTCCTCGGCTGTCCCAATGTGGCGAGCCTTACGTTCATGGGGAAGGAGGGCCTTTACAAAGCGGTGGGCAATTGCCTGATCGAGACCGCCACGGGGACCCTGCTTTTCGGTGGCAAGAGCTGCGAGATCCCCGCCGACGGCAGCGTCAAGCGGATCGCCTCGTACGCCTTTGCGGGTGTGGGCCTTACCTCGGTCACGATCCCCAAAAGCGTGGAATACATCGGTGCCTATGCGTTCGAAGGATGCACCGCTCTGACCGGCGTGACCTTCAAGTCCTATGCCGGCTGGCGCGTATCCAAGGTCGAATCGCTTTCCTTCCCCGGGTCCGCCCCCCTCTCGTCGGATCCCGCGAAGAACGCGAAAAACCTCACGGGCTTCTACTGCGATTGGTATTGGTTTGTGCGGTTGGATACCTGACCGAGAACCCCTGCGCCGCACGGCGCAGGGGTTCTTTCGACTATGCTCCACCATAGCAAAACAAAAAGCCACCCTTTTCGGGTGGCGTTTTGCTATGGTGGAGCATAGGGGATTAGGTCGCGCCACGGCCACGAAAAGCCGCGTGGATTTCGGCTTTTCTTCTCGGCCCTTAACTTCCGAAAACATAGTTGGAACGCGCGCTCATTCTCATTCGCTTCGTTTCGCCTTGTTTTCGTGACTCCTCGCACAAAAACGCCACAACGTGGCGTTTTCGGCTTCGTCCCGGTCGCGGCTCTGACAGTCCACCGGACTGTCATTCACTACCGCTCCTCTTCGAATCCCCTACACTCACCGTAATAATCAAAAAGAAAGACACCCGCAAGAGGTGTCTTTCTTTTTGATGGTGGAGCATCTTCAACGAAAGTCGAACCGCTTTATTCGTTTGTCACTTCATATATGGATATTTTCCCAATTAACAGTTGTCCTTTAACTCCCCAAATGTCGAAATAAAAATTTTTGTTTTTGGCATTATCAACATTGTGTTTAAAAGAGAATTCTATTGAATACTCATCATATGTTTTTGAAGTCAAGAATTGGTAGTAATCATTCGATATTTCACCGCTTGAAATTACGTCAAAACATTTTCCTTTAACGTTATAATATCTTGGCCAAGTATATGTGGAATCTATCCAAGTGGTTTTTATTTGAATGCTTTTGTTATGTATATCTTTTGCACTAATATTTTCGAACTTAACTATATACTTAGTATTGGATTTTAAGTTTGCTTCCGACAAATTCCATCGAAAACCACAACCGTTTTGATTGTTATCATCCATTTGAATGCTGATTTTTTCATTCGTCATCGTTATTGTCGAGCCCGATGCGTAAAAATTTTCAATGGTGGCACTGTTGAGAGTAGCTATATGTTTTAATTTTTCGTTAGTACTTGTATTAAGCTCTTGAGTCGTATAAGCTTTCATCTTTGTAAAGGAAACATTCGTTACTTTTTTAATAAGCTCTTTGTCTATTCTAATAGCAAATTCGGGATTATAAGATGAAGTTCCAAATGTTATTGATTCGTCAAAAGAATGTATAACGTTCCCATCTTTGTCTAATAGAGTCCCCGCAATTTCCATTTTTGTTACAGTATAATCGGATGCAAAATTGAAAAACACGGCTTGTTTTCCGTCTTGAATTACATTTCCAAATGTGAAATTGGTATAGGTTATGCTTTGTTCGGGGATTTCATTTGCTGTTTGTTTTGGCAGATCTTCGTGGGATGATGCACATGATGACAATGAAGCAAGCACAAGCGCTAATAAAACAAGTATTGGTAATAGTTTTTTCATTTTTTCTCCTTATGTATATGCTTTGTGTAGAATCACTTTTATTTATAACACTGGTAATCAACTTTTATATTTTTAAAGTAGATGATGTTTTGAATATTATCTGTTGAAAAAGTTAACACGAGCCTTGTGTTTTTTAAATCAACAATCTTTGAAGAGAAAGAAAGAGTTCTTGTTTGAGAAGTGGTTTCGGTTGGCATATTGTCGTCAATCTTACCCATACCGTCGGAATTAACAACAGACACTTCGTATTTAGGAGATCCTGCGTATCCGAACCCTAAATCCCAGTCCTTTTGATAATAAACGTCGTAGGTAACTGTTATTTTCATTTTATAGCCTTTTTCTTCAAGCTTGTCCCATTCAAATCCTTCAGGCGTTATGTAATAGCTTGCGCTCATGTTTGTCGATGAAGAAAATTTAATTGAGCAATCTTTGCATCTTTGGGTATCTTCTAATTTTAATGTTACTGCATCTAATGGATTTGCGCCAGAACAAGAAACTACAGAAACCATCATTACGAGAAGCAAAATTATAGAAATAGTTTTTTTCATTTTCTTTCCTCCTAAAATCAAAAAAGTGCGTAGCCGAAACTACGCACCGAAAAACGCAGTTTCGCTTCTGTTGCGACACAGTTCACGTCCGAAGATATGACAAGCAAAGCCTACGTTTTTACCAACATAGACTTCGGACGAAAATATTCAACTGTGTCGCTCCTTCATTGTAACACACTTTAGTGGATATTGCAAGTAGTATTCAAAAACACGTTTTGGCACAGTGGCGTGTGCTTGTCTTGATACAAGTCGGCTCGCTACGCGAAAAGAAAAAAGCACCTCAAAAGAGGTGCTTCGGGGATATTCACCGTTGGTGAAGATTCTTCGGCTTGCCATCGGCTCGCAAGCGGCCGCTGCTCTGCGCCGAGAATACGAACCCCTTTCCGCTGCGCTTCGCTTGCAGAAAAGGGGCTCGTAATAACCGAAAGTTCCACCAAAACAAAAAACCACCGTTTCGGTGGTTTTTTTGTTTTGGTGGAGCATAGGGGATTCGAACCCCTGACCTCAACACTGCCAGTGTTGCGCGCTCCCAACTGCGCTAATGCCCCATGGGAGGATATATGAAATTTGGTGGGCCATCAAGGGCTCGAACCTTGGACCGACCGGTTATGAGCCGGGAGCTCTAACCAACTGAGCTAATGGCCCATCGGCGCTACTCGTATATTATAGCAACCGAATGTAAACAAATTGTGTACAAACAATGTACAAATAATTAAAACAAGAAGGAGGGCACCCCTATTTTGGGAAGAGACGCCCTCTTTTGCTTTTTTTCTTACGCGTTATAGTATTTTGCGACGATCGCTTTCATCTCGGGCAGGCATTTTTCCATATCCGAAACCAGCTTGAACTGGGTGCGGCAGCGGTCCAGGTTATGCTCGGGACGGTGGGTGCGGAAATACACGTCCCCATCCAGGAAATCGCTCAAGAAGCGGATCCCGCATTCGTAGGTCATCAGGATCGCGGCATAGGGCAGCATATCCGCCTCGCTCTTCGTCATGGTCTCGCGCAGGGTGGAAACATACCCCTTGGTGTACTGCTCAAACAGCTCCAGGCTGAAATTGACCTTCGAAAGGTCCTTTTCGTCCTCGGCCACGGGGTTGCAGCCAAAGCGGATCGAATCGCCGAAATCGTAGCAGATGGAGCCGGGCATAATGGTATCGAGGTCAATGACGGCTAAGGCCCGCCCGGTCGCGTTATCCAGCATAACGTTATTCAGCTTCGTGTCGTTATGCGTGACCTTGGTGGGGATCTCGCCGCTTGCGAGCTTATCGACGATCAGGGGGCAGATGTCCTTTCGCGCGGTGGCAAAGGCGATCTCCGCTTCCACTTGGTCGCGGCGGCCCGAACGGTTTTCCTCTACCGCTTTCAGGAAATTTTCATAGCGCTTCACGGTGTTATGGAAATTCGGAAGGGGCTCGTACAGCTGTGTCGCGTCAAACTCGGCCAGAAGGTTGGCGAAGTTGGCGAAGGCCACAGCGCTCTGGTAGAAATCCTCGGGGCATTTGACCACCGAATAGCTGGTCGCGTCCTCGATAAAGGTGTACATACGGAAATAGTTCTTTCCGTCATAGTAATAGGCCTTCCTGTCCTTGGCGTGTACCACGCGCATGGTCTCCCGCTCGGTATCTCCCCCACGCTCCGCGATTTTTCCGTAGGCAAATTCCGTCACAAGGTCGATGTTGTTCATCAGGCGCGGCACGTCGGCAAACAGGTCGTTGTTGATCCGTTGCAGGATGTAGCGCTTTTGGGCGCCCTCCTTCTCGGCAGAGATCAGATAGGTCTCGTTGATGTGCCCGTCTCCGTGCCGTTCGCAGGAAACAAGGGTCCCCTCGATCTCAAATTGCTTGGCGATGGATTGGAAATCGTAACTCATAAAAGCCCTTCCTTATAGGTTAAAAATAGGAAAAAGAATCGGATGTCTTTTGTAAGTATAGCATAAAAAAGAAGAAAGTCAAGAGAAAAAAGCGGGGACGGGCGCCTTTCGCCGCCCGCCTTGCCGCCGAAAAGGGGCGGCAAAGAAAGAAAAAACGCCAATTTTCCGCGAAAGCAAAAAAGTTTTTTGAAAAACCTCTTGACAAGCGGAAAAGAAATGGGTATAATATAGTCCGTTGATAGCATGTACCCTTAGCTCAGCTGGTAGAGCAACTGACTCTTAATCAGTGGGTCCAGGGTTCGAATCCCTGAGGGTGCACCAAACAAAAAGACCGTTTTCGAACGGTCTTTTTTGTTTTATGACGGTCAGCCGAGGGGATTCGAATACGAGCGGGAGTGAATAACGACCTGAATGGTCGTTAGAGCCGCGAGCGACCAAGGGGAGGAGAAAAGGCGAATTTTCCTCACCTTTTCTGACGCCTCCCCGCGACCTAATCCCTCGGGGTGCACCATGAAAAAAGCAGGTCATTTGACCTGCTTTTTTCAATGAAGCGCACCTTGCGGTGCATGAAAAAGGAAGCAGGGCCTGCGCCCTATGAAGCGAGCCTTCGGCTCACGGAGAGCTTAGCGTACGCTTTGCTTCATGGCGGCAACGCCGCCGCTTCATGCGAGCATAGCGAGTGCTTCGTATCGGCATAGCCGATGCTTCGTTTGGTTGAAGCGCTCGCCTTTTATAACGGTCAGCCGAGGGGACTTGAGCCCGCTTGATCGGCAGCGCCGGCGGGATTCCTTCGTTCTTGGCGCCATACCGTCTTCGAGGGAGGTCATACGCTCGCTTTGCACAAGCAAAGCGAGCAAAAAAGAAAAAAGTCTTGAAAAAACAGAAAAAGAGTCGTTTTGTCTTGCTTTTTTTGGGGGTGTATGCTACAATATACGGGGCTTTGGGGCCATGTGTGCCGAGGCTTACCGAAACTTTTTAAAGGAGCATCATTATGACCGCTTTTCCCCTGTCCCTTTGGATCCTTTTGGGCGTTGCCCTGCTCGTCAGCTCGATGGGCTTTAAGAATTACGTGTGGTTTATCTCGCTCGGCTACGGTTTTTCAATTGCCGCCGAGGGGGTCGCGATGCTGATCTTCTACCGCGAGAGCCTTACGGTCGCAACCGTTATTCTGTGCGCGCTTTTCCTTGCGTACGGCCTGCGCCTTTCGGGGTATCTCGCCATTCGCGAAGCGAAGAACGCCTCGTATAAAAAGCATATGACCGCCGAGATCAAGGACGGAAAGACGGTTCCCTTCGGCGTCAAGTGCGCTATCTGGGTAACCTGCGCCATTCTTTACGTGACCCAGGTCGTTCCCGTTCTCTACCGCTTCTCGGTAGGTGCCGCCGATTCTGTGATGGCCTACATCGGTATCGGTGTGATGGCCCTTGGTCTTGCCTTGGAAACCGCTGCCGATCTGCAGAAGAACGCCGCCAAAAAGAAGAACCCTCGCCGTTTCGTGGATACGGGGCTTTACCGCATCGTTCGTTGCCCCAACTACCTTGGGGAAATGATCTTCTGGACGGGCGTGTTGCTTAGCGGCATCGGTGCCATCACAGGGGTCGGCCAATGGATCCTGGCGCTTCTTGGATATCTTGGCATTATCTTCGTTATGTTCAGCGGCGCTCGCCGTTTGGAGCTGCGTCAGAACCGCAACTACGGCAACGATCCCGAATACCAAGCCTACGTTAAGCGCGTGCCGATCCTTCTGCCCCTTATCCCGCTTTACAGCGTGGTGAAATATAAGTTTCTCGTTGCCTAAATTCGTGCGCCTGTTTCGTAGGCAGGCATAAAGGAAAAAGGGACTGTATGCAAAAACGCATACAGTCCCTTTTTGTATTCGAATGGCTTTATTGCATCCGCGTAGCAAGGTGACAGAAAACGGCGTCGGAGATCTGGTGAGAGCCCGAGGGCGCCACGTGCAGGGCGTTCGAGCAAAGTGTTTCGGTCTTTTCGTTGCGGGCATTCACGGGAAAATCGGCGTACATACCGTTGTTATCCGGGTCATAGCGCGAGGAAAGATGCACGAAGGAGAGGCGGGTGGGATCCTCGGCCACCAGCTCCTCGCGCGCGTCGTCGAATTCGCGCAGCTTCATAAGCTTCGGGAACCAGGGCCAGCTGATGCCGTAATTCTGCCCGCATCCGTCCCGCCCCGGGAAATAGCCGCCGACAAAGGTGATGTGGCAATCGGGAAATTCGGCGTGCACGGTGTCGACGAATTTCTTTACGGTTTCCTTATAGACCTCCTTCGTCCAGTTGTGGCTGTTCCAGGTGAGGGTGACCACGATCTCGTCGATCTTGTCCTTACCGAATTTCTTGGCGTAGGAGCGAAAATCGTCGGCGCCCTTTTCGGCGTTCCAATAGGGATTGGCATCGGCCGGCTCGGCATGCGTATACACAATGTCGCCAAGGTTTTCGCCGCCCGACTCGTGCACAAGGCGTCCCCCCTCGGTAGAAGGCAGGCGCGAGGCGGCCTTATAGCTGATCAGCTTAATGCGCGTGGGGGTGACGGTCTCCAGCTTCCAGACCTCACCGTTTTCGTCGCGGTAGTGGCTGTGCTGGTCGACCGTCGCGTTCTTGTCCGAGAAATCGCCGTAGATATTCATAAAGTTACCGAGCTTATTCTCGGTCATATACGAGTTAAAGGTCCAGCCGCCGTAGCCCTCATAGCGGATCCCGTCCTTCTCGCGGGAGCCGATGAAGCACACGTTCTTAAAGCCAAGCCCCGAAGGCTCGCCGCCTTTCGCGAGGAAGCGCCGCCCAAGCTCGGCGGGCCATACCCCGGGGCCGGTATCCGAGGCACCCATCAGAAGGATGACCCGTTCCTCTTGGGGGTCCTTCGGGGGCATCACCACGTTGACCTTGCAGGTCGCTTCGTCGAGGACCTCCCCCTCGTTGCTCCAAAGGCGGATCGTCATCTCGTGCAGGCCGAGATCCTCCTCGGTGGGGGTAAAGATATACTTGCGGGCAAAGCCCTTGCCGCGGTTCCGCCTGTCGCTGTAAAAGACCTCGAAATCGTAGGTGTCGATCGATACGCTGTTCACGATCCCGCGGAAAAAGAGCTCAAAGGGCTCCCCTACCAAAAGATCGTATTGCTTCGGGATATATAAATAACGCTTCATATCCTTCTCCTTTATTCAATTAGAAGAATTCCGCCCTCGCGGTCGCCTTATTATACCACAGCCCCACCGCCAATGCAAGCCAAACCGCAAGAAAAAAGCAAAAAAAGGCAAGGAACGCACCGTTCCTGCCCCACCTTTCCGCGGCTTTTTTTCAAAACGGCCGCTATCGGCAAAATATCTCCCGATTTTTGATTCATTTTTGCTTGCTATTTTGCCGATAATGTGGTATACTATAGGAGAAATCGGAAAAGAGGTATGCCTATGAAATATATATCGGTAGGAGAAGCGGCCAAACGCTGGGGGCTTTCCGAACGAAGCGTTCGTAATTATTGCGCCGAAGAGCGTGTTGTGGGGGCGCGCCTTGTCGGAAAGACCTGGATGATTCCAGAGGAAGCAGAAAAGCCGATCCGCAAGGTGCGGGCCGATGTCCACCAAAGGACCTTGCTTGCCCGCCTGCTGGAGGAAAAGAACGCCGCCATTTCGGGGGGGATCTATCATAAGCTGCAGATCGAGCTGACGTATAATTCCAACCATATGGAGGGCAGCCGCCTGACGCATGATGAGACCCGTTATATTTACGAGACCAATACCGTGGGCGCTGATGGCAGCGTGAACGTAGACGACGTCGTGGAAACGGCCAATCACTTCCGCTGTATCGACCTTGTTCTTGAAAGTGCAGCCGGGGCCCTGACCGAGGGCTTGATCAAGGAATTGCACCGCACGCTGAAAAACGGCACCTCGGACAGCCGTCTTTCGTGGTTTGCCGTGGGCGAGTACAAGAAGCTTCCCAACGAGGTGGGCGGGCGCGATACCACCCCCCCCGAGGCGGTTGCCGGTGAAATGAAAGCCCTCTTGGAGAGCTACCAGGCTAAAAAGGGGAAAACACTGGAGGAGATCCTCGATTTCCATTACCGCTTTGAAAGGATCCACCCCTTTCAGGACGGAAATGGGCGGGTTGGCCGCTTGCTCCTCTTTAAGGAATGCCTCCGCCACGGCATCGTTCCGTTTATCATAGACGAGGAGCTGAAAATGTTCTACTACCGCGGTCTTTCCGAATGGCCGCGCGAGCGGGGATACCTGATCGATACCTGCCTTACCGCGCAGGATAAATTCAAGCGGTATCTTGACTATTTTAAGATCCCCTATTAAAAAGTCGCGTCACCTCGGCTTTGCGTCCTCGTTTATACAAAGAAAAATGCCACCCTATGGGTGGCGTTTTCGTTATTCTCCGTCTATATGAAAGATCTCCTCGTGCGTAGCCGAAAGGATCTCCTTTTAAAGAAGGAGCTCGTCGGGATAAAGATGCCGCTGCCCGACCTCGATCTTGGCTAAGGCGCTTCTCGTCAAATCGCATCCGCGCGTTTGTAAGCGCGCCGCCACCTGCTCTTGCGTTAGCCCGCATCGCTCGCGCAGCCTGCGCAGGTTATCCCCGATCTTCTTTTCTACCGCCCTGTTCATAACCCTCTCCGTAGCACTTATTTGGGAGCAAACCTCTTGACCTTATTATAATAGCTTTTGAAAGGCGATGCAAGTTCCCCGCGGATTTTCCGTGGGGCCTTTTTCTTTATATAAACAGGAAAGTCGAAATTTGGGCGGAAAAAAGTTGCCTTGGCTGTATAAAGGAGCGAGGAATGGCAAGAATAGGGATAGAAATTGCGAAAGGATGCAAAACAATGGAAACCAAAAACGTTCAAAAAGCCAACAAAGTCTTGTATATGGTCATCGTTGCGGTGCTGTGTGTGACCGCGATCGTCATCGGGATCACCGCCGCCGCCAACCGCGGAAGCAAAACGCCCATCTCGACCACCGAGCCCCCTGCCGTTACGACGGCGCCCCCCGTGACCACCCCGCCCGTGACCGAGCCGCCCGTCGATCAGCCCACCCAGCCGAGCGCGGGGCAGCTTCCCACCTTCGTGGCGCCCGCGGTAGGGGTCGTTTCGAAGCAGCACGATCTCAGCGTTCCGGTCTATTCGCTTACGATGAACGACTGGCGCGTGCACAACGGCATTGATATCGCCTGCCAGCTGGGCGATGAGGTCCTGGCCGCCGCCGACGGTACGGTCACCTCGATCGTCAGCGATCCGATGATGGGCACGACCGTCACGCTCAGCCACAGCGGTGAGAGCGAAACCATCTATAAGAACCTGGCCGTCACGCTGCCCGAGGGGATCGAGGTCGGTAAAACGGTGAAGGCCGGCGAGATCATCGGCGCCGTGGGCGACACCTCGCTGATCGAGGGTGCGGACGAAGCGCACCTGCACTTTGAAATGAAGGTCAAGGGGCAGTCGGTCGATCCGATGGCGCACATCAGCAAAGAGAGCCAAGAAGCCTCGTTTAGCTTCGACACCGATTACGAGAGTTAATCGGATCATGAAAAGAACTCTCGGGGATTATCGTCCGAGAGTTCTTTTTATATAATCGCGCCTGAATCACGGCAAGGTCGTGCCTGAAAAGAGGGACGGTCGATGATCGTTCCTACGGATAAGAAAGGAACGAAGCGGTGTAGGGGCGGCCAATGGCCGTCCGTTGGCTTTTTGGGGACAAAAGGCAGAGAAGCGCTTGCTTCTCCCTCAAAGGAAAAAGAGATGCGAAACGCATCTCTTTTTCGTTTATTGCACCAGAAGATACCCGACGCCGTTCAGGGAATGGGGCGAGGCAAGGTCCTCTCCCTCGGGGAGAGGGAGGTCGTTCAGGCGGCAGATCCCCTCGGGCGAGGCGTGCGCGCGCTTGCCAAGTGACCACAGGCTTTCCCCCGCCTCGGGGTACAGGACAGCGATCTCGTCGGCACGGTGGGGGTACGGACTCTCCTTATCCGCGGTCACGGCCGAAACGAAAGTAAAGTTTTCTTCACAATAAGCCAGGACCTTGACCGATATTTCGGCATCGACGGCGATCCCGTCCCGCTCCAAGCGGGGGCGCAGGTACAGCACCTCGCAGGTGGCGTCAAAGCGTGGCGCTTCGTTCGCCGAGGGGCGGATATCGGTCTCAACGCGGAAGGGGAAGACGCATTCGTAGGCGGAAAAGCCGCGCGGGGTCTCTTCCGTGCTTGGGGCGTTTTCCAGCAGCAGACGGGCCTTTACCTCGCCGCACAGCACCGCGCGGCCGTTTTCACATTCCACCCGCAGGGCGTTGACGGTTCCCTCGGCGTCGGGGATCGATACGGCCGTCTCCTCGGGCAAGGGGCCGCGCCCGCCTACCGAGAAGATCCCCGCAAAGCAGCCGCCGATGCGGCAAAGCGAAACGCTTCTTTCGGAAAGATGCGTGGGGTAAAGCGGGCTGTAGGCGTCCTTCACACCCTCGATCGGCAGCTCGGCGACCGCAAGAAGCGAAAGCTCCCCTTCGCAGATCAGCTCCAGCTCGGCCCCGCCCTCGCTGTCACGGATCGCGAGATCGATCGTGGCGATCTGCCCGTCGCAAAGCAGAAGATCCGCCGCCCCGATCCCCTCGGCCGCGATCTCCTCGTCAAAGGGAAGGCGGCGAAGATACGAAAGCGGCTCTCCGTCCTCCTTCGTAAGAAGCAGGCGCGCGAAGACCTCTCCCCGTACGCGCACGCTTCCCCCCTCGGCCTTTACCTCGCGCACGGCAAGCTTTGCATCCGAAAGCAGGGGGCGCAGCTCCTCGGCGGCGGCCCCCTCGACCGTAAGACCGTCGCTGAGCGAGAGCGCGTAGCCCTCGAAGGGGGTGATGTGGCGGCAGGACGTGTGGCAGGGCAAAAGCTCGATCCCCTCGCCCCCCGCCACCGCGGGAAGCTCCTCGGGCAGGAGAAGGTGGACGCGGCTTTTCAGCGTGCTTTTCAGGCTGATCTTGCGTGGCCCCGAAAGGCGGCAAAGCGTGCTTTCGACGCGGGTATCGGCGTATACCGTCGGCTCGCTTTGCGCGCGGTAGGGACAAAGGAAGCTGTAATCGGCGCTGAGCGACACCGAGGAGAGTCTTCCCTCTCCGTCGGTATACAGCAGGGTATACGCAACGCTTCCCGTAAATTCGACCTTCTCGCCGTCTACGTATTTTCCACCCTTTTGCGGGTGGGCCTCGACCCGCAGGATCCTTCGGATCTCGGGCATATAATCGGGCAGGACGTGATCCAGGCTGCATTCGGTGCCGATCGGCTCATAGCAGCCCTCTCGCTGGATCGTGGCAAAAGCCCCTTCTCTTTCCGTGTTTTCCATACTCTTCTCCTTTAAAAGATTCGGCTTTTCGCGCCTTTGCTACCACTGTATGCGCCCCTTGGCAAAAATATGAGTAACGCCTTGCTTTTTCGCCGCCTGTGCGGTATAATGGGGGCGTACGCTTCAAACGATAAAGCTGTTGAGGGCTACTATGAAAAACGAAACCAAAGAGATCTATAAAGAAAATTTCACCGAGTATCTTTTGTGCCTTGCGCTGGACGTGGGCGAGGGGATGCTGAAAAACGGCGGCGAGGTCGCGAGGGTCGAGGATACCATCGCGCGGATCTGCCGTGCCTACGGCGCCCTTCACGTGGAGGTCTTTACCATCGTTTCGGTGATAAACGCCTCGATCCGTATGAAGGACGGCTCGTATTCCTCGCAAATGCGCCGCGTGCATACGACGGGGATCGACCTTTCGGCGGTCGAGCGCCTCAACCGCCTGTCGCGCGAGGTCTGCCACACGCGCATGCCGCTTTCCTATTTTGAAGCCAGGATCCACGAGGCCAAAGAGGGCCGCGCTTATCCGAAGGCGGTGCTGGCGGCGGCCTTTGCCCTTGCGGCCTCCGGCTTTGCTGTTTTCTTCGGCGGCGGGGTGGCGGAGGGGCTGACCGCGGCCCTTGGCGGGCTTTTGCTTTACCTTATCGATTCATACAGCGGTCGCCGTATAAACGGCCATTTCAAAACCGTGCTTTCCTCCTTTTCGGCCTGTATCGTGGCGGCGCTCTCGGCGGCGCTTTTCGGGGCGGACGGGGGAACCGTCATCATGGGCTCGATCATGCTGCTGGTGCCCGGGGTGGCGCTGGGGGTCGCGATGCGCGATCTTTTGTGCGGCGATATCATCGCGGGGAGCCTGAAGCTTTTGCAGGCCCTGCTTACGGCGCTTATGATCGCCTTCGGGTATATCCTCGCCGTATCGATCGTGGGAGGTGGCCTGATATGAGCTTTTTTACGCTTACGCTTCTTTTGCGCCTTATCACGGCCACCCTCGGCACGCTTGCCTTTGCGATCATTTTCCGTGTTGACCGTCGGCATCTGCCCGTTGTTTCGGTGGCGGGGCTCTTCACCTATTTCCTTTTTTACACCGTTTCCTATCTTGGGGGCTCGATCTTCCTTTCGGCGCTGTGCGCCATTGCCTTTACCGCCCTTTTCGGGGAGATCGCGGCCCGTATCTTCCACGCCCCCGTCCTCCTCTACCTGCTTACCGGCTGTATCCCGATCGTTCCCGGTGGGGACGTGTATTATTCGATGAAGTATCTTCTGGAGGGGAACACCGTTCTGGCGGGGGAAAAGCTTTTGCAGACGGCCGAGGCCTCGCTTGGGATCGCGGGCGGCATTGTTCTCGTGTCGGTCCTTTTCGGTCTTTTCGGGGATGCCCTTGCTGCCCTTCGGCACGCGAAAAGGAAAAAGGACGCCGATCGGTAAGCGCATTTTCAAAAAAGACTTGCATTTTTACAAAATATTTAGTATAATAAAGCCTATATACGCAAAAATGCCATTTTGACAAAAGAAAGGAAACGAATATGACTCCCGAAACCGTAAAGATATTGGTCGCCATGGTGATCTACATGGCCGCCGTTATCGCGATCGGCGTGATCTTCGCGCGGCGCGCGAACGCCAGCTCCGAAAACTACTTTTTAGGCGGGCGCTCGCTGGGACCCTGGGTCACCGCGATGAGTGCCGAGGCCTCGGATATGAGCGGATGGCTCCTGATGGGCCTTCCCGGGGTCGCCTACTGGTGCGGCCTTGCAGACGCTTTCTGGACCGCGATCGGCCTTGCGGTCGGTACCTATATCAACTGGCTGCTCGTCTCCAAGCGCCTGCGCCGTTACAGCATCAAGGCAGGCAACTCGATCACCCTGCCCGAATTCTTCTCGAATCGCTTCCGTGAAAAGAACCCCGTGATCCTGATGATCTCGGCGGCCTTTATCCTGATCTTCTTCACGGTCTATGCCTCCAGCTGCTTCGTTACCTGCGGCAAGCTCTTCTCCACCCTCTTCGGCGCCTCCTATGTTTCGATGATGCTGCTTGGGGCGGTGTTCGTGCTGCTGTATACCGTGCTTGGCGGCTTTTTGGCCGAAAGCGCCTCCGACTTTATGCAGGCAATCGTGATGATCATCGCGCTCGTTACCGTGCTTGGCACCGGGATCCATGCCGCGGGCGGCGTTTCGGCGGTGGCCGAGAATCTTCGCGACATCCCCGGCTTCCTTGAATTCTTCGGTATGGCGAACCCCACCCTTACCGAGGAAGGCACGCAGGCGATCGTTGGCGGCGCGCCTCAGTTCGGCGAAAAGCTGCCCTACGGCTTTTTGTCGGTCGTTTCGATGATGGCATGGGGCCTTGGCTATTTCGGTATGCCCCAGGTGCTGCTGCGCTTTATGGCGATCCGTGACGAGAAGGAGCTGCCCCGCTCCCGCCGTATCGCGACCGTGTGGGTCCTGATCTCCCTCGCGGCGGCGATCCTGATCGGTCTTGTCGGCCGCGTGCTGTATCCGACGGCGCTTCTGACCGGCTCGGCTGCGGAAAACATCTTCATTCTGCTCTCCACCAATCTTCTGCCCGCTCTTCTTGCCGGCTTTATTATGGCGGGGATCCTCGCGGCGACCATCAGCTCCTCCGACTCCTATCTTCTTATCGCCGCCTCGGCCTTTGCGAAGAACATCTTCAAGGGTGTCGTCAAAAAGGACGCCAGCGACAAGCAGGTCATGTGGATGTCGCGTCTTGTGCTGGTCGTGATCGCGATCGTGGCGGCCCTGATCGCTCTTGACGAAAACAGCGTTATCTTCACGCTGGTCTCCTTCGCCTGGGCGGGCTTCGGCGCGACCTTCGGGCCCCTGATGCTCTTCTCGCTGTTCTGGAAGCGCATGAACCGCGCGGGCGCCATTGCCGGTATGGTATCGGGCGGCGTGTCGGTCTTTGTCTGGAAGCTGCTCTTAAAGCCCCTTGGCGGTGTCTTCGGGATCTACGAGCTTCTTCCCGCCTTCCTTGTCTCCTGTCTCTTTATCGTTGCGGTGTCGCTTCTTACGGCTCCCCCCTCGAAGGAGATCGAGGAGGATTTCGACGCGGTTAAGAATATGGCGTAAGCCTATCAGAAAAGGGGATGCGATTTTCGCATCCCCTTTTCCTTTTGGGATCAGGTTTCTTCCTTGGGGGCCGTGATCCCCTCCTCCTGGTAAAAGGAGGAGAGGAAAAGGACCCTCCGCTCGTTTTGTCCGCTTTCCCAACGGATATGCGAGCAGCCCGCCGAATACCCCGAAAAGGCCGCCATCGTTACGCCGAAGACCCCCGAAAGGATCTTGACGAGGGCGGCAAAATCCAAGGGGCCGCCCGGCAAAATGGCGATCGACGACAGCAAAAGCGAGCCGAGCAGAAGGAAGGGCGGCCGCAAAAGTGCGGCCCTTGCCCCGTAGGAAAGCCGGGGGCGCCCCACGTCGCAAAGCGGCGCGCGGCCCTCCTTGCAAAGGATCAGCGAGGGCTCGATCGGGTGGGGGCGCAGGCGCGCGGCGCGGCGCGTAAGGCGAAGCCTTCGCCTCGCTTCGGCGGGCGAACACCCGTCCACCTCTTCCTCCCGATACCCGTGCGCGGCCAGAAAGCGCTTTCTCCGCTCCGAAAGCTCCCAAAGCGTCTTTTTTTCACAAAAGCGCAAAAAGGCGGGAAGATGCTCGGCCCGGATCGGGTGGGACAGGGAAAGAAGCCTTTCCTCTCCCGCGATAAAAAGGCGGTTCCTTGCACTCTCGGTCCTCTTTCCCTCGGGGAAAAAGAGGAGGTACGCAAGGTAGGAGCTGCAGCAGGTATACGCGGTGTTGACGAAAAAATCGGGGGAAAAGGGATTGACGAGGCGAAGCGCCACCAGGGGAAAGAGGGCGGTCAGCAGAACGCAGATTGTTAAAAGGATCCCGCCCGTGAAATCGGCAAGGCTATGCCTTACCGTCAGTAAGGAGCGCTCCCGCTTATCGGCCAGCGCGGAGAAAAGATCGCTCTCCCTCATGCCCTTTCCTCCCGTCCGAGGCGGAAGCAGACCGCCCCAAGCAGCGAGCCGATAAAGGCGACGAGCGAAATATCCGAGACCGCCTCACTGATCCGCCCCAGCCATTCGCTGAGGATCCAAAGGACCAGCCACACCGAATAGGCGGAGGGGGAGGAAAGCCATCGCTTGATCCGCGTGAGGATCCCCCGATGAAAGGGGATCAGCGCCAGAAGCACGAGGAGAAGAGCCAGTCCCGAAAGGGTCGGTCTTGCCCCCTCGCGGGCGAAGAGCGGAAAATGCTCAAAGATCGCGAAAAGCGCGGGCAGGATGCAAAGGAGATAACCAAGGATCCGAAAGAGTAGCCGACGGCGCATCCCTTACCCCTCCCCTCGGGGGGTGGGATCGGGCAGCACCCCGTCGGCCGTAAGAGCGGCAAGGCTTTTTTCGGCCTCGCCGAAAACGGCGGCGACCCGATCCTTCTGATACTGCGGCAGATTGGCCGACATCAAAAGCTCAAAAAGCAGGGCGCTCTGCTCGGAAAAAAGGGTAGACAAGCGCTTGCTGTACGCTTGGTTCTCCAAAAGGGCGGTACGAAGCGCCCCCTCGGTCGCCTTGACCCCCTCGGCCGAGGCAAAGACCTCCTCTCCCTTCGCAAGAAGCGAGGAAAGGCGCCCCTCGATCGCCCTTTCGTAATCCGAAAGCGAGGAAAGCGTTTCCCCGCTTTTTTTAAAGAGCGACTCGAAAAGCGAGAGCAGCTTTGGCAGGACCCCCTTCTTGAAAAAGAGGGTGACCGCCGTCAAAAGAAGCAGCGAGGCGGCCGAAAGGACGGTCGGGGCATGCTCCTTCAGAAGCGAGGCGATCTCGGCGCTGAGCGTGCCCTCCTTCGCTTCGCTCTCCTCTTCCCCCTCCTCGGGGTCCGTGTTGGGGGCGGCCTCGGAAAGGCTCTCTCCGATCGGGTCGGGGGCGGTCTCCTCGGCGCTTGCGGGAAGGAGAAGGCGGGTGCCGAAAAGGCAGCAAAGGCAAAGGGCCAGCGAAAGAACAGCCCCTTTAAAGAATGTTTTTTTCATATGTTACCTCCGAATGAAAATGGGGTGGGATAGAGCTCCTCCTTTAGGGCGGCAAGGCGTCCCTCCAGCGCGGTAAGGCGCTCGCAAAGGGCCTCCTGCTGCTCGGTAAGGCGGCAAAGCTGCACGCCGTTCTCCTCGGGAACGGGAAGAATAAGGCGGGGCGCCTCCCCGATGAACTGCAGCGAATCGCATACGTAGCGAAGACGCTCGGAAAGCAGGTAGGCGGTGATCGGCACGGTCCCCGAAAGAGCCGCGGTGGGGACCGTCACCTGCTGGTCCTTAACCGCGTAAAAACGGCCTCCTACGCATACTGAATCCACCTTTTTGCCTGAAAAGGTAAATAAAACCTTACCTTTGTCCTCAAAGGGCTCTCGCTCCTTCGCGATCCCGATGCCCGAAAAGCTGAGGGTATAGGTCACAGTACATCACCCCCAAGCTCGCTTTTTGCCTCGGCCTTGCAGGCCTCGGCGTATTCGTTGTAGGCCGCGAATTCCTCTTTCTTACTGTCCCTCTGCCGCAGAAGCGCCAGCTCGTCCGAGAGGGTATAGCGGCGCTTGATCTTTTGGCTGACGAGGGCGGCGTAGGCCTCTTGCAGAAGGCCGTTTTTGGAAAGACGCTCGATCTGCTTTTCCGTCATGCTTCTTCCTCCTTTTTCCTATCGTATTCCAGCTCGTAGCACACGCTGAAGCTGGATGAGCCAAAGCGGAGCTTCCCTTGGGGGACGACCTCGATCAGCCCGTCGGGCAGCGTTTCCTCGCTTCCCTCGCTAAGAAGTGCCTCCTTGACCGAGAGGATCTCCTCCTCGTATGGCAGGATCAGCGTCATGGCCTTATCGGCAAAGAAGGCGGTCAGCGTTTGGGGGTCGGCGGTGACGCCCCATTCGTTTTCCTTTGGAACGCGTATCTTCAGGCAGCGGTAGCCCGTGGATTCACCGTACAACGAGATAAGGGGGACCGATTCGGCGCTGAACAGAAGATCGGTCGACGTTACGGCCTTGAAATAATTCGAGCAAAAGAGAAGCGGGGTGTTTTTTTTTGAAGGGATAAACGGCTTCTTTCCGCCGATTGTTACGTTGAAAATGAAAAAAGCGGAGGTCTCTTTGTCCAGTACGGGTGGTAAAAAGGTCGAGCCTGAGCCCAAGAGCGGGGTGGGATAGTTTTCCGCCCGGACACATCGGTGATAAAGCCCGCTTTCCAGATCGTAATAATTGCAAAGCGCGGGGGAGATGCCGTACATGAAATCGGGGAAAAGACGCTTGACGGGGGCAAGGGAATCCTCTTCGTTTTGCGTGATATTTCCCGCGGCATCCAGCACCGTAAAGCCCGCGGGCGCCTTACACCAAAAGCCCCCTTCGGGCAAAAAGGATGTGTATCCGCCGAGCCGCCTGATCTGGGCGTTCGGCAGGGTCCCCTCTTCGAAAGGATGCTGGGATCCCGTCCCCGTGGCGTTGACCGTTTCATAGGTCACCCCCAGGGCAGACTCTCGCAGATTGGTAAGCGAGGCGCGCAGGCGCTCTATGCGCCTGTCACAGGCTTCGAGCAGCTTCTCCTCGGTCGGCAGCTGCACCGAAGCCTCGATCGGCGAATTTTTTCGCGCGGCCGAAAGAGAAAGCCGCCCGCTTTCCGGGTCGTACGCGGCCGAAAGGTCGGATAGGTATCGCCCGTCCGCGTAAGCAAGGGGAAGCGCGTCGGCGCCGTCCTTTGGCTCCCCGACCGAGAAGGTCTGTTCCTCGCTTCCCGCAAGGGGGGCATAGCTTGGGTGGCCGTGGGTGTCGAATTCGGCGGCAAGGCGGGCAAGCGTGCGAAGCCCGTCTACCGAAAGGTAGGAGGCCAGGCGGCCGCTTTGAATATCCGAAAGCACCTCGGCAAGCGTTTTTTCACCAAGGACGGGGATGCTGTCGGCAAGCTTGCCGCTTTCGATCGCGTCCACAAGCGCGTTATAGGCTTCGACAAGGCGAAGCGAAAGGGCGTCGTAGGCCGCCTTCATTTCGGCGGCCGAGAGCCCCGGGGTGCCGTACCGCCCCGCGCGGTTCGGCGTGTCGGCAAGGCGCTGGACCCAAAGGGAGCGCACCTCGCTTTCGCTGATTTTCTGTATACTCATGATTTGATCCTTCCTGCGACACGGTAGCGGTAGGTGATCGAAAAGAGACCGAAGGGCCGTGTGTATTCCTCCGAGAAGAAGAGAAGCTGCTTTTCGACCCAGCGCTTTTTCTTCTCCCGCAGCGGAACGACGGTTTCGGGCAGAGAGGAAAATTCCGCGACTGCGAAATCGGTTTCGCTAAAATCGAGCCGACCGCCGTACAGGGTGTCGCAATCCTGCCAGTCCTCTCGCTCGGTACGGACCCGTACACCGATCCTTCCGCCCGTCATGGCCTTCAGCTTCACGGCGCCATAGCCCTTTACGGTGCTTTTTTGCTGATTCGGGCGGCCGCCGTTCTCGCTTTTTGTGGCGCAGCCCGAAAAATACGCGCGTCCGTTAAAGCTGTAGTAGCGGCGCGGGATCAGGCCGTCGCTTTCGCGCTTGTCGGTGTTGAAAAGCAGAAGGGTGCCGTCGGCCGTTCCGAAGAAAAGAAGGCCGTCGGCTTCGCAAAAGACGGTGGCGGGGGAGAAGACGCCGCCGCTTTTTTCTCCGTGACAGTCCACGGGAAAGATCTTCTCCAAGCGCCTGACGTAATACACCGTTACCGCGCCGTCGTCGCTTTGCGCGCTGTATACCGTTTCCCCTTCGATCGGCTCCTCGCCCTCGGTAAGGGAAAGCGGAAGGCTTTGCCCCCCTACCGTCACGGTCCTTCCCACAAGGCTTTGCGGCAGGACCGAAAGCGTATGGTATCGGTCGGTCTGGCCGATATAAACGCCGATGTCCGAAAGGTAATACCATTCGTATTCACGGCCGCCCTGTCGGGTGCAGGGCTGGTTGCCGTCGCAAAGGTAGACCCGCCCGTCGATCCCGATGCCGAGATAGGGGCCGAAGCGGAAAAGCGCGGCGCGCGACAGGTCCTCCGCAAGAAGGCGGCGGTCGACTGCCGAAGAGCGGTGCCCGATGGCCCGCTCCCCCGCAAGGGTGGGCGACTCCACGGCGTCCAGCCCCCGCTCCGAAAGGAAGACGGTGTCGTCAAGAAAGGTGGCGGCGGCGCCGAGGCAGCCTACGTGAAAGCCCCCCTCGGCGACCGGGAAGATCAGGCTGACCATATCGTTCCCGGTCTCCTCTCTCACATGGCAGAAGACCCCCGCCTCTCCCATGCCTCCCTCCGAAAAGACGAAGAGGGTCGAGGCGCTGGCCGTCATGGCGGTGATGGGCAGGACCCCGTTCCCGTCGGTGAAATAGTTCAGGCTACCGAAATAAAAGGGGTCGTTCTCCCCGCTTTTCGTTCGCTGGCTGTAAAAGACCGTGCCGGGCAGGTCGGGGTTCCCCGAAAGAAAGACACGGTCCGCAAAAAGGCAAAGCAGGCGGCACCGCTCGATCGCCTCCTGCCCCGAGCCTTGGTAAGCGGGGTGGGTCGGTCTTATCTGCTCGGCAAAGCCGTCACGGAAGCGGCCGGAAAGAGAAAGCGTTTTCCCATAAAGCAGCGTCTCCTCGTCGGCCAGAAGCAGGATCCCCGAAACGAGCGTCTCCTCCCCCTCCTTTTCGTAAAGCGGGCGGTAAGAGAGCGTTCCCTCCGCCTCGGGGATCTCCTCCTCCCCGAGGCGGACCCCGAGAAGCGCCTCGGTCTTTTCCGAAAAGGAGAAGAGCAGGCGCAGCTTGCGGTAAAGCGTTTCGGTATGAAGCACTCTTTCCCGCGGGTCGACCACGTCGTAAAGCGTCGCGGCCCCCTCGATCGCGTGAAAATCAACGAACGAGCCGCCGTAATAGACGTTCGCCAAGGGGCTGCCGTCAAAGGCGTGATCCTCAACGATCAGGAGCTTTCGCGTTACATACAGGTCGCGAAGCTTCGGGCAATAGGCAAGGCACTGGCTTTTGATCACGGTAACGGTATCGGGCAGAACGACGCATTCAAGCGCCTGCATATGGGCAAGGGCGCGGTAGTCAAGCTCCACGACCCCCTCCGAAACGATCAGCTCGCGGATATGGGCGTTATCGCGGAAGGCGTCACACTCGATCCCCGCGACCGCGTATTCCCGCTTGCCGAGGGTGACACGCGGGGGCACGACCACGACCTCGTCCTCCCCCGTGATCCCCGAAACGTAGCAAAGCCCATCGTAGCGGATGCGGTAGGTAAGCGAGTCGGTTCCGTAGCGGTAGGCCGAAAGGTCAAAAAGGTCATACTCCTCGGTAAACTGCCGCGTCAGAAGATTTTTTTGCTCGTAGGGCTCTTCGTTTCGGTAAAGCGTGGGGATGTACGCCCGATCGTGGGCGGCGGCCAGCGCGCCCCCCTCGTAAAAGGCGTAGCGCCCGCCGTCAAGCAGCAGAAGCCGCCCGTTGTAGGAAAGGGCGGCGCTTTTTTCGTTTGCCAGCGTGAAGGGCGCGCCCGCGGGGTCGCGGCAGGGGGCAAGAGAGGAGAGCGTGTCCCGCTCTTTTAGCGGGACACGGAAAAGAGAGCTTCCCGCGTGGACGAGAAGAGCGCGCTCTCTTTCGGGGGATTCAAAAAGTCCGTGAATACGGCCCCCAAACCCGTAAAGGCTACGGAAACCTGGGATGGTCTCTACTCCGGCGTTTGTGGCCCCGCCGTAGTCACGGTACATATTCTCAAGATACGGGAAGCGATGGGGGGATACCAACGAGGCATCCTCGGAAAAATCAACGCCCTTCAGGTCGTCGTAGACAATATCGTAAACACTACTTTGCACTATTTTTCCTCCTTATCCCCAACCGGTCCGATCGTTGTAGGGGGCGGCCGTCGCGTACCCGCGGACAAGCCTCCCCTCCCCCTCGCGAAAGCGGTTGAAATAAAAGGCGGCCTTGTCGGGGTCGTCCTCCAGCCAGACGTAGGCGGCGCAAAGAAGCGGCAGCAGCTGGCTTTCCTCCTCAGTCAGCGGCAGCTCTCCCTCCTCGGGAAGCGAAAGGCGCCGCCGATAGGTGAGCGTCAGCGTGGCGGGGGCATCGTTCGGCAGGGAAAGCAGGTGTCCGCTTTCAAGGCGGTACCCGTCCCCTCCGATCGGCCTTTGCCCCCCTTTTTTTGCGGGAGGCGAGCTAAGGGCGCCAAAATCGTCGATCAGCGCGGAAAGGTCGTAGCGGCTGCTGCCGAAGGGGTCGGGCGGGGAGGAGAGAGCCTCCTCGTAGACCGCCAGCGAAAGCAGGGTCAGCCCGCTCTCCCCCCAAAAAGAGAAAACGATTTCTCCCTCTTCGGCGGAGAGCGTCGAAAGGAAGGCCCTTCCTTCTCCGCTTGCGGTACTGACCGCATAGCTTTTTTCCTCGCCCCCCGCCTTAACCGTCACACTCCCCTTGCCCGTAAGCCGCAGAAAGAAGCTTTGACCGTGGGGAAAGGCAAGCGTAAGGCTTCCCTTGATCGGGATCGGCCCCTTTCTTTGATAGCGGGGGCGCGGCGGCAGGTGATACAGGGTATAGCTTGCTGTTTTCGGCGCGATGCCCGAAAGCTCGGCCAGCGCCCGCTCGGCGCTTTCACGGAAGAGCGCGTCGTTGTCGTCAAGCGTTTCCGAGAAGCCGAGGTGAACGACAGCCTCCTTAAGCGCTTGTACCGTCATGGGCGACTCCTCAGCGAAGCGCTTCGGTGCCGCTTACGGTGGTATCGCTGTCTACGGCAAGCAGGATGTGCTTATAGGTGCCGAAGCCGACGCCGAAGCGGCAACGGCCGTTCCAGATGTAGTTGCCCGTGTGGTGGTCGACCCAGTTGGAAACGGTCAGCGGCACGCGGTTAAAGAACATATTGCCGCCAAGGTTGCGGTTGGCCTCGCTCGAAAGGACCATCAGGCGGTCGTCGGAGGTCTGCCAATCGGGCATGACGACGATGTTCCAGTTGCCGTACTGCAGGTTGATGTCGTTATAGCCGTTGCCGGTCGCCCCCTCACTGCCGCATACCTTCTTAACGATGGTCTCGGCGGCGGGGCGGTTGCCGGGCAGAATGATGGTGTCGGCGGTGTAGCCGAGCACCTCGCCGTTCTCGTCCTTCATGTTGCGGATCTTGGAGGCAAGCAGGCCAAGGGCCTCTTCAAAGGCCGAGGTCGAAGAGAACATCGAGCCCGAGAAGTAGTTGGACTGGGTGCCCTTCGCGCCGCTCTTGCCGTAGGTATGCGCCGAGGAAAAGAGGGGAAGCCCGTCGGGGGCGGTAAGATCCAGCGTGGCGCCCGCGAAGCTGCCGCTCGTCGCGGTGCCGTTCGACAGGGCGTATTCGCAGATCTTATGCATGGTCTTGTAATAGGCGCGGGTGAAGTTCTCGGCGCGGCGGCGCGCGTCGGCCGCGACGCCGTAGTTGGCGTCCTCCATCATGCGGGCGGTGATGGTGAACTCCTTCATAAACTGGATATGCTCGATAAACTTTTTGTAGGTCTCCTCGATCCCGTCCGAGGCGGCGCCTGCGCCCTCGGCGGCGGCTTCGAAGACGCCGAATTCGTTCTGGCCGACGATGGTCTCGCCAAAGCGGTTCGAGCGCTCGATGTTAAAGAGCCAATCGGCAATACCGCCTTTTTTGGTCTGCAGATCGGATTCGTGCTCGATCACCATTTTGATGGGGGTCTCCAGCTTACCGATCGCGGCGTTATGCAAATCGCCCGTTACCGAATAAAGAATGGACATAGGGTACTCCTTTTTTTAATGATTTATTGGGGGCGCTTCCGCGAGGCGCGCTTATAAAGCGCCTCGATCTCCCGATCGGAGAGCGTCGGGAAAAGATCGCGGGCGGCGGAAAGCTCCCCGATGCTGATGCCCCCGCCCGAGGGGGAGGTGTGACGGGGGACCGAGGAAGAAAGATGCGCGCGGGTATCCTCGCGGGGCTTTCTCAGTCGCTCGTATTGCGTGGCGGCCGCTGCCTCCACGGCGCTGAGCCCCGCCTCGCGCAGCTCTCCGTAGCGCGCGAGCCCCGAAAGCTCGGTAAGGCTTTCGAGGTGCGAAAGCTCGGGAAAGGCGCTCTTTATCTCCTGAAGATCATGGGCGGCCATTTCCTCAAAATCGGGGGAAGGGGAGGGCTCGTTTTTGGGGCTTTCCCCTGCTTGCTCCTCGGTGGCGGGCGGGGGACTTACACCCTCCTCGGGCACATTCCCCGCCGCTTCCTCGGGGGTCCCCTCCTCCGTGGGGGACGTCATTTCCTGCAAAATTTCTTCCATAACGGTTCCTTTCTTTTTTTACTTACTGCGGCTTCGCAGATCGCTCTTTTCGTCGGCAACCGTGCGGGTCACCTTCGGGTCGCCCGTATGGGGGCTTTTGGGGGCCTGGATCTTCCCGGCCCGATTGGTCGCGTAGGGATTGTTGTTCATGGCTTCTCCTTTCTTTGCTTTTTAAAAAAGGGAATGAAATCACATAAAGGGGAAAAGGTCCCCGGGCCTTCTTTCTTCCCTTTTCTTGAGTGTAGCAAAAAAGTGACAAAAAAGGGGGACACAGATGGGCCGTACCGCCCGCTTCCTTAATACAGGTTCGGGTTGATGACCGAAAGCAACGGCCGCTCCGGCTCCACCTTGCTCTTTTCGAGAAGCTCCTCCATATAGGCCGATTTCTTTTCCGCCTCCGCCGACATAAGAGTGGCAAGCTCCAGCGATTTTTCCTCGGAAAGACCTGCCGTGCGGCAGAAGACGTAGGCTCTTTCGTACGAATAGCCGAATTTCGTTAAGTGGCGGGCGATCGAATAGATAAAGGAGGGATCCTCGGTGGCCGATACCCCGCCCTTGTATTCTGTAAGGACCGTTTCGATCTGCTTTTCGGTCAGCCCCAGCGCCGAAAGGGCGGGGGAAATGCTCGGCTTATTGTGGGCGGGGGTATTCAAGGCCTCGTTGACCGCCTTTTCCACCGCCCCGAGCTGCCCTTCCCGAAGGGCGGAAAGATACGCGGCGTATCCCGCGGCCTCCTCGGTGGATGCCTTTTGCCCTTTTTCATCCAAGGCGAAAAGCGCGTCCTGAAGCCGCCCTTCGGCCTGCTTTTGCAGAAAAGCGGCGTAGCCGTCGCCGATAAGGCCGTCCTTGGCGAGCGCTTCGCCGCCCATGCCGTATCCCGCCGCCCGGCGGGCGGCCTCGGCGTGCAGCTCCCCGCGGACCCTTTCGTCCTCCCGCCTCTTTTTCTCCTCACGCAGCCAATCCCCGAAGGACTTGGCCCCGCGGGTCTTTGTCCCGGCGGCAAGATAATTCTTAACACTCTGACTGATCGTTTGCTTCATAGATCTCTCCTCTTTCCTCCTTGTTTTTCAGTACGTCGCTGAAATATTCGACGTTTTCCCTTGCGTACGGGTAATGCGCCCTCTCCTGATTCTGCCAATAGCGCAAAAGCGTGACGGGGTCGCCGGGATCCCCCAGCGTGCCGGCGCGCAGATTTTCGAGGTTCCGGCTCCAGAGCGCCTCGCGCTGCTGCTCGATCCCGCCGTTCTTGTCGGTGGCGAAAAGGTAAGCGTCGTCGTAAAGAAAGCGCCCGCTCCGCTCGTCAAGGAAAAGAAAATCGTAGCGGTTGAAGCAGCTTTCGTGTAAGCGGCCGTAAGCGTCGCGGTAGCTGACCCGCTTTTCCTCGTCGGCATACGCAAGGGTAAATTCAAAGATCAGGCGGTCGATGTCGGCGTAGGCCGCCTCCTTCATGCGGCGCTTGGAATCAAGGCGCCCCGCCGCCTGCTCGATCTGCAGCCGCTTGGCATAGCCCGAGGAGGCCGTATCGTCCGAAAGCCCGACGAAGGAATCCGAGATCCCGACGATGCGCCGCGCCTGCTCGTAAAGGCGGTTCGATTGCGCGATCTCCTGGGAGATATCGGGGGTGGTATCGATCACCCCGTACATCGAGGCGCTTTCCCCCGGCGCCAGGCGAAGCACCTGCCCGAAGATGCTGTTATCGGGGCAAACGCGTGCCCCCTCGGGCATGATCGGCGTGATCCCGGAGCGCATCAGCTTGGCCTGTATGCGCGACTCCAGCTTGTTGATCTGCTGCTGCTGGGGGCGTATGACCTCACAGTCGGATTGGCCGAGGCAGCTTCCCGCGCGGGAGATGTTCTTCCGCAAAACGACGGGGAAGCGGCGGGGGCGGTAAAAGGCAACACGGCCTGTCCTCTTCGTCAGCCCATCCTCGGCCGGAAGGGGTAGCATTTCCTCGTCAACCTCTTCAAATGTAAAAGAAACATTGCAATCGCATTCGCCGTGCGGGGCGTGGCAGCGGGTGCAGACGCGCCGCTTCCGTCCGTAGTAGTCCGCAAGGTCGGAAAGGATCGCGCCGCCCGAAAACACGAAGCGGCCGACCTGCCCCTCCCCGTCCTTATAGAAGCAGGTAACAACGGTCACGGTGTCTTCGTCGGTGATCGTGCTGTCGCTTTCGGCATCGGCCAGAAGCTCCTCCCTCGCGTCGATCCCGTAGCGGCGGCGCAGCTCGGCCCGCGGGACCGAAAACCGCAGGAAGCAGTACTCCATATCCGCGATCTCCTCCATGTGCGGCTGGGGGATAAAGCTTTCGGGCGAAAGACAGCTGACGCGGATGCCGCCTCTTTCCCCCGCCCGCTCGATCGTGCTGTCCCATTCCACCAGCCAGACCGAGGCGCCGTAGATGGTGGTATAGCGCTCGTCAAGATCGTTCAGGCGCTCAAAGGGAAGCTCGTCCCGCAGGCGGGCGCACAGCCGCTCAATGGCCACGGCGTTTCTTTCTCCCGCCTCGCCGACACGCAGGGGGGAGACCTTGGGGGCGGGAATGGTGGAGGAGATCTGCCCCTCAATGATCTCATAGGTAATATTCCGTATGGCCGTGGCAGGGGTGGGGGAGCCGTCTATCTCACAGCTTCCGCGGTATTGCGCCATATGGCGGCGCAACAGCTCCTGCTCGGCCGAGAAGGCGATCTTCGCCTTTTCGTAAAGGTCTTGGAAATAGCCAAGCCTTTCCTCTTTTTTGGTTGGTATCATAGTGGTTCTCCGTATTTTTTGATAAGGTAGGGGCGCTCGCTTTCGGTGGCGGCGTAATAATCCTGCCACATATCGGGCGTCCAGGGACGCCGCTTCGCCACGCTCTCGTCGGGGGCGGGGCGGCAGAAGCTGACGGCAAAGCCGCGAAGCGCGTCGGGGGCGTGGGTGATGGCGTGCGGCTCGGTCGCGACGTCCGAGGGGTTGGTCTTATCGAAAAGAAGCATCGGAAGACAGCGGCAAAGCTCGGTACAGGTGCGGAAGATCTGCAGGCGGGGCGCCCCGTCCCCACCCTCGCGCAAAAGCTCCTTGATCGCAAGCCAGCCCGCCTCGCGGTCGTTTGACGAGCGGGTGAAGAGGATCCCGTGCTCGGCAAAGATCGAGGCGCGTGTCCGTCCGCTCTCCTGCACCCGCCCGAAAAGGTCGGGGGGCGCAAGCGTCGCGTGGATCCTCTCTCCCTCGGGGGTCATTTCCTTGATCCGCTCGGCCGCCTCGCTGATGATGCGGTTGCTTTCGCACAGCTCGCGGTAGACGTACACCCGCCCGTCGGGGGAGAGCGCGATCCAAAGCACCGCCAGGCGGTCAAGCCCGTAGTCGATCGTGCGGTAGCGGCGGAAGGAATCGGGGATACGAAAGGGGACGCAGGTGTGCTTTTCATAGGAAAACTCGGGGAAGAACTGCCCCGCGAACAGGTTCCAGTCCCCGAGAAGCAGCGCCCGCCTCTCGATCGGGGGCAAGGCCTCCAGCCGCCGCTTGTAATCGGGGTCGGCGCGAAGCAGAAAGCGGTTGTCGGCGATCTTGGCGGGCAAAAAGATCCGCTTCACGCCGTCCTCTCCCAGAAAGGAGGTATCGGGGGGCGAGGGGTCGATGAAGCGGGCCTTGACCCACCCGTGTCCCACGCCGCCGGGGTTGGTCGAGGATTTGATCTGCTTCGGAAAGGGGTTGGCCCCGCGGATACGCGAAATAAGGTACAGATACTGAAACTCGGTGAAATGCGTCAGCTCGTCAAAGCGGATGACGTCGTATTCGGCCGATTGGTATTGGTATACGTCCCCCTCGGCCGCGCAATAGCCGAAATCAAGCAGGGAGCCGTTCGCGAAGCGCCCCGTATGGTGCGTGGCGTTGTAGGAAAAGAGCGAGGCGGGGTAAAGCGAGCGGGCGCTTCGGATCAGTGAGCGCTCAAGCTCCGGGAAGGTGCGGCGCAAAAGCAGCTGGCGGCTGCCGGGGTAGCGCAGGGCGAACAGCAGGGCGTCTACCAGCTGTCCGTAGGATTTTCCCCCGCCCGCCGCCCCGCCGAACAGCACCTCGGTCTCGGCAGCGTCGATAAAGCGCTTCTGGCGCTTGGTGATCTCCAGCCTCATTCGACCACCCGTATCTCGACCGAAAAGGGCGCCGCCGCGACGCTTGCCTGCCCGTCCTTTTCCTCCTCAAACAGCAGATGCCGCACGAAGGTGGGGTCGTAGCGCTTCATCAGGGCCCCCGCCGCAAGGGTGTCGCGGTAGCGCTCCTTGGCCTCCTCGATCGCGGCCGAAAAATCCCGCCGCGCCGCAAAGCGGCGAAAATCGGAAAGCGAAAGCCCCACCTTTTGCCGAAAGCCCGAAAAGGTGGGCGGCTCCTCCCCGGGGGCAAAGGAAAAATGCTCGATCAGCTGCCACGCAAGCTCTTTTTTATAGGTCATCGGCCGCCTCCTTTCTTCGTTGCTTCATGCTTCGATGCCTCCTTTCTTAAAAAGTGTAGCAAAGCTTTCGCCGAAAAGGGGGACAAAGATGGGGCGGACGCTTCGTCCGCCCCGTGATATAAATCCCTTTGGGATCTGTGATATGTTTCGTATGGCCCGCCATACGAAACATGATATTTGCCTGCGGCAAGGGGCAGGCCGCGTGGCGTGAGTAGGGAAGGCGCGTAGATGAAAAGCACGGCAAAAGGCGGTTTCGTTGCAGAAAAAGAGACCCAAAGGTTCCCGCTGTACGGCCCATTTTCAAAAATTCTCTTTACATTTTCGTTTTTTTGTGCTATACTACCCTTGATTTAAGCGGAAAAACGGGAATTTTTCCTGTTTTTGGGGTCGCTCCCTTCGCATGTTGGGAAGGAGGGCGGCATACAAATGACCGTAACGATCTATGGAAAGGGGGGTTTGCCGATCGGCCTTTCATCATGAAAAAATCAACCAAGCTGAACCTGATCTTTTGCGCGTTCGCCTTTGTTCTGATGCTGATCTATCTTTTCGGCGTCGGCGAGACAGAGGATCTTCTGAAGGCCTTTGCGAATATCCGCATCGGGTATCTGTTTATAGCCCTTGGCCTGATCGTTCTTTACTGGATGTGTGAAGCGCTTTGCAATCAGATCGTTCTCAACAAGGTCTGCCCCGGGCAGAAATACAGGCACACCCTTTCCACCACCATCATCGGGCAGTATTTCAACTGCATCACCCCCTTTGCCTCGGGCGGGCAGCCCATGCAGGGGTATTACATGACCTTCCACGGGGTCCCGGGCTCGGCCGCCGTTTCGGTGCTGATGTCCCGTCTGATCCTTTATCATATCACCGAAACCATTTACTGTCTCGTCGTTCTGATCCTTCGCTTCTCCTTCTTCACCAAGGAGCTCGGGGGGCTGATGGCCTTGACGATCGTCGGCTTCCTTACCTGCGTCGCCGTGATCGTTTTCCTGATCCTCGTCTCCTTCTGCAAGAACTGGACGATGTCGGTGCTTCGCAAATGCATCTTCCTGCTTCATAAGATCCACCTGATAAAGGATCCCGAGAAGACCTGCAACAACCTGGAGGAATCGATGAACGCCTCCTTCAACAATATGAAATTTATTGTGAAGGAGCCGGTCATGATCCTTAAGACCATGCTCGTGACCGCCGCGCAGCTGACCGTTTATTTCACGATCTCCTATGTCATTTACCGGGGCTTCGGCCTTTCGGGGGTCGATTATCTGACGGTCATTTCCTGCCAGGCGTTCGTCTACCTGATCTCCGCCTTCATGCCGATGCCGGGTGCTATGGGGGCGGCCGAGGGTAGCTACGTGGGCTTCTTCTCCCACGTATACGGGAATGGCTCTCCGCTGGTTGCCATCTCTACCTTTATTTGGAGATTTTTAACGTTCTATCTGCCGATTGTCGTGGGTATGATCCTGACCCTTGTTCTCCAGCGTAAAAAAAATAAAAAAGAACCGCAAGATATAGATAGACAAGAGAGTGAGCCGCTTCCGTAAGCGGCTCTCTTTTTATCCGCCGACAGGCGGCATGGCGTGGCGCCAAAGGCGCGCGTGTCCCTTTTCAAAGCGGGCCAAAAGACAAGGCCTTCGGGTCAAATAATTGACCAATTTACATTATTTTGGCGCAAAAAATGCATATTTTTGTACGAAACGCACAATAAAATCGCTTGTTTTTTTACATCTACGCCCCCTGCCGACGCCTTGACAGAAAAGGCGTTTTCCTGTATACTATATATTGTAAATCTATCCGTGCCGTCGGTCGAAGTCGGCGGTGCGGTACAAGGAAGCAACAAGATTTTAATGTAAGGAGCTTTTGTTATGAAAAAACGCATTCTTTCCTTGCTTCTCGCCATCGTGATGGTCGCAACGGCCCTGCCGCTGCTCATCTTCACCGCTATGGCCGAAGAAACCGATGCGGTCCAGTACCCCGAGACCACGTTAGACGATACGTACTTCGCCGGCTTTGAGGGTGTGGTCGACGCGCACACCCTGGCCGTTGCCATGCAGTTCTCGCTGAACCTTGATGTCTTCAAGTCCATGCCCAAGGTCCTTAT
>JAZNDS010000041.1:0-31238 GCA_045588145.1 Eubacteriales bacterium | reverse complement strand
AGGAATATACAAAGCTCGGCTGGACAATGCAGCTTCATATTGGCGCTCTTCGCAACAATAACAGAAAGATGTACGAAAAGCTTGGTGCGGATACCGGATTTGATTCGATAAACGACCTTGCTATCGCAGAGGACCTTTCGGCATTTATGAACAGTCTTGAAAAGGACAGCTGTCTTCCCAAGACGATACTTTACACCCTCAACCCTAAGGATAATTACGTGCTCGGCACAATGCTCGGAAACTTCCAGGGCGGCGGCATTCCCGGCAAGATTCAGTTCGGCTCGGGCTGGTGGTTCAACGACCAGCGTGACGGCATGGAGGGGCAGATGCAGGCGCTTGGAAACCTTGGGATCCTCGGCCGCTTCGTCGGTATGCTGACCGACAGCCGCTCCTTCGTTTCCTACCCCCGCCACGAATACTTCCGCCGCATCCTTTGTAACCTTCTTGGCAAATGGGTCGAAAACGGCGAATACCCGAACGACGAAAAGCACTTAAAGCAGATCGTCGAGGGGATCTGCTACAAGAACGCGAAGGAATATTTCGCCTTCTGAATACAAAAGAGCGCCTTGGCTTTTTCGGCCAAGGCGCTCTTTATAAGCGGCGCCGCAAGGAGCGCGCGTCGCCGCCTTTTCCTTGTAATGTGTAGTTTACATAAATATCAAAAAACGGAAGAAAGCGGGTGGGAAAATTGTCAATACGGGGGAAGAGGGAAAGGCTTTTCTGCTTTTTTCAGCGTCGAATAACGGCCCCTTTTTCGCTTTTTTGGCCGCATTCCCCACGTTTTTCGAATTTTTGATAAAAAAATACGAAAAAAACACAAAAACAACTTGCAATTCCATACGAAAGAATATATAATATAAGCATAAAACTATAATGCCGGGGGAAAGCCGTCGGCAGAAAGAGGGATTTTTATGGGTCTTTTCAGTTTTTTTCGTAAGAAAAAAGAAGTAGCCGCCCCGGTGGCCGAGCCGATCAAGCAGGAGGCGCCCGTCGCCGAGCCCGCGCCCGTCGCCGCTGCGGAGCCTGCTCCCGTTGCCGAGCCCGCGCCCGTTGCCGAGCTCGCGCCCGTTGCCGAGCCCGCGCCCGTCGCGAAGGAGGCGCCTGCCGTGAAGGAAGCGCCCGCCGCTCCGAAGGCTGAGGAAAAGCCGGCGGTACAGGCCAAGCCCTTTGCGCAGACCAAGCCCTTTACGGCTGCCGCCCCGAAGGCCGAGGCCCCGGCTGTGAAGGAAGCGCCCGCCGCTCCCGCCGTGAAAGTCGCTCCTGCTGCGCCCGCCGCACCCAAGGCGACCCCCGCCCCGATGAAGGCGGTCCCCGCCGCCCCGAAGGCCGAGCCGGTAAGCGAGCCCCGCGTTATGGGTAAATTCGATTTCGATCTGGCCAGTGACGGCTATCGCTTCTATCTTCTTGCCAACAACGGCCAGCTGCTGTACGAGAGCATCGGGTTCACGACGCTCGAGGGGGCCCTCGTCGGGATCGATACCTTCCGCCGCGCGGTAGCCGGCGGCAACTTCGTGGTCCTTGCCGATAAATACGACCACTACCGCTTCGTACTTAACCGTAAATACTACGGTGAAAATTATTCGACCCGTAAGCAATGCGAAAGCGCCGTTGAATCGGTCAAGCGCTTTGCGGTGGATTCGGTGATCGCCGAGTATACCCCCACCGAAGAAAAGCTTGCCCGCTTTGCTGAAGCGAAGGCCGCCCGCCGCACCCCCGCCGACGTGGATTGGGATGCCGTCGCCGCGAAGGAGGCCGCGACCCCTCGCCTCGGAAAGTTTGAGATCATCCGCGGAGAGGACCGCGAATTCCGTTTCTACCTTGTCGCCAACAACGGCCAGGTCCTGTACACCGGTAAGAACTACGAAAAGCTTTGCCAGTGCCAGGCGGGCATCAAGTCCTTCAAGCGTGCCGTGTATGTCGGTAACTTCACGGTAGACGAGGATAAGTTCGGCCGCTTCCGTTACATTCTCCGTAACATCGGCGTCGCCCCCGCTTTTATGGGCGAATCCTACACCACCCGCAAGCAATGCGAAAGCTCGATCGAATCGGTGAAAAGCTTTGTCGTAAGCGCTGAGATCGTGCTGCCCGAGGCAGCCGAGGGCGCCGAGGCGTGATTTGGATCCCATCGGGCGCTTTCTTACGAGGGCGTCCGATGGGATTTTTTGCGCCGAACGCGAAAAACGGAGAACAGAAGAGAAGATGTCCCCGCCTTTTCTCAAAGGCGCGATTTTGTAATGTTTTCTTTACTAAAACAAAAATAATTCGGAGGATACTATGCAAGTTGTATGCATCGTTTTAAACAAGGTCGAGCTGCTGGACGATCTGCTTCTCCGCTTCAGTGAGGCAGGCATCACCGGTGCCACCTTTGTCGATGGGCGCGGCATGGCCAAGGAGCTGCATGAGCATAATGAATTTCACTTTCTCGGCTCGCTCCGCCATATGTTCAACGCTTCCAGAAAGGAAAGCAAGGTCATCTTCACGGTGGTACCCGACGAGCAGGTAGCCACGGTTTCCAAGGTGACCAACGAGGTAACGGGGGGGCTCGATCACCCCGAGACGGGGATCCTTTTTTCTCTGCCCGTCAGCTTTGCGGAGGGGCTTCCCGAATAAGCTATGAATACCTTGATCTCTTTGGCCCTTATGATCTTCGGGGGAATGCTGTTCGGCCGCATCGCCAAGTATTTCCGCCTTCCGAACGTGACCGGGTATATCGTGGCGGGGCTCTTGCTCGGCCCTTCGGTCCTCGGGATCGTTTCCGAAAATTTTTTGGGTGACATTTCGATTGTTTCCGACGTTTCACTCGGCTTTATCGCCTTCTCGATCGGAAACGAGTTTAAAATTTCGTATTTCAAGCGCGTCGGCAAGTTGCCGATCGTGATCGCCTGCCTTGAATCGCTTTTCGCGGTGGCGTTCGTATTTCTGGGGCTTGTCGCCATCGGGCAGGAGGTCGCCTTTTCGCTGGTGCTTGCCTCGATCGCGGCGGCGACCGCCCCGGCGGCGACGGTTATGGTCATCAAGCAGTACCGCGCCAAGGGTCCTGTGACCGAAACGCTGCTTTCGGTCGTCGCGATCGACGACGCGACGGCGCTTATCCTTTTCTCTCTTTGCTCCACCGCTGCCGGGATCCTGAACGGAACCGCGGGCTTTGGGTTCGAGGCGATCCTTGCTCCGCTTTGGGAGATCGGCGGCGCTGTGGTCGCGGGTGGGCTTCTCGGCTTTTTGTTCCTTATCCCGCTTCGCTTCTTCAAAAAGAACGGGAACCGCCTTTCGCTGATCTTTGCCTTCATCTTCGCGGGGCTCGGGATCAGTGAGCTTTGCGGCTTCTCCTCGCTGCTTCTTTGTATGGCGATGGGGGCAGTCATCGCGAATTTCTCTCCCGACGTCAACGCATTGATGGATCTTTGTGACGGCGTGACTCCCCCGATGTTCATGCTCTTCTTCGTTGCCTCGGGTGCGGATCTGAAGCTGTCGGTCCTGCCGCTCGTCGGGCTGGTGGGGGCGGTCTATATCGTCTTCCGTGTCGGCGGAAAGATCGCCGGAAGTGCCCTCGGGGCCATTGCCTGCCACGCGGAGAAGAAGGTGCGCCGTTACCTCGGCTTTTCGCTTTTGCCGCAGGCGGGCGTTGCCATCGGTCTTTCCCTGGCGGCTGCCGAGACCGTGCCGCAATATGCCACCGAGATCCGTGCCGTTATTCTTTGCGCTACGCTGATATACGAGCTGATCGGCCCCGGCGTGACCAAGATGTCGCTTCGCCGCGCGGGAGAGATCGGGATGGATCCAAAATATTGAATTTTTTGCATTGAAAAAGAAGGACGTCGCCGTTCGGCGGCGTCTTTTTTGTCACTCTCGCCAATGAGGGAGAGCGAGTTTTGGAATATATGTAAAAAATGCTTCCTTGCCCTTTCTTTTTCTTGCTTTTTTTTATTTTATATGATAAAATTTATACTGAAAAGTTTCCCCGCTTCAGAAAACGGGAAAGATTTAAGGAGAAATACCATGAAAAAACGCATTGCTTCTTTTTTGCTGACGGTACTTATGGTGCTTTCGGCGGTGCCGCTTTTCGCCTTCACGGCAACGGCAGAGCAGTCTGAGGAGGAGGCCTTCGACTATGACAGTCTGTATGTGCAGCTGGGGCTTTCTTATCAGTTCGATACGTTTAAGACCAACCCCATCTGGGATCCCGAGGGTACGGCCGTTACCGTTCCTAAGGAGCTGTATGCCATGACGGGGGAGGACGGAGAGCTTCTCTTTGATACGAAGGGGGAGCGTGTCGTTGAGTCCTTCGACGCCGGCGGAACGCTGCTTTCGGTCGGACTGACGCCGGCCTTCTCCGCCGCCCAGAAAGAATATGCGAAGGCTTGGAACGAGATCCTTGCCTCCTTCCGCACCACCGGTAACCGCACGCTGTCGGTCGTTTTTCCTACTATCGGTGTGAAGAGCCACCACGATAAGACCGGTGAGCAGCAGGCCGTAAGCCATACGCTGGAGGACGGCTACCTGCAGTTCAAGGGGGCCTCGGGTTATCTTGAATCCAAGCTCTCGCTTAGCGGCGAAAGCTATCAGGGCGCTTCTTCGATCCAGTACGTTCTTTCTCCCGGTGACCGTCTCGGTCAGCGGTATTTCGTGCTGTACCGCGGTGTTTCTCTCGGCCTTACCCCGGGGACCGATGGCGCGCTCGTCTTTAAGAACGGGGGCATGGTCTACGGAAACGTGGATTACGGCACCATCTCGACCGACGGCTCGATCGCTCCCGATAAGGTCGGCGATCTGACGGTCATGGTCGAGCATCCCGAGGTTTCGGGGGCCGACGCGCGCAAGGCGCTTTCCGGCCGTCTGGTAATCCACTACAACACCAAAAAGCTGGTCGATAACAGCATCAGCTACACGGCCGGTGTTAGCGACGATATCCTGAAGATCTCGATGATCAACTACTACCGTTCGACCAATCAGAAGCTGTACGCGATCCGTATCTATGACCGTGCGCTGACGGCGGACGATATCGCCCTCAACCATTTCGCGGACCTTGCGAAATACTATAAGCTGAATCTTGACGGCTACGTAAGCCTTACCTCGCCCGAGAAGCTGGAGCTTGCGAAGACCTTCGCCAATGAGACGGTCGGCAATCACGACGAGGCCTACGTGGCCGAGCTGCGCCTGCACGTGACCGAAAAGATCGAGGATCTGGTCTACGGCGCGCTTCTGCTTGAGGATACCATTAACTCCGGCTGTGCGGAATTCACCGAGCTTGCCAAGAGCCTTAAGCTGGATATCAGCGGCGTACGCGCCCTGCCGATCGAATACCGTCAAACGGTTTACAGCGCGGTCCTCGGCCTGATCGTAAAGGATAAGGAAAGCATCGAGGCTGTCATCGAGCAGACCATCAACGGGATCATCGAGGAAAATTTCGGCGATTACGTGACCGAGCAGACCTCGCTTACTTATAAGGATCTGTACGTCAAGCAGGACAATTTGAAGGTATGGGTCGATTTCTTCGCCGCGAAGGAATCGGACGGCCTTGTGTACGATCAGGTCAGCTATCCCGACGGAACCGAGCAAAGTGAGACCAACCACATCGGAAACCTCGAGAAGCCCTATAACGCCGACCAGCTTTTCGCGAAGTACCGCTTCCGCGGCGAGGGAGAAAACTCGCGCGTTAATTCCTTCTATTTTAAGGCGATGCCCACGCTCGGCAGCACCAACATCCGCGCTTACGGAGACGGGTGCCTCAAGACCGGTTATCAGAATATGATCGGTCTGTATTCTCCCGGCAGCATGCTGGACGCGACCTATCAGCTGGTCACCGGCACCAACGGGAAGAACGGCGCGAGAGCCGGCGGCTCGTATACCCAGCTTGACGGTATCCGCTTTAACTACGGAACCGACGCGCAGGGGAAAGGCTTTATCGGCACGCTGACCTATTACGGCTTCGGTACCGCCGACAACGGCGCGACGATCGACGGGAAAAACATGGTTCGTCTTTCGGCCGGTAAGCAGGTCACCTTCGGGGATATGACCTTCTCCTCCGACGTAACGATGGTCGTTAAAAAGGCGAAAGAAAGACCCTTTATGTACGAGATCGGCTATATGACCGACAGCAACGGCAATCCGGCGTATATCGCGAAGCTGGATTCCGCCCCCGACGTATCGGCCCTGACGCCCATCGGTACGGCCGGCTACTACGAATACAAAACGCAAGGCGAAGCCAAGCTTTACGTTGACAAAGCCGGAAACCTTTATACGAACAAAAACGGCTGGCAGAAGAACTTCTACCTGGTCGATAAGGGCAACGGCTCCTATGCTTACTGCGATCTGGACGGAAACGAATGGATCCTGACCGACGCGGAGAGCATCAACGAAACCACGCGTAAGGCCACCGGTAAGACCGCCGACAACGAAGCGGTCACGATGGTCGGCCCGCTGTATGATAACAATAAGATCACCGAGGCGCCCGTCGGCTCGATGAATGCATACGGCCCCTTCGAGTTTATGACCATGACGGTCTCCGCCTACGCGAACGGCACGCTCGCGTATAAGGTAGAGGATGTCACCTACCGTAACGACCAGCAAGGTCTTCTCGGCTCCGGTGCCGATATGACGATCTATGCCATCCGTACCTACGACTGCGTCCTGACGCAGGAGGAGATCCGCCAGAACCACTTTGCCGATCTTGCGGGGTACTACGGCTTTGATCTGTCGCTTTACGCCATCCTGACCGATGAGCAGAAGATGAGCCTTTACGATTCGCTGGCGACTATGCAGCTGGGCGACAACCGCGAATCCTGTATTCTCCGCTACGAGAACGTCCTTTCCGAGCTGCTTTACTCCTTTGAGAGTGAAAGTGAAGCCGCTCTTTCCTTCCATAAGCTTTGCGAGAACTACCTGCTTAACGTCGATTCGCTCCTGAAGCTTTCGGTCGAAAGCCAGGAGAACGTCTTTGAAAGCTTTGCGGACGTCAATCCCGAAAGCCTGCACTACAGCGCCATTCTGCAGGCGCGCCTTGAAAAGGCCGTGGAGGATGAGCTCTTTAACAACTACGAGGGAGCTACCATTCATAAAACGATCGACTTCTCAAGCTGGCAGCTTCACGTGTACGGCGATCCCGGCTTCCGTGCCGTCTTTGAGCTGAATGAGCAGCACCTTTCTACCTTTACCGCGCGTAATGCGATGGCCACGATCGGTATCATGATCGCCGAAAAGGGGAACAAGTCCGGTCAGATCGCTTCGATCGACGGGCTTACGGTAAGTATCGGCTCCGACGGTACGCTCGTCTTCCCCGACGGTGTCGAGACAACGATCGCGTATGAAAACGGTAGCTATACCGATGCGGTCATACAGGAAAACGGAGAGGTCTTCTTCTCGGAAGGTGTTTTCCCGGATGAGGAATCCTACGGACAGAAATATTATTGCGTTGCCTTTGTAGTGCTGAAGACGGCCGACGGCAAAAATATCGTTTACCTGCAGAATGCGCCCTACGGTCGCGATAACGCCCCCTCGCTTGGCGAATTCTCCGAGCAGGCGTTGGCCCTCAACTGGACTTACCCCAATGTACAGACGGTCTTGACCAAGTACCTGGAGGATGACGGTTACAATAAGGTCGCCGCCTTCATTGGCAATAAGGCCCTTTCGGATCTGCGTGTTTCGCTGGAAAGCAGCAATCGCACGGCGCTGGATCGTGTCAACGCCCTGATGGACTTCTATTTCGGTGTTTCGCTTATTGAGGGCGAGATCGAGGAATCCGGTATTTATATCGGCAAGTTCGACTCGGTCTACGACAAGAGCAGCTACGGTGTAACCGTTCAGGGTGGGGATCTTTACATCTGGTATAACGACGAAGCACAGCTGGATCTTCTGATCGACCTTCTGGATGAGATCCTTGCTTACCACTATAACCTTGGCGGCGATATCGTATTGCCGAACGGGTTCAATGAGGTAAGAAAGGTCATGCCCGCGCAATGAGTCGGGAAGGATCTTTCCGATTCCAAAGGAAAGACTGAATTGATATCAATGAAAAAGCAAGAAAACAGGCAGGATCTTCCTGCCTGTTTTCTTCTTTTGCTTCTGCGTATAAGTAATGCTCCCTTTTGCGGAAACCGAAGCCTTCGCTTCCCCCCTGTAAATAAGAGTTTTCAAAAACGGCAGAGTGATAAATGCATACATTTGAGCAAAGAATTAATTGACAGGAAAAGGTGAATTTTTTATAATTAACTTATAATACGGATATTTTCGAACGAATCAGTCCCGCGTCGGCCGGGCAGCCCTTGAACGGCGACCTGCGCGGCCCCGAAAGCAGGGCTTGGCGCTTACCGATGCTTTCAAAAAGGAGTTTTTTATGAAAAAACGAATTCTTTCCTTGTTCCTTGCCGTGTTGATGACGGTAACGGCCCTGCCGCTTTTCCTTCTTCCCGCGGTGGCCGAGGGAACCGAAGCGACTACGTCCTACCCGACCGAAGAGGCGTATAACGCCCTTTACGTGCAGGAGGGGCTTACCCATGCTATCGACTTCTTTTTTGCCAATGCGTATTGGAATACGGATAATCCCATGCCAACCGTGCCCTACCTGCGCGAGGAGTTCGATGAAGAATCCGAGCGGTGGGATATCGTCTACGATACCGATGGGGTTACCGAGCTTTCGCGTACGCTGAAGCCTATCTTTAAGGCGGCTTGCACGACCTATTTCGGCAACAACGAGGGGGATCCTTCCTATGCGGCCCGCGTGTGGATGAACAATACCGCATGGAAGGGATCCGGCTTTGCCTTATCCATGGGAAAGGACGAGAACGTTATCGACGAGGTGACCTTAAAACAGAATAAGACGCCCGCCTTTTACCTCGCGGAAGGCTATATCCAGTTTGTCAAGGGCCTCAATAACAACGTATATCTCTCGGTCGGCGGCGAGCACGCCGGCACGTGGAACAGCACCTACACGATGCAGGCGGTGATGACGCCCGCCGGTAGCGGTACGTCCGCTGCCGGGGATTTTGCCCCGCAATACAACGCGGAAAATTGGCTGGTGTTTCGCGGCATTCCGCTGAAGATCAATGCCTACGACGAAAACAATTATAAGCTGGTATACTGCTCCTCGTATAGCGGTACCTCCGTGAAAACGCCCACGGTCACCGTCCCCTTCTCCAAGACGGCGGTCGCCACCTTCACGATGATCTCCACGGCCCCCGAAAAGCCTGCCTCGGGTACGGCTACCGGTAAGGCCGAGCTGTATTATAACGGGACCGATCTTTTGCAGTATACCGACGAGGCGCTTGAGGATGCCAACGTGACCTACGGCACGTCCAGCAACCTTTCTCTCCTCTTCAACTACCGCAATTCGACCACGGCGGGCCTTTACGCCCTGCGCATTTACAGTCGGTCACTTACCGATGAGGAAATGGCACTGAACCATTTTGCCGACCTTGTTAAGTATTATAAGCTGGATTTCGGCTTCTACGATAAGCTGACCGATAGCGAGCGTGTGGCGGTCGCCGAAAGCTTTTTGACCGACACCGTCGGTCTTGACGAAGCGTACAGAGCGCAGCTGCAGGAGCGTGTGACCGAGGAGGTAGACAACGAGGTATACGGAGCCCTTCTTAAGGAGGATACCGTAAATCCGAGCCGCTTTGATTTTGCCGATCTTGCCAAAGAGCTGCGGGTGGACATTCAAGGTCTCCGTGTTTTGCCGGTCGAGTATCGTCAAACGGTCTACGGCATCGTTCTCAGCTTAGCCGATAAAAGCGCCGAAAGTGTTCAAGCGGCCCTCGAAAGCGCTATTTTGACCGTTATCGAAGAGAATTACGGCGACTACATCAACCAAAACGTCATTACGTATAAGGATCTTTACGTAAAGCAAGACCATCTGACCGTTTGGGTAGACTTTTTTGCCGCCAGGGAAAGCGACGGCTACGTATACGATACGGTCAGCTACCAAGACGAGGCGACGCAGAATCTGAAGGCGGCCGATCGCGTCACGACCGTTCATACGGACAATCCAGAGCAGCCCTATAACATGGATCAGCTTTTCGCCAAGTACCGCTTCCGCGGTGGCGATGGCGCTGACCGTGCCAATGCCTTTTTCATGGTGGATATTTCCTCTGCCGGTTGGGCGCATACGAACATCCGTAAATACGGAGATGGCTGTCTTGAATGCGGCTTTAACAATTCGGTGGGTCTTTATTCTCCCGGCAAGGAGTCGGACGTTACCTATCAGATCGTTGCGGGGGTAAAGGATAAAAACGGAGGATTCAGCGGCGCCCAGGCCGAGCTGCAGCTGGATGGGTTACGCACCTCCTTCCGTACCGGAAAGTCGAACGATAAAATAACGGCCTACGTGGGATCGGTTCAGTATTTTGGCTTTGGCGCCGCCTCCTATCCGTACGCGCTTACGCTTTCCGAGGGCTCGGCAATACGCCAGTACGGGCAAACGAAGGCCTTTTCCACGGTGACTAACTATTGCTCGTCGGATATCACCTTGGTGCTGGATAAAAAGGAAAAAGAAACAAAGAGCTATACGATCGATTATTACAAAGATGAGCACGGAAACCTTGCCTATACCGCGAAGGCCTCCGATATTCCCGCCGCCGAGGAGCTGCAGACCGACGGTACGCATTACGTTTATCGGACGAGCGGAATCGAAAAGCTGTATATCGATATCGCGAATGGCTCGCTTTATTGGATGAACGGAACCGCAAAGAACACCTATTTCTTCCTTGTTGACAAAGGAAACAGCGAGTATGCTTTCCGTGACGGAAACGGAAACGAGTGGATGACGACCGACGAGGCCTCTGTCGATAAGGGGGCCAAGACGGCTACCGCCGTAACGGCTGACAGCGCGTCGATCGCTCTGCGCGGACCCTATTATGACACCAAATCGGTTAAAGAGGTCGCTGATGGGACGGCCGGCTTCTACGGTCCGTATCAAGTCAACATGATGGACGTATACGCCTATGGAAACGGAAGCCTTCTGTTCAAGGCGGAGGGGCTCACTTATACCGACAATCAGCCCGGCTCGGTCGGTAACCGCGGAAATCTTACGTTATACGCCGCCCGCGTCTATGACTGTACCTTGACCGAGACGGAGATCAAGCAGAATCACTTTGCCGATCTTGCCGGCTACTATGGCTTCGATCTTTCGCTGTATCCGATCCTGACCGAGGCGCAGCGGGAAAAGCTGTTCGATGGGCTTATGGAGATGCAGCTGGGGGATGACCGTGTGAATTCGGTCGCGAAGTATGAGGCACTTCTTTTCGAAATGCTGTATTCCCTCGAAAGCGAAAGCAAAGCGGCCCTCTCCTTCCGCGCGCTTTGCGAAAACTATTTCTTGAACGTTACTTCGCTGATGGCCCTTTCGGCTGAAAGCCGGGAGCGTGTCTTTGAAAGCTTTTCGGATGTTGATCCCGAAAGCCTGCATTACAACGCGATTCTGCAGGCCCGCCTTGAAAAGGCGGTGGAAAACGAGCTTCTTGAGCATTACGAGGAAGCCACCATCCACAAAACGATCGATTTTTCAAGCTGGCAGCTTCACGTATACGGCACGCCCGGCTTCCGTGCGGTATTCCGGATCAACGAGCAGCATCTTTCGGCCCTTACCGCCCGTGATACGGCGGTGACTATCGGTATTATGGTTGCCGAAAAAGGGAATGAGGCCGGGCAGATCTCTTCCGCCGAAGAGCTTACGTTAAGCGTCGGTCAGGATGGATCGCTCGTCTTCCCCGAAGGGGTCGTGGCGACACTCGCTTACGAGAACGGTCACTACACCGATTCCACAGTACGGGAAAACGGGGAGGTATTCTTCTCTGAAAGCATTTTCCCGGAGGAAGAGGCTTACGGGCAGAAATATTATTGCACGGCTTTCGTGATGCTGAAAACCGATGAAGGCGTCTTCATCTATTTGCAGAATGCTCCCTACGGCCGTGACAACGCCCCCTCGCTTGGGATGCTTTCCGAGCAGGCGTTGGCGCTCAACTGGGCGTATCCCAACGTACAGACCGTTCTGACCAAGTATTTGGAGGAGGAGGGATACAGCAAGGTTTCGGGCTTCATCGGCAATACCGTTCTTTCGGATTTCCGCGTTTCTTTTGACAGAGACGCCGAAGCTGTCCTCGAAAAGGTAAATGCGCTGACGAATCAGTACTTCGGTGTTTCCCTGATGGAAGGGGAATCCGAGGGACCGACCGTATATATTGGGAAATTCGATTTCATTTATAAAGAAAATTGCTACGGTGTATCGGTCCATAACGGAGATCTGTATCTTTGGTATAACGACGAAGCGCATAAGGATAGGATGATCGAGCTTTTGGGAGAGATCCTTTCCTATCATTATGAAACGGGTGGAGACTGTATTGTTTTACCCGTCGGCTTTAATGAGATCCGCATGGCCCAATAAAAACCAACAAGGGATAAAGTCTTTGGACATTATCCCTTGTTTTTTTGTTTTCCTTATGTTATAATTAATCTGTATAGATTTTAGTGACGAGGAGAGGGGATCGCCCTGTGGGGTACTTTTCCCAATCACGGCTTTCCATAAAGGATATTCTTATGAAAAAACGTCTTTTGGCTCTTGCGCTTTGCGCTCTTACCGTTTTTTCGGCGGCACCGCTCTTTGCGTTTGTCGGCACAGCGGAGGAAGGCGGGGAAGCACCGGCTTACGATTACGACGCGCTTTACGTGCAGGCAGGCCTTGGCTTCCAATACGATCTTTTCGGAATGAATGAATTCTGGGATCCCGAGGGGGATGATCACAGCACGCCCGCATCGGTTTACGATTTGAAGGACGAAGGGGGAGCCCTCCTTTTTGATACGGTGGAAGAGCGTGTCGATCAGGTGTACGACGGGGAAAAGCTTTTGTCGGTCACCGCGCTTCCCGCCTTTAAAACGGCGCTGGAGGCCCAGATCCGCCAATGGGGCGGGCTTATTGACGGCTTCCGTGTAAGCGGCTCTATGGGCTTGACCCTCAATATGCCGGTCCTTGGGATCGAGAGCTACCGTGACCAGACGGGGGGCTACCAGAAGGCCGCCATTGCTCTTGGGCGCGGATATTTTCAGCTTATTCCCGATATCCACAGCCACGCGTATGTTAATCTGAACGGAAGCTCGTACAGCGGCCTTTCGACGGTCACGTACGTGGCGGCCCCCGGCACGGTTACCGGGAAGCCCCATTTCTATCTGTATCGTGGGGTAAGCCTTGGGCTTGCGGCGGTCAGCGGCGGCTATGCCTTTGCCAATAACGGAAATTACAACGACGTCGGCTACACGGTAAGCGGAAACGCCGCCGTTATCGATCCCGACGCGGTGGGCGATTTTACGCTTGAGGTCAAGCATCCCGAGGTCTCGGGCTCCACGGCGGCCGAGCATCTTGCCGACCGTAAGAATAAGAGAGGCACGCTTTCGGTGCGCTACGGCATCACCGAAATGTTTACCTCCTCTCTTTCCTACGGAAGCGGATCGAGCGATACGGCCTGCGCCACCTCGATCATCGGCTTCCAGAAGGCCACCGACCAGAAGCTGTACGCGATCCGTGTCTACGGGCGCTCGCTGACGAATGACGAGCTGGCCATGAACCATTTTGCCGATCTTGCCAAGTATTATAAGCTGGACGTCGGCTCTTACGAAAAGCTTACCGATAGCGAAAAGGCTTCGGTCGCCAACACCTTCCTGTCGGATACCGTCGGAAAGGACGCCGCCTACCGCACGGAGCTGCAGGCCCGTGTGACCGAGGGGGTCGACAGCGTGGTATACGGCGCGCTGCTTCTCGAGGATACCGTGAACGTGGGGCGCTTTGATTTTACCGACCTCGCCAAAGCGCTGCGGGTGGACATCAGCGGTCTGCGCGCGCTGCCGGTCGAATACCGCCAGGCGGTGTATGTTGCCGCCCTTGGTCTTGTCGATAAGACTGCCGAAAGCGTGCAGGAGGCGATCGACGTGACGATCCTTGCCGTGATCGAAGAAAACTTCGGCGATTACGTCGGGCAAGCCACGCTCACCTACAAGGACCTTTACGTCAAGCAGGATCATCTGCAGGTATGGGTCGATTTCTTCGCCGCGCGCGAAGAGGACGGATACGTATACGACCGTGTCAGCTATCAGGACGAGGCAACGCAGAACCTTGCCGCTTCTAACCGTGTTACGACGCAGCATACCGCCACCTCGGCCCAGCCGTATAATATGGATACCCTTTTTGCCAAATACCGCTTCCGCGGCGGGGATGAAAGCGCCCGCAAGAACGCCTTCTTTATGGTGGATATCCCCGCGGCGGGCTGGGCGCACACCAATATCCGCCAATACGGAGACGGATGCCTGGAATGCGGCTTCAATAACTCGGTGGGGATCTATTCCCCCGGTCCCGATTCGGACGTTACCTATCAGATCGTCGCGGGACTGAAGAATAAGGAGGGCGGCAGCAACGCCGCGGGTGAGCTGCAGCTGGACGGATTCCGCATCACCTTCGGTGTCGGCGGCCAGGGGCCCAACATGACCTCGCTTACCTATTTCGGCTTCGGCCCCTCCTCGTCCCCCTATTCGCTGACGCTTTCGCCCAACAACACGGCGACGCTCGGGTACGGAAAGACCCGTTTCTTTAACGGTATGACCTACTCGGCCGATATCACGATGGTGGTGGATAAGAAGAATAACGCCAACAAGACCTACACCATCGGCTATTATACCGATGAGGAAGGGAATCTTGCGTATACCGCCAAGGCCGAGAGCATTCCCGAGGAAGCGACGCTTGAAAAGGACGGCGCGCATTATATCTATCGGAAAACGGCGGCCGCGAAGCTGTATATCGATCTGCAGAGCGGAAGCCTTTACTGGCTGAAGGGCACCGCGAAGAACACCTATTTCTTCCTTGTTGATAAAGGAAACGGCGAGTATGCTTTCTGTGACGGAAACCAAAACGAATGGATGACGACCGACGAGACCTCTTTCGATAAGGAGGCCAAGACGGCTACCGCCGTAACGGCCGACAGCGCGCCGATCTCCCTGCGCGGGCCTTACTATGACCGCGGCACCATCCGGGAGGTCATGGAGGGGACCCCCGGCTCCTACGGCCCTTACAGCATGAGGATGATGGACGTCTCCGCCTATACGAACGGAAGCCTTCTGTTCAAGGGAGAGAACCTTACCTACAAGAACGACCAGCCGGGCTCGGTCGGTAACCGCGCGAATCTTACGCTGTATGCCATCCGTACCTATGATTGCGTTCTTACCGAGGAGGAGATCCGCCAGAACCACTTTGCGGATCTTGCCGGCTACTACGGCTTCGATCTTTCGCTGTATCACACCCTGACCGAGGCCGAAAAGCAGGAGCTGTTCGATAGGCTTGCCTCGATGCAGCTGGGCGACAGCCGCTTGGTGTGTCTTGAGACCTATCGCACGGTCCTTTCCTCGATGATCTACGATTTTGAAAGCGACAGTCCCGCGGCAAGATCCTTCGCGAAGGTATGCAAGGCCTACTTCCTGGACGTGACCTCGCTTATGAAGCTTTCTGCCCCCTCGCGGGAAAGAGTTTTTGCGACGTTTTCGGATGTTAACGCCGAGGATAAGCACTACACCGCCATCCTGCAGGCTCGCTTGGAGGAGGCGGTAGAAGGTGAGCTTCTGGCCCATTTTGAGGAAGCGACCATTCATCAGACGCTTGAATTTATCAACTGGGAGCTGCACGTGTACGGTACCCCCGGCATGCGCGCGACCTTTGCCCTGAACGCAAGACAGCTTTCGGTGTTCGGACAGCGGGGGGCCGAGGTGACCGTCGGCGTTATGGTGGCCGAGAAGGGGGCCGGGGAAGGAAGCTTTTCCTCGCCGGATGCCCTGCGGGTCAGCGTTGACGGAAACGGAGCGCTTATCTACCCCGATGGGGTCGTGCCGATCCTCGCCTATGAAAACGGGCAGTACACCGAGCATATTTGGCAGGAAGGAGAAGACCTGTTCTTCGCCGAGGAGATCTTCCCCGCGGAAGCCGATTACGCGCAGGAATATTATTGCGTGGCCTTTGTGGTCCTTGAAAAGGACGGCGAGATCTATACCCACTATCAGGTAGCCGCCCACCGCAAGGACGAGGCGATCTCGCTTGGGGAGCTTTCGGATCGGGCGCTGGCCGATAACTGGGCCTATCCCAATATCCATTCGGTCCTTTCCTCGTATCTTGCCGAGGAGGGATACGGCAAGGTCCCGCTGTATATCGGAAATAACCTTATTTCGGATTTTGTGATCTCCCCCGAGGTGACGAACGCGGAGCTTCTGGAGGGTGTGAACAGCCTTCTCGAGTATTACGTCGGCATTTCTCTTCCGAAGGGCAACGGGGAAGGTCCGCTCGTTCATATCGGCAAATTCGATACGACCTACGGACCGCGCTGCTACGGCGTCTCGATCCATTACGGAGAGCTGTATCTCTGGTATAACGATGAAGGCGACGCCAACCTTCTCGTCGATCTTCTGGATGAGATCTTCGCTTACTACTACAATAACGGAAGCGAGATCCTGCTTCCGGGTGGGCTGAACGTCGTTCGTAACGCCGCCGAATAAAACAAAATAGCCTCCCGTACACCTTTTATGTCGGTTTGCGGGGGGCTTTTTGTCACTCTGTCCAAAGAGGGCAACCTTCTTTTGACAGATGTGTAAAAAAATAATTGACGCTTGAAATCGTTGCTCTTTTATGATAAAATAAAAGTGGTATATAATATTTTCTTATTATATGATTTTTTCATAGAGAAATAAGGAGAAACATCATGAAAAAACGCGTGCTTTCTTTTCTGCTGGCGCTTTTGATGCTGGCCCTTTCCGCGCCGCTTTTTAGTTTGGTCGGTACGGCAGAGGAAGCGGAGGGCGAAGATTATAATTACGATTCGCTCTACGTACAGCTTGGCCTTATCATGCAATACGATTTCTTTGCGTGGAATGAATATTGGAACGAGGCGGGTGCGGTGTATGAAAAGCCCGCTTCGGTCTACACCGAGACAGACGCGGGAGGAGATCTTCTGTTTGACGAGCTCAATGAGCGCGTGAATCTCGTCAAGGAGGGGGAGACCATCAAATCGGCTACCATCGTGCCCGCCTTCAGCGCCTCGGTCGAGGCCTATCGCAAAAAGGCGAACGCCCTTCTTGACGCTTGCAAGGTCGGCGGCATCGGTCGCCTGGTGATCGCGCTTCCCGGCATCGGTCCCGCCGCTTACCAGAACCAGACCGGTCTTGGCTTTGAGATGGCGGCGGATATCGGAGAGGGGTATCTCAAGCTTCGCAACGATATCGACGATAATTCCTATCTCAATATCAGCGGTGTCGGCAGTATGGATGAGACCGCCACCCTGCAGCTGGTCATGCAGCCCGGCAGCGTAACGGGGAAGGATAACGCCATCGTTTTCCACGGCGTCACCACCCGCCTGAAGGCGGTGACGGGCGGATACGCCTTTACCCTCCCGGCCACGAAGACCTTTTACAACAATATTATCTATTCGATGAACGGTGAAAGCGCGACCTTTGCTACCGATAAGGTCGGCGATTTTACCTTTACCGTCAGCCATCCCACGGGCGATCTTGCCGCCGTGAAGGCGGGAAGCGGGGCCTTCTCGGTCCGCTATAACGTAAGCGAGCTCTTCTCGGCCACCGTGACCTATGAGAAGCTTTCCTCGCTTTCCTGGCTGGCGACCAATATGATGGGCTTTTATTCCTCGGCCGATATGGCGCTGTACGCCCTTCGCGTATATAACCGCGCCCTTTCGGATGATGAGGTGATGCTTAATCACTTTGCCGACCTTGCGAAATACTATCGGTTAAACATCGGTATGTACGAAAAGCTTTCGGATAAGGAGAAGGCGACCTTTGCCGCTCACTTCACCGATTACAGCGTCGGCTCCGCGGATAAAGCCGCGCTGCAGGAGGAGGTCACCGCGCGTTTGGCCGACGCTGTCTACGACGTTCTTTTGCAGGAGGATACCTATAACCCCGGCCGCTTCGACTTTTGCGAGCTGGTAAAGGGGCTTGGTGTTGATATCGCGGCGCTTCGCTCGTTGCCGGTCGAATACCGCCAGGAGGTGTACGCCGCGGCCCTTGGACTGATCGAAAAGAACAAGGAAAGCGTGCAGACCGCGATCGACACCGTGATTGCTTCAATCATTGAAGAAAACTACGGCGATTTTATCACCGAAGTCAACATAACCTACAAGGATCTGTACGTAAAAAAGGATAATCTGACGGTCTGGGTGGATTACTTCGCGGCCCGCGATACCGATGGAAAGGTATATCCAGCCGAAACCTATCAGGATCCTTCCACGATGAATCTTGCGTACAAAAACCGCGTGAAGACCAAGCATACGGCAACCAGCGCGCAGCCCTATAACGAGGACGTGATGCTTCGTAAATACCGCTTCCGCGGGAATGACGCGGGGAACAGCGCCTTCTATCTGTACGACATCTCCTCCTCGGGCTTCGGGCATACCAATATCCGTACCTACGGAGACGGGCGGCTGGAGTGCGGCATCAACAACTCGGTCGGTGTGACCTCCCCGGGAACCGATTCGGACGTTACCTATCAGTTTGTCGCCAACTTCCAGAATGCTTCGGGAAGCGGGACGGTCAACGCGGGCCTTCAGTTGGACGGCTTCCGCCTCTCCTTCTGCCGTAATAGTCAGGGCAAGCCCTATCTTTCGCGCTTGCAGTATTTCGGCTTCGGGCCTACCTCTACGGTCTCGACCGCGCTGAATCAGAACAATACCGCGATGTGGTATTACGGGCAGAATTCTTATTTCGGTGGGGCGACCTTCTCGGCGGATATCACCTTTGTTTCAGATAAGAGCATTGGGGTCGACGGCTCTCATTACTACGCGCTGGATTATCTGCGCAACGAGAAGGGAGAGCTTGCCTATACCGCCAAGGCCTCCGATATTCCCGACGGCTCGTCGCTTACGATGAACGGTACGCATTACATCTATAAGCAAAAGGGAGACGCCAAGCTGTATATCGATATCAGCAGCGGTGCCCTGTATTCCCTGGACGATTCGGCATCCAAGGTCAACTATTTCTACCTGGTGGATAAGGGTGACGGGAATTACGCTTACGCGGACCTTAACGGCGTTGAATGGATGCAAACGAGTGAGGAGAACCTCAACGAGCCCAAAAAGACGGCGACCGCCGTGACCGAGAATAACGATCCGATCGCGCTTGTCGGTCCGTATTACGACCGCAACACGCTGGAGGAGGTGCCCGCCGGTACCCCCGGCGCCTTCGGCCCGTATTCCTACTACGGGAGAATGGACGTCTCGGCTTACGTTAACAGCGATCTGATGTTCCGTGCCGAGGATATCTCTTATATGGCAGACCAGCCGGGCTCGGTCGGCAATGGCTCGGATATGACCCTGTACGCCGTGCGTGTGTATAACTGCACGCTGACGAAGGAGGAGATCCTGCAGAACCACTTTGCCGATCTTGCGGGCTATTACGGCTTTGATCTTTCGCTGTATACGCTGCTTACCGACGAACAGAAGAGTGAGCTTTACAGTGCCCTTTCGAAGATGGAGCTGGGGGACAATCGCATCGCCTGTGTCCAGAGGTACGAGCAGCAGCTTTCCTCAATGCTCTACATCTTTGAAAGCGAAAGCGCCGAGGCTGAGCATTTTCGCGCGGTTTGCGAAAGCTTTTTCCTGAACGTTTCCTCGCTGATGGAGCTTTCTCCCGCGGCAAGAGAGCGTGTCTTCGCGTCCTTCTCCGACGTTGATCCCGAGAGCCGCCAGTATAAGGCGATCCTGCAATCGCGCCTGGAGGCCGCTGTGGAGAAGGAGCTGCAGGAGCATTACGAGGAAGCCACCATCCATAATACGATAAGCTTTGTCAACTGGCAGCTTCACGTGTATGGAACACCCGGCTTCCGCGCTTGCTTTGAGGTGAACAATTCGCATCTTTCCACCCTCGTCGCCCGCAATGCCGACGTACAGATCGGTTTGATGGTCGCGCAAAAGGGAAGCGGCGCTTTGCAATTCGCCGACGCCGCGTCGGTCGTTCCCACCGTTTCCGCGGATGGAAGCATCAGCTTTGCCGAGGGGATCACGCCGCTTATGGCGTATGAGAACCGAGGCTATACCGAAAATATTATCAACGAAAACGGCGGATACTATTTCGCCGAGGCGATCTTCCCCTCCGAGGAAGAATACGGCGAAGAGTATTTCTGTGTTGCCTTCGCGGTCGTCAAAAACGGTGATGAGATCTTTGTTTATACCGAGACGGCCTTGTACGGCCGTGATAATGCCCCTTCGCTAAAGGAGCTGACCGATGACGCCTTCTCCCTGAATTGGGCGTATCCCAATGTTCATGACGTGCTTTCGATCACAAGGCAGGACGAAGGCTATAACAAGGTCCCGCTGTATATTGGCGGCAGCCTGCTTTCGGATTTCCGTGTTTCCCCCGAGAGGCTTGACCGCACGGCCTTGGAGGCGGTGAATTCGCTTATGGCGGAATACGCCGGCGTTTCCTTCATCGAAGGAGAGGGAGACGGGCCGCGTGTGTATGTCGGTATGATCGATACGGTGTACGAGGGGCCCTTCTTCGGGATCTCGGTCCTCGGTGGGGATCTTCTGCTGTGGTATAACGACGCGGAGGACCTTCCCCAGCTGCTTGCGCTTTTTGAAGAGGTCCTTTCCTATCACTACAATATGGGTGGCATGATCGAGCTGCCCGAGGGCTTGGATATCGTGCGCAGAAGCCCCGCACAGTAAATTTATACGGCAGACAAGGTTTTCTTGTCTGCCGTATTTTTCTCCTGTCGGGGGGAACGCTCCCCTTGACAGGCTTTTTTCTTTTTGCTATAATAAAAATGAGAAAACGTTTTCATGGAGGTGTTTTATGGCTGGAGTAACGATACGGGAGGTCGCCGCCGCGTGCGGTGTCAGCATCGGCACGGTTTCAAAGGCCCTCAACCGTAACGAGCGTATCAGCGAGGAAACCGTCGAACGGATCCGCAGGACGGCGGAGGAAATGGGGTATACGGGCTTTGCCGCTGCCCGCCTTCTCTCGTCGCGCCGACGCCGTGTCGCCGTTGTTCTTACACGCGATCTTGCCGGTATGCACAGGCGTTATCTTTCGGGCATCCGCGAGGCGCTTCCCACGCTTTCCGCTTACGGAATAGACTGTGACGTCTTTTATTATGGGGAGGATTTCGTTCCCTTTACCGAGGAAAGCGTGGCGGCCTACGAGGGGATCGTGGCCCTTTCTTCCCTGGCGGGGCGCCTTGGAAGCCTTGCGAAAACACCGCTTATCCTGCTTCGCTCCCGCTCCCTGGCGGCCGAGCCGATCGCTGAGGTAACGCCTAATTACCGCGTTATGGGGCGCCTTGGTGCCCAGTTCCTCGCCTTTGCGACAGCAGGGGGCGAGGCCGCGGTGCTTTGCGGCCGCCGTGGGGTATTTTCCGAGGAGGAGACGGTGCGCGGCTTCCGTGAGATATCCGAAAAGCTTTCCTTTCCCCTTGTTGGAATTGCCGAATGCGGGGAAAGCCCCCGCCAGGCAGGCTTTGAGCTGCGCCGTCTTTTGCAGGCCAACCCGCGCCTGCGCGGTCTTTTTGTGATCGGGGTATCCCCCTCCTCGATCCTGCCCCTTATCGGGGAAAGCAAAAGGAAGATCACGGTCGTTTCCACCGATTTTTCGACCGATGCGGTCGAAGCGCTTCGTACGGGTCGTCTTTCTGCCCTTTTGTACCCTTCGCCCGAGCGGCAGGCGACCGAGGCCTTGCTTGCGATAAAGGCCGTCCTGCTTGGAGGGCGGGCGGAAAGGCATATATTTATCCGCCCCGAGCTGGTCCTGAAAAGCAATCTGGAATGCTATCTGTAAAAGAGAAAAAGAAAAACGCTTACCGTGCGGTAAGCGTTTTTTTGATCAAAGGATCAGTTCTGTGCGTAGAAGCGGTCAACGGCGTCCTGCAGGGCCGCGTTCTTCGCACTCATCTCCGAGTTCCAGGTGGAGGAGAAGGTGTTGGTGCCGGTTCTGGCAACGTTGATGATATCGTAGATGGTGTGGCCGGTTCCGCTCGGCGAATTGTTCGAGAAGGAACGGGCACAGTAGTTATCGAAGAGGAATTCCTGCGGGCAGGCGACCGAAGAGCGGATGATATCGAGAACGCTAAGCTGCTTGGTGTTATCGACCTGGTTGTTCTTCAGCTTCAGCTCAACCTCAAAATACTGATAGGCGATCGGAACGCTCTCCTCGGTCATGTACTGCATCAGGGCCGAGCAGGCGGCAAAGTCACGGCTCGAGACCTCCAGGATCGCGCCGCCGCAGGCGTTGTCGGAAACCAGGTTGCGGTACGCCTTGGTCGCGTCGTACTTCGGATAGGGGATGACCGCCGCCGCGTCGTTCATGTTACGGAAGTTGTCACCCTCAAGGGCCGCTAAGAACTGGTCGGTCATAAAGAGGGCCTTTCCGTTCTGGAAGCTGGTAAGGCCGTTGGCGTCGGTATCCAGCTTAACGCCTTCGCCCGTGATGTGCTGCACGATAACGTCAATGTAGGTATGCAGCTCGTTCTGCTGGTCGGCATTCGAAACGTAGGAGGGAATGTTCTGCGCGTCGTACGAGAAGATATTCATGTTCGACGAGAAGAAGAAGGAGCGGGCGTAAAGGCCGGTGTTGGCCATCAGACCCCAGAAGGTCTGGCTTTCGTCCAGGTTGTTCGGAACGTACGCACGGTCGGCGTAGTCAAACATGGTCTCATAGGTCCAGGCGATGTCGGGATCGTTGCCGAGGATGATATCGTAAAGGGTATTCATGCCGCCCTCGGAGGAGAAGGTCTCGTCAAACTTATCGACGTTCACGAAGGTGTTGTAGGAAAGGCGAAGCGAATCGATGAGGTAGTCACCGGCCGCGATGTAATACTTCTCGGGATTGAGGGTCGTACCGTCCATCATTTCGGTATACCAGCCCTCGTTCGAAAAGTCGAAGTAATTATCGGAGCCGCCGTATCCGTCCTTCATATCCTTGAGAAGGCCGTTGACCTCCGCGCGGATAAGACCGAAATACATGTTGATCACGATATCGGGGCAGGCGTCACCGCCCTGGCTGGCCAGATCCTCGAAATGCTTGAGGATATCGGCGTGGCCGAGCTCTACCTGCTTGTAGGTGAGCTTGATGCCAAGATCGTCGGCGACCTTGTCGTTACGCTGATAGATCATGGTCTCGACCGTGTTCTCGGTAACGTCATCAGGCCCGATGATGAACTTGACCGAGGTGTCGGAGCCCGAGGTGGAAAGGCCGCCCTGCTGGGTCGAGTTCAGCTCAATGATGATTTCTTTCTTGTTTCCCTTGCTGTCGGCGAAATTGACGTCGTCCCATTTCGAGCCGGCAGACGGTCTTCTCGTCGTGGTGGGACCCGTGGTATCCGAGGGATCGTCGTTGCAGGAGGCAAACGCCAGGGTCAGAAAGCACAGACAAAGAAGAAGCGAGAGAATGCGTACTGTTCTTTTCATAATAGATCCTTTCTTAAATAATTCATATGCAATAAATCATACGGCAAGATAATTATATTATCTTTTAGGGAAAAAGTCAATACACTTTCGGGAAAAAGGCAGTATTTTGTATGTGAAAATGCGGTGAATTTGGATAAAAAGACAAGGGATTGCAATTTTTGGGAATTTGTGCTATAATACATTCCGTCAGGATCTATCAAAGCATACGAAAGGGAAGAACGATGAAAAAAACAACCTTGGTCGTTATGGCGGCGGGAATGGGCAGCCGTTTCGGCGGATTAAAGCAGATGGCCCCCTTGGGCCCCGATGGGCAGATGATCATTGATTACTCGATCTACGATGCCGCAAGAGCGGGCTTCGATCGGGCCGTTTTGATCATAAAAAAGGAAAACGAGGCCGATTTCCGAGAGGCGGCGGGGCGCCGCATCGAAAGGATGATGGATGTTTCCTACGTCTTTCAGTCGCCCACCGATCTGCCAAGCGGCTTTCTTTTGCCCGAGGGGCGGGTGAAGCCGTGGGGGACCGGGCACGCCGTGTTGGCGGCGCGCAACACGGTCGATACCCCCTTTGCGGTTATCAATGCCGATGATTTTTACGGCGCCGAATCCTACCGTCTGGTCCATGATCAGCTGATCGGTGAATGCCCCTCCTGTATGGTCGGCTTTCGCCTTGGCAACACGCTTACCGAAAGCGGAACGGTCAGCCGCGGGGTCTGCGTGACCGATGAGGAGGGATACCTTTGCTCGGTGACCGAGCATACGGCGCTCGATAAAAACAGCGGCATTCCGCTGGATACCACGGTCTCGATGAATCTGTGGGGCTTCGATCCTTCGATCTTTTCTCACCTGCAAAGCGGGTTTGAGGCCTTCCTGAAAACCATGGCTGACCCGATGAAGAGTGAGTTTTATCTGCCCTTCGTCGTCGACGAGATGATCAAAAAGGAGGGGGCGCGCTTCCGCGTTCTCCAAAGCCCCGAGCGTTGGTATGGGGTAACCTACCGTGAGGATGCCGAGGGGGTCAAGACCGCCATTCGCCAGAAGCACGAGGCTGGATTATACCCGAATATGGGTTAAAACGCAAATAAAACTTTATATAGCCACCCTGCGGTGACCGCATCATCGCACGGTGGCTTTTTTCTTTTTCGGCGGCGGCCAAGCCTTTGCCGCATAGAGAAAAAGCGCCCTTCATATGAATAAAAGGAGGGGGTGATAGGATGCGGGAGCGGGTTCGGCGCTTTTTTCGCGCGGGGATCGCCTTAAGCCTTTCGGCGCTTCTGATGCGCACGGTCTCGGTCTCCTTCGGGGCATACGTGGCCGAGCGCATCGGGGCCGAGGGGATGGGGCTTTATTCTTTGATCATGAGCGTTTATACCTTCGCCGTCACCTTCGCTACCTCGGGGGTGCAGCTGGGGGTCACGCGCCTTGTATCCGAGGCGCTTGGACGGGGAAGTGAGGATGAGGCCCGTGCCGCTCTTCGCGTTGCCTTGCGGTATGCCCTTTTCTTTGGAACGGTAGCCTCGCTTTCGCTTCTTTTCGGGGCCGATTGGTTCGGCCGCGTTCTTCTGGGGGATACGCGCACCGTGCCCGCCCTTCGTCTTTTATCGGCGGCGCTGGTCCCCATCGCCCTTTCCTCGGTCTTTAGCGGGTATTTCATCGCGGTGCGCAAGTCAGCGCGCGGGGCCGCCGTTTCGGTCATCGAACAGCTCTTGCGTATCCTTTTGACGGTATGGGCGCTTACCGCCCTTTTGCCAATGGGGCTCTCCTATGCCTGCCTTGCCTTGGTGGGGGGGAGCGCGGTTGCCGAGATCTTTTCGGCCCTGCTTCTTTTCGTTTTATATCGCTTGGAAAAGCGCCCCTATTCGGGTAAAAGGGCAAAGGGGGGCGCCTTATCGCCCCTCTTGCGTATCACTCTGCCGGTCGCCGCCTCCTCGTACGTCCGCTCGGGCCTTGTCAGCGCCGAGCATATGCTGATCCCAAGGGCCCTGGCGGCGGGCGGTCAGAAAAAGGAGGAGGCGCTCGCCTCCTACGGGGTTTTAAGCGGGATGGCGATGCCGCTTATCCTGTATCCCTCGGCGATCCTTTCCTCCTTCGCGGGGCTCCTTGTCCCCGAGGTGGCCGAGCGGGTGGCAAGGGAAGCGGCCGAGGAGAACCGCAGGCTTTGTGAGCGAGCGCTGTTTCTGACCCTGCTTTTCGGGATCGGCTTCGGGGGGATCTTTGCCGCCTTTGCGGAGGAGATCGGGCTTTTGGTGTATGGGAGGAGTGAGGTCGGGCGGTATATCGCGATCCTTGCGCCGATCATTCCCATTATGTATCTTGACCACATCACCGACGCCATGCTCAAGGGGGCGGGTCGGCAGGTCTTCTCGATGGCGGTCAATATCCTCGATTCGGTCGGCAGCATTCTTCTGGTCGTTCTGCTGCTCCCATCCCTCGGGGCAGATGGCTATGCCTATATCGTCATGATCGCGGAGCTTTTTAATTTCGCCTTCAGCATCACGGGGCTTCATAACGCGATCCCCTTTCGCTTTCATCCCTTCTCTTGGCTGCTTCTGCCAAGCGGGGCGATCCTTTTATCGGTCAGGCTGGCGGGGCGTCTTTTTCCGCTTTCGGGCGCTTGGGGCCTGCTTCTGCGCGTCCTTTTATCCGCCCTCCTCTACCTCTTCCTCTTATGGATTTTTCGGTGCGGGTGGCGGTATGCGAGCGGGAAAGGGGCGGCGCCTCGGAGGATGAGAGAAAAACCGAAGAAAAGCCTTTTTGCGACAAAGAGGAGGGAGGCAAGCACGGTCTATCGCTTTTCCTTCGGAAAGCCGCGCGACCCTTGACAAGAAGCGAAAAGACCGATATAATAAAAGACGGAAAATAAAGGGGAGATCTCCCCGACCGTAGGATAGGAAACCGTATGATCGAAAACTGCTGCTTTACCGGGCACCGCCGTCTGCCGAGCGGGGAGGCCCTTTCGCTTCTTCGGGAAAGAACCTGTGAGGCGATACGGGGGGCGTATCGGCTGGGCGCCCGCCAATTTTACGCGGGCGGCGCCATCGGCTTCGATATGCTGGCCGAGGAATAACTTTGCGCCCTGCGGGACGGGGAGCTAGCCGATATCTGCCTTCGTGTGCAGCTGCCCTGCGAGGGGCAGGAGCGGCTTTGGCCGCTTGCCGAGCAAACGCGCTACCGCTCCTTGATCGCGCGCGCCGACAGCCACGTGTTTTTGTATCCCTCCTACCAACGCTTCGTGATGGCCGCCCGTAACCGCGCGCTGATCAAGGCTGCCGAGCTTTGCATTGCCTATCTCGTCGATCCCCGGGGGGGCACCGCGCAGACCGTCGCGCTCGCCAAAAAGAAGCCGATCCCCATTGTAAACGTGGCGGGCAGCGCCCCGCTTTTTTAAGAAAAGGCCTCTTGCAAAAAAAGAAAAAGGACAGATTCTCCGTCCTTTTTCTTTTTTCACATATTTGGTAAAGAATACCTTACTTTTTGTTTTTTAGCTCCTCAAAGGAAAGACCGTAGCGCTTGGCGATATCCTCGGCGTAGCTGCGCCCGTCCGGCTTGCGGCGCTGAATGAGGAAGGAGCGCTCGCCCTCCTCGATCCCCGCGACCAGCGTATCAAAGGCGATCCCCCCCTCGGCCAAGGAGCGGCGGCTGATCGCTGCGGCCTCGGCGGCCAGCTCATGCAGGTGGGTGGAGAAAACGCCGCGGCAGCCCATCGCCCCAAAGGCCGAAAGCAGCTCCTCGGCGAGGAAGGCAGCCTCGTAGGCGCCGGTCGAGGAAAGCGACTCGTCCAAAAGGATTAGGGAATCGCCGTCCGCCTCGTCAAAGATCTCGCGCAGGCGCGCGCATTCCTCTCCAAGGCGTCCCTTATCAAGCGTATCCTCGGCTTCGGTGGGAAAGTGCGTAAGGATCGCGCTGACGGGGCTGATCCTTGCTGTTTTACAGGGAACCGGAAGCCCCAGCTGAAAGAGGGCCTGGATAAGCCCGACGGCGGTGGTGATCACCGATTTGCCGCCGCGGTTCGGGCCGGTCAGGATATAGAAGCGGCCGTTGTCATCAAACGAGAAATCGTTGTATACGACCTCCCCCTCGATACGAAGGGCGACGTCGGGGTTATAAAGCCCTGTAAGGGTCATAGCCTTTTCCCCGATCGGGGCGATCTCGGCGATCGAAAGCGGAAGGCCCTTTTCGCAAAGGCGGGTGAAAAGCTCTGAGGCGTGCAGGAGAAATTCGATCTCGGGCAGGATCGAAAGCAAAAAGTCGGTGTTTTCCAGCACGTATTCGCCAACGATCGTGCGCCAGGCACGGACCGAGGAGCGGAAGATCTCGTTCATCGCGCCGTTTAAGGCCGAGATCAGGGCGTCCTTACGGTTGCCGTTCTCGCCCTTACCGAGCGGCGTAAGCTCGGCAATGCAGGTGAGGGCGTCGTTCTTAAAGCTCATACGCAGGATCTTATCCAGCACCTTGCCTGATTTAAAGGGGCTTTGATTGATCGAGATCACACCGGCCGTGGTGGGGCGCAGCGCGTCGTCAAGATTGACCCCGACCGTGATGCTTTTAACCTCGCGGATGCGCGAGGCAAGCTCGGAAAGATCGCGGTTCAACTGCTTATAGTAATCGCTTTGCGAAAGCTCTTCGATCCTTTCGCAAAGCAAGCAAAAGGGGGCGCTTCGCAGGGAGCCGCTCAACGGGGAAAGCCCACGGTGAAGCGTATCGACGCAGCGGATATACAGCTCGATCTCGGTGATGCTGTAAAGATAGGAATCCCCGCTCGGGTTATAGTCGCGGTCCAGCCGGCGCAGCTCGGTGATATCCCGCAAAAGCGGCAGGACCTCCCGAAGCGTATCGCCAAGTGCGGGATTTTCCAAAAGATCCCCCAGCGCCGCTTGGCGGTAGGCGATCACGGCAGGGTCCTTGGTAAAAAACGGGACGAAGCGGTCTGCCCCCAGCGATAAAAGGCGGCAAAGCCCCAGGGCCTCGGCCACCTCGTGGGGAAGGGTCGCGTCTCCCCTTTTCTCGGCCCCGTCGGGATAAAGAAAGCTTATAGTCTTGTTTTCCAAAGAAAGCTTCTCCTTCATGCGGTATTTGAACGGTTTTATTGTAGCATAAAAAAAGGAAAAAAGCAAGGCGTAAAAAAAGGACAAGCGGCGCTTGTCCTTTTTTTGATCAGATAGAACGGACCTTGATGACGGCATCGAGCTCCGAAAGCGCGTCGACGATATTGTCGGGCGCCTTTTGATCGAGCTCGGCGATCGTGTAGGCATACTCCCCGCGGGAGCCGTTCGAAAAATGGGCAATGTTGATGCCGTGCCCCGAGATGACCCCGGTGATCGCGTTCAGCATGTTCGGGATATTCTTGTGCAGAAGGCAAAGGCGGGGAAGACCCGAGTAGGGCATCGAAACGGCGGGATAGTTCACGCTGTTGCGGATATTCCCGGTCTCCAGATACTCGACGAGCTCCTCGGCGGCCATCACGGCGCAGTTATCCTCGGATTCGACCGTCGAAGCGCCAAGGTGGGGGATACAGGTGATCCCGGGCACCCCGACCGTTTCCTCGGTCGGGAAGTCGGTGACGTAGGCGGCGATCTTGCCGGCGGCAAGCGCTTCCTTCACGGCCTCCGCGTCCACAAGGTCGGCGCGGGCGAGGTTGATGATACGGACACCGTCCTTCATCTTCGCGATGCTTTCACGGTTGATCATCTTCTTGGTATCGGCGGTGGCGGGAACGTGCAGGGTGATATAATCGGCCTCGGCAAAGATCTCGTCGTAGGTCGCGGCCCGCTTGACCGAGCGCGAAAGGCTCCAGGCGCCGTTAACCGTTAAGAACGGGTCACAGCCGAGCACCTGCATGCCAAGGTGGGTGGCGGCGTTGGCGACCATGCCGCCGATCGCGCCAAGCCCGATAACGCCCAGCATCTTCCCGGTCAGCTCGTGGCCGACATAGGCGCCCTTACCGGCCTCGACCGCCTTGGCGACCCCTTCGGTCCCAATGAGGGTCTTGGCCCATTCGATCCCGCCGACGATATCGCGCGAGGCAAGGATCAGGGCGGCGATCGCCAGCTCCTTAACGCCGTTGGCGTTGGCACCCGGGGTATTGAAGACCACGACACCCGCCTCGGCACACTTGTCAAGCGGAATGTTGTTGACCCCCGCGCCGCAACGGGCGATAGCCAAAAGCTCGGGATTCAGGGGCATATCGTGAAGCGCGGCCGAGCGGACCATCACCGCCTCCGCCTCGGGCAGGTCAGCCCCGATCTCGTATTTTCCCTTCGGGAACACATCGGTACCGACCGATGCGATCTTGTTCATAAGCTTGATTTTTTTCATGATCTTATTCGGCGCTCTTCGGGTTGTTCGCCGCAAACTCCTTCATAAATTCGATAAGGGCTTCGACCCCTTCCTTCGGCATCGCGTTGTAGATCGAGGCGCGCATACCGCCCACCGAGCGGTGGCCCTTCAGGTTCTTAAGCCCCCTGGCCGAGGCCTCCTTGGCAAACTTCTTATCCAGCTCGTCATCGCCCGTAACAAAGACGACGTTCATCATCGAACGGCTCTTCTTTTCCACGGGGGCGATGTAGTAATCCTGGCTGTCAAGGTAATCGTAGAGAAGAGAGGCCTTATGCTCGTTGCGGCGCTTAATCTCCTCCAGACCGCCGATGCTTTCCAGCCACTCAAACACCAGCTTCGCCATATAGATGCAGAAGCAGGGCGGGGTGTTGTACATCGAATCGTTCTCGGCCATCAAGGCATAATCGAGCATCGCGGGGGCATCCTCTCTCGCGTTGCCCAGCAGATCGTCACGGATGATCACGATGGTAACGCCGGCAGGGGCGATGTTCTTCTGGGCACCGGCGTAGATAAGACCGAACTTCTGAACGTCGATCGGCTCCGAGCAGATGCAGGAGGACATATCGGCGACCAGCGGCACGTTCCCGGTCTCGGGGATGTAGTGGAACTTCGTACCGTAGATGGTGTTGTTAAAGCACATATGTACGTAGTCGGCGTCGGGGCGGATATCGGTCAGCTTCACCTCGGGGACCGCGGTGAAATTGGCCCCCGCCGAGGAGGCAGCCACAGCAATATCGCCGTACTTCTTGGCCTCCTGATACGCCTTCTTCGAGAACTGGCCCGAAACGATATAGTCGGCGCACTTGTGATTGGAGAGAAGGTTCAGGGGGACCATGGCGAACTGGGTAGAGGCACCGCCCTGCAAAAAGAGGACCTTATAGTTTTCGGGAATGTGCATCAGGCGGCGAAGAGAAGCTTCGGCCCCCTTGATAATGGGCTCGTAATCGGGGGAGCGATGGCTCATCTCCATAACCGACATGCCGCTGCCCTTGTAGTTAAGCAGATCGGCTTGCGCTTCCTGCAAAACAGACAGAGGGAGCATAGAGGGACCGGCGGAAAAATTGTAGATTCTTTCCATGGTTGTCACAACAACGCGAAGGGCGTTTCCTTTCTTTTTTTCGTTATATTAAAATTTAGCATCATAAACTATACTAATAATTATACAACCAAATAAAAAATAAGTCAACCACCACTTTTTATAAAAGCGAGAGAAGATTTTGTCCCTCCTTCCCCTTCTTTATGGTAAAATATACAAAGAAAAAGAGCGGGCGGAAAAAAGCAAAAAAATAACGAAAAAAGGGCTTGACAAATCAATCGTGCTTTGCTATAATAAGTAGGCTATGGCGGAATAGCTCAGCTGGCTAGAGCATCCGGTTCATACCCGGCAGGTCGTTGGTTCAAATCCGACTTCCGCTACCAGGCCCGTTGGTCAAGCGGTTAAGACACGGCCCTTTCACGGCTGTAACATGGGTTCGATTCC
>JAZNDS010000040.1:0-46537 GCA_045588145.1 Eubacteriales bacterium | reverse complement strand
CCCAAGTGCATTTGACCGGTCAAATGCGATGCTCGTACTTTATTCAAAGTGAAAATTCTCCGCTAAGAACCTCACCCATTCGGCTTCGCTTTTTTTATTTATCACGCAAGGAGCGTTTAAAAACATTCGGGGAAACGATCGGCCCCTCCTTCGGAAAAATCAGGTAGGGATAGGCGTCCCCATAAGCGGTGACCACGGTCCCGATCCTTGAAATATCCAGGTCCTTATAGTAGATATAGCGGCGAGGATGCGCGCCCATGATGAGGATATCGGTGTTACAGAAGGCATCGATCCGCGCGGTGCTGCGCAAGGATAGGAGCCCGTTCGAGGTGGAGTAGGCGATACGCTCTCCCAAGAAGTCGGCCGAGATAAGAAGGGCGGGGTGCGTTGCCCCCTGCGTGGGGGCTATTCGCTCGATAAGCAGGGAAAGCGAAGCGTCGGAAAAGCCATCCTCCCGCAGCCGTTCGGCCTTTATGCCCAGCTGCCGTATCTGTTCCTCGGTCTCTAAGAAATAAACCGCCTCCTCGGGTGTTTCGGGCAAGGAAAGCAGGATTTGAAAGCATTGAATATGGGAAAGCAGCCAATCAACATAGGCGGCGCTTTGGGCTTCGTAATGCGTTAGGATCAGCGTATCGATCTCGGTGATCCCGTTCTTTCCCAGCTCCCAAACGAAAAAAGAGGGCGCAAAGAGGTCGTTGCTGATATCCACCGCCGTCACGCTCCCCCTTTCGTTGAATACGAGATATTCGTTTTCCCGGAAACGGTAATAGAGAAAATCGCTCTCGCGAAGCGAAAGGCCGTGCAGTAGCGCAAGCACCGAAAAAAGGGCAAGAAAGGAGGAAAGAAAAAGCGGACGGATGATGCTTTTTCGCTTGATCTTAAAGCATACGAGCGAAAGGAGCAGCAGGGAAAACAAAAGGACGAAAAGGCGCGGTATTTCACCCGAGACCGGGATAAAAATATTTGGGATCCTTGAAAAGACGTTGACCCCCTGCGTAAGCAGATCGGTAAAGGCGGCGATGGGTAGCCCCAGAAAGGGAAGGGGCAGGATCAAAAGAAGAAGAGCTGCGATCAGAAGCAGGTTGAAAAGGGGTGCCAGAAGAAGATTGGAGATCGGCGCGATCAGGGAAAGCTCTCCAAAGGCAAGGGCGGTCAAAAGGACCGTGAAGGCCGACGCCGAGAGGGTCAGCTCCAGGGAAAAGGCGAGACGCCGCCAAAGCGAAGAAAGAAGGCCGCCTTTCTTCCGCTCTGGGGTGAGCTCCTTCAGAAAATGGATGCCAAAGGTCGCGAAGAAGGAAAGCCAAAGGCCGATATCGAAAATCGCCCCGACCGAAAAGGCAGAAATAAGGCTGACGGCCAGAAACAGCGAGGTGTATACGTCGGGTATCCGGCGAAACAGCGCTCCGATCTCAACGACGGTCAGCATCACAGCGGCCCGCAAAAGAGAGGGAGAAAGGCCGGTCAAAGCCGTATACGCCCAGATAAACAGCAGGACAAGAATCACGCTTGCGCGATGCGGAAGACGCAGCCTCCGCAACCCGAAAAGAATGGCCGAGGTAAGCAGGGAAAGATGCATGCCGCTTAATGCCAGAACGTGAGAAAGACCGCTTCTTCGGAAAGAAAGCTTTACGTTTCCCCCTACATTTTTGTCATTTCCGAGCAAAAGCGCGCTAAGAAGCCCTCCTGCCTCCTCGGGAAGCGGCGCGCGCAAGCGCCTCTCCAGTGTGTCGCGAAAATCCGACAGAAGAAGGGTGGGACCCCCTTTCGAAAAGACGAGCGGTACAGTCTTATCCGCCGAAGCCTCCCCGGCGATCCCCTTTGCAATATCGTAAGAGGAGGAAGGGGTGATATTCGTGATGCGGCAGGAAAAGCGGTCCCCCGCCTTCACCTCCTCCTCGGCGGGGAGGGTCAGGCGGATCCATATATCCGCCTCCTTTTCTCCCATACGGCGGATGCGAAAAAGCACAGAGTCGGTCTTTTTCCCTTCGGAAAGGATCTCGTAAGTATCTCCCAAAATAAGGATATCCTCCGTCTCCTCCCAAAAGGCCGCAAAGGCGTGAAGGTGCTGTATAAAGCCGACCGCGGTTCCCAAAAGAAGAAAAAGAAGGCAGAAGAGCGCAAGAAGGCGCTTTCTGCCTTTTTTGAACAGAAAAAAGATAAAAAGGGGAAAAAGAAAGAACAGAAGACCGAAATAAAACGGGATCTCGGCTTGCAGGGTCACAAAGAACGCAAAAAGACCGCCAATAAAGCAGAGAAGACAAAGCGCCAAGGGGCGGTTGGAGAAAAGGTTCATACGGTCGTAATCATTTCTTCCTGTTCTTCTTGATTTTCTTGAAGGGAGGCTTCGGCGGAGATACTTTCTTCAGCCATTTCCTTGGGTGCTTCCTCCAAAAGCTCCTTGTTCAGCGAAACACCCTCGGGGAGGACGAAGCGGATCGCGGAAGGGACGAGCGTTACGGTAAGCTCGTCGGCGTATTCGATCTCCCCGTCGACGCAAACGGCGGTTTCCTGTGGCAGCTTCAGGGAAAGAGAGCGTGCCTGGCGGTATGTAACGTAATCGGGCGCTTGCTCGATATGCGTGCCCGCTTTATAAGAGCCGACCAACGAAACAAACGAAAAGCGGGACATTTTTTCAATGATATTTACGTCAAAAAGCCCATCGGTAAGCGAGGCCCTTGGGTTAGAGCGAAAGCCCCCGCCGCAAAACTGACCGTTCGATACGGTTATCAGAAGAAGCGGACGCTCGATCCTTTCTTCTTCGTCCAGCGTTAAGGACATATCGGTCGTCATCTTCCGCACGAGTGAATGGACGATGCCGCCGGCATAGGCCATGCTTTTCGGGAAAAAGCGCTTCTTTTTCAGCTCGTTGGCGCGGTTGGCGGCGTTGCAGTCGAAGCCGATATTCAGCATATTCACGCAAAAGCGGTCGTTATAGCGGATAAGGTCGATCGGGGTAGGTGTGCCGTTCAGCTGCCGCTCGATATCAAAGAAGGCGGCGCGGTAATCGAAATTGCGGCAGAAGTCGTTCCCCGTTCCGATCGGGATCAGGGCAAACTCGGCCCGCTCGCTTTCGGGCGCGCCGTTGATCGTTTCGCAAAGCGTGCCGTCCCCTCCGCAGGCATAAAAGCGGTGATCGCCTTCCTCCTCAAGGGCCCTTTGCACGTAAAGCGAGGCATCGCCGGGGGCCTTCGTCATATAAATGACGTGATCGACTCCCGCCTTTTCACAGGCGGCCTGGATCCTCGCGGTCAGCGATTCGGTCAGCGTTCCCTTACCGGCGGCGGGATTGATGATAAAATGATGCTTCATATTCGACTCCGAAAATAGATTGCTTTTATTATAATACAGAAAAGCAGGGTTGTCAAACGCTAAATTTTAGGGCTTTTTCCCGCGGATCATTTCGTAATAGCTCTTGGCGGCCTGCTCGGTCTTGTTTGTGCCGAAGGTGTAATAGCGGCGCCCCTTGAGGTCGGTGGGCAGGTATTCCTGCTCTACGTAATGATTGGGGTAATCGTGGGGATAAAGGTATCCCGAGAAAAGCGGGCTTTGCAGGTGGGTGGGGATCGACTGCCCGAGGCCCTTGTCTACATCAGCCCTCGCCTTTTCGTACGCGATGTGCGAGGAATTCGATTTCGGCGCGGTCGCCAAAAGGATGGTGGCGTTCGAAAGCGGAATGGCTGCCTCGGGCAACCCAAGCTCACGCGCGCTCTCGGTGCAGGCCCGCACGATCGCGGGGGCCATGGGATAGGCAAGACCCACGTCCTCGGAGGCGATCACCTGCAGGCGGCGGATCGCCGCGAGAAGGTCTCCGGCGGCTAAGATCTTGGCCAGATAAAAGATGGCCGCGTCTGGATCCGAGCCGCGAATCGATTTCTGCAGGCAGGACATAAGGTCGTAATGCCCGTCTCCGTGCGGATCAAAGCTCCCGGAATAGGAGGGGTACAGCTCGGAAAACGCATCTTCGGTAAGGGTCTCTTCCGAGAGATAATAGGCGTTTTCAAGCAGCCCGACCGAGGCACGCACGTCTCCGCCCGCATGGGTGGCGATCGAAAGAAGAAGCGAATCCTCGGCCTCCTTTTCGGTGCCGTTTTCTTCATTCAGGGTGGAAAGCGCGCGGCGAAGATGGGGCAGGATCTCCTCGGGGGGGACGGGCTTGAATTCAAAAACCGACGAGCGGGAGATCAGGGCAGGGTAGATCGCGAAATAGGGATTCTCGGTGGTGGAGGCGATCAGCGTCACGCGCCCGTCCTCCATATATTCAAGAAGCGACTGCTGTTGCTTTTTGTTGAAATACTGGATCTCGTCGAGATACAGCAAAACCCCGCCCGAGCCAAAGACGTTCGAGGTCTCGCCGATCACTGCCTTGACGTCGGAAAGCGAGGCGGTCGTTGCGTTCAGGCGACACAGATGCAGTCCGCTGGATTCGGCGATGATACGGGCGGCCGTGGTCTTTCCGGTGCCGGGAGGGCCGCTGAAGATCATATTGCCGACGGCGCCCTTCTCAAGCATTCTTTTTAAAATGCCGTTTTCACCGACAAGGTGCCTTTGCCCCACCATCTCGTTAAGAGACTTGGGGCGGATACGGTCTGCCAAAGGCTGGTAGGACATAGCATCTCCTTTCAAGAGAAGGTATTTTGGTTGATCGCAAAGAGGCGGTTTACCTCGGATAGGGCGGCGCGGTTATCGGGCAAGGAGAGGGTGGGATCCTCGGCCAGAAGGGCCCTCGCTTCGAAGGAGGCAAGCTCGATCAGGCGGTTGTCCTTGCAAAGAGAGGCAAGCGGCAGGCCCATGCCCCCGCTTTGGCGCAGCGTATCACCGTACGAGGCGGCGAAAAAGTCTCCGGGTCCCCGCAGGGCCAGATCCTCCTCGGCGATCTCGTAGCCGTCGTTCGTCTTGCAAAGGGCGGAAAGCCTTCTTTTGGCGGCATCCCCCTTGGAATCCGAGACCAGAACGCAATAGGATTTCTTTTCTCCGCGGCCGACCCGCCCTCGCAGCTGATGAAGCTGGGAAAGGCCGAAGCGCTCGGCGTTTTCCACGATCATAAGCGAGGCGTTCGGGACATTCACCCCGACCTCAATGACCGTTGTTGAAACGAGAATATCGATCTCTCCCTCCGAAAAGCGGTGCATGATCGCATCCTTTTCGGTGCTTTTCATTTTTCCGTGCAGGTAGGCAATGCGCAGGGTCGGGAAGATCCCGATCAGCTTTTCGGCGTATTCGATCGCCCCTTTCAGGGGCGGCTTTTCTTCTTTTTCGGCAAAGGAAAGAAAGCTTTCAAGCGGCAGGCTTTCATCCTCGCTCTCCTCGATCGCGGGGCAGACGATATAGACCTGCCCCCCTTCGCTCACCTGCTTTTCGATAAAGCCGTTCAGGCGATCGCGCTTGCTTTCTCCAATAAAAAACGTATCGACCCTTTGCCGCCCCTTCGGCAGCTCGGTAATGCGGGAAACGTCAAGGTCTCCGTACAGCATAAGGGCCAGCGTGCGGGGAATGGGCGTCGCGCTCATGACCAAAAGGTGCGCTTCCTCGTTCTTTTCCTTTAAGGTGGCCCGCTGTCCCGCCCCAAAGCGGTGCTGCTCGTCGGTGACGGTAAGGGCAAGGTCGGCAAATCCGACCGATTCGGAAAGCAGGGCGTGGGTGCCGATCACGATATCGCAGCGGCCCTGCTTTTCGGAAAGAAGCGCTTCGCGGATGCGCTCCTTCTCCTTTTTCGGGGTGGCCCCGATAAGAAGCTCACAGCGGATCGAAAGCCTCTCAAACAACGGTTGAAGATCCTTGTAGTGCTGGCGCGCCAAGATCTCGGTGGGTGCCATCAGGGCGGCCTGGTGGCCGTTCAGGATGGCGATGTACATGGCAAGGGCGGCGCAGACCGTTTTTCCGCACCCGACGTCCCCCACTAAAATGCGTGCCATCGGGGCGCCCTTATCCCCCTTCATATCGGCCGCTATCTGCCGCACGGCCTCCTTTTGCGAATCGGTCAGCGTGTAGGGAAGAAGCGAGAGCAGGGGAGAAACGTTCTGATACGGGCAGGGAACGGCGGGTACCCCGCTTCGCCTCTGCTTCGTAAGCGCGATCCCAAGGGAAAAGGCAAACAGCTCGTCGAATATAACGCGCGAAAGGGCCGAGGAAAGGGCGGCCTGTCCTTCGGGAAAATGCAGGGTATAAAGGGCGGTCGCAAGGGTAGGAAAGCTGTTTTTTTGACGGATGCCCTCGGGCAAGGGATCCTCGATCTGCGGTAAGACCGAAAGGGCGGATCCGATAGCCTTCAGAATGATATTGCGGGAGAGCCCCTCGGTAAGCGGATAGACCGATACGAGATCGGGGAGCGCCTCCCCCTCCCGGATCGGCTCGTAGGCGGGATTGATCAGCTGAAAGCTGCGCTTTTGGGGCGTAAGACGCCCGAAAAAGCGGTATTCGTCCCCCACCGCAAAGATCTTATCGCAATAAGCCTGATTGAAAAAAACGATCTCGATGCGGCCGCTTTCGTCAAAGGCGTAAAATTTGGTCAGGGTCTTGCCGCGCTTGATCGAAACGCTTTTGGGTGCGGTCGCCACGGTCAGCCGAAAGGCGGCGGGCCCTTCGGTCGGCAGGTCCCCCAAAAGGCGGATATCGCCGCGGTTTTCATAGGAGCGCGGCAGAAGGTATAAAAGGTCACGGACCGTAAAAATGCCCATGCGGGCGAAGGCCTCGGCGCGGCTTTTTCCTATCCCCGCAAGCATACTGACGGGGCTTTGCGGCGTTAAGCGCTCCATGACCCTCCCCCTTTCTTTTGTGCTTTATACCTCTATTTTACAACAAAATTCATCGCAAAACAATAGGAAAGGGCGTTTTTTTGAAAAAGTGACCGATAAATATTAGATATTTATGTTTACAAAAGAAAAAATATCTGTTATAATAATATATAAACTTTTGAAAGGAGATCGCTATGAAAAGGGATGACCGCAGAATTGCCACGAAGGTAGATCTTGCCGTTTGCGTGCTGCTTGCCTGCCTTATGCTCGTCATTTATATACTGCTTCGTCTTCTTTTACCGAGGACCGACGTGCTGTTTGCGGCCCTTGTCAGTATTCTTCTGTACGTAGCGCTTCTTTCCGGCTGGATCGTTCTTCGGCTTCGGCGGCTCGGGATAAGCGAGGGGATCATGCTTCCTTCCTCCTTCGACGAAATGATAAAGCTCGCCGAAAAAATGGCGCACGCCGTTCTTATCTGCGACGAAAACGGGCGCGCAGTCTTTTGCAACAGCGCCTTCCTTTCGCTTTCGGGGCTTGAGACCATCGCGGGCGGCACCCCGCTTTCCGAGATCTGCGAGATCACCGCTACCGAAAACGGGGGGAGTGAGACGCATTTTGAGGAGCGTGTGGCCGTGGTTCAGCGCCTGCCTCTTTTGCGGGAGGGGCGGCGTTACACGCTGTTAAGCTTTTATGAGGAGACCGCGCAACGCAAGGCCCAAAGCAAATATACCGATGAAAGGACCGTTGTGGCTTACGCCATTATCGATAATCTGGAGGAGATCCTGCAGTTCGTGCAGGAGGATTACGCCAGGACCTCCTCGGAGGTAGAGGAGCGCCTGCGCAACTGGATCGCCTCGATCGGCGGCCTTTTCCGCGCGTATGACCGAAACAAGTATTTGATGCTCTTCGATAATATACATCTGGAGGAGTGTCTTAACAACCGCTTCGAGATCCTGGATGAGATACGAAGCATCCGTGTCGGTGACGGTATGCCGATCACGGTCTCAATGGGGGTATCCCGTTTGCCCGATACCACGCTTTCCGAGCGGGAGAGGGCGGCGCAGTTTGCCCTTGACCTTGCCCTGCAGCGCGGGGGTGACCAGGTCGTTTTCCGTGATGAAAGCGGGGTCGCCTTCTTCGGGGGCAAGACCAAGACCGGCTTCCGCCGCGTAAGCATCAAGGCGCGTGTCGTCGCGCGAGAGCTTTTGTCGCTGATCGGGCGTGCCGATAACGTTCTTATCATGGGCCACCGCTACGGGGATTTCGATTCCTTCGCCGCGACGATCGGCCTTGCGAGATTGGTTCTCAATCAAGGGGTAAGGGCCAATATCGTCGTGAATCGGGACGATGAGAACCTCATCTCCTGCTTTGAAAAGATCGCGGGGCTTTCCGAATACCGCGGCCTGTTTGTCGATGGGCCCATGGGGCTTGAGCTGGCGGGGCCCGGTACCCTGCTTATCGTAGCGGACGTCAACAACCCCGGCTACGTCGAATGCCCCGAGCTGATGGAGAGGGCCTTTACCATCGCCGTCATTGACCATCATATCAAAACGGTGGCCCTGAATTCCGCCGTTAAGCTTGAATATATCGACCCCTCCGCCTCCTCCGCCTCCGAGCTGGTCTCCGAGATCATCGAGCAAAGCGCGGGGGCCCGTATCCTTCGCCCCGAGGAGGCAGAGCTCCTGCTTTCGGGCGTCCTTTTGGATACCAAGCGCTTTACCCGTAATACGGGAACGCGTACCTTCGCCGTCGCGCAATTCTTGCGTGGGGCGGGGGCCAATCCCGGTGAGAGCTTCGAATTCTTTAAAACGACGCCCGAGGATCTGGAGAAGGAAGCCCGCTTTAACAGCAATATCACCATTTACCGTAAGCACGTGGCGATCGCGGCCTGCGACGGGCCGGATCTGGATCCCTCTTACCGTATAGCGGCCGCCAAGGTGGCCGACGCGCTTCTTGGCGTAAAGGGGATCACGACCTCCTTCGCCATGGCGAAGATCGACGATACGGTATATATATCCGCCCGTTCCGACGGAATGGTGAACGTGCAGATGATCCTTGAGAAATTCCACGGCGGCGGCCACTTTGACGTGGCGGGCGCCCAGATCGAGGGAAGCGCGGTCGGCACCGTGGTCGAGCAGCTTCGCGAATCGATCGACGAATATTTTGAAATGCAAGAAAAGGGAGAAAAATAATGAAAGTTGTATTGTTAGCCGATGTAAAAGGGCAGGGAAAGCGTGATCAGATCGTGGATGTATCCGACGGATACGCCCGCAATTTCCTTTTCCCCCGTAAGCTGGCGGTCGCGGCCGATGCCAAGACCCTGAATGAGATCAAGATGAAGGAAGAGGCAAAGGCCTTCCGTCAGGCGGAGGAGCTGAAGGCCGCCAAGGCCTTGGCCGAGCGCCTTTCGGGCATCAGCCTTAAGATCCGCTGTGCCTCGGGGGCAGACGGCCGTCTTTACGGCGCCGTCACCGCCAAGGACGTGGCCGAGGCTCTGGAAAAAAATCATTCGATCACGGTCGATAAGCGCAAGCTGACGCTGCCCGAGCAGATCCGCTCGTACGGCGTATATTCGGTCGAGGTTCGCCTTTCGGCCGAGGTTACCGGCAAGTTTTCGCTGGTTGTACACGAATAAAATAAAGGAATTGCTTTCATGAACGACGAATTGGGAAGACATCTTCCCGTATCTATCGAATCCGAGCAGGCGGTCCTTGGCAGCATTCTTCTTCGCCCCGACAGCATCAACGAGATCACGGGGATCGTACGGGAGGAGGATTTCAGCCAGACCGAGCATCAGAAGATCTTTTCGACGATGCAGTCGATGTTCATCAACAGCCGTAACATCGACACCATCACGCTCGTCAACACGCTGGTGCAGGATGGGGTCTACACCGAATCGGGCGGCATTGAGTATATCAAGCTGCTTTCGGTCAGTGTGCCGAGTGCCTCCAATATCAAGGACTACGCCAAGACCGTGCGCGACAAATCGCTTTTGCGCCGCCTGATCCTTACCTGTGAGGAGATCTCCAATCGCGCTTACAGCGAGGAGGGAAGCGCGGAGGCCATTGTCGATAACGCCGAGCAGCTGATCTTCGATATTGCCGAAAAGCGCTCCTCGCGTGAATTGCGGCACATCAAGGAGGTCGCGCAGAACGTATATCGGGATCTTGAGGATCTTTCGCAAAATCCCAACGAGGTGCGCGGGGTATCGACCGGCTATTCGGGCATCGACCGTACGCTGGTACAGCTGGGATACGGCGACCTTGTGATCGTTGGTGCCCGCCCGGCCATGGGTAAGACCACCTTCGTTATGAATATTGCCTCGAACGTGGCCAAGCTTTCCAAGAAAGCGGTCTGCATTTTTTCGCTTGAAATGTCGGCCGAGCAGCTGGTAAACCGTATGTTTGCGAGCGAGGCCCGCATCGACAGCGCCACGATGCGCCGCGGCAGCCTGCAGCCCGACGATTGGGTGCGCCTGGCCGACGCTGCGGCCGCCCTGTCCGGCTGTGATATTTATCTGGACGATACCGCCAATATCACGGTAACCGAGATGAAGGGTAAGTTGCGCCGTGTGAAAAACCTCGGTATGGTGGTCATCGACTACCTCGGCCTTATGCAAAGCGGCCGAAACATCGATAACCGCGTGCAGGAGGTATCCGAGATCTCACGTAATCTGAAGCTGATGGCCAAGGAGCTTGGGGTCCCGATCCTTTGCTGCGCCCAGCTTTCGAGAAGCCCCGAAAAGGGAAGAAGCACCAAGCGCCCGATGCTGAGCGATCTGCGTGATTCGGGCTCGATCGAGCAGGATGCCGACGTCGTTATGTTCCTCTACCGTGACGATTATTACGCCGACGGAAGTGAGGAACGCCAGATCTCCGAGGCAGACGCCAGCAAAATGGAGGTCATCATCGCCAAAAACCGTCACGGGGCTACCGGGACGGTGGAGATGAACTTTGATAAATCCTTCTCGCGCTTCTACACGATCGACGAGATTTCGGCGGGGGCACCCCCCGCATGATGAGCATCCCCCCGCGGCTTTCCGCCTTGGAAAAATATCAAAAGCCGCTGCTCGCTTACCTTCGGCAGAAGGATATGCTTTCGGCCCTTCCCGAAGGGGTGCTCGTCGCTTTTTCGGGCGGCGCCGATTCGGTCCTTTTGCTTTCGCTTCTTTCACTGCTTGCCAAGGAGCGCGCGTTCCCCCTTTTTGCGTTGCACGTAAACCATCATATCCGAGGGGAGGAGGCCGAGCGGGACGCCGCCTTTTGCCGCGACTTCTGTGATGAGATCGGGGTTCCCCTGCGGATCGCGGATGTTGACGCGAGGGGCGAGGCCGCTCGCCGGAAAAAGGGGCTGGAGGAGACCGCCCGCCGTCTTCGCTACTCTGCCTTGCGCACAGCGGCCAAGGAGCTGGGGGTCGCCTTTATCGCTACCGCCCATAACGCGACCGACCATGCCGAAACCGTTCTTTTGCATCTTTTGCGCGGGGGCGGGACCGGCTCTCTTTGCGGGATCCTTCCGCGGCGAAAAGATCTGCTTCGCCCTCTCCTTTTTATGACGGGGGAGGAGATCCGGGAGGCGCTGCTTGCCGCTGCCATTCCCTTTGTTACCGATAGCACGAATCGGGATACGGCCTATACGCGCAATTTTTTGCGTATGGAGGTCCTGCCCCTGCTTCGTCGCGTCTGTCCCCGCTTGGAGGAGCCGCTGCTCCGCTTAAGCGAGGCTGTTTCCTCGGACGTCGCGTATCTGGATATGCTGACCGAGCGGGAGATGCCCCTGGCGAAACAGGACGGTGGCCTTTCGGCCGATTGGCTACGCCTGGCGCCCCCACCGCTTCGGCGCCGTGCCTTGATTTTGGGCTTTGAGGAGAAGAAGGATCCCTCGGCATCTTCGATCGCCCTTTCGCATACGCATATTTTAAAGCTGGAGGAGCTGCTTGCTTGCGAGAATCCAAGCTTTTCTCTTTCTTTGCCCGCGGGGATCTTTGCCAACCTTTCGGGGGGCGTGCTTCGCTTTTTATCCGAAAGCCCCCAAAAAGAGGCGCTTCCCGAGTTTTCCCTGAAGAGCGGGGAAAACAGCCAAAACGGCATCCGCTTTTTTCTTGAGGAGACGGGGGACACACTTTCCGTCTCTTGTTATTCAAAACTTCACAAAATAGACACCAAGATTTCTCTTTCATCTGCTACAATAAAGGGGCATTTGACCGTGCGGGGCTACCGAACGGGAGACGCGATCCGCTACGGGGGGCATACGCACGCTGTCCGTAAGTGGATGAACGAAAGAAAAATTCCGCCGCTTCTGCGTGGCAATTATCCGCTTCTTTGCGACGAAAACGGGATTTTATGGATTCCCGGCGGCCCTTTGCGCGAATATCCGTCTGCGACCCATGAATAAACTTTTCTTTGGAGGAAAAGATGAATAAAGATATAGCAAGAATTATGATCAGTGAGGAAGAGCTTGACTCTATCATTTCCCGCCTTGCTAAGGAGATCGATAAGGATTACGGCGATACCGATAAGAAGGTGCTTCTTCTGGCTATTCTGAAGGGCTCGGTCGTTTTTATGGGCGAGCTGATGAAGAAGGTCACGATCCCCGTGGAGATCGATTTTATGAAGGTCTCCTCTTACGGGGCAGGCACAAAATCGACCGGGAACATCAATATCATTCTCGACCTTGTCAGAAAGGATATTGAGCAGTACGACGTGATCATCGTGGAGGATATCATCGATAGCGGAAAAACGCTTTCGCATCTTTCGGAATATCTTCGCCTGAAGGGGGCGCACAGCGTAAAGACCTGCGCGCTTTTGGATAAGCCCTCGCGCCGTGAGGTGGAATTTACCCCCGATTACACAGGTCGGGAAATTGAGGATGAGTTCGTGGTGGGGTACGGCCTCGATTATGACGAGCGGTACCGTGCGCTTCCGTATATCGGCATCTTAAAGCCGGAGATATATACGGCCTCAGCCGAAAAATAAGTCGAGAAAGGCAGTCTTTTTGCATGAAAGCAAATCTTAAAAACATTGTATTCCTTCTTTTGCTGATTGCGGTCTTTATTTTCGCCGCCGTCATCATCACCGATATGGTGGCGCCGAAAGAGGAATTCACCTACGGCCAGCTTATCGATCTGTTCGAGGAGGATAAGGTAAAAAGCTTCACGGTGGATACCGAGGGGTATATCAGCCTTGAAACGGTTGAGGGAAAGAAATATTCTTATCGCTTTGCGTATGAATTGCAGTTGATAAGGATCGAAAAAATAGCCGCTGAAGGGATAGACGGAACCCCCCTTTCCAACCTGGAGAGCTATAACTTTGAAGAGCCGGTCGATCAGCCCTGGATCCTGCAATTTTTACCTTATATCATTCTGATCGTTCTTGTCGGCGGGTTTTTCCTGTATATGGTCAATCAGACAGGGGGCCGCGGCGGCAAAATGAATTCCTTTGCAAGGGCCCACGCCAAAACCGGCGGAAACGTGAAAAACCCCGTAAAATTCACCGATGTGGCAGGGGCGGACGAAGAAAAGGAAGAGCTGGCGGAGGTCGTGGAATTTTTGCGCGACCCGCAGAAGTTCACCAAGCTTGGCGCCCGCATTCCGCACGGCGTCCTGCTTGTCGGCCCTCCCGGTACCGGTAAAACGCTTTTGGCAAAGGCGGTAGCCGGGGAAGCGGGCGTTCCCTTCTTCTCGATCTCGGGCTCGGATTTCGTGGAAATGTACGTGGGTGTCGGTGCTTCCCGTGTACGCGATCTGTTTGAGACCGCGCGCAAAAGCCCCGCCAGCATCGTTTTTATTGACGAGATCGACGCGGTCGGCCGTCACCGCGGCGCGGGCCTTGGCGGCGGACACGATGAGAGAGAGCAAACGCTGAACCAGCTCCTCGTGGAGATGGACGGCTTTGATAAGCACGAGGGGATCATCGTCATTGCGGCGACCAACCGCCCCGATATCCTTGACCCCGCGCTTTTGCGTCCCGGCCGCTTTGACCGTCAGATCACGGTCAATTATCCCGATATCAAGGGAAGAGAAGAGATCCTTCACGTGCACGCCAAGGGCAAGCCCTTTGACAGCGACGTGGATTTTCGCCATATTGCCCGTACGACGGTTGGCTTTACGGGCGCCGATCTTGCCAACCTGCTTAACGAGGCGGCGCTTCTGGCGGCGCGTAACGGGCACGCCCTTATTCGGAATGCCGACGTGCAGGAGGCCTATATGAAGGTGATCCTCGGCCCGAAGAAGAAGGCCAAGGTCCGCACCGAATACGACAACCGCCTTTGCGCCTTCCACGAGGCCGGGCACGCGGTCGTTTCCTACTACTGTAAGCATTCTGCCCCCGTCAAGCATATCACCATTATCCCCGCGGGTGGCGCGGGCGGCGTCACGCTGCGTGTGCCCGAAGAGGATAAGATGGTGGCCTCCCGCCTTGAAATGATCGACGATATCCGTGTTTCTCTCGGCGGTCGCGCCGCGGAAAAGCTGGTGCTCGACGATATTTCGACCGGGGCCTCGAACGATATCCAGAAGGCGACCTCGGTTGCCAGGAATATGGTTACCCGCTACGGCATGAGCGAAAAGCTCGGTACTGTGCTTTATGGCTCGGAGCATTCGTCGGATGAGGTATTCCTTGGCCGTGATTTCTCCTCGGGACGCAATTATTCCGAGAAGATCGCCGCCGAGATCGACGATGAGATCCGCCGTCTTATCGACGAAGCGTATGAAAGCGCGCTTTCGATGCTGACCGAGCATCGCGAAAAGCTGGAATTCATCGCGGAATTTCTCCTCCGCTACGAGACCATGGACGGAGACCAGTTCTTGGCCGCCATGGAGGCGGAAAGCCCCTCCTTTGAGGAGATCGCCGCGATTGAGGAAGAGAAGAAGCGCAAAAACGAGGAGGCTGACGCCCGTGCCCGTGAGGAAGAGGCGCGCCGCCTGGAGGAAGAGCGCCTTCGCCGTGAGGAATTTGAGCGTCAGCTGCGTGAGGCGGCTTACGGGAAAGATTCGGATAACAAAAAAGATAGACCTAAATGGTGACCAAAACGGCCAAAGCATTAGAGCATCACTCTAAAGGACTGTTTTCAAGAATACGGCATATCTCGAAAGAGGTATGCCGTATTTCGCGTTTGTGTCCACAAATGCAGTGCTTGTCAGGAAAATTGATAAGGCATAGGTGAACAAAAAAGGCTCCCTTGTGTAAAGGGAGCTGTCAGCGAAGCTGACTGAGGGATTGTTTTAACTTGAATCTAATCTTTTGCAATCCCTCCGTCACGGCAAGCCGTGCCACCTCCTTTACGCAAGGGAGGCTTTTGTATGCCTCCCGCGAGGTAAGAAAAGGACTTTTGAACCGTGAATGTCAAAAGTGCCTTTGCGTTACTTTTTTCATAGTAGGGCGTGTGGGATTTTTTTCGTTAATTCTTTTGCTTTTGAGGTCGAATTCGGGGAAACAAAGCAAATAGTAGTCACATTCGTCACAACAACATTCAAAGCCTTGTTCTCCGTTGCCAAGACAAGCGGTAGGATCTCCGGGCGTGAGTTCTACGCCGGTAACATCTATCGTCTTTTTGATAATAACTTTACTCATGCATTCACCCCATCAGCATATAAAAAAGTGCGCCCCAAAAGGAACGCACCGAAAAAATGCATCCCTCTCATTGTTGCTACACAAATGCTCGACCGTTGAAGGTATGAGAAAAGAGAGAAAACACTTTTTACCAAAATATTTTCCCTTCAACGGTTAAAAATATGCAATTTGTGTAGCGTTTATATTGTACCACCTTTCTGCCGATTTGTCAATAAGGCTTGGAAATTTGAAAAAATATGGATTATTAATGCTTTTGTGTTTGTAATAAAATCAATCCTTGTAAAGAAATAGGACGAGGAATTTTATCAATTCTTCGTCCTTTTCCCGCCGGTAGGTAATGTATTCTATTTAAAATTTAAAACTGTCCTTAAGAGTACACGCCATTCGCTTTGGCCGTTTTTTAGGATCGTAAGCATCGAGAAAAGGGCAGAAAAGAAAAAGGACTGTATTCGCGTACAGTCCTTTTGTTTTTTTATCAGACCGAATGGATGCCGTTTTCAGCGTCGCTGTTCGAGTCCAGCTTATGGCGCTGCTTTTTGCGCCATTCGAAGAACTTAACAGCCACCTGCTCGAAGAGGGCAAGCGAGAGAAGGTCCTCGTCCTGCTCGGCGTAAGGCATTACACGCTCACGCAGCTCGTCAAGCTCGGGCTTTAAGTCATCGGCAGGGCGGTGATCGATGGGATCCTGGTCGCCGATGATCTTCTTGCGAAAATCGGGATCGATGGTCGAGGGGGTCTTTCCGTACTCGCCGCGAACCAGACCGCGGAATTCCTTGGTCGTGCTGGCGTAACGCTCGCCCGAAAGGACGTTGCTGACGGCCTGCGTACCAACGATCTGCGAGGTGGGGGTAACGAGAGGCGGATAGCCCGCATCGGCACGGACGCGCGGGACCTCGGCCAGAACCTCATCCAGCTTATCCAGCTTCCCGGCCATCTTCAGCTGGGAAACGAGGTTGGAGAGCATACCGCCGGGAACCTGATAACGAAGCGCGTTAACGTCGACCTTCAGGACCTTCGGGTCGATCAGGCTGCTCTTGAGATAGCGCTCGCGGATACCCGAGAAATACTTGGAAACGACGTCCAGCTTCTCCAGGTCAAGCCCCGTATCGTAGGGGGTGTTGGCCAGGGTCGCGACGATCGCCTCGGTCGGCGCCTGCGAGGTGCCGAGGGCGAAGGGCGAGATCGCGGTGTCGACGACGTCAACGCCCGCTTCGATCGCCTTAAGAATGGTCATTGAGGCAAGGCCCGTGGTGTAGTGGGTGTGAAGCTGCACGGGGATGTTTACGCGCCCCTTGATCGCCTTAACGAGCTGGAAGGCATCGTAGGGCTTCAGAAGGCCCGCCATATCCTTGATACAGATCGAGTTGGCGCCCATTTCCTCAAGCTGCTTGGCGTAAGCGGCGAAGAATTCGTTGTTGTGTACGGGGCTGGTCGTATAGCTGATCGCCGCCTGTACGTGGCCGTTTTCCTTCAGGGTCGCCTTAATGGCGGTCTCCAGGTTTCTGGGATCGTTCAGGGCATCGAAGATACGGATGATATCGATACCGTTGGCGATCGACTTCTGCACGAAATATTCAACGACGTCATCGGAATAGTGACGGTAGCCGAGGATGTTCTGGCCGCGGAACAGCATCTGAAGCTTGGTGTTCTTCACACGCTGACGGATGGCGCGCAGGCGCTCCCACGGGTCCTCGTTCAGAAAACGCAGGCAAGCATCAAAGGTAGCGCCGCCCCAGGCCTCGAGGGAATAATAACCGACCTGGTCCATAGCCTCCAGGATCGGCAGCATCTCCTCGGTCGTGGTTCTCGTAGCGGCAAGCGACTGATGCGAGTCGCGCAATACGGTTTCAGTAATCAGTACTTTTTTAGACATATTCGTTTACCTTTCTACTAATATAAGGCGGTTTAAGCAAACCAAGTGAGGAAAACGCCTGCCGCAACGGCAGAGCCGATAACACCCGCCACGTTCGGGCCCATAGCGTGCATAAGCAGGAAGTTGGAGGGGTCTTCCTTCCGTCCGACATCCTGGGCGACGCGAGCCGCCATCGGGACCGCCGAAACACCGGCGCTGCCGATCAAGGGATTGATCTTACCCTTCGTGATAAAGCACATCAGCTTACCGAAGAGAAGCCCGCCACAGGTAGAGAAGATGAAGGCGGTCAACCCGAGGCCGATGATCATCAGGGTCTCAAGCTTCAGGAAGTTTTCGGCATTGGCGGTCGCGCCGACCGAAACACCGAGGAAGATGGTAACGATGTTGATCAGCTCGTTCTGGCCGGTCTTGGAAAGACGGTCGGTAACACCGCTGACATTGAAGAGGTTACCCAGCATCAAGAAGCCGACAAGGGGCGCGGCGTCGGGAACGATGAGGACCACAAGAAGCGTAACGAGGATCGGGAAGATGACCTTCTCGGTCTTGCTGACGGGGCGAAGCGTCGACATCTTGATCGAGCGCTCCTTTTTCGTCGTGAGAAGCTTCATGAAGGGGGGCTGGATCATCGGGATCAGGGCCATATAGCTGTACGCCGCAATGGCGATCGCGCCGAGCAGATGAGGCGCCAGCTCCTTGGTGACGAGGATCGCGGTAGGACCGTCGGCCCCGCCGATAATACCGATCGCCGCCGATTCCATCGGCGAAAAGCCGAGAAGAAGCGCCATAAAGAAGGCGAGAAAGACACCCAGCTGCGCGGCGGCGCCGAGCAGAAGGCTTTTTGGGTTGGCGATCAGGGGAGAGAAGTCGGTCATCGCGCCGATCCCAAGGAAGATCAGCGAGGGATAGATGCCCAGCTTAACGCCGAGGTAAAGGATATCGACAAGTCCACCGAAATTCACGACCTCTTTGATCATGGCGGACATCAGAACGTGTCCGTCCGAAGCAAAGATCGTGCTGGTGGCGCCGTGTTCAATGACGTTTGTGTACTCGGCCGCGTACTTGGCGACGTAATACTCATCAAAGAAATAATCCATATGCATCAGGTTCGCGCCGGGCAGATTCGCGAGGAGCATACCGAAGGCAATGGGTAAAAGCAGCATCGGCTCGAATTTTTTCACGATGGCAAGATAGAAAAGCACGATGACGATACCGTACATCACAAGCGTTTTCCAACCACCGTCCGCAATAAGCCGCGCGATCCCTGTGTTTGAACAGAAATCGCCGATGGTTTGAAGGATCTGTTGCATTTGTTTCTCCTTTCGCCGATTAGCTCAACGAGAAGAGGAGGTCACCGGAATTGACGGAAGCACCCTTGGAGGTGTTGACGGCAACAACCTGTCCGTCGCAGGGAGCGGGAATATCGTTTTCCATCTTCATAGCCTCAAGAACGCAGAGCACGTCGCCCTTCTTAACGGTGGCACCAACGGCGACCTTTACGTCAAGAACAGTACCGGGCATCGGGGCGTTGACGGCGGTCGCGCCGGCGGGAGCGGCGGCCTTGGGGGCGGCAGGAGCCGCGGGGGCAGCCTTAGGGGCGGCCGGGGCCGCTACGGGAGCCGCAGGGGCGGCAACAGGGGTAACGACGGGGGCAACGGGGGCCGAAGCGACCTCACCGGCTTCCTCGACCATAACCTCATAAACGGTTCCGTTAACGGTGATATTGTATTTTTTCATAACTGTAAATCTCCATTTCTCCACTGACAGTATACGGTTCAGCGGTACCGGTATTACTTGCGTTTAAAGGACACCACGCGGAAGCGGGCGGCGGGGGCAGCCTCGGATGCGGCGATCGCGGCGGTCAGAACGGCGATCAGCTCAAGATCGTCGGGCGCCTTCGTTTCCTCCACCTTCACCTTGGGGGCGGGGGCGGCAACGGGGGCGGCGGCTTCTTCGCCCTTCATGCGCTTTGCAACAAGATTAAACAGCTCAAGCGAAAGCCAAAGGAGAATAAGAACCGCGAAAACGATCCCGATCCCGACCACCAGCATTTCGGCGCCGTAGGAAAGGCGCTCGCCAAAGGACGCATCCTTTTGGGTGGGGGCGATTTCAAGAAGGGAAATCAGAAAATTCTGCATAGTGCTGCCTCCTTACAGGGGATTTACTGTATGAAGACGGTTGCGTACCGAGCCTTTTGCGGCAAGCATCTGAAGGGCATAGCAGATACGGGCGCGAAGCTCGTTCATGCTGACGATGTCGTCTACCTCGCCAAGCGAAGCGGCGGCAACGGGGGAGGCCAGGGACTTCTTCCATTCGGCGATCAGATCCTCTCGCGACTTGTCGGGGCAGATCAGATGGTTCCAGGCAAAGGCGACCGAGGCCTCAGCCGGCAGGGCGCCGATCTCGCTGTCATCCAGCGCGTAAACGATGTCGGCACCGATCGCCTTGGCGCCGAGAAGCGCGAAGGAGGCGCCGATCGCGTGACCGAGAATGACCGTGACCTTCGGGGTGACCGACTTGGCATAGGCCATGGCAAGCTTGGCAAGGTCGGCGGAGAAGGGGGCGTTTTCGTTCTCGTCGCACAGGGCAAGGCCCATCGAATCGACCAGCGTGATAAGCGGGATCGAGAAGGCGTCACAGAAATCAACGAAGCGGGCGGCCTTTCTCGCGGCCTCGGCCGTCAGGCGGCCTTCGTTGACCACAAAGGAGGTGCCGCAGATGCCGCACTTGATGCCGCCGACGGTCGCGAAGGCGGTGGTCAGAACGGGGGCAACATCCTTCGAGGTCTCAAGGAAAATACCGTTATCGGCGATGGCGGCGATGACCGCGTTTACGTCTCCGCCGAAATCACGGTTCCCGAGCATGCGGTTGAGATCGTCTGCCGCACCCTCGACCGAAACACCCTCGCCGACCTTATCGGGCAGGTAGTTAAGCAGGTTGCGGGCATAAGCGATCGCGATATTCTTGTCCTCGGCCGAGAAGGCGGCAACGGGGGCCTGCGAATCCTTCGTCCCGACAAATTCGGGGGAGGTTACGTAGAAGTTGCTGGCCTTGGTCTTGACGGTGAAGTCAAACATCGCGGCGATCGTGGCAAAGGAGCCGATGCAGTTACCCGTGACAAGGGCGATCTGCGGGATCACGCCCGAGGCGGCGGAGACCGCCTTCATGATGCGACCGTAGGCCGCAAGGGCGGCGGCGCCTTCAAAGATATCGACGCCGGCACAGTCGAACATACCGACGACGGGGGCCCCGTTCTTCAGGGCCATATCGTAAAGGGAACAGATCTTCTTCGCGTGATTTTCATCCAGCGCGCCCTTCATACGCGCGCTATCCTGCGCGAAGGCGTAAACGAGGCGGCCGTCGATAGAGCCGTAGCCGCAAATAACGCCCTCCAGCTCTTCGTCGTGCTCGACCCCTGCGTATTCGCAGAACTTGCGCTTGGTGAAGGCGCCAATCTCGACAAAGGTGGAAACGTCGAACAGGGCTTCCAGGCTCTTGCGTGCCTCGCTGCTTGCCGCTAACGCGGATTTAAGATCTTCCGCGGTGGGCAAAACAAAGTCGGTTTTGGGATTTTTGTATTTGTCCAAGGTAATTTCCCGATTTGCCACGTGGCAAATCTTCTCCTTCCATAATATTTCGTGGGTAATTTTAGCCCAACTTTCACCAAATACATTATAGCATCTAAAAAAAAGAAAGTCAAGAAAAATGAGGAAATAATCGAAATATAATATAAGCGCACGCAAGCGCGCGGAGAGCGCCTTCCTCGCAAAAGAGGGCGTTCCCCTTTATTATCAAGGAATTTTTTTCAAAATATGTGATTTTCAAATAAAAAAAGACCGTTCTCCCTTTGGGAAAACGGTCTTTGCTTTCAGGATTGAAAGGCCCCAAGCAGCGTCATACGCTTGGAAGCGTATTTGTAGGCCTCCTCGTAATGCCCCATCTCGCGGTAACAGGTCTCCAGCTCCGAATACAGGCGAAAAAGGAAATAGGCCGAAGCGTTTTTGTCGTTTTTGTTCTCCTCCAGCCGCTTCAGCTCCGAAAGGGCGGCGCTGTATTTCCGCTCCTTCAGGAGGGCGCGCGCGTTTAAATGGGCGCGGTACAGGGGATTTTTAAAATTGTAGCCGTATTGATCGGTCAGATAGGCGTACAGCTCCTCCTCCGCGGCGGCGGAAGCCAGGGCACGGTAAGCCGCCTCCTCGAAATTGCGGCGCGGGGCACACACGTTTTCGGCGATCGCCGCGTAAAGAATAGCGGCGGCCTCGATGCTCTCGGTCGGGTAACAGGTTTTTTTCGTATAGGTGGCGGCCTCCTCAAAGAAAACCGTCGCCGTCTCCATATTTCCCGAAAAAAAGGCCAGCTTTCCGCACTCAAGGGCCGAGGAGGCCAACAGAAGAGAGAGCTCGTCGTCGGGGGTGACGGGAAGGGCTTCGGCCTCGCGGTAGCATTCGTTGAATTTTTTCTCGCGGTAAAGCGCGTACAGCCTTGGCATAGCCTCTCGCTTCCGGCAGGCCTGCAGATCCTCTCGGTCGTCGATCAGGTAAGAGAGCGGGACCTTCAATTCATCGGAAAGATACCGAAGCGTTTGCAGGGAAGGGTTGGCGTTCCCCTTTTCGATCTCGCAAAGCATGCTTCGCGTCATATGCTCCCCGGCGAGAGAGGCCTGGGTCAAGCCCCTTTGCAGTCGCAGCTCCTTAATTTTATCTCCAAGCTTCATAGGTGTTCCTTATCGCTTTATTTTCTTTATTTTATCACGGCATCCGTAAATATGCAAGCCGAATTTATCCGATGTAATTATCCGCCCCGAAATCGTAAATATCGTCAAGCTCGCTTTCGGTGATATCGTCGGTCAGGCGGTGGATCTTGGTATAGGCGTCGGGCACGGTGCCAAGCAAAACCGTTTCGGTCATCGGAAAAAGGCGGGTCACCGTCGTTTGTCGGTTTTTTTGAGGGACCATAAGCAGCACCGTTACGCTCACCGTAAAGCTGATGCGGTGCAGCGTTTGATTGATCCCCCTCTCCAGAAACTCCCCGGTAAAATAAGCGTTGACCCCCTTCGTCAGGCGAATGCTTACGGGAAAGGCCTTATCGGACGGAAAAAGATTGAGACCGAGAAGCGAGGAATAGGGAATGAGAACGGTAAGCGCCCCTTCTTCGGTAAGGGCCGAAAGCACGGTGCGTAAAAGGGCGGTACGAAGGGCAACAAGACGCTTCGTATCGGCCTGCAGGGCCGACACCGACCCATCCTCCTTATAGGAAAGGCGCACAAGGTCGGAAAAAAGAACGTGATTTTTTGAAAGCGCGCTTGCCACCGCTTCGTTGATCACGCCCTCCACGACATTCTCGACCGCAACAGAGGCAAGGTCGGTAAGGATCGGCGTGAAATATGTATTCAGAAGAAAAAAGACCAGAAGAAAAAGCAGAAAGGGAAAGAGAAGGCGAAAGCGAAGGGAGGCGCCCTTCTTTTTTCGGCTCTTCCCGATGTAAGCGATACGGTTTCCCAAAAAATCACCCCCGTCACAGTATATGGCAAAGGGGGAAAAGCGGTCAATCCTCGCTCTCAAAGGGGTCCTTTTCCGGCTTTTTCAGCGAAAGAGAGGCCAAGGGGTTCTGACGCATTGCCTCCTCTATATTGCGGTTGACGAGGTGGGTATAGATCTGGGTGGTATTCAGCTGGGCGTGCCCCAGAATATCCTTCAGGACCCGTACGTCCACCTTTCCGCTCTGATACATCAGGGTGGCGGCGGTGTGGCGAAGCTTGTGGACCGAAAGGCCCCGCTGTGAAAGCCCCGCGGCATCCAGGTATTTATAAACGATATGCTGTACGGTCTTGTGGCTGATGCGCTTGCCGCGGTTGCTTAAAAACAGCGCGTCCGCATCCTCCCTGACGGTATCCGCCTCGCGGCGGACGGCAAGATAATCGGATAGGGCCTCGCGGCAGGCCTCGTTCAGATAAATGACGCGCTCCTTGGCCCCTTTACCGAATACGCGCAGGGAACGAAGCTGACGGTCAAGGTCCGAAAGATTGATGCCGACAAGCTCGGAAAGTCGCATGCCGCAATTGAGAAAGAGGGTGATGATGCAAAAATCGCGGCGGCCGTGCTTGGAGCCCTCGTCCTCAACGACGCTTTGCAGAAGCGAAACGCTTTCCTCTTCGCTTAAATATTTTGGCAGAAGCTGTTCCTTTTTCGGTGTTTTGATGTTCTTCGTCGGGTCAAAGTCGGCGTAGCGGCTGTCCAAGGACGATACGTGACGGAAAAAGGACTTGAGGGTCGAAAGCTTACGGGCACGGCTTGCCTTTTCGTTGTGGCGGTCGGTGGCGGCATAGGTCAGAAAATCGAGGACCGTATCGCGGTTTATCTTCAGAACGTACGCAAGGTCGACCCCCCGCAGATCGATTTCGAAAAAGGCGTCGCTATGCAAGGGAATGTCACCCTCGGTGGCCAGAAGATAACGGAAAAAGGTGCGCAGATCCAAAAGATACTCAAAGGCCGTCGCCTCCGAGCAGCCCTCGATCGCGATCTTGGCGCGGATAAAGTTCTGCACCACGTGCGGTGCCGCGGCGAATTCCTCGGTATGCAGGACCGAAAGGCTCATACACTCACCTCCTTCAAAACAATTATACAAAATCCAAGGAAAAAGAAGTGTACAATCTGTAAATTCTTTTTCTTTCGCTTGCAATTCACGGGGAAAAAGGGTATCATTAAGGAAGAATAAAAGCAGGGAAGTGTATCTATGAATTTTTTCCGTAGCATCGTTTCTTTTTATAAAAAGCATTCAAGCCATATCTCACGCCAGGTCGTTAATCAGCTGGCGCTTATCATCTTTTCTCTGGTCATTATGTTTACCGTCAACGTCATGCCCGAGGATCTGCAGAACAGCATGGCCGTGGTCGCCTCGGCCTTTTCGATCGCTTTTTATCTTTATCTGATCTTTTACGCGATGCGGGATACGGGAAATAAGGATAGCGTCCGTATCGAGACGGGGCGTCTGGCCTACGACCCGCTGTTCGGCTTGAAGGTCGGGTTTGCCGCCTCGGTGCCGAACTATGTCTTCGCGCTTCTGATGCTGATCGGTCTTTTGTTCTCGGGCGATCTTTTCGCCGTTGGGATCACGGTTTCCAATTATGTGTTGATGCCGATGTACAGCGGCGTTCTGACCGCCATTTTGCGCGCGATCCCCGAGCTTTCGCGCCCGATCGTGGCAACCGTCGCCTTCTTTATCGTACCCGCCTTGGCGCCGCTTGCCTCCTGCATCGGTTATATCTACGGCTGCCGCCATCCGCGCAAGGAAAGCCGCAAATAATCAACGTCTCTTTCCGCCCTTCTTTTCATATATTGTATTACAAAAGAAAAGGGGTGCGATAAAATGCAGATAGAGCTTTTGAAAAAAAGACGCCCGTTTTTCAGAACGGCTTGCGTCTTTTTTCTTATTTTGCTGTTTCTTTTTTGCGGGATCGGTTTCTTTTTCCTGTCGGCGACCCTGCCGACCCTTCAGGAAAGCGTGCGGCCTTCGGTTCCCTTGGTCATTCTGGATGCGGGGCACGGGGGCGAGGACGGCGGTGCCGTTGGGGTAAACGGGGCAATCGAAAAGGAGCTGAATCTTTCGATCGCTTTTATGCTGGCCGATATGCTGCGGGCCTCGGGGGTCGAGGTGATCTTGACGAGAAGTGAGGATAAGCTGCTGTATACCGAGGAGGAGAATATCAAGGGCCACCGCAAGGAATACGATCTTAAAAATCGCCTGAAGATCGCGAAAGAGCATCCCGCGGCCCTTTTCGTCAGCATCCATATGAATACCTTTCCCGAGGAAAAATACAGCGGCCTGCAGGTATATTACGCCAAGGGGCAGGAGGGGAGCGGGGAGCTTGCCCATTCGATCCAGCGCGCGGTGGCAAGCGGCGTGCAGCCGCAGAATACCCGCAAGATAAAGCCGGCCGATTCCTCGATCTATCTGTTGCATGGGGCCCCCTGTCGCGCGGTGCTTATCGAATGCGGCTTTCTCTCCAATCCCGAGGAATGCGCGCTTCTTTCCGAAAAAGATTATCAAAGGCGATTGTGCTTTTCGATTTTTTGTGGTATGATGAATTATATCAACCAAGAAGGAAGGTAAGCCATGAAGGGACCTAAATCGGTTTTCGTCTGCAGCGAATGCGGCTGTACGGTTTCAAACTGGGTGGGCAAATGCCCCGAATGCTCCATGTGGAATACGATGGAGGAGGTAGCCGCGGCGGCAAGCGCGCCCGCACCCGAAAAACGCCCGATCCACGAGATCGAGGCAAAGACCCTGCAGCAGATCGAGGTCCCTACCTATATGCGGATCCACACGGGGATCGCGGAGCTTGACCGTGTTCTCGGCGGGGGGCTTGTCAGCGGCTCGGTCGTTTTGCTGTGCGGGGAGCCCGGTATCGGAAAATCGACCCTTCTTCTGCAGATCTGCGATTGCCTTGGAAAAGGGAAGCGCGTTCTGTATATCTCGGGTGAGGAATCGAGGGGGCAGATCAAGCTGCGGGCCGAGCGGCTTTCTGTCATCGGGAAGGATCTGTTCCTTGTCAGCGATACCGATCTTGACAGCGTGCTTGCCGTCGTTGAAAGGGTAAAGCCCGACGTTCTGATCGTCGATTCGATCCAAACCGTCAGCAGCAGTCGCTCCCGCTCGGTGGCGGGGAGCATCGCCCAGGTGCGGGAATGCGCCGCCGCCTTTATCGCCCTTGCCAAGCAAAACGGGCCTGCCGTCTTTCTGGTCGGACACGTCAATAAGGAAGGGGCGATCTCGGGGCCGAAGGTGCTTGAGCATATGGTCGATGCCGTTCTTTATTTTGAGGGTGAAAAGCGGCAAAGCTACCGCATCATCCGCGCGATGAAAAATCGCTACGGCTCCACCAACGAGATCGGCGTCTTTGATATGACCGACACAGGGCTTCGGGAGATACCCAACCCCTCCGAGATCCTTTTGAACGAGCGGAACGAGCAGGTGAGCGGCAGCTGCATTGGCTGTGCGATGGAGGGAACGAGGCCGCTTATCACCGAGATCCAGGCCCTTGTCAGCCCCACGGTCTTTCCCGCCCCCCGCCGCACGGCGGACGGCTTCGATTATAACCGCATGTGCCTTCTGCTTGCCGTTCTTGAAAAACGGCTGACCCTTCGTTTTTCGGTAAACGATGTGTATCTGAATATCGCGGGCGGCATCCGTCTTGACGAGCCGGCGGCCGATCTTTCGGTCGCGGTCGCGCTGATTTCGGGGCTTTTGGATAAGGCGGTGCCTTCCACGCTTATCGCCTTTGGCGAGATCGGGCTCCTTGGGGAGGTCCGCCCCGTTACGCATATCGAGCAACGGGTGAACGAGGCGGTCCGCCTTGGCTTCAAGACGATTCTTTTGCCGAAGCGGTGCCTCGGAAAGGGATTGCGGGTGCCAAGCGGCGTTACGCTTGCGGGCATTACGCATATTGCGGGGGTCTTACCCTATCTCGTGAAAAAGGGCGGCGAATAAGCCGCCCTATGCTTTAAAAGGAAAAGAAAGCTATGAAGGAAAACAGCCAACCGAAGCAAAATCCCTTTCCTTACTCCGATTCCAACAAGCGCTATCACACCTACGATTATTATCTGCGCCACCGCTATGGCGGCAAATGCGTGAAGATCCTGCTTGACGGGGGCTTTACCTGCCCCAATATCGACGGCCGCTGCGGGGTGGGCGGGTGCATTTACTGCTCCGCGCGGGGAAGCGGGGATTTCACCTTTTCCTCCCTGCCGCTTGCCCTGCAGTACGAAAAGCAGCGTGCCGTGATGGGAAGAAAGTGGGAGACCCTGCGCTGTATTCCCTATCTGCAGGCGCATACCAATACCTATGCGCCCTTGGGGCGATTAAAGGAGCTTTACGAAGAGATCCTCACCTTTCCCGACGTCGTTGCCTTTCACATCGCCACGCGGGCGGATTGCTTGCCCGATGAGGTGATACGCTATCTTAACGAGCTGTCGCTCCGATGTGATATCACGCTGGAGCTTGGGCTGCAAAGCGTTTTCGATCAAACCGCAGCCCTTATCAACCGCGGGCATACCTACGCCGATTTTTTGCGCGCGTATGAGAGCGTTCGGGAAATGGCACCGCGGGTACGTATTTCGGTGCATCTGATCAACGGCCTGCCGAATGAGGATCGCGACAGGATGCTCTGCAGCGCCGAGACGGTGGGGGCCCTTATGCCCGATGAGATCAAATTCCATCTTCTTCACGTAATGAAGAATACGGGCATGGCAAGGCTGTATGAGGAAGGGAGGTACACCCCCCTTTCGCTTCCCGAATATGCCGATATTCTGGTTTCGCAGATCGAGCGTCTTTCTCCGAAGATCGTGATCGGGCGCGTTACGGGCGATGCCCCGAGAGAGCAGCTGCTTGCCCCGCTTTACTCGCTAAAAAAATTCGTGGTGATGAATGAAATTGATAAATTATTCGTCAAGCGGGATACGATGCAGGGAAAATGCCGAAAATAGAGTGCAATTTGCACAAAAAATGAGGGAGAATTTCTACACGCGTTGACCTTTTTTGACAAAGAAAGTGATTGAAAATACGGAAAAAATCCTGTATAATGAATTTAGCAAGGAAAATCAACGTATTCCTCGACAATCCAGAGAAAAAGGAGAACCCGAAAAATGCAGACCTTCACCACCAAAATGCTTCGCAACGTATGCTTGCTCGGACACAGCGGCTCGGGCAAAACTTCATTGGCCGAGGCAATGCTCTTCTTGACTAAAGCGACCGACCGTTTGGGAAAGATCACCGACGGAAATACGGTATGCGACTACGATTCCGAAGAAATCAAGCGCGGCTTCTCGCTTTCGGCCTCGGTCGTCAGCACGAGCTACCGCGACATTAAGATCAATATTCTCGATACCCCCGGTTATTTCGATTTTGAGGGTGAGGTCCGCCAGTGCGTACGCGTAGCGGACAGTGCCATCATCGTCGTAGACGGGAAAAACGGCCCCGAGGTCGGTACCGATCTTGCCTGGGAGGCCTCGGTCGAGGCAGGTATCCCTCACGCCTTCTTCATCAACCGCTTTGACGATGGGGAGGCGCGCTTTAAGAAGACCTACGATAAGCTGACCGAGAAATACGGCAAAAAGCTTTGCCCGCTTCTCATCCCCTGCATCGACGTCGATAAGGTCATCGGCTTTTTGTATCTTGTCGATATGCAGGTCTACACCTTCGATTCCCACAGCGGTGAGGTCGTAAGCACCCCGATCCCCGATCAGTTTATGCCGATCGCCGAGGAATACCGCGAAAAGCTGGTCGAGGCGGCCGCCTCCACCAGCGAGGAGCTGATGGAAAAATATTTCGCCGGCGAGCATATCACCTATGAAGAGCTGACCGAGGCGATCCACACCGGTATCATCCATAACGAGATCGTTCCGGTCTTCTGCGGCGCCGCCACCAAGCTGTGGGGTATCAAATCGCTTCTTAATACCATCGTTGACTCCTTCCCGAGACCGACCATTCGGGGCGAGGAAAAGATCAGCGAGGGCGGGGAAGCGAAGACCCTGCCGATCGACCGTGACAGCCCCGAGACCTCGCTCTTCGTCTTTAAAACGATCGCCGACCCGTTCGTCGGTAAGATGTCCTTCTTCCGCGTGATGGAGGGGACTCTGAAAAAGGACGCAACGCTTCGCAACACCGCGAGCGGGACCGCCGAAAAGTTCGCGCGCCTGCTGATCCCCTTCGGCAAAAAGCAGAATGAGGTGGAGGAGCTTTGCTGCGGGGACATCGGCGTGATCGCCAAGCTTGCCGATACCGATACCAACCATACCTTTACCACGAGAAAGAACGATTTCTCTTATGCGCCGATCGTCTACCCCCACGCCTACTACGGCCGTTCGGTCAGCGCGGCGAAGGGAGAAGAGGATAAGATCTCCCAGGGCATTTCGAAGCTTTTGGACGAGGATGGAACGGTTTCCTTCGTCAACAATCCCGAGACCAAGCAGCTGGTCCTTTACGGCCTTGGGGATATCCATCTTGACGTGGTAGCCGCGAAGCTGAAGCAACGCTTCAACCTGAACGTAACGCTGGGGCCTGTCAAGTTCCCCTACCGTGAGACCATTCGCAAAACCGTGGAGGTCGAGGCCAAGCACAAGAAGCAGTCGGGCGGTAGCGGCCAGTATGGGCACGTTAAGGTCCGCTTTGCCCCGGGTGAAGCCGAGGGACTTACCTTTACCGAAAGTGTTTTCGGCGGCGTCGTTCCCAAGAACTTTTTCCCCGCCGTTGAAAAGGGGATCCAGGAATCGATGCAAAAGGGCGTTCTCGCCGGATACCCGATGGTCAATCTGGCGGCCGAGCTTTTTGACGGCTCCTATCACCCCGTAGACAGTAACGAGATCTCCTTTAAGCTGGCCGCTATCATGGCCTATAAGGACGGCATTCCGAAGGCTTCTCCCGTGCTGCTTGAGCCGGTCGGTGAGCTTCGCTGCACGGTGCCGGACGATTACGTAGGTGACATTATGGGTGACCTCAACAAGCGCCGCGGCCGTGTGATGGGCATTGAGCCCTGCGAAGGCAAGCCCGGCTGGCAGACGGTTCTGGCCGAGGCCCCCGAAGCCGAAATGGCCGATTATGTTATTTCGCTTCGCGCCGCGACGCAAGGGCGCGGTCGCTTCGACTTCACCTTCGTCCGCTACGAGGAGGTTCCCGCCGCGATCGCCGCGAAGATCATCGAAGCCGCCAAGGCGGAATAAGAATAAAGAAAAAAGGGCATACGTGCGTATGCCCTTTTTACCTTTAGATAAAAAACTTGACAAAAAGGCGTTTTTAGGGTAAAATTACGTGGGTATCTCTATCAATAATGCCTGTTTTATGACATTGGAGGATTTATGAAGGAAAAGAAAAGACGCCGCCGCTTGGGAGACAGAAAGGACGGACGCCGCCTGCGCTCGCTTTCCCCGATGACCTTTATGGTGCCTTATATCATGAAGGTACGGGCCGATGCGCAAAATATGTTTGAGGATGAGATCGATCTGACGAATATTGAGCCCTACCTGCAGAAAAAGCATCAGGAGGGTTACGTGAATATGGGGCTTTTGCACGTCATTATGGCTGCCTACGTCCGTATGGTGGCTTCCCGCCCCGGGGTAAACCGCTTCGTCGCGGGGCAGCACATCTACGCAAGGCCCAATATCATTTCGGTCATGAGCATCAAGAAGAAAATGACGCTGGATTCCCCCGATACCATGATCAAGGTCGCCTTCGATCAGACCGACACGGCCGCAACGGTATACGAAAAATTTGAAAAAGTAGCGGCCGATGCTCTTGCTAAAGAGACCAACTTTGATAAGACCGCCAAGCTTCTTTCGCATATTCCCGGGCTTCTTCTTCGCTTTGCCGTCGGATTCCTGCGTTTTCTCGATTATTTCGGCTGGCTGCCGAAAAAGCTTCTGAGCGTCAGCCCCTTCCACGGCTCCTTTATCATTACCAGCATGGGCTCGCTCGGGATCAACGCGATCTATCATCACCTGTACGATTTCGGAAACCTTCCCGTATTCCTTTCGTACGGAAAGCGGTATTCCCGCATGGTCCTTAAGGAGGACGGGACCAGCGAGAAGCGGTATTTCGCCACCTTCCGCGTCGTAACCGACGAGCGTATCTGTGACGGCTATTATTACGCCTCCGCCTTTAAGCTGCTTAAGCGCTATATCAAGCATCCCGAGCTTTTGGACACCCCCATGGAAAGCTATACCGAGGACGTCGATTAAAGGAAAGGGATCTATGAAAATCAGTTTGAAAAAATACGACGTAAGTCTTTGCCGCGGGGAAGGGGTCCTTTTGCCTCCTGCCTCCTTTTCGGGCTGCTTCTGCTTTTTGCAGATCGTTTCGGGAAGGGCAGAGGTCGACGTCGGACTTTCACATTACGAGGGCGCGGGTGGAGAGATCTTCCATTTTTCGGGAGAGCTTTTGCATACTGTCCGCTCCAAGGGCGGGGAATGCACCGTCCGCCGCGTGGTATATCCCTGCGCGGATTTCACCCCCGAGGATTCCTTTGAGGAGGAGATCTTCTCGCTCTTTTTGCTGGAGGCCGAGCAAAAGCCCTCGTCCTATTCGATCGGGCATCCGCTGCACAAGGCGCTTTCCTATCGGATGGAGAGCCTTGTGGAGGAATGGTGCGGAAAAGAGCTTTATTATATGGCCCTTATTCACTCAAAGATCGGCGAGATGCTGATCGCCCTCTTGCGTAGCTACGGCTACGAGGAGGAGAAGGGCGAGATCCGCCGTGAGGGCTTGATGCGCCTGCGCCCGGTCCTTGAAAGGATCCACCGTGATTACGCGGATAAGCTTACGCTTTCCTCGCTTTCCTCGCTTCTTTCGCTTTCCGAGGATCATTTCGGTAAGCTGTTCCGTGAGGTGATGGGGAAGACTCCCGTTGAATATATCCACTTTATCCGTATCAATCGCGCGATGCGGGATATGCTGCTGTGTGACGATCCGATCGGCGATATCGCGAAGCGCTGCGGCTTTTCGGACATCAGCTATTTTTACAAGGTTTTCAAGGAGCTGTGCGGAAGGACCCCCGCCTCGCTCCGTAAGCTGAAAAAATCAAACGGAACCTATACGTTATAAAAAAAGAAGCCCCGCGGGGCTTCTTTTTTTATTCGGCTTTTTCCTTGCGGATAAGGGTGGGCTCCTCCTTGCCGAGAACGGTGTTTTCGGTGATAACGAGCTTTTCCACGTCGCCGAGCGAGGGGACGGTATACATCGGCCCCGTCATGATCCCTTCAAGGATCGAGCGTAAGCCGCGGGCCCCGATCTCCTTTTCAAGGGCCTGCTTCGCAACGGCACGGAAGGCCCCATCGGTAAATTCCAGCGTAACGCCGTCCAGATCAAAGAGCTTCTTATACTGCTTGTAAAGCGAGTTCTTCGGCTCCTTAAGGATCGAAACGAGGGCCTCCTCGTCAAGATTGTCGAGCGAAACGATGATCGGCAAACGGCCGACAAGCTCGGGGATCAGGCCGTATTTTACAATATCGTGCGAGATCACGTCACGGTATACTCCACGGCCAAGCTTTTCCTTCTTTCCAAGGATCTCTCCGCCAAAGCCGATGGTATGATTTCCGCGGCGCTGCTCGATGATGCTTTCCAGCCCGTCAAAGGCGCCGCCGCAGATAAAGAGAATGTTTTCGGTATGGATCTGGATAAATTCCTGATTGGGGTGCTTTCTGCCACCCTGGGGCGGCACGTTGGCAACCGTTCCCTCCAGGATCTTCAGAAGAGCCTGCTGCACGCCTTCCCCCGATACGTCCCGCGTGATCGAGCGATTTTCGCTCTTGCGGGAGATCTTGTCGATCTCATCGATGTAGATGATACCCCGCTCGGCCTTCTCGATATCGTAGTCGGCCGCCTGGATAAGGCGAAGCAAAATGTTTTCGACGTCCTCGCCGACGTAGCCGGCCTCGGTAAGCGTCGTGGCATCCGCGATCGCGAAGGGAACCTTCATCGTGCGCGCAAGCGTTTGGGCAAGGTAGGTCTTTCCAACGCCGGTAGGGCCGAGAAGCAGCACGTTGCTCTTCTGGATCTCCACCCCGTCCTCCTTGTCCTCCTTCAGCGAAAGAATGCGCTTGTAGTGGTTATAGACCGCAACCGAAAGCACGCGCTTGGCGGCGTCCTGTCCGATGACGTGCTCATCAAGCTTCTTTTTGATCTCCTCGGGCTTCGGAAGGGTTTGGAAGGTAAGCTCCTCCTCCTGTCCCTTCATCTGTAAGGCACGGCTTTCCTTGATCAGCTCGGTGCATGCGCCAACGCATTCGTCACAAATGCAGGCGCCGCCGCGCGCGGGGATCAGAAATTCGACCTGATCCTCCTTTCTTCCGCAGAAGGAGCAGGTGTGGAAAAGGTTCTTGTCGTTTGGCATTTTATATCCCTTTCTGAAAAGAAGCGCGGAAAACCGCGCTTCTCACTTTTTAAGAGCGGCTGACGATCACCTTATCGATCAGCCCGTATGCCGCCGCTTGGTCGGCACTCATGAAATTGTCACGCTCGGTGTCACGGTTTATCGTTTCGATGCTTTGGCCGGTCCTTTCGGCAAGAATGGCGTTCAGCTTCTCACGGGTCTTTAAAATGTGATCGGCGTGGATCTTGATGTCGGTGGCCTGCCCTTGCGTGCCCCCGAGCGGCTGATGGATCATGATCTCGCTGTTGGGAAGGGCAAAGCGCTTGCCTTTCGCCCCTGCCGTTAAGAGGAAGGCACCCATGCTGGCGGCCATGCCGACGCAGATGGTCGAAACGTCACACTTGAAGAAGTTCATCGTATCGTAGATGGCAAGGCCCGCCGAAACAGTCCCACTGGGGCTGTTGACATCAAGTGTGATATCCTTGTCGGGATCCTGCGCCTCCAGATACAGAAGCTGGGCGACCACAAGAGAAGCGGTCACGTCGTTTACTTCATCGGCCAGGAAAACAATGCGGTCGTTGAGAAGGCGGGAGTAGATATCGTACGAGCGTTCTCCGCGGTTCGTTTCCTGAATGACCATTGGGACAAGCGCCATGGTTTATACCTCCAAAAGAGAATTATTCTTCGGTTTTTGCTTCGGCAGCGTCAGCGGCCTTTTTCGCGGTGGTTTTCTTCGCGGTGGTGGTCTTTTTCGCGGCGGTCGTCTTCTTGGCGGGGGCTTCCTCACCCTCGGCGGCCTTCTTCGCGGCAGTGGTCTTCTTCGCGGCGGTCGTCTTCTTGGCGGGGGCCTCCTCGCCTTCGGCTTCCTTCTTCGCGGTGGTGGTCTTCTTCGCGGTGGTGCGTTTGGCAGCGGCCTTCTTCACGGGGGCGGCGGCAACAGCCACGGCGGCACCCTTTACGAAGTCGGCGGCGGCCTTTACGAGCAGATCCTCGGAAATGCCCTTATCCTCGACCAGCTTGCGGACCTCTTCCTCGGGCATATTATATGCCTCGGCGATGCGCTTATATTCAGCGTTGATGTCGTCTTCGGTCACGGTAAGCTTTTCAAGCTCGGCGATCTTTTCAAGCGCCAGACGGATCTTGACCTGCTTTTCGGCCTGCGGACGAAGCTGGGCGCGCATGGTATCAAGGGTCATGCCGGTATACTTGAAATAGGTCGAAAGATCAAGGCCCTGCATCCGCAGACGGTTGTCGTAATCGCGGAGCGAGTTCTCGGTCTCGGCCTCGAACATGCATTCGGGAATATCGGCCTCCATCTTATCGATAAGGGCCAGCATCACGTTTTCCTCGAAGGCGGCGTCGGCCGACTTCTTGTTTCTTTCTTCCATTTTTGCCTTTACGTCGGCTTTATATGCGGCAAAGGTATCAAATTCGGAAACATCCTTGGCAAACTCATCGTCAAGGGCGGGAAGCTCATTCTTCTTCAGCGCGTGCAGCTTCACGGCGAAGACAGCGGCCTTGCCGGCCAGCTTCTTTTCGTGGTAGGTCTCGGGGAAGGTGACATTCACGTCAAAGCTTTCGCCGATGCTCTTGCCGACGATCTGCTCCTCAAACCCGGGAATGAACTGGCCGCTGCCAAGCTTCAGCTCGTGATTTTCGGCCTTGCCGCCTTCAAAGGCGACCCCATCAACGCTTCCGTCAAAATCGATAACGGCGATATCCCCATCCTCGGCGGCACGGTCGGTCACCTCGACCGAACGGGCGTTGCGCTCCTGCACGCGGCCGATCTCGGCATCCACGTCCGCATCGGTAACGGGGGTCTCGTTGCGCTCGGCCTCGATGCCGGCGTAATCCTTGACCGATACCTCGGGCTTTACATAGACCTTGGCGAGAAGCACAAGGCCGTTCTCGTCGACCGACTTAACGTCGAATTCGGGGCGGCCGACCATATTGAGCAGGGATTCCTTCAGGGCGGCGTCAAACGCGTCGGGAATGCATTCGTTGATCGCATCCTCGTAGAAAACGCCCTTTCCGTACATTCTTTCAATGATCACGCGGGGGGCCTTACCCTTACGGAAGCCGGGGACATTGATCTTCCCGACATTCTTCTTGTAAGCCCGATTGACAGCGGCCTCAAAGACCTCTTTGTCGACGCCGATCTCCAGCGTGTAAAGATTTTTGTCTGTCAATTCTTTGTTGATGAGACTCATTTTTTTTCCTCCAAAAGTATGAAAAAATTAAATATTTATTAAATAACCATATTATTCTACCGCATTCTTACGGGAAAGTCAACCCCTTTTCAAAAGAAATGGGGTTAATTTGCCGCAAAAAGGGTCAATCGGGATCGATCCTGTGGGGCACAAAATCCAGATAATCGGCCGCGATCAGCGTAAAGTCGGTCCCGCGGTGGGAAAGCGTCCTCGGGGCGGTATAGTTTCCGTGTATATGCCCGAAATAACAGCGCCTTACGCCGTAGCGCACCAAAAGGTCGGTAAGGGGGGTGATCTCCTTGTCGTTCCAGAAGGGAGGGAAGTGCGTAAAAACGAGGATCGGCTTTCCCGAAAGGCCTTGCGCCCTTTCCGCCTCCTTCAGGCTGATCTCAAGGCGAATGGCTTCTCTTGCGATCATTTTTTCAAAATCGGCGTTCGTCGCGGCTGCGGAGATCTCCTCCTCCGAGAACCAGCCGCGCGTTCCCGCGAGAATAAAGGCATCGGTCTCGGCTATGTTGTTATGAAGAAAAGAAAGGCTCGTAAGTCCCTTTTCCTCCAAAAAACGGTTCATTTTCGAAAGGGTAGACCACCAGAAATCGTGATTGCCCTTTCCAAGGTACTTCTTACCCGGGAGCGAATCAACGAAGCGAAGATCGCTTTCGGCATCCGCAAGCGTAAGGGCCCAGGAAATATCACCGGGAATAACAACGGTGTCATCGGGGCCGACGAGGGCGCGCCAGGCTTTATTCAGTTTTTCCGTATAGCCCGTCCACCGCCTGCCGAATACCTCCATGGATTTATTACAGCCGTCGGCAGTTGAAAGGTGAAGGTCCGAAATGACAAACAAGGACATAAGCACACCTTTGTATAAAAGAAGTTTTCAAGGGAAAGAATAAGCAAAACACCCGAAAGGAGAAAGCCATGAAAGAAACCGAAAAATGCACGAAATGCTTAAAGGGCGTTTCCTGCGATGCCACCAACTGCGTCTACAACGGAAAGAACAACACCTGTCACGCCGCCGAGATCTCGGTAGGCCCTCACAGTGCTTGCTCGAGCGCCGAGACCATCTGCGCTACCTTCAAGCCGAAGGATGAGGTCGTAGGGTAAGATGCGGGCGGGCCGTTTGGCCCGCTTTTATTTTTGGGCAAAGGCAAGGACCCGCTCGGCCATCGTCTTGGGATCGATCGCGTCGGGGTGCAGGATCGCTTTGTCCGAAAGCCCGCAAAGCGGACGGGGGATCTCGGTCCCTGTAAAGGAGGAAAGCTGCTGAAGCACCGAAACGTCGTTCCCGGCGGTTTCCCGAAGGGCCGAAAGAACGGCAGGGGCAAATTTATAGGGGCTGGCGGTCGAGGCGACGACAACGGGAACCCGACCTTTTTCTTTTTCGAGATACTGAAGCGTTGCCCCATAGCCAACAGCCGTGTGCGTATCCATCAGATATCCGTGCTTTTGGAAGGAATGAAGCAGCGCCTCGGCCGTCTCCTCCTCCGAGCAGCAGAACGCGACGAAATGCTCGCGGATTTGGGCCAATTCTTCTTCTGCCAAGGAATAACTTCCGTTTTTGTTTAGGCTTTTCATCCAATTCGCGGTTTTTTCAGCCCCAAAAAGGACGTACAAAAGCCGCTCAAGGTTGCTGGAGATCAAAATATCCATCGAGGGAGAGACGGTCATATGGAAGGGGCGGCAACGGTTGTAAACACCGCTCTCGATGAAGTCGGTCAGGACGTTGTTGCTGTTGGAGGCGCAGATAAGACGGCGGATCGGGACCCCCATTTTCTTGGCGAGATACGCCGCGAAGATGTTGCCGAAATTCCCGGTCGGAACCGTGACGTCGATCGGCTCTCCTTCTTGGATCTTGCCCGCGTTCAGCATATCGCAATAGGCCGAAACGTAGTAGGCGATCTGCGGGGCTAAACGCCCCCAGTTGATCGAATTGGCGCTGGAGAGGAAGACGTTTTTATCGTTTAAGAGGGCGGCGATCTCCTTGTCGGAGAAAATGCGCTTTACGCCGCTTTGCGCGTCGTCAAAGTTGCCGTGGATGCCGCACACGTCGACGTTGGAGCCCTCTTGGGTGATCATCTGAAGCTTCTGGATGTGGCTCACCCCTTCGGAGGGATAGAAGACCTGGATGCGGATACCGGGGATATCGCGATAGCCCTCAAGGGCGGCCTTTCCGGTATCGCCCGAGGTAGCGACGAGGATAAGGGCGGTACGGGTCTCTCCCGTCTTTTTCAGCGCGCGGGAAAGCAAGCGCGGCATGATCTGCAGGGCCATATCCTTAAAGGCACAGGTCGGGCCGTGGAAAAGCTCCAGCGCAAAGACCCCGTCCCCGATCTCGTGAAGCGGCGCGGCGCCCCCCACAAAGCGGTCGGCAGCGTAGGCCGCGCGACAGTCCTTGAGCAGCTCCTCCTCGGTATAGTCGGTCAGATAAAGCGAAAGGATCCTGGCGGCCCGCTCGGGATATTCCATGCCGCAAAGGGCCTTGATATCCTCCTTCGTCAGCGGGGGGATCGCTTCGGGCATATAAAGCCCTCCGTCCGGGGCCAGACCGTTTTTGATGGCAAAGGCGGCCGTAACGCCTTCCTTTTTCGTGCTTCTCGTGCTGTAGAAATTCATGATCGTATCTTCTTTCTTTATTAAAAGATGTTTTTCTTTTTGTTCAAAAGGGATTTTTCAGATGCTCGATCCTGCGTATACGGATCCCCTTTTTGGGAGAATATTCGGTATACACCTCGATAATATCGATGCGGATATCGTGCCCCCAACCGATCCTTTTGGCATACGCCTTGGCAAGCGTGATAAGATTTTGCTGCTTTTTGGGGGTCACGGCGTCCCTCGGCATGCCGTAAGGAGAGTCGCTGTCGGGCACCATCGTACGGGTCTTTACCTCGCAGATCACAAGGGTCCTTCCGCGCCTGGCGATAATGTCCGCCTCTTTTTGATAAAAGAACCAATTCCGCTCTAAAATGCGGTAGCCTCGGAAAAAGAGATAGCGGGCGGCCGCCCTTTCCCCAAGGTCGCCAAGGCGGCGTCTCTCGGTCTTTTTGCTCATTTTTCGGTGGTGAGAAACTTTAAAAAGCTCTTGCGGTAAATAGGCGCGGGGCCAAGCCTTCTCAACAGATCCATATGATCCTTCGTGGGGTAGCCCTTATGCTTCGCGATGCCGTATTCGGGGTACATAGCGTCAAGCTCCAGGCATTGGTGATCCCTTGTCACCTTGGCAAGAATGCTGGCGGCGGCAATGGACGCGCTGACCGAATCTCCTTTTACGACCGCTTGGGCGGGGACGGGGATATTCCGTACGGTATTCCCGTCAATAAGGGCAAAATCGGCCGCGGGGGAAAGCGCCTCGATCGCGCGGCGCATAGCCAGCATGGAGGCGTTGAGGATATTCAGGGAATCGATCTCCTCGGGGGATGCGGAGGCGATGGCATAGGCGATCGCTTCCTCCTTTATAATAGGGAAGAGGGCTTCCCGCTTTTTCTCGGTCAGCTTTTTGGAGTCGTTCAGCCCCGGAAGCACAAGCCCCATCGGCAGAATGACAGCCGCGGCGACGACAGGCCCGCAAAGCGGACCCCTTCCTGCCTCGTCTACCCCGCAGATAGCGGTGTATCCCCGCTCGGCATAAAGCGATTCGTATTCGTAAGCGGGCATTCAGGCCTCCTCCTTTGGAAATTCAAGTGAGATGCGTCCGAAAATACCGCGGCGGAATTCATCCAGCAGCATACGGCAGGTACGGTCGCTATCGGTTTCGCCGCCCGATACGATCAGGCCGCGCTTTTTTGCGATCGCCTCAAAAAGCTCGTAGGTCGAAAGCCCCCGTATCGCCTCGGGCTTCAGGCGATACCGCTCACAAAGCCGCGTGGGATAACGAGAAACGAGGATCTCAAGAAGGCGGAACGAAAGGTCCTCAAGATCCAGAATGTTGTCCTTGATCGCCCCGGTAAGGGCCAGGGAAACGCCTACGGCGTGATTTTCAAACTTCGGCCAGAGGACGCCCGGCATATCAAGCAGCAGAAGATTGCCGCCGGCTGTGACCCATTGCTTGGTAAGGGTGACCCCCGGGCGATTTTCGACCTTGGCCTTTTTTCCGCCTGCCAGACGGTTGATCAGAGAGGATTTTCCCACGTTCGGGATCCCCACGACCATCGCGCGAAGCGCCCGCCCGCCCATCCCTTTTTCCTCGTAACGGGCGATCTTTTCGGAAAGAATGCTCTTTACGGCCTCCGAGATGGAGGAAAGGCCGTTGCCGCTTATGCAATCGGTCTCAACACAGGCGATGCCCCGCTTTTCGTAAAAGGCACGCCAAAGACGTGAGGCATTCGGGTCGGCAAGGCCCGCCTTATTCAGGATCTTCAGAAGCGGCTTGTCCCCGATAAGGCGCGAAAGCTCGGGATTGGCGGAGCTTTTGGGAACACGGGCGTCCAGCACCTCTAAAACGATGTCGACCTGCGGCAGACACTCGGTGATCAGACGGCGCGTTTTCGCCATATGCCCCGGGAACCACTGAATAACACCGGGCTGCATTATTTTACACTCCCGAAGCTTGAGAAGGGCATAAGGCGCAAAAGGACCTTCCCGATAATAATATCGGCATCCACCTCGCCGAAATAACGGCTGTCCAGCGAATTGTTACGGTGGTCACCCAGAACGAAAACGTGACCGCTTTGCACGGTGATCGGCTTCATATCGGCCCGACGGTCGATTCCGTCCAACAGCACGTAGGGCTCGTTGAGCGCTTGCCCGTCTACGTATACGACGCTGTTCTTGATCTCTACCGTCTGCCCGCCGACCGCGATCACGCGCTTGATGATGGCCTCGCCCTTTTCAAGCTGCTCGAAGCGCTCGGTGATCTTGTCGGGCATCTGCAAAACCACGATATCTCCGTTTTCGGGGGTGTATAAGAGGTCGGAGATAAGCAAACGGTCTCCCCCCTCCAGTGTATGACTCATAGAGCCGCCGCTGACCACCGAAATGCGGAAAAGAAAGGTCGTTACGAGCAGAAGAACGGCAAGGGTTATCGCGATCAGCTCGACCGTATCGAAGATGCTGTGCGGAAGCTTCTGGCGCTTTTCCTTTTTTCTTTCCTCGATCTCGCGGTCGATCTCCTCGTAGCTGATTTGATTTTCATCCATATATCAGGCATCTCCTTCTACAGGCATTTTCCCGAGAAACAGGCTCATAAGCGCGGTCCCGTCGGGGATAAAGCGGCGGCGCCCCGCGGCACTGTCCTCGGTGAAGGAGGGGGTGCCGACGTGCATACGGTCGCTTTCGTATATCATAAAGGGAACCGGGTCGGAGGTGTGCGTGCGCAGGGCGATCGGCGTCGGATGGTCGGGCAGGACAAGAACACGGAAGGGCTCATTTCGGCCGCGTAGGTATTCGCAAACGGGGCGCAGGATCAGCTCGTCGATCTTCTCGATGGCGTGGACCTTGTTCCAAAGCTCGGCGCGGTGGCCGCATTCGTCAGGCGCCTCGACGTGAATGTATACGTAGTCTTGTCCGTTTTCGTACGCCTCGATCGCGGCATCGGCCTTTCCCTTATAGTTGGTGTGGTAATTGCCGGTCGCCCCCTCGACAAAGGGCACCTGCATACCGGCGCAAAGGCCGATCCCCTTAATGAGGTCGACCGCCGAAACGACGGTGCCGCGAAGCCCCCATTTTTCAAGGAAGGAGGGAAGGGCGGGCTTCTTTCCGGGGCTCCAGAGCCAGGCGGAGTTGGCCGCCTTCAGGCCGCGCCTTTTACGGTCGAGATTAACAGGATGATCCTTTAGGATCTCGTAGCTTTGCTTCATCAGGCGCAAAAAGGGCTCTCCCGCCTCTCCCTTCGGCAGATGATCGCCGATGCGCTGCCCGATAATATCGTGCGGGCGGTTAAAGGGGAAGGTGTCGTTGCCGTTTTTCCAAAGAATGCAGTGACGGTAGCTGATGCCCGTATAGAAGCGGCGGAACTCGTCCCCAAGCGCATCGTCGAGCGCCTTAATGAGAAGATCGGCCTCCTCGGTCGGGATCTCGTCGGCGCTGTGGTCAAGCATGATCTTGTCCTCGTACGGCTCCTCCTCGCTTAAGGCGACGAGGTTACAGCGGTAAGCCGTATCGTCCTTTTCCATGGTAAGCCCCATGCTGACCGCCTCAAGGGGAGAGCGCCCCTTGGAGAAACGGCGGGGGTCATAGGAAAGGATGGCAAGGTTCGCGGTGTCGCTTTCGGGTACCATGCCCTCGGGAACGTTGCAGACCGTACCCACCGTACCGACCGAGGCCAGCTTATCCAGATAAGGCTTTTTGGCGACCTCCATCGGAGTCTTGTTATCAAGCTCCGGGATCTTATAATCCGCCATACCGTCGTATACGAGAACCAGAAATTTCATAAATTTATATCTCCGTACAAAGTTATTCAACATATTATATCATATAATTTTTGTATTTACAACGGGGAAGGAAAAAAAATAAAAAAATGTAAAAAAAGGCTTGATTTTTCAAAAACCTTGTGATATAATTCATTAGTCATCCGCGTTTTTGCGGGATATGATGAAAAAGAGAACAGTCCGCTGCGATGCTCCGTAAGAATGTTCGATGTGAAGGAGGAGCCTAAAAATGGAAAAGATCCAGGCTTTTGTGAGTGAGCAATTAAAAGAAGAGATTCCTCAGTTTTCGATCGGTGACGTCATCCGCGTTCACAACAAGATCAAAGAGGGATCGAGAGAAAGAATCCAGCTTTTCGAGGGTACCGTTATCGCCAGACACGGCGGCGGGATCTCCGAGACCTTTACGGTCCGCAGAGTTTCCTACGGTGTAGGCCTTGAAAAGACCTTCCCGATTCATTCTCCGAACGTAGTCAAGGTTCAGCTGATCCGTGCCGGTAAGGTCCGCCGCGCAAAGCTTTACTACCTGCGTGACAAAGTCGGTAAGGATGCTAAAGTCAAAGAAAAGATTTGACCGAAAAACGGTCGCCGATATCGGCGGCCGTTTTTCTTTTCCTTACATACGCTTTATCCCATATTCTCGGGCAGCTTCTTCCCACCCAAAAGGTGAAAATGAAGGTGACGGACCGATTGGCACCCGTCCTCCCCGCAGTTGGTGATCACGCGATAGCCGTTCGTAAGCTGAAGCTTTTCGGCGATCTTTGGGATCGCCTCGAACACCGCCGCGACCGAGGCACTGTTTTCGGCCGTTACCTCGTCGGCCCCGCCGATATGCAGGCGCGGAATGATCAGCACGTGGCAGGGGGCCTGGGGATTGATGTCGTAAAAGGCGTATACCCTTTCGTCCTCATAAACCTTCTTTGAGGGGATCTCCCCCTTGATAATTTTACAAAAAAGACAGTCCATCGTTTTTCCTCCCGTTTCTTTTTTTCCATTATACCAAAAAAACCTATGAAAAGCAAGACTTTTCTTGAAAGGATCCCTATGCTTGAGCTGCTTTCGCCCGCGGGCAATTTTGAAAAATTGAAGGCCGCTGTCCGCTTTGGCGCCGATGCCGTGTATCTGGCGGGGCAGTCCTTCGGTATGCGCGCCTTTGCCGGGAATTTCAGCGAGGAAGAGCTGGAGGGGGCCGTCGCTTATGCCAAGGAAAAGGGGGTCAAGGTCTATGTCACCGTAAACGTTCAGCCGCGTGACGGGGAATACGACCGTCTTTGCGCGTATCTTCGCTTTCTCGGCAGGGTCGGCCCCGATGCCCTGATCGTTGCCGATCTTGGCGTGCTGGCGCTTGTAAAAGAGCTTTTGCCCGCTATGCCGATCCATATTTCGACCCAGGCAAACGTTGTTTCGGCGGCCACCGCCCGCGCCTACGCCGCCCTTGGGGCCGAGCGGATCGTGCTTTCCCGAGAGCTTTCGCTTCGCGAGATCCGCGCTATTCGCGAAAAGCTCCCCCGCGAGGTGGAGCTGGAGGCCTTCGTGCATGGGGCCATGTGCGTTTCGTATAGCGGCCGTTGCCTGCTTTCCAATTATCTTATCGGGCGGGATGCCTGCCGCGGCGCCTGCGCCCAGCCCTGCCGCTGGCACTATACGGTCAAGGAGATCACGGCTACGGTCGTGGAGGGAAAGCGCCCGAACGAAAACATTACTATACACGAAGAGGGCGGCGAAAGCTTTTTTATGAGCAGCTGCGACCTTTGTATGATCGAGCATATCGGCGAGCTGATCGAGGCGGGGGTCACCTCCTTTAAGATCGAGGGGCGTATGAAAAGCGCCTATTATACGGCCGCTGTCACCAACGCCTACCGCATGGCGATCGACGCTGCCGTGCAGAACCGCCCATACGATCCCGCCCTTTTGCGGGAGCTTGAATGCCTTAGCCACCGCCCCTACGATACGGGATACTTTTTTGATTCCCCGCACGAGCGGGCCAAGATCACAAGGGTAGACGGTCCGATCGGGGAGAAGGCATATCTTGGCAAGGTCTTATCCTATAATGAAAAAGAGGGGCTGGCGCTGATCCTGCAGAACAACAAGCTTTCCTCCTTTCAGGAGGTGGAGCTTCTGACCCCCGGAAGGATCGGGCTCCCCTTTGATATCGGTCAGCTTTACGACGAAGAAATGAACCCCATTGAAAGTGCCCCGCATCCGCAAATGCGCTTTTTTGCAAGGATGCCGTTTCCCGTAGCGGAAGGCGACCTTTTGCGGGCAGGGGAATAAATAAAAGGAGTGTAGCATGGAAACCTTTATCGAATTACTGAAAGCCTTTTTTATCGGCATCATTCAGGGGATCACCGAGTGGCTTCCCGTCAGTAGCACGGGCCATATGATCCTGTTTGACGAATTTGTCAAGCTACAGGTCAGCGACGCCTTCAAGGAATTTTTCCTGGTGGTCATTCAGCTGGGCTCGATCCTGGCGGTCTGTGTGTTGTTCTTCCACCGCTTAAATCCCTTTTCGGCCAAGAAAAGTCAAGCCGAAAGGAAGGATACCCTAAGCCTTTGGGGAAAGGTGCTTGTCGGGTGTGTTCCCGCGGGTCTTCTCGGGGTGTTGCTTGACGATTGGTTCGAATCCAATTTCTACAACTTCGTGACCGTGGCGATCGCGCTTATCGTTTACGGCATTGCCTTTATCCTCGTGGAGCGAAAAAAGGCGGGGAAGACGCCGCGCGTCGAAAGCGTTTCGGAGCTTTCCTTCCGTGACGCCCTTTTGATCGGGTGCTTCCAGGTGCTTTCGCTCGTGCCCGGCACCTCCCGCTCGGGCTCGACGATCCTCGGCGCCTCGCTTGTCGGCGTCGGGCGTACGGCCGCTGCCGAATTTTCCTTCTTTATGGCGCTGCCGATCATGGCGGGCGCTTCGCTGCTGAAGGGAGCGAAATTTGTTCTGTCGGGTGTTGGCATGAGCGGGACTGAGATCGGGGTCCTGATCATCGGCCTTGCTGTTTCCTTCGCTGTATCGTTGCTTGCCATCCGATTCTTAATGGATTTTGTCAAGCGCCACAGCTTTGAGCCCTTTGGCTGGTACCGCATCGCCCTTGGCGTTGTGGTGATCGGCTATTGGGTATTCGGCAAGCTGATCTGAAAAGAAAAAAGCGGTTTTAAACCGCTTTTTCTTTATTTATTCAGAGACCCTGAAGGTGTTTTTGCCCTTCAGATGATCGAAAACCAGGTAAGGCACAAGGTCGATCTCTCCGTTCTTTTGCTCGTATTCCTGCTGGTAAGCATCGGGATCGGGCGCGATGACCGTGCCCGCCGAGATCGAATTGAAGGCGGCGGAATAGGTGGCAAGGCGGCTGAAATACGTCTTTTCATATGCGGCGATGCCGTTTTCGGATACGTCCAGCCCCTCGGTCTGCAGAATATAACCGAGGATCAGAGAGCGCTTGATGATGTTCTTCGCGCGCGTTTCCAAAAAGCTTTCAAGCGGCGTTTCCTCTCCTATGCCGAAATAATACTTCGCAAAGGCCTCGGCCGAGGAGTAGGTCTTATAGCCCTGATAGCCGAGGGCGGCCATCTTGTTGTTCAGCTCAAAGGCGCCGATCGCTTCCTTACGCATCATGGCCACATATCCCTCCACCTCGTTCGGGGGATAGGAAATGACCTCGGCCTTTTCCATCAGCACGTCGTAAAAGGCATCCGACATCGCCTCGTAATCGTCGTAATCCTGCAGGGTCAAGCGCCAATCCTCGACAAGCTGTGTAAGGGCCTCAAGCGGGGTCCTTTCCCCGATCGTGACCAAGGGAAAATACTCGGCCATGAATTCATAGTCGATCACGGCGGGAACCTTCTTTTCAATATGCTTAACGGCGATATGGAAGGTGGCGGTTTTGTTGCGCAGGCTCTCGTCGTAGTAGGCCTTCGGGATGGTCAGCTCGACGGTCAGCGGGAGCTCATAGGTGACAGCCAGCAGCTTTAAGGAGGTGAAATCAACGGTTTCGGCCGTCCCGTCCTTGTCGATATCCCAGCTGATGCCGCCAAGGGTCTTGGAGGGACCGCCCGCCGTCATCGTATAAAGCTCCTCAAGGATCGTAGCGTACGCTTGGGGGGCGCTTTTCGTATCTATGCGCATCAGGGGACAATCGACCTCAACGGGCTCGCCGCCGTCGGCCTCCTCATAGACCGCGCTGTAAGAAAAATAAAGAATACTGCCTTCGGTTGGGGTGCCCAACAGATTTTTCTCGAAAACGGTTTCGTTCGGCACGACCCCCGTAAGCGCTTCGGAAAGGCCCTCCCACACCGCGGTGGGGATCGGAAGCGAGGTCGGCTTGCTGTTTAAAACGTTGTAGCTGCCTTCGAACGGCATACCGTCTACCTCTCCGTAATAGTAGATAGCAACGGTATCGGTGGCCTTGATCGCTTCATTTGTCACCTTTTCGATGTCGGGATGCGAAAGCGCGATCTGATCCAGACACGCCTGCAACGAGGGAACGGGCGAGGAAAGATAGGAGAAAACGGCGTTTTTATAATCGCTTTCCGAAAGCGAAATATAAGAGGAAACATCGTTTCGGTAATAATCCATCAGCTCGCCTTCCTCGGTAAGGCCCGGCTCGATCTCGTTCTGCTTACAGGAAAAAAGAGAAGAAAGCAGGCAAAGGATCAAAAGGAAGGCGAAGGCAGAATGCAGTCTCTTCATAAGGGCTCCTTGTTTTTTAAAAGGGGATCAGAAAATGTCGCCGGCGCTTACGTTGTTATCGTTTTCGTAAGGGTCACGGGTGGTGACGGGCGCTGTGGTCGTTACAGGGGCTTCGGTCGTTACGGGTGCTTCAGTCGTTGTGGGCGCTGTGGTCGTGCAGTCGTGCGAACCAAGGGTGGTGGAAACAGGCAGGGTCGTGCTTGCTGTCGTTTCGGCAGGCGGCGTCCCCTTACACGAGGAAAAAAGGGCGGCGG
>JAZNDS010000039.1:0-36980 GCA_045588145.1 Eubacteriales bacterium | reverse complement strand
GGCCCCCTTGAAATTCTTTTTCCAGTAAAGGACCGAAAGGTTATAGCAAAGGGCGCGATAGGTAAGCGATTGAAGCGTGATGTCGGTCAAGCCGCAGCCTGCAAGCAGGGAAAGGTATTTTTCGCAGGCCTCAAAATCAATATTGCTCATATGCACGTGCATATCGGCAAATGTATCCAAGCGATAATTTTTCATAGCAGCCCCCCAAAAAAATGTAACTTAAGTGTAGCACAGAAAAGCAAGAATTTCAATAGATTCCTCGCAAAAAAGCAATCTTTGCAAGCAAAGGGCGCACGCATAGCGTGCGTTTTGCGAAAAATCGAAGTAAGAGCTTCTTGACGGATCCCAAGGGATATGCTATACTGCTTTTATAAATAGAAGGATTTGACCCCCCAAAAACGAGACAACGCTTATGTTGCTTTCTTCTCCTTTCAAAAATTATCAAAAAATCAAGAAATAAATCGGGGGCGTATTGGAGAAAATGGGAAAATTTGATGGGATACTGATCTGCACCGATCTTGACGGCACGCTTTACCGAAACGATAAAAGCATCTCCTCGGAAAACAAGAAAGCGATCGAATATTTCGAGAGGGAGGGTGGCTATTTCACCTTTATCACGGGGCGCATGCCGCAATATTCGCTCTCGGCCTTTCGGGCAGTCGGGCCGAATGTTCCCTTCGGGTGCGTCAACGGCGGCGGGGTATACGACGGGGCAACGGGAGAATATATCTTCAAAAAACCGATGCCCGAGGGCGTGATCGGGCTCATTGAGGCGGTGGAAAAAGCCGTCCCCAACATCGGGATCCAGGTCTGCCGCTTTGAAAACACCTATTTTGCGAAGGAAAACGACGTGATGGTCGAATTTCGGCGGATCACGGGGATCCCGAACCTACCCTGCGATTACCGCACGATCGAGGGGCCCTTTGCCAAGATCCTGTTCGGGGCCGCTTACGAGGAAGAGATCCAAGAGATCGAAAAAACGCTGAAGAGGCATCCGCTTGCCGATCGGTTTGATTTCATCCGCTCGGAACAGCATCTTTACGAGATCCTGCCGAAGGGCGTAGATAAGGGTCTGGCCCTTGAAAAGCTGATCGAATACCTGAAGCTCGACCGAAAAAAGAGCATCGCCATCGGGGATTACAACAACGATATCGGCATGTTCCGCACGGCGGGGCTGGGGATCGCCGTATCCAACGCCTGCAAGGAAGCCCTTGCGGCCGCCGACCGCGTCACCGTCAGCAACGAGGAGCACGCCATCGCCCGGGTGATACGTGACCTCGATGGCGGCGAGATCCCGCTGTAAAAAGGAGATACCGGGTCCGCCAAAAGAAAAAGGGGCGTCGTGAAACGTCCCTTTTTTATCGGCGGTCAAGCCCATCATTCGATCACTTAAGAAAAACTAATTGAACAAAAAGCGTTGTTATGCTCGTCATAGCAACGCTTTTTGTTTTCTCGTTCGAGGTCTTCACATCGCCCTTTGGCACCGTGGCGTGTGCTTGTCTTGATACAAGTCGGCGTGCAGACACAAAAAAAGAAAAAGCAAGGCTTTAGAGCGTTACTCTAAAGGACAGTTTTGCAAGAATACGGTATATCGCGAAAGAGGTATGCCGTATTTTTGCATTTGTGACCACAAATGCAGTGCTTGTCAAGAAAATTGATAAGTCGTAGATGAACAAAAAAGGCTTCCTTGCGCCAAGGGAGCCTTCTATCGATTTGCTATCCAATTTTCTGTACAAATTGAAATTTAATAACCATCGTGTGATAAAGGAAATTCCGTATGTACAAATGTGTAATTTCCATGATTATCAAGATTGAATTTCTCTTTGTTTCCTATCCACGAATAATACGGCGATATAAAAATCTCAATCAAATGAGCTTCCTCTCTGTTACCATATAAAATATTGCTACGATAGTTATATACATAGGAAGAAGATTTACGATGTATAGCGTTGTCTTCAAAATTATTGTTTTCAAATATCCAAATACCTAATTCATCTTGATTAACAAAAGATAAAACAACTTCATACTCATCATTTACGGGTATACTTACATTTTCAAAGCACCCAAAGTCATAATCAACCTCTGAACCCTCTATTGAGGTGGTGAGAACAGTTTCGGCCCCATTTCTTTCGGCAATGACCATATTATAAATTTCTTCATAAACATTATCGACACGATAAAGTTTACCCGTGATTACTCCTTTGGTGAACATATTTGTCAAAGTGAGTGTAGCAACAACTATTATAGTAATTATAACCGCGATAAAAATAATTATTTTCTTTTTCATAAAAATACCTTTAACAATTTCATAGATTTTATCCACACTTCTATTATAGCACAAAAACCGCAGAAAATCAATCTGCGGTTTCTATTTTTCCTGTCGGTAGGTAATGTACTCTCAAAACTGTCCTTGAGAGTACAACCCATTACCCTTGCTTCATTTTTTCTTCTATTGTGATACAGGATGCGGTCAGCATTCGCTTGATCCGGCCGCAGAGATTGCGGTAGCTTTTGAAGGTTGCTTCATCAATCGTTTCAGTGGCCTGCATCAATGTAAGCCAGCTTTCGGTCTCGACGCACTCCTTACGCGCGATCTCGAATTTAGAGTGCATATCCGCAAGGCTTTGCGGGTACTGCGCTTCGGAGATATTGGCAAAAACGCTTGACGAGGATTTTTTGATCTGAAAGGCGGTATTGGAATCGGATTTGCATTTGCGACAAAGCTTCGCTATCCCAACAGCAAGTTGCTCACTATACTCCAAAAGAAGATTATGCTTCATTTCGTTTTCCCCCGCTCTAAATCACGCCCTTGGCGTGGATGGAATCCGCAACTCGTTGCGGTATGGAATCAATGCAAAGCATTGAATGGAATCCGTCGAAGACGGTATGGAATCAAGAACGAAGGGATACGAAGAAATACAGCCTATCGTCTGATTCCATGCGCGGGCAAGCCGCGATGCCATACAACGCCTTTGGCGTTGATTCCATACCAAGCCCTTCGGTCTTGGATAAAAATAACGGCTTCCAAGGAAGCCGTTATTTTTTGGTGGACCCGGTGGGGATCGGTCTCACCGCGGCGTCAGAAAAGGCGAGCGAATTTCGCCTTTTCTCCGCGTCTCGGTCAGTCGCGGCTCTGACGACCATTCAGGTCGTCATTCACTACCGCTCCCCTTCGATCCCCACCGGGCCCACCGTTAAAATCAAAAAAGACACCTGTGAAAGGTGTCTTTTTTGATGGTGGACCCGGTGGGGATCGAACCCATGACCTCAGCGTTGCGAACGCTGCGCTCTCCCAGCTGAGCTACGAGCCCTTATTAAAGCATATTTATTTTATCATAAAAATTCGGTTTGTCAAGTCATTTTTTTGATTTTTCGAAAAGTGTTGAAAATATATTTCGAATATGGTATAATTATATGTAAATTTTAATACATTATTATTTTATAAAGGAGCATCTTCTATGGAAACCGTACGTCATGCCATATCCTCTAAAAATGTGCGCTTACTGATCTTTATGCTGCTGGATGCCGTTTGCCTCGGCCTTTCAATGCTTCTGGCGACCCTTTTGTGGGGAAACAGCTTCTCCGCCTTTCTTTCGCTTCTTAAGGGGGAATGGTTTTTCCTTGTGGGGTCACTTATCTGCCTTTATCTGATCTATACGCCCCTGCATCTTTACCATTTTCACCTCTCCTCCTTCGGCGTCGGCGAGGTGCTTCGCATTTGCCTTGGCACCGCTCTTTTGACCGTATGCGATTATCTTTACGTTTTTCTTTATAAAGGCACCATGCTGGATTGGCGCTTCCCGCTGCTCTTCGGCGCGATCTTTCTGATCGTTTCGGGAACGGGACGAGCCTCCAAGCGCGTGACGGCCCTTCTTTATCATCGCTTCTTCCTTGAGCCGACAAGCGGGGAAAGAACGATGATCGTAGGCGCGGGAAAGGCGGGGGCCGTTCTGCTTCGCGAGATGCAGACCTCCCAGCACCTGAGCCTCTCGCCTGTTTGCTTTGTGGATGACGATCCGTATCTGCAAAACTCCTTTATCAGCGGCATCCCGGTTGCGGGCACGAGCGAGGATATCCCGAGGCTTGTACAAAAATATGACGTAAAGCGGATCGTTATCGCGATCCCCACCGCCAAAAAATCCGATGTCAAGCGGATCCACGATATCTGCTTAAAGACCAAGTGCCCTGTGCAGACGGTTCCCGGCCTTTATCAGCTGGTGAACGGACAGGTCTCGGTCACCTCTCTTCGTGACGTAGACGTTTCCGACCTGCTCGGGCGTGAGCAGACCCCCATCGATATTGAGCAGATCATCGGCTATATCGAAGGAAAGACCGTTATGGTCACGGGGGGCGGCGGCTCGATCGGGAGCGAGCTGTGCCGACAGATCGCGCAGCATAAGCCGCGGCAGCTGATCATCCTTGATATCTACGAAAACAACTGCTACGATATCCAGCAGGAGCTGCTTCGCAAGTATCCCGACCTGCCGCTTCTGGCCCTTATCGCCAGCGTGCGGGACGAAAACAAGATCAATCAGATCTTTGATACCTACCGTCCCGATATCGTCTTTCACGCGGCGGCGCACAAGCACGTTCCCCTGATGGAGACCTCCCCGACCGAGGCGATCAAGAATAACGTCTTCGGTACCCGCAACGTTGCCACGGCGGCCGACCGCTACGGCACCAAGCGCTTTGTTATGATCTCGACCGACAAGGCGGTCAACCCCACCAACATCATGGGCGCGACCAAGCGTATCTGCGAGATGATCGTGCAAACGATGGGCCGCCATTCCAAGACCGAATTCGTGGCGGTACGCTTCGGAAACGTTTTGGGCTCGAACGGCTCGGTCATTCCGCTGTTCCGCCGCCAGATCGCCGAAGGGGGGCCGGTCACGCTGACCCACCCCGATATCATCCGCTACTTCATGACCATTCCCGAGGCTGTCTCGCTCGTTTTACAGGCGGGGGCTTATGCCAAGGGGGGCGAGATCTTCGTGCTGGATATGGGAGAGCCCGTCAAGATCTACGACCTTGCCTACAACCTGATCAAGCTTTCGGGCTACGAGCCGAATGTCGATATCGAGATCAAGATCACCGGCCTTCGCCCCGGCGAAAAGCTGTTTGAGGAGCGCCTGATGGCCGAAGAGGGCCTGCAAAAGACCGAAAACGAGCAGATCTCGATCGGGAAGCCCCTGGAGATCGACGAAGAAAAGCTCGCCTCCTTTCTGGAGAAGCTCCGCCAAGCCGCGTTTGACGATTCGCCCGAGCTTCGCGAATTGGTGAAGGGCTTGGTTCCCACCTATCAATATCAAAAAGAGATAAAATAAACAAAAAATAAGAGGCCTACCATGAATAAGCAAAATAACACCATGCTCTGCGATTTTTACGAGCTGACGATGGCTAACGGCTACCATCAGCTGGGCAAGGGGGATGAGATCGCCTATTTCGACGTTTTCTTCCGTCAGATCCCCGACGGGGGCGGCTTTGCCATCGCCGCGGGGCTTGAGCAGGTCATCTCGTATATCAAGGAGCTGCAGTTTACCGACGCCGATATCGCGTTTCTGAAGAGCAAGGGCTGCTTTTCGGATGAATTTCTCGAAAAGCTTCGGCATTTCCGCTTTACGGGCGATATCTACGCCGTACCGGAGGGCACGCCGATCTTCCCCGGAGAGCCGATCCTGACGGTGCGGGGGCGAGCCATTGAAGCGCAGTTTATCGAGACCTATATCCTTCTGGCGCTGAACCATCAGTCGCTGATCGCCACCAAGGCCAACCGCATCGTACGGGCGGCGGGCGGACGGCCGGTTGCCGAGTTCGGCTCTCGCCGTGCCCAGGGGGCGGACGGCGCGTCTCTTGGCGCGCGGGCGGCCTTCATCGGCGGCTGCTCCTCGACCGCCTGCACGATCAGTGACCGCGATTACGGCATCCCCGCCACGGGGACCATGGCCCACTCCTGGGTGCAGATGTTCGATACCGAGTACGAGGCCTTTCTTTCCTACTGCCGCCTGTATCCCGATAACGCGACGCTGCTCGTCGATACCTATGACGTTTTGAAAAGCGGTGTCCCGAATGCCATCCGCGCTTTTCTGGAATGCGGCATTAAGAAGGGCGGCATCCGCCTGGATTCGGGCGATATCGCTTACCTCACCAAAAAGGCCCGACAGATGCTGGACAAGGCGGGGCTGACCGATATTCGGATCGTTGTTTCCAATTCGCTGGACGAAAATATCATCCGCGACATCATCGCCCAAGGGGCCAAGATCGACGCCTTTGGGGTCGGCGAAAGACTGATCACCGCCAAAAGCGACCCTGTATTCGGCGGGGTCTATAAGCTTTGCGCCAAGGAGAACGAAAAGGGCGAGATCATCCCGAAGATCAAGATCAGCGAAAACGCCGCCAAGATCACCAATCCCCATTTCAAGAAGGTATACCGCATCTTCGATAAGCAGAACGGTATGGCCATTGCCGACCTTATCACCGTGCATGACGAGAAGATCGACGAAAGCCAACCCCTTGAGCTGTTCGATCCCAAGGAGACCTGGAAGAAAAAGACCGTGACCGACTACCGCGCGCGGGAGCTTCTCGTGCCGATCTTTAAAAACGGGGAATGCGTATATACCTCCCCCACGGTCAAAGAGATCCAGGCCTATTGCAAGGATGAGGTCGCCTCGCTTTGGGAGGAGGTCCGCCGCTTTGAGAACCCCCACCGCTATTACGTGGACCTTTCGAAAAAGCTGTGGGATATCAAGCATGAGCTGCTGGAAAAAAAGGGCGCGCCCACGAAATAAGAATCGAGGCTTCCGATGATAACCGATTTGATCTTTGACTTTGACGGAACTCTTTCGGATACCTATCCCGTCGTAACCAACGTCCTTTTGGATATTTTAGCGGAGCACGGTATCAAAGAGGATTACGAGCGGGCGTACGCCAACCTAAAGATCTCCTATCGCTATGCCTGCAAGCCATACAATATTGAATTAAAGCCAAACGAGCTTTTGGATCTTCTGATCGCTCGGGCAGCCAAAGCGGCCTTCACCGAGCAACACCCCTTTTTTGACGCCTTGGATCTTTTGAAAAGCGCTTTCGAGGGGGGGATACGAAATTTTATTTATACCCATTCGGGGGAGTTCGTTCACAAGCTCATTGAAAAATGGGGCTTTTCGCCTTATATAACCTACACGCTTGATTCCTCTATGGGCTTCCCGTTAAAGCCTGACCCAACCGCGCTGAATTACCTGTGTGATAAATTCGGCATCGACAAAAGCACCGCCTTAATGGTCGGTGATCGCGATATTGATATTGAGGTAGGGCATAACGCGGGTATACAAGGCTGTCTTTTCGATACGGGCGGCTTCTACCGGGGCTTCCCGGCGGAATATCACATAGAAAGCCTTTCCGATATCAAAAAGCTTTTTTGATTTATTCCTTCCCTACATAAAAAACAGCACCGCTCCTTTGCCAAGGCAAAGAGACCGGTGCTGTTTTTCTTTTATGAGCCTTTTTTGTAAATAAAACTTACGGTCTTGAGACCTCGGCGATCAAACGCTCCAGCCCGCTGTAATTGGCGTTACCGAGCTTGGCGGAAAGGTCAAGGCGGCGGCAGCGGGAAAGAATGGCAGAGAGCGACTGTGAGCTTTTGCCCGCAAGGGCGCGCAGATACAGCTTCAGCTTATATTCGTGCATACCCGTCTTTTCGCGGATCGCGTCGGGGGAAAGCCCCTCCTCCCGCAAAAGCGCGACGGCATAAAGGTCGCAAAAAACACGGAAGACCGAGCCGAAGATCATCGTCGGCTCCTGGCGGCGGTTCTTCATATCCCGCAGATTCTCGTATGCCAAAGCGGCGTTACCCGCGAGAATGGCGTTGGAAAGGCCAAAGGCGTCGGCCTCGAAGGTCGAGGCCGTGACGGCAACGATATCGGCCTGCGAAAGCTCTCCCTTCCCCTTGGCGTGGCAATAGGCCGCAAGCTTTTCGATCTCCCCCGCCAGCGTATCCATGCTGTGCCCGACGCGGGCAAGCAGGGCCTCCGCCACCCCGCGGGCGCAAAGAAGCTTTTCCTTTTCAAAATGCCGCAGGATCCAGTTGATCAGCTGGGCGTCGGTCGAGGGGGGAAACCAGACGATGTCGATGAATTCCGAAAGGGCGGTATAGCGGCCTGACGGGCGCTTCGGGTACTGGCCGAACTGCAGCTTTCCCTCCTCGGCGTAAAAGACGAGGGTGACCCCCTCGTAGCTATCCTTTTCAAGGCAAAGAGCCCGAAGCCTTTCAAGCTCGTCTGCCTTCATTTTATCAAAATCACAAAGATGCCATTCGACCAGCTTTTCTTCGGCAAAGACCGGGGGGGTCTTCAGGGCGTCCTTAAGGCGGCCGAAGTCGATCTCGTTTCCCTCAAAGCGGATATGATTAAAGGGGGCCAGCCCCTCATCGGGTACGAGGCGGGCGCGAAGGGCAGAAAGGTAATACCGCTTCAGGTATTCCTCCTCCCCCGCCAAGATCAGAAAGGGGATCCGATCGCCCTTTAAGGTCTTCTTCAGCTCTTCAACCGTCATTTTTTTCTCCCTTCGGGGTCGCCGTTAAATGAAAATCGACCCGCCGCTCGGCATCGCCGAGCAGCATCCGATAGACGAGGCGAAGCGTAAGCGCCCCCTCTTTTTCGGCCAGCGCGCAGCTTTCGGTCACGATGACCGCTTGAAATTCCACGCCCCCCGCGTAATACAGCGTTTCGCTCTTTTCTTTTTCGGCAAAGCGGGCGCGGAACAAAACGCCCTCTCCCCGCCGCTCCAACGAAACCGCGCCCTCATCCAGCGTAAGGCGGGAGGCAACGGTGCCGTTTTCATCCTTTTCAAGATACGAAACGACCCGCCGCCCGCTTTGGGTAAAAAGGCGACCCTGCGCCGAAAGGGTGATCGCTTCCTCCCCCTGGATACGGCTTTCGATCCGTATTTGTATACTTCCGTCCTTCATAGTCTCTCCAAAAAAGGGAGCCAACGGCTCCCACTTTTTTAATGATGATAGGCTTCGCGCCAGGAAAGGTCGCCGCGGTCAAGTGCCATAACGAGGACCTCGGCCGTACCGATGTTGGTGGCGACGGGAACCGTATGCACGTCGCAAAGCCGCAGGATCTCGCTTCTTCCCTCCTGGGTATAGACCGAGGGCTCGGTATCCTTGAAATCAAACACAAGATCGATCTCGTCACAGGCGATACGGGCGGCGATCTGCTCGCTTCCGCCATCTCCCCCCGACATCAGCATCTCGATATCCAGCCCCGTCGCGTCGTGAATATACTTTCCCGTTACGCTGGTGGCGCACAGATGATGACGCGACAGAATACCGCAATAGGCGATGCAAAACTGTGCCATCAATTCTTTTTTCGAGTCGTCCGCGATAATCGCAATTTCCATTCGTCATCCTCCTTTATGCTCCCCTTACGGAATGGGGTACTTTATTATACTACAAAAAAACAGAAAAGTCAATCATATTGCAAAGATTTCTCCCCGACCGAAAATTTCGTTTTTCGTCAAAAACGGCGCGACTTTCTTGAATATCCCCTTGCCTTTTGCCTTTCTTTATTGTATAATTATAGCAATAGAACTTATACGAAAAGGAGATACATATGGCAAAAAAGGTTCTCGCATTCGATTTCGGCGCTTCCTCGGGTCGCGCTATGCTGGGGGAATTTGACGGTAAAGAGATCAAGGTCACCGAGATCCACCGCTTCTCCAACGATCCCGTTATCCTGCATGGCACGATGCACTGGGATATCCTTCGCCTTTTTCACGAGGTAAAGCAGGGGATCCTGAAGGCCCTCGCCATCACAGAGATCGACGCGATCGGGATCGACACCTGGGGTGTCGACTTCGGTATGATCGATAAAAACGGAGAGCTGATGTCCAACCCCGTCAACTACCGTGACGAGCGCACCGTCGGTATGCCCGAGGAGGTCTTCAAGACCGTATCGGAATCCGAGCTTTACAGCCTTACCGGTACGCAGACCATGCGTATCAATACGCTTTATCAGCTGTATTATCTGGCCAAATACCGCCCCGAGCTGATGGAGCGCTGCGACAAGATCCTCTTCACCCCCGACCTGCTTGCCTGGTGCCTGACCGGGGAAAAGCGCGCGGAAAAGACGATCGCCTCGACCTCGAATTTCTTAAACCCCCGCACGCGGGAATTCAACCGTGAGCTGCTTGAGAGACTGGGTATCCCCACCTCGATCCTTCCCGAGATGATCACGCCCGGAGAGTGCTACGGCACCCTTTCGAAGGGTCTGTGTGAGGAGCTGGGGTGCCCCCCGATTCCGGTCATCGCGGTCTGCACGCACGATACAGCAAGCGCGGTCCTTGCCGCCCCCACCGACAAGGAGATGGTGTATATCAGCTGCGGGACCTGGAGTCTTTTCGGGACCGAGCTTAAAGAGCCCATGATCACCGAGGAGAGCGAAAGGATCCAATATACCAACGAGGGCGGATACGACGGGACCACCCGCTTCTTGAAGAACATTATGGGCCTGTGGCTGATCCAGGAATCGCGCCGCCAATGGAAAAAGGAGGGCTTCGATGTTTCGTTCGCCGATCTGGAGAGAGAGGCCCTGGAGGCCGAGCCCTTCCGCTGCTTTATCGACTGCGATGCCCCCGAGTTCGCCGTGGCCGGCAACCTGCCCGAGCGGGTGCGCCGCTTCTGCCGGGTGACCGGTCAGTACGTGCCGAAGACGCGCGGGGAGGTCATGCGTTGCATCTATGAAAGCCTTGCGATGAAATACAAATATAACTACGAGGGGCTTTGCCACATCACGGGCAAGCGCTACTCGCAGATCAATATGCTGGGCGGCGGGATCAAGGATACCCTGCTTTGCCGTATGACCGCCTCCTCGACCGGCGCTACGGTCGTGGCAGGCCCGATCGAAGCCACGGTCATGGGCAACATTGCCGAGCAGCTGATCGCGCTGGGAGAGCTGAAGAGCGTGGCGGAAGCGCGCCGCGTGATCGCCGACTCGACCCCGCTTGCGGTCTATGAGCCCGGCGAAAAGGACGCCTTTGACCTGCATTACGGCAGCTTCCTCTCGATCCTTGGAAAGAGCGGGAAGGAAAACGCATAAGCCTTTTTAAGAAAAAGCGGAGAATAAGCTCTTCTTATTCTCCGCTTTTTTGCTTCTTTTATTCAATAATGTAAACAAAACTTTCAAAAAAGCGATACGCCGTTTGGCGTATCGCTTTCTCTTCAAATTCTTTTCACAGGCCAATGCGCTCTACCGTCGCGTACAGCTGTTCAAACAGCTTGCGCTTGCGCTCACCAATGGCGTGCATATCGGCCACCTGCTCGGCGCTGTAGGGATCAAGCTCTCCCTCGGCAAGCTTGCCCTTATACATACGGTCAAGCGTTAAGGCATAGTCGATGTCCGCGGTCTTGATCTCCCCGCGGCGCTCGCAGATCACGATGTTGCTGTTGCCGAGAAACAGCTCCTCTACCGCGCGCTTGCCCATCAGGGTCGCCAGCATACGGTCACGCAGGGTGGGAACGCCACCGCGCACGACGTGCGCGAAGCGGGCAAACTTGGTCTCGATCCCCGTCTGCTCCTGGATGTGCTTGGAAAGGCAGGAGGCGTATTCCGAGCCGACCCCCTCCGAAACGGTAACGATGAAGGTACGCTTGCCAAGCGTGCGGGAGGTTGCGATCTTCTCGATCGTCTTTTGCTCGTCAAAGGGGATCTCGGGGATCACGACCGCCGTCGCGCCCGAGGCGATGCCGGTATACAGGGCAATGTCGCCGGCGCCGCGCCCCATGACCTCCACCACGTTGCAGCGGGCGTGGGATTCGCAGGTATCGCGCAGCTTATCAATAAGATCGATCGAGGTGTTCATCGCCGTATCGAAGCCGATGGTCGAATCGGTCGAGGTGATGTCGTTATCAATGGTGGCGGGGATCCCCACGCAGGGAATGCCGTGCTTGGTCAGGTCGCGGGCACCGCGGAAGGTACCGTCCCCCCCGATGGCGACAATGCCGTCGATCTGGTTTCTGTGACAGGTCTCTACCGCCTTTTGCATGCCCTCCTCGGTCCTGAATTCGGGGCAACGGTCGGAATACAGCATGGTGCCGCCGTGGTTAAGCGTGTTGGAAACGTCACGCACGGCGAAGGGGCGAAGATCCCCGTCGATCAATCCGCTGTATCCGCGATAGATCCCCATGACCTCGACCCCGCGGTAAAGCGCCTCACGCGTTACGGCACGGACGGCCGCGTTCATACCGGGGGCGTCCCCGCCCGAGGTAAGCACACCGATTCTTCTGAACTTCTTCATTTTCTTTTATCCTCTTCTGTCATTATTTTCTCCATATGCGCAAGCAGCGCGCGAAGCGCCGCCTCGGCCGCCGCCCGGCGGATCGCCCGGCGACTGCCCCGCAGGGTCAGCTTCACCGAATACGTATCCCCGCCTCTTTGGCTGATCCCGACGAACACCCGCCCGACGGGGATCTCGGGGGTGCCGCCCAGCGGCCCCGCCAGCCCGGTCACCGAAAGCCCGAGGTCACTTCCCGTTTGCTCGATCACCCCACGGGCCATCTGCTCGGCCACGGGGGCCGACACCGCCGTATGGCGCAAAAGCGTTTCGGGGTCCACAAAAAGAAGCTTCTCCTTGACCTCGTTTACGTACGAAACGACCCCGCCGTAAAAGTAACGGCTGATGCCGCTTTGCGAGACCAAGCGCGCGCTGATCAGCCCACCCGTGCAGGACTCGGCGAGAGAAAGCGTAAGCCCGCTTTCCTTCAGCCTCTCATAGATCTTCTTTTCGGTCTTCATGCTTACATCCTATCATTTCGATCATGGCGCGGGCCGCCGCCGACAGGGGAATGCGCCGCAGATACACGAGGTAAAACTGCCGCGGGCGCGGCCCCTCGGCAAGGCGCAGGCGCCTGACCCTCTTTTTCGCGATGGCCTCCTTGGCAAAATCCTCGGCAATGGAGCAGACCCCGATGCCTCTTTCCGCGAAGGAAAGCAGAAGATCGGAGGTCGCAAGCTCGATCGCGGGCGGCGGAAAATCCGCCCCCAGCCAGCTTGATACGTACGCGCGGGTCGAGGTATTCTTCTCCAGCATGATCATCGGGTAGGCCGCCAGCTCCTTACGGGTGATCTTCGTTTTCGCGGCCAACGGATGATCGGGCGAGGTGATAAAAATATCGGAAAAGCGGTGGACGGGGATCGCGAAAAATTCCTCCTGCCCCTCGGGAAGCGGACCGCTGACCACCCCAAAATCCAAAAGTCCCCCCCGTATCGCCTCCAGGGTATCGGGGGTCGGCGCGTTCGTAACGTTCAGGCGGATCCCGGGATACGCCTCGTGAAAGGCGGCAATATGCCCGAGAAGAAAGAAGCGAAGCGTCATGTCCGAGGCGCCGATATGCAAAGCACCGCTTTGAAGGCCCGCGACCTCGCGCATACGGTCCTCCCCCGCCGAAAGCAGGGAAAAGGCCTTTTGCACGTATTCAAAAAGCACCCGCCCCTCCTCGGTCAGGGTAACGCCGCGGTTGCTTCTGGTAAAGAGGCGCACCCCAAGCGATTCCTCCAGGGTGGAAATATCGGTGCTGACGGCAGGCTGACTGACGAAAAGACGGCGCGCGGCCGCCGTAACGCTTCCTTCCTCGGCTACGGCCAGAAAGGTACGGTATTTCGTGATCGCTTCCTGCATCGGCAAGTCCCCCTTTTTCCACCCTATAATATACTATATTTCTTACCGCTTCGTCAAGCGTTACGGGCGATTTTTTCCGAAAAGAAAAAAGAGAAATCGTTTTCTCTTTCCCAAGAAGAAAAAAAGTCCGCCCGCCTTCTTTCCGGCTCCCGCTTTTTTGACCGCCCTTTCGCTTTGCCTCTCACATGCAAAAACGTTTTCGCACCCCCTCTTTTTTTCTTTAGAGGTTTTTTTGCTTTGGCGCTTGCAAGTCTTCCCTTTTTATGCTATACTATACGATATGTATAGTATGATCGAAGAAGAGGCTTGACCTCGCCCCGAAAGGAGACGCGCATGGAAAACGAAAACGGCAAAAGCTCGATCCGCATCCTGCATTGCGGTGACATCACGCTCGGCACCCCGCACGCCGGCCTTTCGCTTGACAAATGCAGGGAATGCTACCTGCAATTCCGCACGGTCTTCGATTCGCTTTTTGAGGCGGTCCGCGAGGAGAAGGTCGATCTGGTTCTGGTGGCGGGAAACCTGTACAGCCGCTATCTGACCAACGACGACGCTTCCTACCTGATCAAGCAGTTTTCTTCCTTACCCGACTGCCATTTTGTGATCGCCCCCGGGGATCAGGATCCGTATTCCGAGGATTCCTTTTACGCCTCGGGCCGCCTGCCCCAAAACGTACACGTTTTTGTGAGTGACGAGCTGGAGCGCATTGATTTTCCAGCGCTTCACACCTCGGTCTACGGCTGGGCACATCTGTCCCAGCGCATCCTCTCCTCTCCCATCCGCCAGAAAAGCGTGGCGGACGGGGGGCTCATCAACCTGCTTTGCGGCTGCTGCGAGATCGGCACCCGCTCGGTCTTCTGCACGCTTTCGCCCGAGGAGATCGGGCATTTCGGCGCGGATTACGCCGCCTTTTCCCACGGCCCCGCGACCGAGGTCAGGCTTATCGGCCATTCGCGCTATGCCCACGCGGGCCCCTTGGAGGGAAAAAGCTTTGAGGAAAGCGGAGTCGGCGGCGCGCTTCTGATCGACATTTCGGTAAGCGAGGGGAAAAAGATCTTCTCCTCGCGCCGTATCCCCCTGGCGCTTCACCGCTATGAGACCGTCAGCTTAGACGTTACGGGCGTTCGTGAAATGGACGAGGTCTTCGCGCTTTTACGCCCCTTGATCGAGAAGGAGGGCTGGGGCCCCGACACCTCGCTCCGCGTCATTCTGAACGGCGCGCTCTCCCCCACCGTTACCCTGCGTCCCGAGAAGGAGGACGCCGAGGTCCTCTCGCTTTACAGCCTGGATTTTATCGACCGCACGCTCCCCACCCACGAGGTTTCCATGTTCAAAAAGGATATGACCGTGCGGGGAGAGCTGTACCGTATGCTGGAGGGGCGGCTTTCCTCCCCCTCGATCGATGAAAGGACCGCCGTCGCGCAGGCCTTCCGCACGGGGCTTGCCGCCCTTGAATCCAAGGATATCACCATCGTATAATTCCGCGTTTCATTCTTTATCATCACGTTAAGAGGTGCTGTTATGCAAAAGCAAGGCTTTGACAACGATCTGTACTTATCCTCCCAATCCGCCCATATCCGCGAGCGGATCGGGCAATTCGGAGGCAAGCTGTATCTGGAGTTCGGCGGCAAGCTTTTCGACGACTATCACGCTTCGCGCGTTCTTCCCGGCTTCAAGCCCGACAGTAAGCTGCAGATGCTTCTTCAGCTGAAGGAGGAGGCCGAGATCGTGATCGTCATCAACAGCGGCGACATCGAAAAGAACAAGGTCCGCGGGGATCTCGGCATCACGTATGAGAGCGACGTGCTTCGGCTGATCGACCTTTTCCGTGGGGTCGGGCTGTATGTCGGCAGCGTGGTCCTGACCCGCTTTATGGGCCAGCCGTCCGCGATCTCCTTTGAGAAGAAGCTGGAGAACCTCGGCATCCGCGCCTACCGCCATTACCATATCGAGGGCTACCCCTCCGACGCCGAGAAGATCGTCAGCGAGGAGGGCTACGGCAAGAACGATTATATCGAGACCAGCCGCCAGCTGGTCATCGTGACCGCCCCCGGCCCCGGGAGCGGAAAGATGGCGACCTGCCTTTCGCAGCTCTACCACGAAAACAAGCGCGGCGTGAAGGCGGGCTATGCCAAGTTTGAGACCTTCCCGATCTGGAACCTGCCGCTCCGTCACCCCGTCAACATCGCCTACGAGGCCGCGACGGCCGACCTTAACGATATGAATATGCTGGACCCCTATCACCTGGAGGCCTACGGCACAACGGCGGTCAACTATAACCGCGACGTGGAGATCTTCCCCGTTTTGCAGACCACCTTCCAAAAGATCTACGGCTCCTCGCCCTACAAATCCCCGACCGATATGGGGGTCAACATGGTCGGCAACTGCATCACCGACGACGCCGTCGTTTCCCGCGCGGCCGAGCAGGAGATCATCCGCCGCTATTATGCCGCCCTGTGTGATCAGCGTGACGGGGCCGAAAACGAGACCGTCGTCCGCAAGACCGAGCTTCTGATGAAGCAGCTGGGGCTTTCGGCCGAGAACCGCCCTGTCGTCGGCGCCGCCCTTGCGAAGGCCGAGGAGACGGGGGCCCCCGCCGCCGCCATGCAGCTGCCCGACGGGCGCATCATCACGGGCAAGACCTCGCCGCTTCTCGGCTCCTCCGCCGCCCTGCTGCTGAACGCCCTGAAGGCGCTTGGCGGCATCGACGACGAGCTTACCCTGATCCCGCCCGAGATCATCGAGCCCCTGCAGGACCTGAAGATCAACCACCTCGGCGGGCACAACCCCCGCCTGCATACCGACGAGGTGCTGGTGGCGCTTTCGATCGTCGCCTTCTCCTCGCCGGTCGCCGAGCTTGCCATGCAGCAACTTTCCAAGCTTCGGGGCTGCGAATTCCATTCTTCGGTCATCTTGGCGCAGATCGACAACAAAACCTTACATAAGCTTGGTCTTAATATCACCTGCGAGCCCCGCTATCAGACCAAAAAATTATATCATCCGCATTGAGGTAAACGCCATGATCCGTCACGTAGTATTGTTTAAGTTTTTAGAGAACGCCGATGGGCGAAGCAAGCAGGAAAACATTCGCTTGACCGCCGAGAAGCTTTTGGCCTTGCAGGGGGTCATCCCCCAGCTTCTTCGCACCGAGGTGCATATCGGCGCCGAGGGGTCGGCAAAAGCGAACGCCGATCTTATTCTCATCTCGGATTTTGAGAGCTTCGAGTCTCTTTCCGAATATCTCGTGCATCCCGCCCACGTCGCGATCGGGAATTTTATGCGTCCCTTACGTGAATCCCGCGCCTGCGTGGATTACGAAATTTAAAATGCCTCGCCGCACCCTTCGTGCGGCGTATTTTTTCCCATAAAAAGAAAGGAGGCCCCTATGCCGAAGAAGAACAGCGTGTATACGGTCAGGATCGACGATATCAACAATCTCGGCTTTGGGGTCGGGAGGATCGAGGGGAAGGTGGTTTTCGTCAGCGGTGCCGCCGACGGAGATACCGCAAGCGTGAAGATCATCAAGGATACGAAGGATTATTCGGTCGCAAGGGTCGAAGAGATCCTCTCTCCCTCTCCCCACCGTATCCCCGCCGATTGCCCGTCGGTTGGCTGCGGCGGCTGCGCGTACCGAACCGTAAGCTATGAGCATGAGCTGGCCCTGAAGCGACGCTGGGTAGCAAAGGAATTCGAAAAGGCAGGGCTTTCCCTGCCGATCGGAGAGGTTTTGCACACCGAGCAGCAAAAGCATTACCGCAACAAGGCCCAATACCCCGTGGCCGCGGGAAAAGAGGGGCTTACCGTCGGCTTCTTCGCCCCCAAAAGCCACCGCGTGATCGAGGCTTGTGATTGCGCCCTTTTGCCGCCGCTCTTCGGTAGGATCGCCAACACCGTGCGGCGCCACGCCGAGACCTTTGGCGTTGCCCCCTATGACGAGGAAAGTAAAAAGGGGACTCTGCGCCATATCTATATCCGCTCCTCAAAGGACTCTGAAGAGGTGCTTCTTACCCTTGTGGTCACCCGAGGGGATTATCCGCATAAGGAAGAGCTGATCGGGGAGCTGACCTCTCTTTTCCCCGCACTCGTCGGGGTGGTGCTGAACGAAAACCCAAAGGATACCAATGTGATCCTTGGCGACGTGTATCACACGCTGTGGGGACGCCCCTATTTATACGATACGCTTTGCGACGTCAAGCTGAAGATCGCCCCCGCCGCCTTTTATCAGGTCAATCACGACGCGTGTGAGCTTTTGTACCGCAAGGCACGGGAGCTTGCCGATCTTTCGGGGAACGAGGTCCTGCTTGACCTTTACTGCGGCATCGGCAGCATCGGCCTTTCCATGGCCAAGGCTTGCCGCCGCCTTTTCGGGGTGGAGATCGTCCGGGATGCGATCGAGTGCGCCCGTGAGAACGCCGCCCTGAACGGCATTAAAAACGCCACCTTCCGCGTGGGGGACGCGACAAACGTCGGCGATTTTCTGCGGGAGGAGGGCTTCCCCTCCCCCGACGTCATCGTTCTTGACCCGCCGCGCAAGGGCGCCGATATACACCTGCTTGATACCATTCTCTCCCTCTCCCCGAAAAAGCTGGTCTATATCTCCTGTAACCCCGCCACCCTCGCGCGTGATGTCGCTTACCTCACGAAGGGCGGCATGACGGCCGGCGAGGTCACCCCGGTCGATCTTTTTCCCCGCACCGGGCACGTCGAGAGTGTCGTTTGTCTGACGAGGTCAGACAAAGCGACGTGATATAACGCCTTACGGCGCGTGATATAGAACGCTTCGCGTTCGTGATATGCACCTGTCGGTGCGTGATATGTCGCTTGCGCGACGTAAGGCGATGGCGTTTCACGCGCACAACGTGCGCATATCACGCTTGCGATAGCAAGCATATCACGAAAGCCAACAGCTTTCTATATCACGCGCGACGAAGTTGCGTTATATCACGACGGCAACGCCGTCCATATCACTCCACCATAGGTGAACCCAAAGGAGTATTTATGGCGAAAACATCACACGAGCTCGCGATTGAATTTGCAGAAGAATGTTGATTGCTTCGATTACCACCGTTAAGGCGAAAATCAACGGACAAATGTGAGTTTTGAGCAAAACTCAAAAGTTCGTTTTACAGCAGTACGGTATAACATATCGAGAGGAGAAATGTCGATGAAAGCCAAAATGAAGATCAAATATAATAAAGCTTGGTTGTTTATAATCGGTGTTGCGTTACTGTTAACATTACTCGTCGTAATGGCGGTCGCTTTTATTTTCGAGGATCGTAATTATGGTTTAGCGATTATATGTTTACTGCTTGGTATCGTAATTCTCTTCGCTATGTATTTCCGTTTTAATTATGGAATAACGATCAGCGAAAAACGAGTAGTAACCATCGAACAAGCACAAATAAAAATACTACGATATGACAATATAAGCAGTATTATTGTGAAATTCACAAATGAAAGCGTTGTAGCTTACATAAAGATGAAAAATCAACAAGAACACGTTTTTGTTTGGGATAGTATTTTCTTGGGAACAAATGTTATTTTGCCATCCAAAAACAAAATTAAGCTCTATGATAAATTTGTGGAGGAAAGCATCACGAACTTATCCAAGTGCCCGAAGGTAAAAATCCAAAAATTCTATACCACAAAATAAAATATACCTTTTGTACTCTTGACCCATGTCGAAAGTGTCGTTTGTCTGAAAAAGCAGACAAATTAAAGCAATATAAATCCCTTTTTCGGGATTTGCGATATACGCTTTCGCAGCAGTACATATTAACATATCAAACGAATCGGAGAAGATTTATGTACGATATACAAAGCAGATGGAAGCTTGAAAACCATGCGCTGAAATATTATGGATTGAGAAATCTTCCCAATCTATTTAAAAACAGCGTTACCCTTTCCAAAAGGCAGCGAGAGATCGTCGCCAAGCTGCCGCGGGAGCTTACAAAAGAAGAGATCGATGCGTTAGGCTCTCTTATAGGGGTACAGATCGTTACAAGCGAAAGCAAAAGGAAGATCCCCGCATCCTTGGAGGAAGCGAGATTTTGCAAGACCTGTGTCGCGAATGATTTTATTATCCCCGGAATGGAATTTGATGCGGAGGGAAGATGCCCGATCTGCCAATCCGAGGAGCAAACCAAAAAGCTGAAAAGCATCGTTCCCATTATGAATTCCTTTCCCGTATCGAAAAAATCTCGGTTCGATATTGCCGTATTCTATACAGGCGGCAAGGATTCTACCTATTTGCTTTATTACCTTTCGGAGGTATTAAAGCTTCGCGTATTGGCCCTTACGTGGGAGATCCCTTATATGTCCGAATGCGCGAGAAAAAGCATCGAAAACGCGAAAAGAAAGCTGGATTCGGTAGAATTCATCAGCCGAAAGATCGCGAATAACGATCTGCGAAAAATATACAAAAAGCTGTATTCCTTAAGTGAAAACACCTGCGCCTGCCCTTCCCTTGCATACGTGCTGTTTTATCCCGAGTTGGTTGCCAACAAGGTTCCTTATTTTGTCGCGGGGAATGAGCCCGCCCAGCTGCTTGGCTTATATTTCAATCATATGGCTCCCAAAATAGCCTATTCCTTTTCCGAAAACAAAGCGTTGAACGCGCTTTTGAATGTAGGAAGGATCCTAACCCTGCATCCGCCGCTCAAAAAAGGCCAATTTCATACGCTTGCCACGATGAAGCAGCTTGCCTATGGAGACAGCCGAATAAAAAACATGGCCGGGTACTCCAATCAGCTCGTTTATAACATCTGCGAGGCAATAAAGGAGGTTCCCTGTATCTTAAATCCCTTGAAAAGAGCCATCCGCTCCTCCTCTTGGATCGGGAACATTCCGGCCTTTATCCAAGTGGATCTTGATCAGATCAGCGGCGGTGTTTATAATTGGAATAAAATTAAAGACATCATTATCCGCGAATGCGGTTGGGTTGCCCCCGAAGAAAGCGACAAAGGATTGCATACAAGCTGTAGCATTGAAAAATGCAAGGAGCATTCCCAATTTGCAAGATTTTATCATATGAGAAGCTCTATGATCCCGTTCAGCGCGCTTGAAATCGCGATTGCAAGCCGAAACGATAATTTGTCGCGCGAGGCCGCCATTTCGGAAATAAAAGCCTCTCTCGGATTTTCACGGAACGAGATTCCCGAATGTGCCCTTATGCGAGCGTATTTTGAATGATGAATGCCGTCCTTTTCTATTCAAACACCGAGCAAAGCAAATCGGTCGCTTCCTTTTTGGCAAACCAATTGGGGTATCCCCTGATCGATATGGAAACCGGCTATGCAAGGAATTTTCAGAATCTTGTTCTTGTGTTTCCCGTTCACTGTCAGAATATCCCCGCCATCGTGAAGGATTTTTTAAACAATATCACCGTCACGTATCTTGCCGCTGTCGCCACGTACGGAAAAATGGGAAGTGGGAATGTTTTATATGAAATTCAGCAAAAATACCAAAAAAACATAATAGCGGGAGCGTATATTCCCACCAAGCATTCTTACATCGAAGAGGACGATGCTTTCGAGGATTTCGACAAATTGCTTCCCCTCGTTGAAAAGATAAAAAATCCTTCTTTTATACAGCTTCCCAAGCTATATAAAAACCCATTGGCGGATGTTTTCCCAATCCTACGAAGCCGGATCGGATTGAAAATAAATAAAAAGGAAAGCTGTGATGGCTGCAACGCTTGCCAAAAGCACTGTTCCTTCCAAGCCATAAAGGCAGGCGTCACAAATCAAATGTGCATTCGTTGCTTACGATGCGTTGCTATATGTCCGCAAAAGGCCTTAGAGGTTAAGATCGGATGGCCGTTAAAGCTATATTTACGCAAGAAAAAGGTAAACAAAACGATCCTTTACGTATAATGCGCACCGCGCAAAATCAGGGACGAAGTGAAGGGAAGGATCCTATGAAAACGAAAAGCCTTTGCTTTCTTATACTGCTGGTGATAAGCCTCTTGCTCTCCTCCTGCGAGATGGGGCTCGGAAGCAAGCACATCGAGGATCCCCGGCAATACGGCGAATGGGAATCCTATCTAAAGGTCCCGTCCTTTTTCCCCGCCTCGCTCGACGGGTATCGGGTCAATGGGTATTCCTACACCCTCTTTGCCTATATGGACATCTGCTTTGAGATCCTTTTGGATATCACCGTATCGGCCGAGCAATTCGATGAGCTTATCGAAGAAGCAAGGTCTTATAACGATGGGTATTCCGAAAGCGAAGCCTATTATGCCGACGGATATGCAGAGATCGTTTTTGAGGACTCGTATGAAGCGCAGGAGAATGCGATAAACGACGAAAGAAACGTAGGTTGGGCGGATATTGAAAAGATCATTTATAACCCGGAAAGCTTAAACATCGTCTACGTATGCTTTCACGCCAACGATACGGGGGTCTACCCACTGGATGAGGTCGCCTATTTTAACCGCTTTTCGATTCGGGAAGAGGAATACATGGCAAGCGTACACGAAGGCGGCCTTTAAAGACCGCCCGGTTTTATCCCAAAAAGAAGAAAGGAAAGCCTATGAGTACCTTTAAAAAAGATCTGTATCGGTATTACGGAGAAAAGGAGACGCTTAAGCAGCGCTTAACGAGGCCGTTGGAGCTTCGATATATCCGTGTCCTTCGAAAATGCCAAGCGACGCAAGGGCTTTTAAAGCTGTATTATAAGATCAGGCTGCGGCGTCTTTCCGCCAAAACGCAGATCCAGATCCCCCCAAGCACCGAGATCGGAGAAGGCTTTTATATCGGGCATCTCGGAAGCATCGTCATCAATCCCGCCGCGCGGCTGGGGAAAAACGTAAACATTGCGGCGGGGGTAACGATCGGGCAGGAGAACCGCGGAAAAAGAATGGGGACCCCCACGATCGGCAACAACGTCTGGATCGGGACGAACGCGGTCATCGTTGGGAAGATCACGATCGGCGATGACGTTCTGATCGCCCCGCTCTCCTATGTTAATTTTGATGTCCCCTCTCACTCGATCGTGCTGGGCAATCCCGCCGAGATCCTGCCCCGCGAAAACGCGACCGAGGGATATATCAACCGTACCGTATAACGCTTGACAAAAAGGAAGACGGAGAGCCGCGCAAGAGTCAAAAGACGCGCAAGGCTCGCTTTAAAGCAGAAAGGAAGCATTATGAATAAGGCCAAGATCAAGGAAGAGATCTTCGATATTCTCTTCGCCATTCTGGCGGGGGCCATTGTCGGCACCGCTTATCACTTCTTTCAGAACAGCAACGGCTTTGCGCCCGGTGGGGTCGGGGGTCTTGCGACGATCACGCATCATCTGCTGGCCGATAAGGTCAGCTGGTCGGTCCTGATGATCGCCTTTAATCTGCCGATCTTCGTTTTGGTCAGCGCGATCGTAAACCGAAAGCTTGGCTTTATGTTGAGCCTTTATATGGTGGTCCAGTCCTCTATGCCTTATCTTTACGGCTGGCTGGGCGCGCGCCCCTACTGTCTTTTGAATAACGGCGAAGATTTCAATATCGTTTTCGCCTGCATCGCGACGGGGGTCATCTCGGGCTTCGGGTTCTCCCTGATGCTGCGGCGCTTCGGCGCGAGCGGCGGTACCTACGGCATTTCCGCCCTTATCAAAAAGCTGCGCCCCGCCACGAACATTGCTTACGTTTCCTTTATTATGGATTCAAGCGTTGTCTTTATCGCCTTCTTTGTATACGGTATGAAGGTCACCCCCGTTATCTGCACGCTGCTTAACCTGTTTATCGCGAACGTGATCGTCGATCACGGCCTGAACGGCATCAAGAACGGCTACAAATTCGAGATCGTGACCCAGGAGCCCGAGGCGCTGGCCGCCGAGCTGATGAGCCGCCTAAAGCACGGCGTGACCGAGGTGCGGGTACACGGCATGTACGCCGACGTTGACCGCTATATGCTGATCTGCATCATCAACAAGCGCCAGATCGGCGAGATGATGAAGATCCTGAAGGCACACCCCGATACCTTCGCCAGCTTCGAAAAGGTGAACGAGGTCTTCGGCCGCTTTAAGCGAAGAGTGTAATATGCGTATCGATCCCGCCTTTTATACGCTCCCTGCCCCCGAAATGGCCAAGGCCCTGCTTGGTAAGCTTTTATGCCGCCGCTTGGAGGACGGTCAAGTCCTCAAGCTTCGCATCACCGAGACCGAGGCCTACTACGGCGAAGAGGACAGCGCCTGCCACGCGCACTGCGGGCGTACCCGCCGCACCGAAACGCTGTACCAAGAGGGTGGGGTGGCCTATGTTTATCTTTGCTACGGGATACACGAGCTGTTCAATATCGTATCGGGGAAAAAGGATTTTCCCGAGGCCTGCCTTATCCGCGGCGCAGAGGGCTTCAGCGGCCCCGGGAGACTGACCAAGGCCCTTTCGATCGACCGAAGCCTTAACGGCGCCGACCTGCGCTCCTCCCCCGTTATCTGGCTGGAGGACGACGGCTTTACCCCCGTCTATCAGGCGGGGCCCCGTATCGGCATCGGCTATGCAAGCGAGGAAGATCAAAACCGCCCCTGGCGCTTTCTCGCCTTGTACCAAGGAGAAAAAAATCAATAATATCTCTTGACAAAAGCCCCCTTTTGTGATATCATAATGATATCAAATAAATGGAGGCTTTTTTCATGGAAGAAAAGATTTTACAAAACAAAAAGCACGGCATGCTCGCGCTTATTCTCACGCTTTTGGCGTGCGCTTTGGTGACCACCGGTATGATCTACGGCGGCATTTTAATGGACGCGGGGGAAAGCGCCGCTTTATTCGTTGCCTGCATCCTGCTTCTTTGCATCGTTTGGATCCCGCTTTTGGGTCTTAAGATCTTAAAGCCGCAAGAAGCCCTGGTGCTGACGCTGTTCGGTAAGTATATCGGGACCCTGAAGGGTGACGGCTTTTATTTCGTGAACCCCTTTGCGGTCGCCGTCAATCCCGCCGCCAAGACCAAGCTGAACCAAAGCGGCGACGTTTCGACCACCCCCTTGCAGATCTCGACCGAGCTTGCGAACAAAAAGCTCTCCTTAAAGATCATGACGCTCAGCAACAACCGCCAAAAGATCAACGATTGCCTCGGCAACCCCGTGGAGATCGGGATCGCGGTCACCTGGCGCGTAGTGGATACCGCCAAGGCTGCCTTCAACGTCGACAACTACAAGGAATTCCTTTCGCTTCAATGCGATAGCGCACTCCGTAATATCGTACGCCTGTATCCTTACGATGTAGCCCCCAATGTCGATACGACCGGAGACGGCATTGCCGACGACGGTAGTCTGCGCGGCTCCAGCGAGCTGGTGGCCGAGCGCATCCGCGGGGAGATCCAAGAGCGGGTCGTGCAAGCGGGGATCGAGATCCTGGAAGCACGTATCACCTACCTTGCCTATGCCACCGAGATCGCGGCGGTCATGCTGCAACGCCAGCAGGCCTCGGCGATCATCGACGCCCGTAAAATGATCGTGGACGGGGCGGTCGGTATGGTGGAGATGGCCTTAGAGCGCCTCAGTGCCAAGGGAACGGTGGAGCTGGACGAGGAAAGAAAGGCCGCCATGGTCTCGAATCTTCTTGTCGTGCTTTGCGGCAACCGCGACGCACAGCCCGTCGTCAATTCGGGTAGCTTGTATTAAGATGGCCGAAAAGGATAACGGCAAAAAGCAGCTGCCGCTTCGCCTTTCCCCCGCCCTTTACGAGGAGCTATACGCTTGGGCAGAGGATGAGTTCCGTTCGGTCAACGGACAGATCGAGTATCTTTTGACCGAGTGCGTGAAGAAAAGACGCAAGGCACGCTTGTCCGAAAAAAACGGGAAATAATAGAAAAAACGCTTCTTCGGAAGCGTTTTTTTGATTTTAAAGCGTAAAGCCCGGAAATTCCTTTAAGAACCACACCGCATCGGGGGAAAGCGAGAATTCCCTGCCCGAAAGGTAGGAAAGGGCGCTGCCGTCTTCTCCAAAGGAAAAGCGCAGGCGATAGGAGCAAAGGGCCTGGTGGCGGTAGCCCCGCTCTCGGTCAAGGCGGTTGATGCCGTACTTTCCGTCGCCAAGCAACGGATGGCCGAGGTGAGCCATATGGGCGCGGATCTGGTGGGTGCGCCCCGTAAGAAGCTCTACCTCTAAAAGCGAAAGCCCTCCCGCTTTGGCGAGCGTGCGGTAGCGCGTTCGGATCGAAAGGGCCCCCTTCGGGGGATCCTTATCGTAAATTTTAACCGTGTTTTCGTCCGCGTTCTTCAGTAGATACGCCGAGCGGGTGGCACTGTCGGGGGTGGGGTGGCCATGCACGGCGCAAAGATAAAACTTATCCAGCTTACGGGCCTTGATCATCTCGTTCATCACGCGAAGGGCCTCGGCGTTCTTCGCGGCGATCACGATGCCCGCCGTATTACGGTCGATCCGATTGCAAAGGGCGGGGGCGAAGCTTTGCTCGTTATCGGGGTCATATTCCCCTTTTTCATAAAGATAAGCCTGCAGCTGCAGAAGAAGATTGTTGATCTTGTTCCCCTCGTCCTCATGCACCGAAAGGCCTACGGGCTTATTCAGAAGAAGGATGTTCCCGTCCTCGTAGATCACCGTGGGGCGAAGGCGGATCCCCGCAAGCAGGGCACCCTTTTCCGCCTTTTCGGGGTTCCCCAACAGCTCGTCCCGCAGAAAAAGCTGCAGGCAGTCCCCCGCCTCAAGGATCTGCGAGGGAACTGCCCGTTTGCGATTGACTTTTATCTTTTTGGTGCGGACCGATTTATAGAGAAGCGAAAACGGCAGATCGGGAAAGGCCTTGGTTAAGAATTTATCCAGGCGCTGACCCGCGTCGTTGTTTCCTATAATCAGCTCCTTCATGCTTATTTCGTGCCGAACAAACGGTCCCCGGCATCCCCGAGTCCGGGAACGATATAGGCGTGATCGTTCAGCTTTTCGTCAAGAGCGGCGGTATAGATCTCCACGTCGGGATGATCGGCCTGTACCTTGGCGACCCCCTCGGGCGCCGCGACGAGGCACATCAGCTTGATATGCGCGCAGCCCTTATCCTTCAGCATCTGAATGGCATCGGAGGCGCTGCCGCCGGTGGCCAGCATCGGGTCGACCACGATGACGAGGCGGCGGGTGATATCGGGCGGAAGCTTGCAATAGTACTGGTGGGGCAGATGCGTTTCGGGGTCACGGTAAAGACCGATATGACCGACACGGGCAACGGGAATGAGAGAAAGAAGCCCGTCTACCATACCAAGGCCGGCGCGAAGGATCGGAACGATCGCCAGCTTTTTCCCCGCGATGCGCTTCATTTTCGCGCGGGCGACGGGGGTCTCGATCTCGATATCCTCAAGCGGAAGATCACGGGTAAGCTCGTAGCCCATCAGCATCGAGATCTCGTTAAGCAGCTCACGGAAATCCTTCGAGCTGGTGTTGACGCGACGCATAATGGTGAGCTTGTGCTGGATAAGCGGATGGTCGATCACGTGTAAGGTGTTCATTTTTTCGTCCTTTTCCGACGGATGATTTTAGGCCTTAGCCCTTTCCGTCTTCTTTGTCATTATAGCATGGGATTTTTTTAATTGCAAGATACGGGGCGCTTTTTCCTTTCAGCAGCCGCCCTTTTTCATAAAGCGGCGGGCCGCCTCGGCCAGAAGGTCGGCCGTGCCCTCGATCCCAAGGGCGCCGCTGTCGAGCGCCATCTGGTAGTTTTCGTACTTGCCCCATTTGCCGCCCGTATAGAAATTATAATAGGTCGCGCGGCGCTTATCGGTCTTATTGATCAGCTCAAGCGCCCCGTTCTCGGAAAGCTCGGGGTGACGCTCGGTCACGCGGCGGCGGCGCACCGAAAGGGGCGCGTACACGAACACGCTGAAGCGGTTGGCGTTATCCTTCAGGATATGGTCGGCGCAGCGGCCAACGATGATGCAGCTGCCCTCAGCCGCCTTTTCACGGATAAAATCCGATTGCAGAAGGTACAGCCGATCGTTGACGGGAAGCGAAAGCCCACCCCCGTGGGAGGTGAAGATGTTCGACCCCATCGCCAGGGTATACAGCAGACTGCTGGAGGCCTTTTCGTCGGCCTTCTCCGCCACCTCGGGATGCAGGTTCCCCGCCTTGGCGGCCGCCGTGATCAGCTCACGGTCGTAAAGAGGAATTCCCAGGATCTCGGAAAGGCGGTTTCCGATCTCGCGGCCGCCGCTCCCAAACTGTCTTGCAATGGTGATAACGATCTTATTTTCCATAAGATTTCCTCCTTTAGTTGCTTATCTTGGTATACAGTATAGCATATTTTATGAAATTTGTAAAGAGAAAAGAGAGAACTGTTGCTTTTTTTTGAGAAAACTGTTACAATAAAAGAAAAAAAGGAGAGCCGTTATGATCGCCGTTTCCCCCTCGCTGATCCCCCGTATCGACGCCTATGCCACCGCTATACTCGGTATCCCCGCGTACGAGCTGATGAGGCGCGCGGGGCAGGCGGTGGCCGAGGTGATCGCCGAAAGCCTGCCAAAGCGTTCGACGGTTCTTTTTTACTGCGGGGGCGGAAACAACGGCGGAGACGGCTATGCCGCCGCCTGTGCCCTGCACCGTATGGGCTACCGCGCGCTGGCGGTGGACCTTTTCGGTCTTGCCCAGCGCACCGAAGCGGGGAAAGCGCATCTTTCGGCCTACCGCGCCGCGATCGGGGAGCCGCTTTCGGCCGAGGAGGCCGAGGTGACCGAGGCCGACTGCCTGGTCGACGCCCTGTTCGGGACCGGGGGACGTCTCCCCCTTCCCCCCGCCTCCCTTCCCGTGGCCCGTCGCTTTCGGGAAAGCAAGGCTCTGCGGGTCGCCATTGATATCCCGCTGGGGGTAAACGGCGAAAGCGGCGAGGTCTTTGAAACGGTTGCCCCCGCGGATATCACGGTCTGCCCTTCCTTTCCCAAATACGGCCTTTACAGCTATCCTGCCGCGCAATTTGTCGGAAGGATCGTTTCAAACGACCTTGGTCTTCCCCGGGATATTCTCGAAAAGCATTTTTCACTTACCGACACCCTCTCGGACGAGGGGCTTCTGCGAAGCGCCTTTCCGCCGCGTGAAAAAAACACGCATAAGGGAAGCTTCGGGCACGTGCTGCTTCTTGCGGGCAGCCCCGCCTATCGGGGGGCCTCGATCCTTTCCGCCCTCTCGGCCACAGCGCTCCGATCGGGAAGCGGGCTCGTCACGCTTGCCTCCTCCGGGGCCGTGACAGACGCCGTTATCCCCGCCGTGCCCGAGGTCATCACAAAAGCCGTCCTTCCCTGGGAGGAGGAAAGCAGCGACCGCCTTCTTTCGCTGGCCGAAAGGAAAAGCGCGGTCCTTATCGGCCCCGGCTGTGGGGCAAGCCGCGCGCTTGCCCGCCACATCTACGCCTTTCTCTCCTGCCCCGGAGCGCCGCTTATCCTGGATGCCGACGCCCTGAATTCGCTTTCGCTTGACCCCACGGAGGCCAAGAAACGCTTGATCGATGCAAAAAGACAAGTAATCTTTACGCCTCACCCGCAAGAATTCGCCCGCATGACCGAAAATGATACAAAAACAGTGCAGTCAAGGCGACTTTTTTCCGCCCTTTCCTTCACCAAAGAGATCCCGGGAGTGCTGGTCTTAAAGGGGGCCGCCACCCTTATCTGCGAGGGAGAGCGTTTTCTGATCAATACCACCGGTGGCCCCTCCCTTGCCAAGGGGGGGAGCGGTGACGTACTGGCAGGGGCGGTCGCCTCGCTCGTCGGGCAGGGGGTCCCTGCCTTTACCGCGGCGGGGGCGTCCGCTTATCTGCATGGCCTTGCGGCCGACCGACTCACCTCGCTTTATTCGGAATACGGGGTGCGCCCCGCCGACCTGCCCGATGAGATGGCCAAGCAGCTGGCCCGCGTGCAAAGGGGGGAGGATATCCGATGAAGAGCGTTGCGCTTTTCGCGCCGAAAAACCGTTTTTCCCAGGCTATATACCTGGAGCTGCTTTCGCTTTTCGGCTCGGTGCTCTTTACCGAGGACGAAAAAAAGCTGCCGAAGGGCGGTGTGCTTGTCTATGACGCCGACCTTCTTTTTCCCCCCGAAGAAAAGGGGGACGTACGCATCGGCTATACCAAAGACGCTTCCTTGGCCGCTGAGCGCCGCCTTTTGCTTCGCCCCTTCCCGATGGGGAAGCTTCGCGCGCAGCTGGAGGAATACGCAAGGGGGAATATCCCCAACTACCCTTCTTCGCCCGCCGAGGAGTCAAGGACGCTTACGGCGACCGAGGAGACGCTTCTTTCGCTTTTGCTGGCGGCCGAGGGGGAGATCGTGACCAAGCAAGCCTTGGCCGAGTCGCTTTTTCCCGATGCCGAGGACCCCGCGGGAAGCGTGACCGTTTATATCCATTATCTTCGTAAAAAGCTGGAAGCCGACGGAAGAAAGATTATTCTTTCGCATCGGGGAAAGGGCTATTCGATCCCACGAGGTAAGCTATGATCCATCTGATCTATGGCACCGCAGGCAGCGGTAAGACCACCTATCTTTTGTCCCGCATCAAGGAGCGCCTTATGGGGGACCCCTTTGCCTTTTTGCTGGTGCCCGAGCAGAATACCGTCGCGACCGAGAAGCTGGCCGCCGCCGCACTTCCCCCCTCGGCCCCGCTTTCCTTTGAGGTGACCAATTTCACCCGCCTTTCCGACACGGTCTTCCGACTTGTGGGGGGCGTCAGCCGCCGCCCCGCCGACAGCGGCACCGAGGCGCTTCTTCTTTATAAAACGCTGCACAGCCTTTCCCCCATGCTTACCGACACCCGAAGGATCGACGCGGGGCGGATCCAAAGGACCGCCGCGGCGATCAAGCTGCTGCAGGCCGCCGCCCTTACGCCGAAGGCCCTGACCGAGGCGGCCGACGCCCTTCCGAAGGGTTCTCCGCTTGCCGATAAGCTGCGAGACCTTTCCCTGATCCTTTTGGAATACAGGGAGCTTCTTTCCGAAAAGAGCCATTCCCTGCCGGGAGAGGAATTGGAGAGGCTTACCACCGCCCTTTCGGAGGGAGATCCGCTTCCCGAAGCCGTCTTTTACTGCGACGATTTTACCAGCTTTACGGCACGGCAGCTCAACCTGCTTCGCGCCCTTTGCCGCCGCCACGACCTGTATATCACGCTGGGGATGCCGCAAAACGGGGACGAGCGCCGCTCGCTGTATTACGTAGAGCTGCAAAAGACGGCCTTGGATCTGCAGCGCATCGCCGCCGAGGAGGGTGTGCCGCTGGGAAAGACCGTCCTTTCGGAAAACCTGCGCGTACATTCCCCCCTGATCCGAGAGGTCGGGCGCGCGCTTTCGCTTTCCGCCACAAGCGTGGAGATCGCCGATCCCTCCACCCTTACCGATATCCGTATATTCGAATGTCGCTCTCCCTTTGAGGAGGCCGAGCGGGTAGCCGCCGATATCGCAAGGCGCGTGCGAGAGGGGGCGCGTTACCGCGATTTCGCGATTTTTGCGGGAAACGCCGCCGATTACCGCGGCGTTCTGGACGTAGCTCTTTCCCGCCTGAATATTCCCTGCTTTTTCTCGCTTCCCCGCGATCTTGCCTCCTTTGAATCGGTCAAGCTGATCAAGTCGGCCTATGCCGCCTGCCTCAGCCATTACCGCCGAAGCGACGTGATCACCTATCTCAAATGCGGCTTCTCGGGCCTTGGGGAGGATATCAGCGACCGCTTCGAGGCTTACGTCGAGCGCTGGCGCCTGGATGGCGCGCGTATCCTGAAGGTCCCCTTCCGCATGCGACCCCGCGGCTATGCCGCCCCCCGGAACGACGAGGAGCGAAGAGAGGCGGAGGAAGAGCTTACGCTTTTGAACCGCGCCCGCGAGGCACTGGCCGAGCCGCTTTCGCTGCTGGAAAAATATTGCAAAGGAAAGTTTACAGTAAGGGAGCATTGCGAGGGCTTGCACCAATTTCTTTCACATCTTTCGGTGGAAGAAAAGCTTCTTTCGCGCGCCGATGCCGATGAAAAGGAGGGCAGGCGTGACGAGGCGGAGCTTCGCCGCCGCCTATATCCAGCGATGATGGCGATCCTCGATCGCTTGGTCGAGGGGGTGGGAGAGCTTTCGCTTTATGCCCGCGATTTTCTGGAGCTTCTTTCGATCCAATTCGCGATGGGAAGCCTACAGAACATCCCCCCTTATGCCGATGCCGTGAGCGTGGGCTCGGCCGGGCTGATGCGCCCCGCCGATCCCCGTCACACCTACCTTATCGGGGTGAATGACGACGTTTTCCCGCAAAGCACCGAGGAGGGTGGGCTTTTCACCCCCGCGGAGCAGCTGCAGCTGCAGAGCGTTGGGCTCCTTTTAGACGGAGACGCCTTAAGCCTTGCCTCGCACGCCCGCTATTGCTTTTTGCGCGCCTTCCTTTCGGCCGACGAAAGCGTAACACTTTCCTACTATCTGTCCGATTTCTCCTTTCGCCCTGCCAAAAGAAGCGACGTGATCGACGCGATTGTCGCAATGACGGGGGGAGAGGTACGCCCTCTTTCCTATTCGGATATTCCCGCTGCCTACCGGGTCTTTTGCGAGGAGGATATCCTTCGCCTGCTTTCCCGCCGCCCGGATCCCACCCTTTCCGCGGCGCTTTGGCGCACGCTGGCGGGAAGAGAGAGCGAGGCCCTGGCCCACCGCCTTCGCGCCCCGCTTCTTATAGCCGAGGAGCGTGTATCGGCCGAGCGGATGAAGGAGGTCCTTCCCCAAAGGCTTTCGCTTTCGCAAAGCCGTATTGCCACCTACACCGCCTGCCCCTTTTCCTATTTCTGCAAGTATATCCTGCGCCTTGACGACAATTCCCACGCCGATATCACGCGCGCCGATATCGGTAGCTTTATCCATGCGGTGATGGAGGGCCTTTTCGCGCTGGCCGAGCGGAAGGGGACCCCGCTTTCGCAGCTCCCCGACGAGGCGCTCGCCGCGACCGTTAAGCGGGTCTCGGCCGATTATATTTCCTCGCTTTTCCCGAACGGAGAAGCCCCCCCTGCCCGCATTGCGCATCTTTTCGCGCGGCTGGAGGGGGCCGCCGTACGCATCCTGCGAGAGCTGCGGGAGGAGGCCAAGCATTCCTCCTTCACCCCCCGCTTCTTTGAGTATTCCCCCAGCGAATGGGACAAGGATGCCCCTACCCCGCTTGCCTTCCCCCTGCCGGGGGGCGGAAGCGTTTCGCTTCACGGAAAGATCGACCGCGTGGACCTGTATCGCGAGGAAAATCGGGTATACCTGCGCGTGATCGACTACAAGACCGGGAAAAAGACCTTTTCCCTCGAGAGGATCGCCGAGGGGGAGGACCTTCAGCTTTTGCTGTATCTGTTCACGCTTTGGAAGAGTGATCGCCCCGGCTTTTTATCCGCCCTTGGCGCCAAGGAGGGAGACGAGGTGCTTCCTGCGGGGGCGCTCTACCTTTCGACCGAGCTGAACGAGGTGACCGTCAGGACCCCCGGCGGCGAAGAGGAGGAGCCGCTTTGTCATCGCTCCGGTCTTCTGCTTTCGGACGAGGGGGCGCTTTCCGCCATGGACCGCACGCAAAGCGGCCGCTTTATCCCCATTCGGTACAACAAGGACGGCAGCGTCAGCAAGAACGACCTTGATAAGCTGGCAAGCCTTGAAAAAATGGGCGAGCTTCTCTCCACCATTCAACAAACCGTGACCGAGCTTGCCGTTCGCTTGCAAAGCGGCTGTGCCGAGGCCACCCCGCAAAAGGAGGGCAAGATCTCCCCCTGCCTTTACTGCAAATGGAAGCCGATCTGCCGCCGCGCGGAGGCGTCCTCCTAAAAAAAAGACGGTAAGTTTTCTTACCGTCTTTTTTGCGGCTTATTCGCCAAGAAGCAGACGAAGGACCCTTCCCCTTCGTGAAAGCGCGCGTAAGGGAAGAGGCTCGGTCACCTCCTCGGTATGCTTTTCAAGCAGGATATACAGCAAAACCGCAAGAATGCCATAGGGGATCGTGGTGAATTCCCCGGGGTCGGTCATCGAATAGAAGAAGCCGCCAAGATAGCAAAGCGTTAAGGCCATCGTGGAAAAATTCGGCTTGGTGAAGGAGCAGCGCAGGCGAAGCATAAACTGGTAACCGTATGCCAAAAGCCCGAAAAGCCCCATGCTTCCCCAGATCTGCGGAAAATACAGATGATAATAGGAGACCATGCCGGGGGCGGAATAAAGATCGGCGTGGCGGGTGTTTCCGATCCCGATGCCGAAAAAGGGATTCATAAAGAAATCGTCGATCGAAACGTACAGAAGCTGTACGCGCGCCTCGTTATCCTTTACCAAGCCCTCTCCATCCCCAAGACGGACGTTGAAAAGCCCGAGGGGAACAGCAAACCAAAGAAAGAGCGCGGCGCAAAAGCAAAGAAGGACCCCGAAGATCAGCTTGATAAGGCGGTTCTTCTCGTAATAGAAGAAGTACCCGATCAGAATAAGAAGCAGTACGCTGCCGAAAAGCAAAGCGGTACGCGCCGTGGTAAAGAGCAGACCGATATAGAAGATCCCGCCCATAAAGAAGAAGAAAAGCTTGGCGGCAGGGCTTTGGGTCTTGCAGATGAAATAAAAGGGCGCGGGGAATACCATGATCATCAGGTTGGCCAGGGCATTCCGATACGGAAATACCGCCATATAGCGATGGAATTGCAGGCTGCCGTCCACCATCCCATGCTCGATGACCAGCTCAAGAATCGTAAGCACACTGAGAACACCCACGAAAAACAGGGCCTGCATAAAGTACCCGACAAGATCGTAGGACTTCTTTTCCTTATAATCGGGGGCGCAAAGGAGATAGACGAAAAGAAGGCAAAGAACGCTTCCCACCGTGTGATAAAGGGTGGTCAGGTTAAAATACTCGGCGGCGCTGATGGTGCCAAGCCCCCCAAGCAGGATCGCGAGTGAGGTGGCGACGATCCCGTAAAAGGTGATCCCGATCCTTTGCGGGCGGCGATAGTAGATCGCGTGGAAGATCAAGGCGGCCACGGGGATCGCGACGTACGGAATATAATTTCCAAGCAACTTATCAATATCGTAAATGATCGGCATTCCCGCGACCATCAGGCACAAGAAGGGAAAAAGCGTCGTAACGATATCGTTATGGAAAAGAAGCAGCAAAGTGATCCAGATCGCGATGATAAAAAGGCAAGCGAACTGCCCCTTCGTATCGGGGATCGGGGCGATCGCGGCCGCCAAAAGGGGAACAAGGAAGCCAAAGGGCGTTAAAACGAAGCTGCGAAAGCCCTCTACCGCCTTTTGCCATTTCTGCCGAACCATAAAAATCCCCTTTCAAAAAATCAATTCTTCATACGGAGATAGTATACACTATATTCCTTTTCTTGTCAAGAGACCGAAAAAGACCCGAGGGGGCATTTCCCTTCGGGTCTTTTCTTTACTGCTTTTTCGCTTATTCGGCAGGGGGCGTCAAGGCCGAAAGGTCAACCGACTCAAGAAGTCGCTTCAGCGCATCGGGATCGTTGGTCAGATCCTCGATAACGTCAAGGACCGCATCCTTGGTCAGCGGCTCTTCTCCGATCTCGTCAATAATGAAATTGGCGATATCGTCGATCAGTCCTTCGGGAACATCGTCACCGGCCTCGGCCTTCAGCTCTTCGGCAAGGGCGGTGATCTTTTCCTCGTTCGTGCCCTCCATCGAGGCAAATTCCTCTACCACGCTTTCGATCGCTTCGCCGTAATTGGCCTCGATCTCCTCGCGGCTGCCACCGATCATATCGGCGACCATATCGTTACCCATACCGAGGATCGCGTCGCCAACCGCGGAAAAGCGGCTGCCGTCCAGAAGATCAAAGGCACGGTTCAGGAAGTTGGTCTCGGCGATCTGGTTAAAGAGATCCTCCCCTTCGATGTGCGAGGGGATATCGCATTCAATGATCAGGCTGAACAGATCGGCAAGGGTGGTAAGATCCCCCGTGATCTTATCTTCATCAGTCGTGGCAAATACGTCAAGGAGCGCGTCCATGATCGGGGCCATCTCCTCGCCCATATCGATCTTTTCCATATCAAAGACGGTCTCGCCCGCCTGCCACTGTCCGGCAACGTACGAAAGGATCTCCGAGATCAGCTTGGGGAAGAGCTCGGATTCATCGAGCAGCGCAACAAGTTCGTGCAGGGCCGTGGTCTGGTCCTCGCCGAATTCCTCAAAGGGGACCTCCCCAAGGGCAGCGGCCTTATCGACGATCGCCATCACGTTATCGACCTCGTCGGTAAGAGAGACGGTCGATTCCCCGATCTTGAAGGAGGTGATCCACTTAAAGACGGGAGAGGTGACCTTGGAGATCATAACGACGTTCCCGTCCTCTATGATCGCCAGCAGCTCGTTCTCCTCGGCGGGGGCATCGGTGTTTTCGGAGCCTTCGGGCGCCATAAGGTCAGCGATCGGGCCGCCGGCCATCGTGACAAGACCCACGATCGGGCAAAGCACCAGCAGCATAACGACCGCCCCCTGAAGAAGGCCGATCAGGCCGCCGAGCCAACGCTTTTTCTCGCGGCGCTTCATGCGCTTGATCTCTTTCTTCCTGGCCTTGATCTCTTTCTTATCGCCCTTGCTCTTCTTTAATTCCTTGATCTCCTTCTTCCAGGTCTTGATCTGGACCTTTTTCTTCTTCGGCATACGAAGGAAGATCAAAGCGATCAGCTTATAAAGGAACCACAGAACGATGCAGGCACCGATAAAGAGGCCCATAAACAGGAAGGGACGCAAAAGCCCGAACAGGAAGGGAGCCAGCGAGGGAACGGCCGTCGTGATCTCAAGGATCGTATCGACGGGAAGATCGGCTTCTCCCCCCACTTCATTCAGCAGCATCTCAATATCGAGATCGGCAAGCAGGCTACCCGAAGCGATCAGGGCGATCACGAAAGCAGCCACAATGGTAAGAAAACGGCAAAGCGATCTCTTCCATCCGCGGCGAAGGCCGAAGAGGAAGCCAAGCACGGCCCATACGGCAATCAAGGCAAGCAACGCAGTTCCTACGGATTCCATATAAAACAAATCTCCTTTTAATAAATTGGTAATACATTTTTCATTATACTGTAATAAATCGGAAAATGCAAGGGCTTTGCATAAAATAATAAAGAAAGAAGCTTTTTAAAAAGTGTTCGCCATTTTTTTAAAAGGACTTGACAATTCCTTTTCAATTCGTTATAATAAGTAAGTCCACCGGATACGGAGAAGTACTCAAGTTGGCCGAAGAGGCGCCCCTGCTAAGGGTGTAGGTCGGGTTTTAACCGGCGCGAGAGTTCAAATCTCTCCTTCTCCGCCAAACAAAAAGGATACCCACTCGGGTATCCTTTTTGTTTTCCGGAAGGGGAGCTTTGCTCCCTCTTGCGTTGCCACTCGCCGCGCGAGTGGCGGCGCAG
>JAZNDS010000038.1:0-74360 GCA_045588145.1 Eubacteriales bacterium | reverse complement strand
CGACGCGCTCTGCGCGAGGAATGCGAACCTGCCGCCCGCGAGGCGCGGGCCAAGCCCGAAGAGTCATCTCGACCATAAAAATACAGGCTTTTCGGCGGGAAAGACGAAAGATGACAGGGTATTTGCCCTTGGCAAAGATTCCTTCGCTTGCCGCTTACGAGCAAGCTCGACGCGCTCTGCGCGAGGAATGCGAACCTGCCGCCCGCGAGGCGCGGGCCAAGCCCGAAGAGTCATCTCGACCATAAAAAAACCGCCTTTTCGGCGGTTTTTTATGGTCGAGATGACAGGATTCGAACCTGCGGCTTCCACGTCCCGAACGTGGCGCTCTACCAAACTGAGCCACATCTCGATAGCGGGATCTGCGCCCCGGCAGAACTGCCGTTTTTAGCGCTTTGTTATTATAACACACCACCCCTTCTTTGTCAAGAGGAAGGCAACATTTTCTTATTTTCCCTGGGTTTTTCGCCGTTTTCGCAAAAAGAGAAAACGCTTTCGCCAAAAATCGCACAAAATCCACCGAAAGAGCGAGAAAACGGTTTCTCTTTTGCCAAAAAGGCCGATTTTCCCGCCAAAACAAGCGAAAAAGAGAAGGATCGGCGGCGTTCTCTTCCAAGTAAAGACATAAGGGCGGCAAGGATGCTCGCAAAAAGGCAAACAGGGGGCGCAACGCAAACAAAGAGCGGGACAGAGCCCGAGAAATGACCCTTTAGAGCGACACAAAGCGCCCGACGATATGCGAACAGAAGGTGGCGCGCGCAAAAAGCCCTTCCCGCACAAAGAAAGGGGTCACCCAAAGCGCCGAGTCCTTGCGCGCCCCTTCTTTTGAGGGCCGGTTACATCCGTGAGGCAAGCTGCAAGCTGGGAGCTGCGAGCTGCGCGCCGCCTCCTTTCTCTTTCCGTTTTTCGGTTCCTCTCTTTTTCTCTCCCTGCGCCGCCGTTCCGTCCCCATTTTTCTCCTTCCCTCCCGCTTTTAACCGTTTCCCTTCCTTTTTCCCATCTATATCGCTCGATCACCCCCTTTTTCCCTAAAATTGGCATATTTTACCATTTATAGCATCAAGTTGCCAGCGTAAAAAGAAAAAAGCACGTTTCACGTGAAACAAAAAACAAACAAACGCGTTTTGCAAAAAGAAAGTGTTAAACAAAGCTCTCCCGGCCAAACCGACGTTTGAATGAACAAAAACCGCGCAAAAGAAAAACGTAAAAAGGGGGACGGTGGGCGCAAGGGGCAAAACGGCAAAAAGCAAGAGAAACAGGTAAAAAGGCAAGCCCCCGAAAGCAAAAGGGCTCGGCACCACAGAAAAAAGCAAAAAACGCCTCCGCGCCACGCAAAACGGAGTGTTTCACGTGAAACAATGCCGAAGAGGGGTTCTCGCCGGCAAAAAAGCAGGCGAAAAGGGGCGGGGTGGCGCCAAAACACGCAAAAACCGCAGGAAGATGAAAAAATCAGGCGACAAAACGGTCAGAACGTGTGCGGATCGGCAAAAAACGGTCAAAAATCCTCCTCAAAACAACAAATGCCGCCCGCATCCCGAAAAAAGCGCAAAAGCCCCGAAGAGAGCAGAAACAGGCCTCGCAGAGGGCAAAAGCGCCCCAAGGCAGCAAAAACCGCCCAAGATTCCCGCAGCTTTGTCCGCAGATGCGGCAAAAAAGCGAGCAAGGGCGCCAAAGGCTTAAAAGGCGGACACAGACCCAAGAGGGAGCAAAAGGCGGGTGCACGGCATAAAAAAAGACAAAGACGCGCCCCCGTTTGCCGCAAAGACGCCTTTTCTCGGCAAAAGGATCACCAAAAGGCAGAAACACAACGCTAAAAAGGCGCAGACGCGCCCCCGTTTGCCGCAAAGACGCCTTTTTCTTGGCAAAAGGATCACAAAAAGGCAGAAGCACAGCGCTAAAAAACGCAGACGCGCCGCCGCTTGTCACAAGACGCCTTTTTCATGGCAAAGAATCGTCAAAAGGCAACGCAATGCTGTTTTTAGCGATGTTTCACGTGAAACAAAGGAAAAAGTGGGATTTTAACGCGCGCAGCCCTTCACAAATGTTTCACGTGAAACGTTATTGACAGCGCCCTATATCTTATGATATAATGAACTCAAGAAAATGTATCCTTCTGTTCGTCAAAGCGGTGGCGTTTTTAGACGAAATCCACGCGCAGCGGACAAAAACTACACAAATGCCGCAGGCGAGCGCAAAAAGCATAAAAGCAGAAGATCAATTTGCGGCCGCGGCGCCGATTGGCGAAAAGAAGCGCTTTTCAAAAAACATATAGAACCCCCAAAAAGGGGTGCAAAAAAGCCTTGAAGGATCAAAAAAGAAAAAAGACAGAAGTTCTTTCATTTTTATATTATACAGTGCGGGGTCGTGCGATCCCCAAAAGGAGGAAACATGAGCGCAGTTTGTTTGGCCTTTGCCAATCAGAAGGGCGGCGTTGGAAAGACGACGAGTGCCGTTAACGTGGCCGCCGAGCTTGGAAAAAGAGGAAAAAAGGTGCTCTTGGTGGATATGGACCCTCAAGGGAACGCCACCAGCGGCCTGGGGATCCCTAAAAAATCGGTCAAGGCCTCGTCTTACCAGGTCATTCTGGGAGAAACCGCCGCCAAGGACGCGATTCTGGAGACCGCGTTCAAAAATCTTTTTCTGATCCCCTCGACCATTTCGCTGGTCGGGGCGGAGTATGACCTGCACGCCACCGAGGAACGCGGGAAGGATGCCAAGCTCGCTCTTGATCCCTGCCGCGAGGACTTTGATTTTATCCTGATCGACTGCCCGCCGACCCTTGGCATGCTGACGGTCAACGCCCTTTCGATGGCAGACGGAGTGATCATTCCGATGCCCTGCGACTTTTTCGCCCTGGAGGGTCTTTCCCAGCTGACGCTTACCATCAAAAAGGTGCGTACGCTCTACAACCCCTCGCTGGAGATCACCGGTCTTTTGCTTACGATGTACAACAAGCGTCTGCTTCTCACGGCCCAGGTCGAGGCAGAGCTGCAGAAGTATTACGCGGACAAGCTTTTCCGCTCGACCATCTCGCGCAGCGTAAAGCTGGCCGAGGCGCCGGGCTACGGACAGCCGATCTGCTATTACGACCCCTATGGCAAGGGCTCTCTTGAGTACCGTGCCGTTGTGAAGGAGCTTTTGCTTCGCGTATAAGCCCGGAATGGGACAAAAAAATCAAAAAGCGGGCGATCGGCGTATCGCCCCCACCACTTGACAGAACAACGAGGAGATCTTACGATGGCAAGAAAAAATATGGGCACCTTCCGTGGCCTGGATACACTTTTTTTGGAAAATACCGAGGAAAGCTTTGAAAAAAACGCAAAAAGAACGCTTCGCCTGGCGCTGATCGAGCCGAAGACCGGTCAGCCACGAAAAAGCTTTGAGGAGGCACCGCTTGAGCAGCTGGCCGCCTCGATCTCGACCTATGGGGTGCTTCAGCCGATCCTTGTGCGCGAGCTTCCCAACGGAAAATACCAGATCGTCGCCGGGGAGCGCCGTTGGCGCGCCTCGAAGCTGGCGGGGCTTACCGAGATCCCCGCGATCGTTCTGGAGGGAGACGAGAAGGAGGCCGCCGAGATCGCCCTGGTCGAAAACATCCAGCGCGAGGACCTCAACCCCGTTGAGGAGGCCATGGCCTACCGCTCGCTTTCCGAGGAATACGGTATGACGCAGGAGGAGATCGCGCAAAGGATCGGCAAAAGCCGCAGCGCGATCGCCAACGCCGAGCGCCTTCTGGACCTGCCCGACGAGCTTCTCTCGCTTCTGGCAGCCCGTAAGCTTTCGGCGGGGCACGCCCGCGCCCTTCTTTCCCTGAAGGACAAGGATGCCCGCCTTCTTCTCGCCAACCGCGCGATCGAGGAGGGGTGGTCGGTCCGCACCGCCGAGGAGGAGGTCAAACGCTACCTTCGCAAGCAGCGCGCCGCCGAGCGCGAAAGGCTTACGCCCCCCACGGCCGATTTTGCCGTTGATTACGCCGAGGTCCTGGAAACACGGCTTCTGCAAAGGCTGGGCCGCCGCTGCAAGCTTTCGGCCAAGGGAAAGCAGAAAAGCATCACCTTCTTTTATGAAAACAACGAGGATCTTGACGATTTTCTCCGCCTTTTGTGCGGAAACGAATTCGTGGATGGAGAATAAGCTATGTCCTCTTTCTTTACCCCCCTTTTAGCCGCGGGAGCCCAAACGCCCGACGAGGGGTACAGCTTTTTAAATCTCGGCGGGGTCAATTTTGACATTCGCCTATTGCTGATCGGCCTTACCCTTGGGATCATGGTGGCCTGTGTCGCAAGCACCCTGCAGCGGCACCGCCTTGCCCGCTTTTTCGGCGTTTTCTGCCGCTCAGGCGCCGAGACCCCCGAAACCGCCAAAACCCTTTCGGAGCTTTCGGTCCCCGAAAGCCGTGCGCTTCTCAAGGCGCTTTCCTCCCCCACCTCGCTGTATCGAAAGATGCTGTTCGTCGTTTTGCCGAGCGGGGAGATCATTCCGCCCTTGCGAAGCCTGGATGACGATCCCGCGGCGCGCCGCATCTCAAAAAGAACGCGCGAGCGCGATCTTATGCCCCTTCCGTTCGAGGGGGAGAAAAACGACGTCTTTTCTTTGGATGGGGTCAACGTCGCGGCGCCGAACACCGCCTTTGACCCGAGAGAGGTCCGCTATTTCATGGATGCCAAGCACCGCCGCCGCGCCGAGGTGCGCTACGAGCTGCAGTCGAACGAATGGGTCCGCCTGATCATCGTTTTGCTGGTGAGCGGGGTGCTTTTAGGCGTGCTTCTGCACTATTTTCCCGCCATTCTCGGCATGCTGGACACCCTGCTCTCGGATGCGTTTGGAGGAAAGGGATAATGCTTGATTTTATATTCAGACATCGCTACCTGCTTGGCTTTTTGCTCTTTTTGCTTCTTTTCTCGCTCTGCGCCACCTTTTACCTGTATCAGAGAAGGGAGACCGCGGCCGTAAGAAAGCATTACGCGGATCTTACCGAAAAGGCCTACCGCGATTATGAATACATCGCCTCTCTCAGCGGCAAGGAGGACGAGGCAAGCGACCGCTCTGCCTATCAGCTACTGAAGCAAAAGATCAACTTCGCCCTTTATTACTTCGGGGACGAAGCCATGCTTGGCGAAGGGGTGACCGACCGCGACAACTGCTACCGCCTGCTAACCAAAAGAGCGCTGATCGAAAAATACGGCTACACCGATACCGTACAGCCGCTTCCCGGCCGCTGCTGCAACCTCCCGTCGGACGCTTCCGACCCGCTTTCTTCCCCCACCTTCTTCAAGGGGGACAAGGATATCGAGGGCTCGTTCCGCCGATCCCGCTTATACCGCCTGATGATCTTCGCCCCGGGAACCGGGGTCCCCGCCACCTCGCCCGAGGGGGTGTACACCGGCAATTTCAAATTTGACTGCGAGACCTTTCTGCGCCGCTCCAAGACCGCGCAGCCGAAGATGGAGATCCTTGTGGTCATCGGCCACGCCGACAGCGACGAGCAGGAGGAGATCCTGACCGCCCTTTCTGCCCATTACGGGATGGTCCTCGTCAATATGAAGCAATCCTTCGCGCTTCAGGAGGACCCCTCTGTCCTTACCAATCAGGACGGCTCCCTGAGCGAAGAGGGGCACGCCCTCTACTCCAAAAAGATCGTCGAGGCGATCGACGCGGCCGTCGAGGCCGAAAGGCCGCTTACCGAGCTGCCCACCCAAAGCCTTTATCTGCGATAACAAAAAAGGAAAGTATGGTTTACATACTTTCCTTTTTTATTTGCGGTTATGCAAAAATCCGAAGCCAGTGTACGCACAGATTTAGAGCAAAAATCAGCGATCGCGCCCCGAAGCCGTACACCTGTACGGCGAGAGAAGGCGAGCGATGATAGCAAACAAAATATAATACTTCGGGAAGAAAAACGAATGTTTTTCAACCTCAAAATCTGTGAAAAGGGAACGCAAGTGCAGAGCGTTTTAATAAGCAAAAAGGGCTTGCAATGCAAGGCATTACAAACCCTTTTGTTTGCGGTTATGCGTAAATACGAAGCCCGGGGCGCACGGATTTAGAGCAGAAATCGCCGTTCTCCGACCGAGAGGCGTATATTATACGTAGGAGGAAGGAAACGGCGATAGAAAAGGAAATATATTCAAGACGGAAGAAAGCCATCGGCTTTCAACCTTAAAACAACCGAATAACGAAGATGTAAAAAGGGACTGTATGCAAAACACATATAATCCCTTTTCCTTTTCGGTTATGCCGAAATCCGAAGCCCGGGGCGCACGGATTTAGAGCAGAAATCATCGATCGCGCCCCGAAGCCGTACACCCGTACGGCGAGAGGAAGCGAGCGATTATAGCAAACAAAATATAATACTTCGGGAAGAAAAACGAATGTTTTTCTTCCTTAAAAATACGTCAAAGGGGGCGCAGAAGAAAAAAGAACGAAAAAGAAAATCGGTGACACGTTGTAAACCAACATATCACCGATTTTGTTTGCGGTTATGCCGAAATCCGAAGCCCCGTTTAGTGGACGGCCATACTGATATATACCATCCCTCCGCGCTCGGACTTCTTATAGGCAACGGCCGCACCGTCCGAATACAGCCAGGCGGGGACCACGACCTCCACGATCCCCGAATACGGGCCGCGGAAGCGCTGCAGCTTGAAGGAAACGAGACGCCCGTCCTTCATCTTCCCCTCGGCCACAGCGCCGATGGGAAGCGGGAAGCGGAAGCTACCGCTTGGCACGCTTTTTTCGTCCAGCCCCATGCCGATATAAAGCTTTCCGCCGACATAGCTCACCACCGAGCGGAAGAGCGTGGAAAGACAAAGCGCGGGGATCTGCGCGGGGGAATCGCCCCCCTTCCCCAAAAGCAACGGGGAGCCGCCCGAAAGCACCGCCTTCAAGGGCTTGGCGCCCTCCAGCCCCAGCTTGGCATAGGCCGACGCGAGAAGGGCGGTCTCATAGGGCGTAGCGGGCCCACGCTGGGCAAGGCGCGAGGAAAGCACGCTTTTGCGCTGCAGCTCGATCTCCGGCGGGTCGCCGAAGGGGATCGAAAGAAGCGAGGCGTCGGTCAACCCCATCTCGGTTTCGGACGAGGCCGTATAGCCGCCAAGCTTTTTGGGGAGCGAGGCAAACAGCTGCCCCGCGAGCTTATGACACTGATTGGCAAGATCAAGCTCCTTGGAGAGCTGCCAGGCGATCTCGTAAAAGGCCTCGAGCGCCGAGGCAACGGCTACGGTGGAAAGATACGGCCGCTCGGCATAGGCGCCGATCTCGGGCACATCGCTGGCGCGCACGTATGCCCCGCCCTCTCCCTTTATGACCGCGCATTTCAGGAGAAATTGGACGCAGGAAAGCAGGACCGAAAAGCTATCCGAAAGAAGATAAGCCTTATCGGTGGTATAGCGGTAATAGGCCGCAAGGCCGATGACGACCGAAGCCGTTGGCAAAACGCTTTCGCGGCGATAGTCGTTCGGCAAGCGCTCGTTCCCCTCGGCGTCGGTATAATAGGGATACCTCGCCAGGTTTTCCCCGGGGGCCGCGGCGTGCCGCAGCGCGTCGGAAAGAAGCGATTTCTGGAAGGAGAGGATGCGCTTTGCCTCCTCGTTATGTCCCGCCTGCAAAAGCGCGATAAGCACCGTAAGATTGGTGATCGGGGAATGCCCGAAGGGAACCTCCCCGTGTGTAGGGGAAAGCAGCGCGCCCGAAGGCGAGGTAAGACAGCGAAGCAGATATTGCGCCTCGTCAAAGAGCGGGGCGATCGCCGCGTCGTCGGGGAAAAAGCGGCATTGACGGAAATAGGAGGCAAACGAGGCCGCCTGCTCGGAAAACAGCTTTTCTCCCTGCTTTATAACGGTCGCCCGCTCCAAAAGCAGGCGCTGCACAGCGCCGCCCTTTTCGTCTTCATCGGCGTAGGCAAGACCGAAAAGCGCCGTTGTCCCGCGGGAAACACGCCCGCTTAAGATCCCGATGCGCCCCCGCACCTCGGCCCGCATGGGAAGACTTGAAAAGAAGGCGAGCCGCTCGATCCTCTCTCCGTCGGCATAGGTGATATAAAGGGTATTCTCCTTCGCCTCGACCGTGAAGCGCTTATCCTCCGGCAGCTCGTAGCAGTAGGAGTATTCCTCGCGGATCTCCGAGGTGAATTTTTTACTGATCAGAAGAAGCGGGCGGGTATACATCGCGCACGCCTCGGTATTGACCGAAAGGCGGTCGCCGTAACGGCAGGTGGTAAAAAGGATCCCCTCCGCGAAATCCAGCACCGCGGACCCACCCTCGGAAAGAGAGCTGGCGCGATACGGCAGGCGGGGATAAATACGCCCGTAGCAGATCGGCTTTCCCTCGGGCGTCAGATGCCCAAGGCGATAGATCCCCCCATCGGGAAGAAGGCCGGGCAGCCCCTCGCTGACCACCGCCCCCTCTCGGTCCATGCGGAAAAGAAGCTCCCCGTTTCCTAAAAGAGAGAGACGGTTATTATCGGTTTCCTTCCGCAAGAGGTGATTCATCGCAGCGATCCTTTCTTCCTTAATCTTTCATATACAGTATACACTAATATTTCTTCTTTTGCAAGCACCGTTTCGTTCTTTTTTCGTTCTTTTTTCGGGGGTCCTTTCCGCTTCGCCCTTCTTCGACAAAAAAAGAAAAGAGAGCCAAACGGTTTTTCCGTAAGACTCTCACGTTTCGACTTTTTTACAGCCCCTTAAACCGTCAGCTCGTCTTCAAGCAGGGAAACATCCTTCCCCGAAAGATGCAGGGCCTTTACCTCGTTGGTCACGGCGTTGGTGTAAAAATGAAGCACCGCTGAAGAGATCCCCGCCCGCTTCTGCAAGGGGGTCGCCCGCTTTTCAAGCGCCACGAAGGAGCGCTTATGAAGCACGACCGTGCTTTTCTGAAAGCCGCCGCCGTATACCGTAATACGCCCGTCCGAAACGGCAAGACCGCCGTTTTTAAAGCAAAGGATGCGGGATACCGCCAAAAAGGCCGCGATGACCGCATACACGAGCAAAAAGGAAAGAAAAACGAGAAGCAAGGCCTTTTGCGAGGCCCCAAGGATCGCCATTAAGCCAAGCGCCGTTCCCATCGGCAGAAGGGTAAAGATCCCGAGAAGCAGCTGCCCCCAGCAAAGGAAGGGGGCAAGCCGCGGGGGCTTTGCCGTCGGCGCGTCGGGCACGAATTCGGGCAAAACGCGCGAAAGAATGCCTTCGGCCTCCCGCCTTTCGCAAAGCGGCACCAAAAGCCCAAGGCCCGCCGCCTCCTCGCTATTCTCCCCACTGCTCTCAAACCCGTAACCGACCACCTCCAGGCGGATCGCGCACAGCCCGAAAAGCCGCTCGATCAGCCCTTCGGTGATGCGTACGCCCTTGATGCGGTCAAGGCGGAAGGTGTTCACGCTTTTGACGAAAAGGCCGTAGGAGATCGAGATCTCCTCCCCCGTCTTGCGAACACCGAAGCCATAGTAGCCGACAAAGGATTGCAAAAGCGCGGTAAGAAAGGTGATCAGCGCGATCGCAAGCAGCACGATCACCGCCAAAAGCGCCACGGGGGCAAGCACCGCCGAGGGGGTCCCCGCCCGCGAAAGGAGCCCCGTGAAAAGCGCCACGGCGCCAACCGCCAAAAGCGCGAAGATCAGGGTGTAAAAGGCGGCCGAAGCAAGGCTTACCAGCGCGTAAAGCAGCTTTTTGGCCTTCGGGAAGGCGTAAAGCCCCTCCCCCTCCGAAAGCTTGACCTCCGCCGCGCCCTCCTCCTCGGAGGAAGAAGCGGCCACGCCGCTCTGGCGCGCCTTTATTTCGCGCATAAGCGCATCGACGACCTCGCTTTTTTCAACCACCGTGATCTCGGCGGTGGCGGCCTGCGTCGTCGCGCCGCTGTCGACCGTCAGGACCGCGATCCCGAAAAGGCGCTGAAAAAGGTTCTGCCGTTTGTTGATCGCGTTGGCACGCCGATATTCGAGATGCGAGCGCTTACTGAAGAATGCCCCGCGCCGGCAAAGGATCTCGTTTCCGGTAAGCTCATAGCCCGAGCGGTAGAGGTAGAGCGCGCGGTAGCCGCAAAGGACCAGATAGATCGCCACAGCGATCACGCAAAACGGAAGGATCGCTTCGCCTTGGATCCCAAGGATCTCCCCCTCTTCGCCGACAAGCAGCAGCTCGTCAAGAAAGGCAAAGGCGAAAATGATCGAAAGAAAAAGGTCGGTCAGCAGGTGATAGAAAAAATACCCCTTATCAAAGCGCTTCATTTCGGTTCTCCTCAAAGCGAACAGCGGCAAGGCTCTCCAGCTCGCTTATCATACGGTCCACAGCGTCCTTTTCAAGGGTCGCCAGCGAAAAGGAGGAGCCCGCCGTTGAAAGGCTGACGCCCGCAAGCGAAAGAAGCATCATCAGCGGCCCCTCGGTCTTATGCAGATCCTGGATCTGATAGAGCGGGATGATAACGCTTTCACGGAAGATGACGCCGCGGCGAACGGCGATGCGCTTTTCGTCGTAGGCGTACTGATAGCGCGCAAAGCGCAAAGCGGGAAAGGCCAGCATAAAGAACAGCGCGATAAGAAGAGCCGCCCCGCCGAAGATGGCAACACAAAGGCGCGCCCTCCCCTCGCAAAGAAAAAGCGCGACAAGAAAGCCCGCAAGCGTCGGGATCGCCCCCAGGGCACCGCGCAGGAGCCACAGATATAAAACCCTTTTCGGTAATGCTTCGTATTTCATGTTTTTCTTCCTTTCTTTCCTGAAATAAGGCGGAAAAGCCTCCTGCAAGAGGAGGCTTTTTAGCACAGTTTTCTTTACAAAAGCCCCTCGACTGCCGCCAGAGCTTCCTCTATTTTGGAAAGGTCACGGCCGCCGCTCATGGCGCTGTCGGGCCGACCGCCTCCCTTGCCGCCGCAGATCGCGCTGACCGCGGAAAGGATCTTTCCCGCGTGCGCGCCCGCCTTCACAGCGTCCTTGCCGCAGCAGGCAACGAAATTGAGCTTATCGCCGTTGACGGCGGCAAAGACCGCCACCATATCGGCGTATTTTTCCTTGATGCCGTCGCAAAGGCTGCGGGCGGCATCGGCGCTCATATCCAGCCTTGCCGTAAGCAGGCGAAGGGTGCCTACCGTCCTTGCCTCGGAAAGAAGCGTGGAAAGCTTCGCCTCGGAAAGCTTCGCCTCGGCGCTCTCCAGGCGGCGGCGGGTCTCCTTCAGCTCGGCGCTGACAGCCTCGGCCCGATGGAGAAGATCGGATACGTTATTGGCCTTCAATTCCTTGGCGACGGCCGCCACGGTCTCTTCCTTCTTATCAAGATAGGCAAGGACGTTCGCGCCGGTCAAGGCGGTGATACGGCGGACCCCCGCCGCGACCGAGCTTTCGGACAGGATGCGGAAAAGGCCGATGGCGCCGCTGTTATGCACGTGCGTGCCGCCGCAAAGCTCGACCGAGTGGCTGCCGATCTTCACCACGCGGACACGGTCCCCGTACTTCTCGTTAAAGAGAGCCATAGCGCCCATCTTTTTCGCGCTTTCGGGGTCAGTCTCCACGGTTTCGGCCTCCTCGGCCGCGAGAATATATCGGTTCACGAGCGCTTCGACCGCGGCGATCTCTTCCTTCGTCATGGCCGAGAAGTGGGTAAAGTCAAAGCGCATTTCCTTTTCATCGACGTACGAGCCCGCCTGCTCAACGTGCGTGCCAAGCACCGAGCGGAGCGCGGCCTGCAACAGGTGCGCCGAGGAATGGTTGCGGCGAATGGCCGCGCGGCGTGCTTCGTCGATCGAAAGCGAGAGCGTGTCCCCTACCTCGATCAGCCCCGAAATATCGCTAAGCTCATGCAGGTATACGCCGTCGCTCTTTTTGGTATCCGAAACACGGAAGGAAAGCTCGCCCTTTTTGATAAGGCCGGTGTCGCCCACCTGGCCGCCGCCCTCTCCGTAAAAGACGGTGCGGTCAAAGATCAGGGTCGCCTCTCCCTCGGAAACGGCCGAAACGCTTTCGCCCTCCACCAGAATGGCGAGAAGCTTCGCCTCGCACTCGTTTTCGGTATAGCCGAGGAATTCGGTCTTCGGAAGGCCCGAAAGGGCGGTTTTCGAGGATTCGCTCCAGCCCCCCGCCGTGTTGCGGGCGGCGCGGGCGCGGGCACGCTGCTCGTTCATCAGCGCGCGGAAGGCCTCCTCATCGGTGCTGAAGCCTCGCTCCTCGGCGATCTCGCGCGTCAGATCAAAGGGAAAGCCGTAGGTATCGTACAGCTTAAAGCAGTCCTCGCCCGAAAGCGCCTTTTCTTCGGCCTTCTCCATCATCTCGGAGAGCATACGCAGGCCGCTGTCAAGCGTCGCGTGGAAGCGCTCCTCTTCCTTTTCAACGACCGCCAAAATATAGTCATGCTTGGTCGAAAGCTCGGGATAGGCGTCACGGCTCTCGCCGATGGCGACCTCGCACATCTCGCAAAGGAACATACGGTCAATGCCCAACAGCTTGCCGTGGCGGGCGGCGCGGCGAAGGATACGGCGCAGAACGTACCCCCTGCCCTCGTTCGAGGGAATGACCCCGTCCGCGATCATAAAGGTGGCGCTTCTAACGTGGTCGGTCACCACGCGGATCGAAATATCGTCCTCCTTATCGACGCCGTAGGTCTTCCCGGCAACGGCGCACACCGAATCGAGGATCTTACGCACCGAGTCGACCTCAAAGAGGTTGTCGACCCCCTGCAGAACGCAGGCCAGACGCTCAAGCCCCATGCCCGTATCGATATTCTTCTGGGCAAGCTCGGTATAATTGCCCTTGCCGTCGTTGTTGAACTGGGAGAATACGTTGTTCCAGATCTCCATATAGCGGTCGCAATCGCACCCCGGGCGGCAATCGGGCGAGCCGCAGCCGTATTTTTCGCCGCGGTCAAAATAGATCTCGGAGCAGGGACCGCAGGGGCCTTCGCCATGCTCCCAGAAGTTATCGGCCTTGCCGAGGCGCACGACCTTCTTGGGATCGACGCCGATCTTCTCGGTCCAGATCTTATAGGCCTCCTCGTCATTTTCGTAGATCGAGGGCCACAAAAGAGAGCCGGGGATCGCAAGGCATTCGGTTAAGAATTCCCACGCGAAGGGGATGGCCTCCTCCTTAAAGTAGTCGCCGAAGGAGAAGTTGCCGAGCATCTCGAAGAAGGTGCCGTGGCGCGCGGTGTGGCCGACACGGTCAAGGTCAGGCGTGCGGATGCACTTCTGGCAGGTGGCGACACGGGTCGAGGGGGGCGTGACCTCCCCCGTAAAATACTTCTTCATCGGCGCCATGCCCGAATTGATGAGAAGCAGGGATCTATCCCCCTGCGGGACCAGCGAAAAGCTGGGAAGGCGCAAATGCCCCTTGCTTTCGAAAAACGAAAGAAAGGCCTCGCGCAGATCGTTAAGAGACGTCCATTTCATCCTTTTTCCTCCAAAGCCTATCGGCTATTATATCTTTATTTATTCTAAATGATTATATAATAAAGGGGCCGATTTGTCAAGGGTGACCGCCGATTTTTGCCTCTTTTCCGCCCCGCGGCGCCCCTTTGGGGAAGCCGCCCCCTTACGAAAAGGCGGCGAAGCCGCGCGCGAACACAAAAAGAGCAGAACCTTGGTTCTGCTCTTTTTATATAGTTTCTTTTACATTATTGGCTTATTTATCCGCAATCGCGAGAAAATAGCGCATCCCTTCGTTATCGGTCACAATCTCCTCGTGCGAAAAAAGGGCCGCCGTCGCTCTGCTATTTTTCGTTTTTATGCGCCTGAATAAAAGCTTTTGTTTCCTTCAAAAGCTTCATATCGGCCTCGGTAATAGATACGTAATCACCGAGGTTTAAAAGGTAGCGGGGATCTATGTTGAGTATTTGGCAAATGCGGCGAAGCTGTTCAAGGTTAGGCTCCTGAACATTGCGCTCTATTTTAGAGTAATTCGATTGATTCATTGGAATAAGACTCGCCATATCTCGTTGGGATAAGTCCATATCTTCTCTTGCATTTCGTATCTTTTCACCAAAATCCATTCCGCATCACTCTTTTCCTTTAAACAATTACAACAATATTATAGCGGTTTTAACTAAACGTGTTGACTTTTAGTTAAAATCGTGCTATCATTTGTGCTATGAGTTAATTTGTAACTCAACGTGCATGCTTTTTTTGCTTGTTACTTTTGGCAGGGGGTTGAGAAGGAATAAACGTTGAAGAGAACATTTTTTGAACAAATAATATCCTTTTTTGCTTGGCTATGCTGCTTTTTCTCGGTTGCTATGGCGCTGATCATGATTTTTGCCTCTTTAAGCGGAGAGAAGAACAGCAGGGAGGTTTTGGGGTTTCAGCTCTTAATCGTGGCAAGCGACTCTATGAGCCAATCTTCATCAAGCGAAAACGAACCGATCTTTTTCGATGCGGGTGACCTTATAATAATAAGAAGGGTTGAAGATGCTACCGCGCTTAAAGCAGGCGATGTTATAACCTTCTTTTCTTATAATCCCGATAGCTACGGAAAAACCGTAACGCACAAGATAAGAGAAATAAGATACGGTCATGACGGAAACATCATCGGCTTCGTTACCTACGGAATAAACACGGGCGTCAACGACACGACACCGGTTAAGCCCGAGAACATTATGGGCAAGTATCTCTTTAAAATACCCGACGTTGGCAGTCTTTTTGCGTTTTTAAAGACCCCGCGCGGTTACTTTATCAGTATTTTGATCCCTACCGTGTTGATGCTCATGTTTTTCAGCATGCAGATCGGAAAAGCGTTGGGCAAATAAGGATTATCGCCAAAATCAGCAAGAAATTATTAAAAAACAAAAAATATTTAAAAGAGGTAAAAAAATGAAATTCAGAAACAGGAATATCCCCCTTTTTAGCAGCGTAATTGCAATCGCCGTTTGCTTTACTATGCTTGTTGGCACGACCTTTGCTTGGTTTACCGATTCTTCTTCAAGCGGAATAAACCAAATCCAGTCGGGAGATTTGGACGTTGATTTGATTTATACCAACTCCTATAACGGCACCCCCGAAGAGGTTAACGAGGATACCAAAATCTTTATGGATATCAACGGTGACCCCATTGTTTGGGAGCCCGGCGCCTTTGCCGGCGGCCGCTTTGAGGTAGTCAATAACGGTATGCTTGCGCTTAAATATCAATTGAGTATCATTTACGCAAACGCAACCGAGACTCCGTCGGGCAAAACGCTTGCAGACGCTTTATCCGTCTATGCTATCGCGCGCAACAAAAACACCGGCACCGATACGGTCATGGAGGACGAAACGCTTGAAAATCAGCAAATTGACTCCGCCATTCCTGCTTATGACCCTGCCAATATGCCTTCCTTCGGTGATGGATTTACGGTTGAAGCCTTCCTTCTTCCCGGTGAATCCATAACGTATGAAATCGGTCTTTGCTGGATTCCTACCGAAAACGATAACGAATTCAACGTTGACGGCGGACTGTCCATAGACTTCGCTGTGTCGCTTTTGGCAACGCAGATGTCCTATGAAAATGACGGCGACGGTTTTATTTACGACATAAATTCCGAATTTCCCGAGGCTCCGACGATTCCCGACGCATGGGACGGCACGCTTGACTTCTCATGGGTAGACCCGAACGCGACCGAGGTCAACATAGCTTCCGCAGAGGCCTTTGCCGCTTTTTCCAAAATGATAGACGGCAGCGTTGAAGACAGCGACCTGTCTTCTGCTCGTTCGACGATAACCGCAGATCAGCTTAACAGCTTCTTTTTTGATGATGAAAGCCCGAAGACCGTTATCCTCGATGCGGACGTAAACCTCTATAACGAAGGCAACTGCTTCGATCCCATAGGCTCGTACAGACACGACAGGGCGTTTACGGGTACGTTTGACGGGAACGGTCATACGATCTACAACCTCAGTCAGAATACCTGGGCTCTTGATAACGGCTATTACTACGGGGATCTCGGGCTTGGGCTCTTCGGCGCGATTGAGAACGCAACGATAAAAAATCTTACGATAGACGGTGCCGATATCTCCGGAGAAAGTGCCATCTGCGGAACGATCGCAGCGGTTGCATCCGGCAACTGCCACTTTGAGAACATCACGGTTAAGAACGCGAACGTAGCCGATTATCAGTATTATGCGGGCGGTATCGTCGGTTGGGCTTCGGGTAACCACGTATACAGCAACTGCGTTATAGACGAATCTACCAATATTGCCGCGCAGTGGGGCGACTTCGATAACGCCATCGGCGGCGTTATCGGCGGTGTCAGTGAAAGCGCGGAGATCTTACTCAAGGATTGCGTTGTCGCATGCAGAATTGACGCTTATAACGACATAACCTCAAGCTATCAGTGGCATGCATACCGCCGCGCGGGCATGCTTATCGGCAACACGGGTAAAACGGTCAACATCGACGGAACCACATTTGCCGATGCGCCGCAGCTTTCCTGTGAGAACGTGACTGTTCTTTACGGTGATTGGGCAAATTATACGTATTGCGAATTTGCGGGCAAGAGCTGGCCTTACGTAAGGGTTCAGGCGGGTATAAGCAACTCTGCCTATTCTAATCCGAGATACGGCCACCCCACCGATGCCGAAGGGTATGAGGTGGTAGACGACAATCACGTTCATAACGAAGGCGAAGACCACTTCGTGCCTTGTCCGTTTGACCAGCTTTACGGCGGCGGACAGGGTGTTTACGGCAACCCTGCACATGACGGCGTTACTGTTAAATATAACGCAAATAAGTAAGCTTATTCCATGCGAGCACAAAAAGAGCAGAACCTTGGTTCTGCTCTTTTTATATAGTTTCTTTTACATTATTGGCTTATTTGTCCGCAATCGCGAGGAAATAGCGCACCCCTTCGTTATCGGTCACGATCTCCTCGTGCGAAAAAAGGGCCGCCGTCGTATCGGTCGAGGAGAAGGCGGCCGCCCCCGCTCCGCTCTGCTTCGCGAGGGCTTCCTTCCGCACCCAGATCTTGGTGAAGGCCTCCCCCTTATCGGGGGCGGCAGTCAAAAGGCGGCGCTCACCCTCGGTGAAAAAGCGGCGGGCGATGCCCTCCTCCTTCTCGGTAAATTCTTGCTTGATCGGCTCGATATCCACCCCGATCGGGCGGTCGGAAAGCGCGCAAAGGGCCAGCCCTTTGCTGTGCGAAATATTGAAATGAAGCTCGCCCTCGGTAAAATACGGCTTTCCCTTTTCAAAAAAGCCGATCGGGGGCAGCGGCGCGTGGCCGCATTCGGTGTTATAAAGAACGGTCAGCAGCACAAGGCCCGCCAAGCGAAGCGCGCGCGCGTTTTTCTCCTTCGGGGCAAGGGCATAGGCGTGAAGCGCCTCGGGAAGAAGCGAAAGCCCACAGCGAAAATCGGCCTCCTCCCCATAAAGGGAGGCGTCCATATACCGATAGCCGATCATACCGTCAGAAGGATCGGAAGGATCATCGGGCGGCGGCGGGTCTTTTTGAAGAGGAAGTGCGAAAGCTCGTCTTTCACGCGGCCCTTCAGCTCGCCAAGATCCTTTACCCCAAGGTCAAGCGCCTCGGAAAGCGTTTGCTCGGCAAGCGAGCGTATCTCGCCCATCAGCCTTTCGGCCTCCTTGACGTACACGAACCCGCGCGAGATGATCTCGGGGCCCGCGAACACAAGCCCGTCACGCACGGCAACCGTCGCGACGACGGCGATGATCCCATCCTCGGCAAGCAGGAGGCGGTCGCGCAGAACGGCGGAGCCAACGTCCCCGATCCCGCTGCCGTCCACCAATATACGGCCGGCCGCCACAGGCTTACCCCAACGACAGCTTTTTTTATCCAGCTCCAGCACGTCGCCGTTCGCGCCGACGAAGATATTCTTCGGCTCGATCCCCATCATCTCGACGATCTCCCGATGGGCAGAAAGATGGCGGGGCTCGCCGTGGATCGGCATAAAGTAGGTGGGCCTTACGAGGCCGAGCATCAGCTTCAGCTCCTCCGAGCAGGCGTGGCCCGACACGTGGATCCCCTCGATCGAGCCGTCGTTTTCCACGCGGATCCCGTTTTTAACGAGCGCGTTGACGATCTTGCCGATCAGCTTTTCGTTGCCGGGAATGGCGCTGGAGGACAGCACCACCACATCGCGCGGGGAAAGCTTCACGCGGTCATGCTCTCCAAAGGCCATGCGGTAGAGCGCCGACATCGGCTCTCCCTGGCTCCCCGTCGTCAGAAGCGTCAGGTCCTCGGGGCGGAAGCGGCGCATATCCTGCGGCTCGATGATCGTGCCCTCGGGCGCCTCGATATAGCCAAGCTCCAGGGCGGCGCGGACCACCGCCGTCATGCTGCGGCCAAAGACCACCACGCGGCGGTTATGCCGCACGCTGGCGTCGATGATCTGTTGGACCCGATGGACGTTGGAGGAGAAGGTGGCCACCAAGAGCCGCCTGTCGGGGTATTTGTTAAAGAGATGCTCAAGCGAATTGCCGACCCTTCTTTCCGAGGGGGTATAGCCCTCCCGCTCGGCGTTGGTCGATTCGCCCAGCATCAGAAGGACGCCCCTTTCCCCGATCGCGGCAATGCGGCCGATATCCATCATTTTCCCGCCGATCGGCGATACGTCCAGCTTGAAATCACCCGTATGGAAAACGGTGCCGACAGGGGTCGTGACCGCGATGGCGCAGGCGTCGGGGATCGAGTGATTGACCCGAACGAACTCGGCCGTAAAGGCCCCGAGCGAAAGCGTCGTTCCCGCCGTGACCGTGCGAAGGTCGGGCTTTTTCGGCAGGCGGAACTCATTCAGCTTGTTTTTCAGGATCCCCAGCGTCAGGGCGGTGCCGTATACGGGGACCGACAGCTTTTTCAGGACATACGGCACGCCGCCGATATGGTCCTCGTGCCCGTGGGTAAGAAGGATCCCCTTTACCTTATGGGCATTTTCTTCGATATAAGTAATATCGGGGATCACCAGGTCCACCCCCGGCATCTCCTCGTCGGGGAAGGCGATCCCGCTGTCGATGATCACAAGGTCGTCCCCGTATTCGAGAACGCACATATTCTTCCCGATCTCCTCAAGACCCCCGAGGAAAAAGACGCGCAGCTTTCTTTTTTGCGTGTCGGGGCTTCTTTTATTCGGCTTTTCGGGGATGGGCGCCTCTTTTTTGGCGATGCTCTTTCGCTTCGCGGCCGCCCGTTTGGGATCGGGTGTCGCAAAGTGCGCCCCGTCCCCCGTCCTTTTTTCAGGCTTCAAGGGCTTTTTCTCCCTTCTTTCGGGGTCTTTTTTCGCCTTTATAAGGCGCCTTTCCCCCTTGTTTTTCTTTTTTTCTTCGGTCATTCTTCTTCCTTTCCTTTAAATAGGGGAAAAATTCCCCTTACAAAACGAAGATCAGCGGCAATAAAAGAGAGGCGGCGGTAACCATTCCCAGCAAAAAGGAAAGGGGCTGCCGTCGCTTTTCGGGACCCCCCTTCGGGGCCTCCCACCGATTTTCGTCGAGGATGCGGTTCGCCTCCTCCAAAAGATCCGCCCCACGGGGGGTGCCCAAGCGGGGGTCATCCCTCAAAATAAAGCAGACCTCTTCAAAATAACGGCTGCTGACGTTTTGCAGCCGCACCATTCTTTTTTCGTATCCCTTTACCATCCTATCTCTCCTTTTTTCGGGTCTTATAGGACAGTATTCCCCTCTTTTCCAATTTTATGCAAAAGAGAAAATCCGTATGCGCGAAAATTCCCGCACGCACGCAGCGCGGGAAAGGCTTTATGGCGGAAAGGGCGAAAAGTCCCTTTCCTTTTTCGGATAAGGGGTGAAGCGGGGGGAAGGCTCCCCCCGATCGGTCCTTCGGTCTTACCCCTTACGGAACAGGTCAAACAGGTTCCCGCTTCTTTCGGTGCTTCCGACCGCGGTAACCGTAAAGTCGAATTCGTCTGCCTCAACGGGGGCCTCGGCAACGATCGCCTCCTCAACGGCGACCTCTTCCTCTGCCGTAGCCTCGACCACCGAGAATTCGGCGGGCGCTTCCTCAACAGGGGCAGCGGCGGCGCGGCGCTTTCTCGGCTTCTTCACACGCTCTACAACCACCTCGTAGTTGTCGTCAAGCAGGTCGTCGATGCTGATACCGAACAGCATCTTGATAGCGATCAGCTTTTCCGCCTCGGGATAAGAATCGCCTACCTCCCATTTGTAGACCGCCTGGCGGGTAACACCGACCGCCTTGGCAAAAGCCTCCTGGGTGAAGCCGTTCGCCTTACGCAGGGCAACGATTTTTTCATTGTACTTCATCATGACCGAAAACCTTTCTCATCATAGATTTATTAAAATTTAAATTATACAAGGTTAGTGTTGCTGTTTTTTCCCGATTTAACCCTTATTCGGCAAGGGTTCCGTTTTCTTCGGACAGCGGGACGGGGCCTTCCTCGGCCTTCGGGGCGCCGGCCTGCGCCTCCTCGGCGGCCGCGGCCTCCTTTTCGATCTCCTCTTCCTTCTCAAGGCGCGCGAAGGTCACGACCTTCACACCCTCGTTAAGGCGCATCACGATCACGCCGCCCGCCGTGCGGGAATAGATCGGAATACCCGAAACGGGGGTACGGATAATGACACCCGCGTCGGTGATCAGCATGCAGTCGTCATCCTCACTGACCGTGGCGATCGAGGCAAGGCCACCCGTCTTCTCGCTGATCTTATGGCAGGTGACGCCGTGGCCGCCGCGGTTCTTCATCAGGCGGAAATCCTCAAAGAGACACCGCTTGCCGAAGCCGTTCTCGGTGATGGTAAGCAGCTGCTTGCTTTCGTCTACCACCACGACCCCGACGACCTCATCGTCTCCCGAGAGGCGGATGCCGCGGACACCGCGGGCGGTACGTCCCATCGAGCGGGCGTTCTCCTCCGAGAAGCGGACCGCAAGACCCGATCTCGTGGCGAGCATCAGCTCCTCTTCACCGACCGTGCGGCGTACATACAGCAATTCGTCTCCCTCGTCCAGCGTTAAGGCGCGCTTACCGCCCTTACGCTGGTAGGCGTATTCCGCAATGGGGGTACGCTTGATAACGCCGCGGCGGGTGACCATCGTCAGGAACTCTTCTCCTTCAAAATCGGCGATCGGGATAATGGCGGTGATCTTTTCCCCTTCCTCGATCTCCAGAATATTGACGATGTTGCTTCCCTTAGCGGTACGCGAGGCCTCGGGCAGGCGGTAGGCCTTTTTCATATAGACCTTCCCAAGGTTGGTGAAGAAGAGCAGGTTCTCATGGCTGTTCGCCACAAGCACGTTCTCGACAAAATCCTCTTCCTTGGTGGTCATGCCCGTGATGCCCTTGCCGCCTCTGTGCTGGGCGGAATAGGTCGAGGCGGGCTGGCGCTTGATGTAGCCGCCGTGCGAAAGCGTGATCACGCAGGTGTGCCGCTCGATCAGATCCTCAATGTCGATCTCGTCGGTCGCCTCGATCAGCTCGGTCCTTCTTTCGTCGCCGAACTTATCGCGAATGACCTCCAGCTCCTCCTTGATGATCTCCTTGACCTTTCCTTCGTCGGCAAGGATCGCTGTAAGCTCGTTGACCTTCGCCGAAAGCTTTTCGATGCGGTCCTCGATCTTCTGTCTTTCCAGTCCCGAAAGCTTACCGAGCGTCATCTCGACGATCGCCTGGGCCTGCGCGTCGGTAAGACCGAAGGAGGCCGAAAGCTTTTCCTTCGCGTCGGGGATCGAGGCGCTCGCGCGGATGATCTCGATCACCTCGTCGATATGGTCGATGGCGGTCTTATACCCCTCGTAGATATGCATCTCGGAAAGCGCCTTCTCCAGCTCGAAGCGGCAGCGCCTTGTGATGACATCCTCCTGGTGGGCGATGTAGGAATCAAGGATCGCGGGGAGCGAAAGCGTTTTCGGCTCACCGTTAACAAGCGCCAGCATATTGACAGCGCAGGTGCTTTGCAGCTGGCTGTATTTATACAGCTGATTTAAGATGACCTCGCCGTTGGCGTCACGCTTATACTCGATGACGATACGCATCCCGGCGCGTCCCGACTCGTCGCGGATATCGGTGATCCCCTCGATCTTCTTGTCCTTAACAAGGTCCGCCATGGCGGCAACAAGCATACTCTTGTTTACCATATAGGGGATTTCGGTAACAACGATGCGCCGATTTTCCTCTTCTACCCGTGCGCGGGCACGCACGATCACGCGCCCCTTACCGGTGGTATAGGCGTCGTACATACCGCGGCTTCCGTAGATAATACCCTTGGTCGGGAAGTCGGGTCCCTTGATGTAATTCATCAGATCGGCTACCGAGCAATCGGGGTTCTCCATACGGTAGATGGTCCCGTCGATGACCTCGGTCAGATTATGCGGGGGAATGTTGGTCGCCATACCGACGGCGATCCCCACCGAGCCGTTGACAAGCAGGTTCGGGAAGCGGGAGGGCAGGACGGTAGGCTCCTTTAAGCGGTTATCGTAGTTGGGAACGAAATCGACGACGTTCTTCTCGATATCGTTCATCATATAATCGGCGATCTTCGACATTCTGGCCTCGGTGTAACGGTAGGCGGCGGCGCCGTCTCCGTCTACGTTACCGAAGTTTCCGTGTCCGTCCACCAGCGGATAGCGAAGCGAGAAATCCTGCGCTAAGCGTACCATGGTATCGTAGACCGCGGCGTCTCCGTGCGGATGGTAACGGCCAAGCACGTTACCGACCGTCGTTGCCGATTTGCGGAAGGGCTTATCGTAGGTCAGCCCATCCTCGTACATCGCGTACATGATGCGGCGCTGGCCGGGCTTCATACCGTCTCTTACATCGGGAAGCGCGCGCGAGGTAATAACGCTCATCGAATATTCAAGGAACGCGGTCTTTACCTCTTTTTCCATGTAGCGGCTTTCGATCTTCTGATTGGGAAAGGAAATGTCTTCACCTATCTTATGATGCTCCATGATCTTCTCCTTTCTCAAATATCCAGATTTTGTACGTATTTGGCATTCTGCTCGATGAATTCACGGCGAGGCTCGACCTCGTCTCCCATCAGAAGCGAGAATACCTGATCGCAAAGCATCGCGTCGGTCATCTCGACCTTCAGAAGCGTGCGGCGCTCGGGGTCCATGGTGGTCTCCCACAGCTGCTCGGGGTCCATTTCACCAAGACCCTTGTACCGCTCGGCCTCCACGTGCCCGCCAAGCTCCTCGATGATCTTATCCCTCTCGGCATCCGAGAAGGCGTATCTCTCCTGCTGCTTGCCCTTCTTGATCTTATAAAGCGGCGGCTGGGCAAGATAGATATGCCCGTTTTCGATCAGCTGCTTCATATGGCGGAAGAAGAAGGTCAGAAGAAGGATACGGATATGCGCCCCGTCTACGTCGGCATCGGCCATCAGAATGATCTTGCCGTAGCGAAGCTTCGTAATATCGAATTCCTCTCCGATCCCGCATCCGAGGCTTTGAATGATCGGGATCAGCGAGGGGTTTGCGTAGACCTTATCCAGGCGGCTCTTTTCAACGTTCAGTACCTTACCGCGAAGCGGCAGGATCGCCTGGAATCGGCTGTCGCGCCCATCCTTGGCCGAGCCGCCTGCCGAGTCACCCTCTACCAGATACAGCTCGGTAAGCTCCGCGCGCTTTTCCTGACAGTCGGCCAGCTTCCCGGGGAGCGAGGAGCCCTCCAGCACGCTTTTTCTTCTCGTCAGCTCTCTGGCCTTGCGGGCGGCTTCACGCGCGCGGAAGGCGGCCATCGCCTTTTCGATGATGGCGCGGCCCGAGGCGGGATTTTCCTCAAAATATTCCTCCATCTTCTGCGAAACGATGGAATCGACCAGAACACGAACCTCGGAGTTTCCGAGCTTTGCCTTGGTCTGGCTTTCAAACTGGGCGTCCTGCAGCTTTACGCTGATGATCGCGGTGATCCCCTCACGCACGTCTTCGCCCGAAAGGTTCTTGTCGCTGTCCTTGATGGCGCCGATCTTGCGGCCGTAATCGTTGATCGCCTTGGTAATGGCGCTCTTGAAGCCGGTCTCGTGCGTACCGCCCTCGATCGTTGCCATGTTGTTGGCGAAGGAGATCAGCGTTTCGTTGTAGGAATCGTTATACTGCAGCGCGACCTCGGCTACGATCCCGTCCTTTTCCCCCTTCATATACACAATATCGCTGTGGATAAGGCCGACGTGCTTTTGCTCGTTCAAGTATTCGACAAAGGAGATGATACCGCCCTCGTAAAGAAGCAGATCCTCTCTCTCCTGTCCCTCTCGCGCGTCGCGAAGAATGATCTTGACCCCGCCGTTTAAGAAGGCCTGCTCCCGCATACGGGTAAGGACCGCCTCGTAATCGAATACCGTTTCCTCAAAGATCGTGGGGTCGGGCTTAAAGCGAACCGTAAGACCGTGCTTTTCGGTGTCGCCGACACAGGTAAAGGGATTTACGACCTTTCCCCTTGAAAAGCTTTCGGTATATTTCTTGCCACCGCGGTGGTTTTCTACCTCCAGCCATTCGGAAAGCGCGTTAACGACCGAGGCTCCAACGCCGTGAAGGCCGCCTGCGATCTTATAGCCGCCTCCGCCGAATTTTCCGCCCGCGTGAAGCACCGTATACACGACCTCCAGCGTCGGAAGCCCGGTTTTTTCGTTATAGCCGTCGGGAATACCGCGCCCGTCATCCTCTACCGTTACGCTGTTGTCGTTGTTCAAGGTAACGCGGATGCATTCGCATTCACCCGCCAAGGCCTCGTCGATCGAGTTGTCTACGATCTCGTTGATCAGATGATGAAGCCCCTTGATCGAGGTGGTACCGATATACATACCCGGTCTTTTCCTTACCGCCTCAAGCCCCTCAAGCACCTGTATCTGACTGTCGTCATAGCCAACGGCTTCTTCGATAAGCTTTTCTTCCATAATACCCTTCCTTGTCTTTTTATTCCCAATCCCCTTCGGGGTGCGACAGACGGTGACTTACGATCCTCGTCTTATACCCCGAAAAGAAAATTCGTGTTTCTTTTTCTTTTTTATATACGACCAGTGAAATAGGGATATTCATAAAGGGGTAGGGATCGACCCTTCCTTCCCTTTCCGCCCGCTGAAGAAACGCGCGGCCTCCTTCCCCCGCCGTCAGCCCGTCTATATCCAGAATGGCGACGACGTCCTTTTTTTCAAGCGTTGCCTTATGAATGCGTATCTTCATAGCTTCCCCCCTCGGTCTTGATAACGCAGGCGCCGTTTTCACGGAAGCCGCCGTCCTCACACGCGGTAAGGATCAGCTGTCTATCCTCTAATTTAGAGAGAAGAAAATTACGGCGGGAGGGATCCAGCTCGCTCATCACGTCGTCAAAGAGGAAGACGGGATATTCCCCGCATTCCTTTTTTGAGACCTCCCCCTCGGCAAGCTTCAAGGCAAGCGAGATCGAGCGCTGCTGCCCCTGCGAGGCAAACTCGCGGGCCCCTTTTCCGTTTATTATAAGCGAAAGATCATCGTGATGGGGGCCAAAAACCGTAAATCCCGCCGCGATCTCCCGTCTTATATCCGATAAAAACAGATCCTTGTAAAAATTCTTTATTTCTTCCTTGCTTACGAAGGGGGCTTCGGAAATATAAGAGACAGATAAATCCTCTTTTTTTCCCGAAAGCTCATAAAGAATGCTTTTGGCTTCTTCCTTGATCTTATCCACATAGCGATAGCGGAAAAGCGTGATTGAGGAAGCGGCGTCTGCCAGCCTTTCGCTCCATACCCTATATTCCTCCTCCTCAAAAAATCCACCCTTTCCGGCGATCTTCAAAAGCGCGTTACGGTTATCCAGAATTTTCTGATAAGAGGCGTATAAGGGAATGTACGAGGGCTCGATCTGCGAGATGGCGATATTCAGAAACTCCCGCCGAAGCGCGGGGCTTCCCTTTACCAGCTGCAAATGCTCGGGATAGAAAAGGACCGCGCGGAAATGCCCCAGCATTTCGGAAATCTTTTCCATCGGCGCGCCGTTTCTTTTCTTTTGCTTGCTTCCCTCGTAAAAGCGGTAGGTAAGCGTTTGCTCTCGCCCGCCGCCTACAAAGGTAAGCTCAATAAAATAGCCCTTGGTGCCGAAGCGGCAAAGCTCACGATCGGTGGCGCCGCGAAAGCTTTTTCCCCTTGCAAAATAATAGATCGCCTCCAAAAGATTGGTCTTTCCCTCGGCGTTGTTGCCAAGCAAAAGGTTGGCCCCCTCGGAAAAGCTGACCTCGCAGCTCTCTATATTCCGAAAATCGACCGCCTTTATCTTTTTTACGGTCATTCTTCCGCCATACGGACCGGCAGGACCATATAAAAGAAGATTTCCTCTTCCTTTTCCTCGATCGGCTCGATCGTGATGCTCTGGCGGGGGCTCTTCAAGGTCATTTTGATCCTTTCGCCCTCGGCCGCCTTGATGCTGTTGGTCAGATACCGGCAGTTAAAGCCGATCTCAATATCCTCACCCTCGTGCGTGCATTCCATTTCATCGAATACCTTCCCCGAGATCGAGGAGGAGGTCAGCGTTAAGCTGTCCCCCGAAAGGATCAGCTTCACGTAGCTCGTGCGGTTCCCTTGGCTCTTTTCCTCAGCCACAAGGTTCGCCCGCTCAAGCCCCTTTAAGATCCTTTCACGGTCAAGCGTCGCGAAAATGGTCTGCTGCTTGGGAATGATGCGGTTATAATCGATGTAATCCTCGTCGATAAGACGGGTAAAGAAGGTCATCTCATCAAGGCGGAAGATCGCGTGCTTACGGGTAAGATACACGTTTATCTTTTCCTCTCCCTCGGGCAGGATACGCAAAAGCTCGGAAAGCGCGTGGCCGGGAACGATGAAGTCAAAGCCCTGGCTCTCCACCACCCCGATATCCTTGATATCGCATTTTTTACGGCAAAGAGAAAGCGTGAAGCTATCGCAGGAAACGATCTCAAAAAGACCGTCAAAAAGCTTGAAGTAGGCGCCGCAAAGGACCTGGCGCGAATCCTGATCGGCGATCGAATGGAACACGCGGCTGATCATGGAGCGAAGCGTACCCGATTCGATCTCAAATCCCTTTTCTCCGCTTAAGAGAGGAATATTGGGAAATTCACTGCCGCGCAGGGCAAAAAGAGAGAAATTGCTTTGCCCAGCCGAAATGGATACGTTCAGCTTATCGTCTACCTCCAAGGATACGATATCCTCGGGCATGACCTTTAAGATCTGCAAAAGGCGGGAGGCGTTGATGATATAGCTGCCGCCCCGCTCGACCGTCTCGGCGTCAAGCAGCGAGACCATTCCCTTTTTCATATCGTAGGTGGTAAGCTTCAGCTGGCGGTTCTCCACGGTTTCGATCAGCACCCCTTCGATCGAGGAGATGGTGTTTTTGTTGGAAACAGTCCCCATCGCGGGGGCAAGCTTATCGAGAAAAAGCGATTTGGAGAAGGTGATTTTCATGGCGGTTCCTTTCTGTCGGTCAAACCAAAACAAAATAAAATAAAATAAGAGGATTAGCAGTAGAAGCAGTAGAGGCGGTTGAAAAGGTAGAAAACCCGAAGGGGCTTGTCTTACAAGGTTTTTTTTGGGGGATGCTGTCCCTTTTATCGGTGAACAATCGGTGGATAAAAAAGAGGGAAAGAGGTGTAAAAAAATTCTTTCTTTTTTCTCTTGAATTTTCCACCGTGATATCAACCGAAAAATACACAAAAAGGTGGAAAACTTATTCCTTGACCTTACGGATCATTTCCTCGATCTCGTATTCAAGAGAGGGGGTGATCTTCAGTTCGTTTTCAATATAACGGATCGAATTCAGGACTGTCGTATGGTCACGGTCAAAATAATTGCCGATGGCGGATTGAGAAAGGTCTGTCAGCTCACGGATCATATAGATGCAGACGTGGCGCGCCATCATAATGCCGGCGCTGCGCTTCTTTCCGCAGATCTCCTCCTTGGATACCTTATATTTGGCGGAGACCGCTGCGATGATCTTTTCGACGGTATCGGTGGCCGAATTCTTCTTTTTCAGAAAATCGGCGATCGCGCGGCGGCACATATCGAGGGTGATTGGGGTCGAGGAGATCATCGAGATTCCCTTGATACGGTGGATGGCCCCTTCGATCTGACGGATGTTCTCGGTTAAGGAATCCGAAAGGAATTTCACCGCATCCTCGGGGAATACCACCCCTTCGTCGGCGGATTTTTTTAAAATGATCGCGGTCCGAAGCTCGGCCGAAGGGGGCTGGATATCGGCCAGCTGTCCCCATTCAAAGCGGGTCAGAAGTCGGTCCTGCAGCGGCTGGATCTCACGCGGCGGTCGGTCCGATGTCAGAATGATCTGCTTTCCCCCCTCGTAAAGGGCGGAGAAGGTGTGGAAGAATTCCTCCTGCGTTTGCACCTTCCCGGCGATAAACTGGATATCGTCGATCAGAAGAACGTCGGCCGTGCGGTAATAGGACCTGAACTGCTCGTTCTTCTTGTCGCGCATCGCGCTGATCAGCTCGTTCGTGAAGTCCTCTCCCTTTTTATAAATAATCTTTACGTTGGGGTTCTTCTTCTTGATCTCGTTGGTGATGGCGTAAAGCAGATGGGTCTTTCCAAGGCCGCTTCGCCCGTAGATGAAGAGAGGATTGTAAAGGTTCTCCTCATCGTCCCCCTCGGCGCAGGCGGTATGCGCGACCGCCAGGCACGCCGCGTGCGCGAAGCGGTTGGAATCGGCTACCAGAAAGTTATCGAAGGTATATTTTTCAACGATGGTCTTTGGGTTTTCAAGATCCTTGATATTGACCTCGTTTTTCTCCTCGGGCTCGTCGTTTTCGGTAAAGGTATGAACGCGGGGCTCGGGCGCGATATAGACCTGCCCGCTTTCCTCCTCGCGCGCGATAAAGCTGACCGAAAGGGGAAAGCCCAGCACCGCCTCCAGACATTCGGTGATCACCGTGCGGTAATGAAGCTCTAAAAGAGGAAGCTTGAATTCGGAGGGGATCGAGATGATCGCGCGGCTTCCTGTCAGGGATTCAAGGCGAAGATCGCGGAACCAGACCGAAAAAATGCTTTCGGTACGCTTTTGACGCAAAAGGCCAAGCAGCGCATCGGTCATTTCCTGTAATTCGTTTTTCATACGTCTTTCCCCTTTAAAATAACTCTATGCTTTATATTATATCATAGTAATATAAAAATGGCAAGAACTATTTACAAAAAATGCAACAAAAAAATTTAAAAAGAAGGCCCCCGCGGGATTGAAAAAGGAAAAAAAGTCTGTTATACTGAAAAAAAGAAAAAAATAAGGGAAGAAAAAATGAAGATCTCGCTTTGTATCCCCATGTATAACGAGGAGGCGATCGTTTGCGAAACGGTCGATATCCTGCAAGCGTATATGAAAAAAGTATTTAAGGAGGATTATGAGATCCTTCTGATCAACGACGGCTCAAGCGACGGGACCGAAGGGCTGGCCAAGGGGAAGGAAGGCGAGGGCGTCCGCCTGATCAGCTATACCCCGAACCGCGGCAAGGGTTACGCCGTGCGGGCGGGGATCGCCGAGGCCAAGGGAGAGATCGTGATGTTCACCGACTGCGATCTCGCGTACGGCACCGAGGTGATCGAAGAATTTTACAGGGCGCTTGAAAGCGACCCCACCCTTGATGTGGCGGTCGGCTCCCGCAAGATCCACCCGCGGGGATACGAGGGATACTCCTTTATCCGTAAGCTTGCCAGCAAGGCCTACCGCCTTCTGCTTCGCCTTTTCTTCGGGCTGACGCTTTCGGATTCGCAATGCGGCTGCAAGGCCTTCCGTAAAAGGGCGGCCGACGCCATCTTCCCCCACTGTCGGATCGACCGCTTTGCCTTTGATTACGAGGCGATCCTCGTCGGGCAAAGGGCGGGTGCCTCCTTTTGTGAGATCCCGGTCTGCATCGTCAATCACCGCAAAAGCAGCATCCACCTCTTCCGCGATACCGTCCGTATGCTGAAGGACCTCTTTAAAATGAAAAAACGCATCAAAAAAGAGAATATTAAGCCGATTAAGTAAAGAAAACAATACAAAAGAGCAGAATTTTTATTCTGCTCTTTTGTTTGTTTTCCGTAGGGGCGAGCATCGCTCGTCCGTTCTCATACACGGCCTTGCCGTGATGCCGTGCCATGCCAAAAAAAGGCGTTGTTTTTTTCAATCAAAGCTTTTTCGGCCGCCCCGAGAAGAAAACGGCGAACAAAAACCCGAAGCAAAGGGCGGCGGCGCAGCCCGCCGAGGCGGCGGTAAAGCCCCCCGTCAGGGCGCCGAGGAGCCCCACCTCGCCGACCGCCCTTCTTACCCCCTCGGCGATCGCGCCGCCAAAGCCGACGATAGGGACCGTGATGCCCGTGCCGAAGATCTCCTTTAAGGGGGCAAAAAGACCGACCGCCCCCAAAACGACCCCCAAAACAACGTAAGAGACCAATATCCCCGCGGGGGTGATCGAGGTAAGATCCAGAAGCAGCTGGGCAAAAAAGCAAAGAAGCCCGCCCATCAAAAACGCGAGAAGATAGGGAAGAAGATCAGTCAGCATAAGCACCCTCCAGCCGTATAAGATGCGCGACCCCCAGAATGGTGTCGCCCTGCAAAAGCGCCGCGGGGTTCATCATTGCCCCCGTCCCGATAGCCAGGATCCGCCGCAGCTCTCCCGCTTGCAGCGCGGGCAGAAAGTGACAGGCAAGAAGCGAGGCAATGCACCCGCAGCCCGAGGCCCCCGCATGCACGTCCTGTATGCTTTCGTCGTAAAGCAGGCACCCGCAGTCGAGATGCCGCCCGCCAAGCGAAAGCCCCTCTCTTTCAAGAAGGATCGAAAGAAGCGAGGAGCCCTCCTGCCCGAGGTCCCCCGTCACGATCGCGTCGTAATCGGTGGGGCTGTCGCCGCTTTCCCGAAAATAGGCAAGCAGGGTATCGGCGGCGGGGGGGGCCATGGCGGCCCCCATGTTGGAGGCGTCGCGGATCCCCCCGTCGACGCATCGCCCGAAAAGGGCGGCGCCGATCCGCGGCCCCTCTCCCCGGTGGGAAAGGATAAAAGCCCCCGCGGCGGTTGCCGTCCATTGGGCGGTGGGGGTACGCTGACCGCCGTATTCAAGCGGGGTGCGGAACTGCCGCTCGGCCGCCGAGTTGTGGCTGCCGCTTACCACGGCCAGCCGTGAAAGAGAGGGCTCCGCTTGCAGCAAAAGGGCACCAAGGCCCAGCCCCTCTATGGCGGTGGAGCAGGCACCGTACAGCCCAAGATACGGGAGAGAAAAGGGGGAGAGTCCATGCGAGGTGGCCTCGCACTGGTTTTGAAGATCCCCCGCCAGAAGAAGCGAAAGCTCTCTTTCGGTAAGTCCCCCCTTTTTCAGGGCAAAGGAAAGGCATTGCGCCTCCATCTGCCCCTCGGCCTTTTCAAAGGTTTCGGCGCCGAAGCGGTCGTCCGCGGCGCAAAAATCAAAGCATTCCCCAAAGCGACCCCTTCTTTCCTCCTTCCCCCCAACGGCGGCGAAGGAATGAAAAAAGGCGGGAGAGGAAAGCGAAAGCAGCCGCTTCATAGCGTTACCCCCGAAAGGAAATACAGCACCCCGTAGATCGCCCCCGAAAGGATCCCGAAAAGGATCACAGGGCCCGCCACCGTAAAGATCTTGGTGCCGACGCCGAACAAAAGCCCCTCGCTTTTGGTATCCAAGGCGGGGGAAACGACCGCGTTGGCAAAGCCCGTCACGGGCACGAGCGTGCCGCCCCCCGCGTAACGGGCGATCCCGTCGTAAAGATCCAGCGCGGTCAGGAGCGCCGAGAGAAAGATCAGCGAAACGCTCACAAGGATCCCCGCGATCTCCTCCTCTGCCCCAAGGGCCGTGTACAGCGATTTCAAAAGGGCGCCGAAAAGGCAGATCAAGCCCCCGACAGAGAAGGCGGCAAGGCCGTTTTTCAGAACCGGGGAGCAGGCCGCCCGCTTCTTGACCAGCCGCCCGTAGGCTTCTTTGTTTTTCACGTGTTTCTCCTTCTTCTTTTATTTACGGAAAGTATGCCCGAAAAGAAAAAAAGCATACAAAAAGCCGCCCATTTGGGCGGCAAAAGGGAGAAGACCGTATTTCAGTAAAAATCGCCAAGCGGGTCGATATGAAAGAAAAGGAGAAGGATATTTCGGATAAGGAACCACAAAATAAGCGCGCCGAGCAGGAAAAAAAGAGGCCACCGCCCCGCGCGGGCGAAGCGGGCGGGGTCCTTGGTAAGAAGGGCGTAAAGCCCAAAGGAAAAATACCACAAAAGAACGAAAAGGAGAAGAAAAAGGCAGGGGTTTGCCGCTGTGGCACGCAAAAGGTCAAAGGAAAGCAGGGCGTGGGCGGCGCGGGTCATACCGCAGGTGGGACAATAGAGCCCGAAAACGTGAAAGGGGCAGATCAAAAGACGATCGAAAAGGTCAAAGCGGTCAAGGTAAAGGAAAAGAAGTGAGAAAAAAGCGGCCCCGAGGGTAAGCAAAAGAAAGCGGCGCCGAAAAACGGAAAACCGAATGTCCTTCATTTCTTCTCTCCTCTTGCATTTTTTTCGCGCGTATGCTATACTTTGAATAGAGAAAGCCCACGCCTTTCTTGAATTTTATCATATTTTTGCCCCTTCGTCAAGCAAGGGGGAAAGGAGCTTTTATGGAAAATAATAACGGGCTTGCGATCACCGCTCTGGTGCTTGGCATTTTGGCTCTTTGCTGCTGCGGTCTTCCCTTCGGGATCGCCGCGATCATCTGCGCCCTCGTTGACCGAAGCCGCCGCTGTGGCTTTGAGGGATTGGGCCTTGCGGGCTTTATCCTTGGCATCATCGCCTGCGTGATGACCATCGCCGCCTACATCTTTTCGCTGGTCGTTTACGGCACGATCCTTCCCGATCTCGAAAAGATCCTTACCGAAATGGAGATGGAGATGCTCTTTACCTTCCGCTTTTTCTGAAAAAGAGCGGTCACTTTTTAAATAAAGGAGAAGGATATGTCGGAATTTGAGAACCGCCCGCCCGAGGAAGAGCGGGAGAAGGAAGAAAAAAAGACCTATTATTACAGCCGTCAGAACGACGGAAGCTTTGGGGAAAGCACCCCGCCGAGCCCCGAAAAGAGGACCGATACCCTCGCGATCGTCTCGCTTACCCTGGGGATCCTCGGCCTTTTGTGCTGCGGCTGGCCGACCGGGATCGCCGCCCTTGTTTGCGCCCTCGTTGACCGAAGCCGTCACGGCAAGCTGGAGGGAATGTCGCTTGCGGGCTTTATCCTCGGGATCATTTCCATCGTGATGGGGCTCATCTCTACCGTCTATTCGATCATCGTGCTCGGCAGCCTTTACGCGATCATCGAACAGATCCTAAAAGAGGGCGGCGAGCTTTTGTCGCTCTTCCGCTTCTTCTGAAAAAGAAAAAGAGAGAAAGGGGCGGGGCTTTACCCACCGAAAAGAAAAAGACAGAGAATGAAGCATTCTCTGTCTTTTTTTCTTATTTAACCACGCGGATGCTTTTGATGACGGGCTGATTGGCGGGCTTTACCGCCCCGTTCTGCCCGTAGGGGGTCTCGTTGCAGATGCGGTCCACGACCTCCATCCCCGCTTCGACGTATCCGAAGGCGGCGTATTGCCCGTCAAGCGACGGATAATTCTTGTGCATGATAAAGAATTGGCAGCCCGCGCTGTTGAAATCATCGCCGCGCGCCATGGAAATAACGCCCCGCAGATGCTTGATATCCTCGTTCCCCGTCCAGCCGTTCGCGGAAAATTCCCCGTCGATCGAATAGCCGGGATTACCCGTTCCGTTGCCCTTCGGGTCTCCCCCCTGCATCATAAAATCGGGAATGATGCGGTGAAAGGTCAGCCCGTCGTAAAAGCCGTCCTCGCAAAGCGACAAAAAGTTCTGAACCGTTTTGGGGGCGGCCGTTTCGTCAAGAAGAACCAAGATCTTTCCGTAATCCTTCACGGTGATCACGACGCGGTGGACCTTGTGGCCCGTAATATCGCGGTGGGTCGCGTAGTACGAGCAGTCGTTGGGATCGAGCGTGGGGTCGGGCCCGTCGCCGCAGGAAACGAGCGAAAGGCAAAGAAGAGAGGCAAGCAAAAGAAGGCTTACAAGGCGGACAAGGGTTTGACAAAAATTCGTTTTCATATTATCGGCTCCAATATTTTCTATCTAAATTACGGTACTGAATGGCCTCGGCGATATGCTTCATCTCGATCCGCTCGCTCTCGGCAAGGTCGGCTACCGTGCGGCTGACCCGCAGAAGGCGCGCGTGTCCCCGCGCCGTCAGATTCATTTTCTCAAAGGCCTGGCGCAAAAGCGCCTCACCCGCCTCATCCAGAACGCAGTGGCGGCGCATCTCGTCGTCACTCATGCGGGCGTTGCTTTTGGGGGCGTCACCCGCCCGTATAAAGCGGCGGGCGGCAAACTCGCGCGCCGCCTGTACCCGCTCGGCCACCACGGAGGAGGGCTCGGCCTTCTTATAGCGGACAATATCCTCGTAGCAAAGCGGCGGCAGCTCGATCTGGATATCCAATCGGTCAAGCAACGGACCGCTGATGCGGGAGCGATAGCGCCGCGCGTCCTCGGGGCGGCAGGTGCAGGGAATGCGCCGATCCCCGAAATAGCCGCACCGACAGGGGTTCATGGCGGCGATCAGCATAAAATGGGTGGGATAGGTGACCTTGGCGTTGGCGCGCGTGACCGTGATCTCCCCGTCCTCCAGGGGCTGGCGCAGGGTCTCGAGCAGCGAGGGCGCGAACTCGGGCAGCTCGTCCAGAAACAGAACACCGTTGTTGGCCAGCGAGATCTCCCCGGGGCGCGGGTTGGTCCCGCCCCCGACAAGCCCCGCGGCGCTGACCGTATGGTGCGGCGCGCGGAAGGGCCGCCCCGCCATCAGTCCCCCCTCAAAGGGGGTACCCGCCGCCGAATGGATCCGTGTCGTTTCCACCGCCTCGGGGAAGGTGAGCGGCGGCAGGATCGAGGGAAGGCGCTTGGCCAGCATCGTTTTCCCGGCGCCCGGCGGCCCGATCAGCAGCACGTTATGCTCCCCGGCGGCCGCCACCTCAAAGGCGCGGCGCGCCTGCACCTGGCCGCGGATCTCGGCAAAGCTTGGGATCACCCGCTCCCGCTGGCGGCGGAAGCATTCCTCCTTATCAAACACGGTGGGGGTAAGCGCCCGCTTTTCCAGAAGATGCAGAAGAAGCGAGGAAAGCGTTGGGACCCCGTACACCGTAAGCCCTTCTACGACCGCGGCCTCCTCGGCGTTGTCGATCGGCACGAAAAGGCGGCGGCAGCCCGCCTCCTTCGCGGCGAGCGCGCGTGAAAGCACCCCGACCTGGGGAAGCACCTGCCCTGAAAGCGAAAGCTCTCCGATAAAGCAGTCCTCCTCCCCGACCGAGCCCTCGGGCAGCCCCCCGTCGGCAAGCAGCAGGGCGATCAGAAGCGGCAGATCAAAGGCCGTGCCCTCCTTCTTTCGGTCCGCGGGGGCAAGGTTGACGAGGATCCTCTTCTGAGGAAAGCGCACACCGCTGCTTTCTGCGGCGCAACGCACCCGATCCTTCGCCTCCTTGATCGCGGCATCGGGAAGACCGACGATATCAAAGGAAAAGGGGCCGCCCCGCACGCTGCATTCCAGCGTAACGAGAAAGCCGTCTATCCCGATAAGACCCGCGCCGTATACTCTTTTAACCATAGCTGTCACCCCATCATTCTTTCTTATTGTAGCATAAAGGCGGCCGCTTGTAAAGGGTGGGCGGGGCCCCCTATTTTGTAAACTTTTTCCCGAACCCCCGCTTGCCCCTTGCAATTCGGGAAAAAAGGGGTATAATTATCTCTGTAAAAAAGAATTCTTAATCAGTTAAGGAAAGGAAGCAGTATGATCAAACGCCTGTTGGGAAGCGTGCGGGAATATAAAAAGCCGACGCTTCTTACCTTTATTTTCATCGTGTGTGAAGCGGTGATCGAGACCTTTATCCCCTTCATCACGGCAAGCCTTGTCAACCGCATCAAGGCTGGGGCGACCCCCTCGGATATCCTTTCGACCGGGATCCTTCTTATCGTGATGGCGGCCCTCTCCTTAAGCCTTGGGGGTATGGCGGGCTTCACCGCGGCCAAGGCCTCCTCGGGCTTTGCCAGAAACCTTCGAAGCGATATGATGAAAAGGATCGAGGGGTACAGCTTCGAGAACATCGACCGCTTCTCCGCCTCCTCGCTCGTCACCCGTATGACGACCGACGTATCCAATGTGCAGATGTCCTTTATGACCGTCATCCGCACGGCGATAAGAAGCCCCCTGATGTTTGTCTTTTCGATCGTGATGGCCTATGTGATGGGCGGCGCCCTTGCCACGGCCTTCATCGTGATCATACCCTTTCTCGCCGTCGGTCTTTTTATGGTGGCGCGCTTCGCGATGCCCGCCTTCCGCCGTGTCTTCCGCAAATACGACCGCCTGAACGAGTCGATCGAGGAGAATGTGCGCGGGATGCGTGTCGTAAAGGGCTTCTCGCGCGAGGAGCACGAGAAGGAGAAATTCGGCACGGCCTCCGAGAACATCCGCCGCGATTTCACAAAGGCGGAGCGTATTGTAGCGCTTAACGCCCCGATTATGCAAATCTTCCTTTACACAAATATGGTCTGCGTCCTTCTGATCGGCTCGCGCATGGCGATCACGGGAAGGGGCGAGGGGATCGATGTCGGGCAGATCTCCGCGATGCTCACCTACGGCATGCAGATCTTAATGTCCCTGATGATGCTTTCGATGGTCTACGTTATTCTTACCATCTCGCTTGAATCCATGAAGCGCATCTCCGAGGTGCTGGGCGAGGAGCCCGCGCTCACCTCGCCAAAGAACGCCTTAACGAAGGTTGAAAACGGGCAGATCGACTTTTGCGACGTCCGCTTCAAGTACGCGAGGGAGGCCGAAAAATACGCCCTTTCGGATATCGAGCTGCATATCCCCTCGGGCGCGACGCTCGGGATCCTTGGCGGCACGGGGGCGGGGAAATCCTCGCTGGTGCAGCTGATCCCCCGCCTGTATGACGTCAGCGAGGGAAGGCTTCTCGTTGGTGGGCACGATGTGCGCGAATACGACCTTACCGTCCTGCGGGATTCGGTCGCCATGGTGCTGCAGAAGAACCTGCTTTTCTCGGGCACGATCAAGGAAAATCTCCGCTGGGGGAACCCCAACGCCACCGAGGAGGAAATGAAGGAGGCCTGCCGCCTTTCGGCCGCCGATGAATTCATTGACAGCTTCCCCGATGGGTACGAAACGAGGATCGAGCAGGGGGGCACCAACGTTTCGGGCGGGCAGAAGCAGCGCCTTTCGATCGCCCGCGCCCTGCTTAAGAAGCCGAAGATCCTGATCCTTGACGATTCGACGAGCGCCGTCGATACCCGCACCGACGCCAAGATCCGCAAGGGGCTCTCTACCTACCTTGCCGATACCACCAAGATCATCATTGCCCAAAGGGTCAGCTCGGTCATGGACGCCGACCTTATCGCGGTGATGGAGAACGGCCGTATCGCGGCCCTTGGCAAGCATGAGGAGCTGCTTTCCTCCTGCCCGATCTACCGCGAGATCTACGAGCAACAGACCGAAGGGGGGAAAAGCGATGAAGAATAACCGTCCCACCCCCAAAAAGGGCGTATTCCTGCGGATCGTCCGTCTTTTGTATTCCTCCTACCCCGTGCTTGTGCCCTTAACGGCGGTCTGCATCCTCTTTTCGGCCTTCACCGCCTCGATCCCCGCGCTCTTTATGCAGAATATCTTTGAGCTGATCGGGAAATGGCAGGAAAGCGGCGATTGGGCCGCGGCCTCCGAGGAGATCGTGCCGAAGGTCATGCTGCTGCTTGCCCTTTATATCGTTTCCTTCTGCGCCATTACGCTTTATAACCAATTGATGGCCTATATCACCCAGGGCTTCCTTTGCAAGCTTCGCCGCCGTATGTTTGACGGGATGCAAAACCTCCCCATTAAGTATTTCGATACCCATAAGCACGGCGAGATCATGAGCTATTATACCAACGATATCGACTCGCTCCGTGAGCTTATCTCGCGCAGCCTGCCCCAGCTTTTGCAGTCCTGCACCATTCTTTTGTCGGTCTTCTTCATTATGATCTATTACAGCATCCCCTTAACGCTTATCGTGCTGCTGGGGGTGGTAGCGATGATCTTTGTTTCGAAGAAGGTCGGCGGCGGCAGCGCGCGCTTCTTCCTGCGCCAGCAGAAGTCGATGGCCTCGGCCGAGGGCTTCGTGCAGGAGATGATGAACGGCCAGAAGGTCATCAAGGTCTTCTGCCACGAGGAGGCCGTGCTTTCGGATTTTGAGGCATATAACGGGGCCCTGTATGAGGATTCCTACCGCGCCCACGCCTATGCCAACACCCTGGGGCCGATCATCGGGAATATTGGCAACGTGCTGTACGTCTTTATCGCGACGCTTGGGGGCGTCCTTCTTTCGGTCGGCTTCCCGAACCTTGGCCTTTCGGGCCTGCCGCTCTCGATCAGCATTCTCGTTCCCTTCCTGAATATGACCAAGCAGTTCACGGGGAACGTCAACAGCTTTTCCCAGCAGATCAGCTCGATCGTGATGGGCCTTGCGGGCGCCACGCGCATCTTCTCCTTAATGGACGAGGAGCCGGAGGTGGATGACGGCTACGTCACCCTTTGCAACGCCGCGATCGAGAACGGCACGCTTGTTCCTACCGAGGAAAGGACCGGGATCTGGGCCTGGCGTCATCCGCACGGGGACGGAACCGTCAGCTACACCCGCCTGCGGGGGGATGTGCGGCTTCTCGATATCGACTTCGGGTACGAGGAGGGAAAGGAGGTCCTGCATAACGTTTCGGTATACGCCGAGCCCGGGCAAAAGGTCGCCTTCGTGGGCGCGACGGGCGCGGGCAAGACCACCATCACCAACCTGATCAACCGCTATTACGACATTGCCGACGGCAAGATCCGTTACGACGGCATCAACATCAACAAGATCAAAAAGGCGGATCTTCGCCGCTCTTTGGGGCTTGTTCTGCAGGATACCAACCTCTTTACGGGGACGGTGCTGGAGAACATCCGCTACGGCAACCTGTCGGCAACCGACGAAGAATGCATCGCCGCCGCGCGCCTGGCGGGGGCCGACGATTTCATTACCCGCCTGCCGAAGGGCTACCGCACCGAGCTTTCGAACAACGGCGCCAACCTTTCGGGCGGCCAGCGCCAGCTGATCGCCATTGCCCGTGCCGCGGTGGCCGACCCGCCCGTGATGATCATGGACGAGGCGACCTCCTCGATCGACACCCGCACCGAGGCGATCGTGCAAAGGGGTATGGATAAATTGATGGAGGGCCGCACGGTCTTCGTTATCGCCCACCGCCTTTCCACCATCCGCAACTCCGACGTGATCATGGTCCTTGACCACGGCCGCATCATTGAGCGCGGTACCCACGAGCATCTCCTTGCCGAAAAGGGGATATATTATCGCCTCTACACCGGCGCTTTCGAGCTCGAGTGAATAAATTCCGCGATGCTTCGTTAAAGCTGCGACGAGGGGGGCTTGACATAGGTCATCTATGCCTTCACCACCCGCGCTCGCTTTGTCTCGCCCGGCAAAATTTCTTCTACTCAAGTACTTCGTTGTCGCTCGGTTCACTCAAATCGCCGTAGGGTTCTACGGCGTTGCCGCTTTTGCACCCTTACGCCTCGTCTTACAGAAATTTCTTTTATTCGAGATCTTCGTTAAGGCTTTGACGAGGGGGGCTTGACATAGGTCATCTATGCCATCGCCCCCCTCGCTTGCTTTGCCTCGCCCGGCAAAATTTCTTCTACTCAAGTACTTCGTTGTCGCTCGGTTCACTCAAATCGCCGTAGGCTTCTACGTCGTCGCCTCTTTTGCACCCTTACGCCTCGTCTTACAGAAATTTCTTTTATTCGAGATCTTCGTTAAAGCTGCGACGAGGGGGCTTGACATAGGTCATCTATGCCATCCCCCCCTCGCTTGCTAACCTGTCGGCGTCGTGTGTCGCTTACCGTTTAAAACGGACGAGCAATGCTCGCCCCTACGGTTGTCGTTCGACTCGCTCAAATCGCCGTAGGGTTCTACGGCGTTGCCGCTTTTGCTTGCTAACCTGTCGGCGTCGTGTGTCGCTTACCGTTTAAAACGGACGAGCAAAGCTCGCCCCTACGGTAAAGAAACCTTCGAAGCGAGGCCTTCTCCGGAAGGAGAAGGGGGACCGCTTGCGGTGGATGAGGCGTTCCTGTGATAGCCGTGCAGAGGGTGATCGCCGCTGTATCCTTGCATAGGTTCCTCGTATATATCCTCGCTACATGCAACGCTTCTTTGCTTCGTCACACCTCATCCGTCGGCTCCGCCGCCACCTTCCCCTGCTGGGGAAGGCTTACTCTTCGACCGTTTCATTGCCCGAAGATGCATATCATCAGCCCCGATGGGGCCGGATATCATCACGGCAAGGCCGTGCATAAAAAGGCGGGCGGGGGGATTGTTTCCTCTTTGAATATTCCTCGGCATTCCTTATCCGAAAAGCAAGAAAAAAGAGCAGAACCGCGGTTCTGCTCTTTTTTGCTTTTTGTCAGTCGTCGTATTGGAAATAGTCGAATTTTTTGTCGGAAAGACCGAAGGTCGCTTCGAACATCGGCATAAAGCCGTCACGGAAGCCCTCTCCCATGTTCATCGTCCGCTCGATCCAATCCCATGTGCCGTCGTCGATCGTATAGTCGTAATCCTCAAGAGAGGCCACGATATCGGAGGGAACGAAGTAGAGGAAGTTGTTCTCCTGTATGGTGGAGGCCTGAATGTCAAAGCCCTTCGTTTCGGCAACGACGATGGTCTTGCTTTCGTCTACGTCGGTGCCGACCGGCTGGCCGTCCTTATTCAGCTCGGCCGGGGTGCCGCCGAGGATCACGTTGTTCGAGATCACGCTGTTGCAGGGGGCACGCTCCATCCGCTCGATCGAGGCGATCTCCTCGTAGGTGAGGGTAAGCACCCATTCGCTGCCCACCTCTTCGGGGGTGACGGTGCGCTGCGGCACGGTCTTTATGACGTTGTTTTCCTTATATTGATAAGTAGGAATGGTCACAAGCGTCCCTTCGGGGAGCTTGAAGGTGTGGGTCATGTTCGAAAGCTCGGCGGGCATGTAGAAGTAGCGGATGTGATAATCCTCGGTCGTTTCGTACATCTCGACGATCATCTTCAGGCTGTAAAGCGAGTTGATATACCCCGGGAAGCGGCTTGTGTAGGCCTCGCGGTCGTAGCTTTCCAGGTACATGCTGATCTGCTTGCGGCATTCGTTCATCCAGCTTTCGCCGCCGTGCTCGGCCTGATAGAAGGAGGCTCGGCCGTTGATCCCGATGGCGTCCACGAACTTCTGCATATCGTCCTCTCCAAGCAGCCCTGCCTCCTTCGCCTCGTTATAGCTGAAGATATAGCGGCGCGGGTTGTTGCCCTGGATATAGCCGTTATCCGACCAGGCGTAATAGAAGAGGGCGGACTGATGGATACGGTCCGAGGCGCCGGAGAAGGATTCGTTGAGTGCCTCGTCTCCTCCCGAAAGACCCGCGTTCGCGCATTCGTTCGGGTTGCGCATGATGATGATGTTCTCAAAGCAGACGTTGCCGTTCCCGGTTGAAGAATACCAGGGGCGCATGATCGATTGGGTCTTTCCCTCCATGGTGGAGATGATGTTGTTATAGGCGTAGCAGCCGCTGGTCTCGGTGTCGAAGTAGACCCCCTTACCCGACGCGTTAAAGCGGTGCATCAGGTTGTTTCGCACGTGGTTGCCGCGCGTGCCGTAGGTCGAGAAGTAGATCATACCGCCGTCGGTCGTCGTTTTGCTTCCGCCGTCAAAGCGGTTGTATTCCACGATCGATTCGATGGCGTAGCCCGTGTGGATCGTGGTGTTATGGAAGAAATTGTGCGAAACGACCACGTGGCTGCCGCCGAAGGTGAGCCCTGTATCCCGGAAGGGGGCCGAATCGTGGAAGACGTTATTCTGGACGTAGTTATTGGTCACCGAAAGGTTGGGGCGGGAGGTATCGTAGTTCGAGGCGCCGAAGGAGACCATCGCCCCCTGGGAAAGCGAGAAATCGTTGTAGATCAGCGAGAAATTTGTGCAGTTCGTCTGATACAGGTTGTTGCTTTTCGTGTTGGAGAAGGTACAGTTCTGCACGGTGATGTGATCGCACTTGGTGAAGCTGGCCCCGTGGGAGTTGCTTCCGTTAAAGGTCAGCCCGTCGACCACCACGTACGAGGTCTGCGCGGCCTCGATCAGGGGGAAGCTGCCGGCGCCCGCGTACTCGATCGCGCCGCCGAAGAATTCGTCGGTCGGGTAGAGGTAGACGATGCCGGTCTCTATGTCATAGAACCATTCGCCGGGGATGTCCAGCGCCTCGATCGCGTTGTAGAAATACAGCGTGTTCCGCCCGGCGGCCGAGTTGGAGCCGGGGGCGCAGCCGTAGCTGCAGGGCTGCTTCGATTTCAGGAAATAGTACCCCGTCTGCTCGCTGGCCGTGCCGTTGCGGGTATAGACGGTTTTCGTGATGCCGTTCGCGTCGTTCCGCCAGCCACCCAGCAGGCGCTCGCCGTTCGGGCCGTAGTGCCAGTTCTGGATCCCCTCCTCGTTCACGGAAAGGTTGTAGTATCCGTTCTCCCAGCCGGCGTACAGGTTTCCGTAGCACCAGATGTTCCCCGTGTTGACCCACGAGGTAAGCTCGTCGGCCATCTCCTGGGCGGTGCATTCCCCTTCGGAGTTCTTATACTTGGCATCGTCCTTTTCGTTGATCACGCGGATCTGCCAGCCGATGGTCTGCGAGGGGGAGATCCCGGCCGTTCCGCAGTACGAGAGCCACTGGTGATAAAGCGGGCTTTGGATATTGGTGACCGAGCCCATCTCGTAGGTATGGGTGAAATAGAACCAGTCGAGCGTGTTGTCGGTATTGTTCGGGAACTGCGCCAGCGTGTAGGCGGCGCCCCCGACCGAAAGGCGGGGATTCGGGCTGCTTTTGGAGATCTCGGCGATATCGCTCTTGGTAAGGCCAAGGTCCGCAAGCGTCGAATAATAGATGTCGTCGCCGCTTTCCTTCACGCGCTCGGGAATGCGGGCGGCTACGGGGTCGGTCTCGTAATCGACCACCTGCCAGGCGCCGCTGTCATAATCCGCCCATTGCTTGTTGGAGGTCAGGGTGGCCTCCTTGTCACCGTATGCCTTGATAAAGAGGGGGCAGGTCGGCGTGCCGGCGTGTCCGCCGAGGATGGAGAGCGGGGCCTCCAGCTCGTAAACGCCGCCCATGACGTAGATAACGCCGCCCTTCTTTTCTTCCATGTATTTCAGCGCCCGGGCGATCGTCTCAAAGGCGGTTTCGGGGGAAAGCCCGTCGTTTGCGTCATCCCCCTTGCTCGCGTTGACGTAGACCGCCTTCTTCTCGCTGAAGGGATAGTTTTTGATATCGACCCGCTCAAGGACCGTCATCTCGTCGGGCAGCTCCGCCTTCGCGAGCAGGAAGCGCTCAAAGACCGTCTCGGCCGAGACCTCCAGGGAGTAGTCGCCGCGGAAATCGGTAAACGCGGGCATATTCGTGACCCCCGTAAGATCGGGAGAGAAGCGCTTTACTTCCTCGCGGACCGCGACCGAAAGGGTCGAGGCGGTGGGGGCCGAAAGGATATAGGTGTTCAAGAAATGCAGGGTGGCAAAATACCCGGCGTATTCCGCCGTTCCCCCAAGCAGCAGCTTGGTGCCCACCTGCTTGACCGAAAAGGATTCGTCGGTCGGGTAGGTGGCTCCGTCCCGCTCAATGTATCCGATAAGGATCTCGTAGACGGTTTCCTTCCCATGCTCGGTCACAATGGGAAGCACGTGGCCGGTCCACTCGCGGATCTTTTCCTGCAGGTGACGGGCGGTATCGGCGTGCCCGCTGTCCCGCACGATGGTGTATTTTGAAACATCGGTGCCGCCGAGAAGCAGGGTCTCGATCGCGTATGCGTCGCAAAAATCGTAGGCGGCCAGGGGGGCCATCAGAACGCCGTTTTGGAAGAAGGCGTCCACCCCCGAAAGCTCCTCGACAAGGGCGGAGAGGGCCTCCTTGCTGCCGCCCGCCATCACGATGCGCCCGCCGCGCTTTTCGATGCGGAAGTCGTTGCAGCGAAGCGTATCAAAGCTTTCCGCGCGGTTGGTCGCGCCGAAAAGGATCTCCTTCGTGTCGGTGGGAACGCTTTCGCCGTAGGCAACGGCGTCACTCTTTACCGCCACCGAGACCCCCGTCTTTTCCAGAAGAAGGGCCGAAAGGGCTTGGGCAGCCTCGATCACCCCGTCCTCGGCGCTTTCCGCGATCACGATGCTGTAATCGGCAAGGTCACCGATCGCCGCGAAGGAAAGCACACCGGGGTCGGTGCGGTGCGGGTCGGTCGTCACAAGCGGCCCCGTTGTCGTCGGGGGTGGCGTGGTGGTCGTTGCATCGGGTGGTGTTGAAGGCGTGCAGGCCGCAAGCGGCAAGAGCATGCCAAGCGTTAAGGCAAGGGCCAAAAGGCGAAAAAGAGCTTTTTTCATATCAAAATCCTTTCGGGTTATAATTCTACTGCTTTAATTATAGCAAAAAGCGGTTGCGCCGTCAAGGAATTTCGCACCTTTTGCTTGTCGGCGATATCACCAAAAATCGCGTTCTTTTTCTACCTTTTTAACAAAGACACTTTTTGCTTTTTCCTTGATTTACAAGAAGAAAAAGTGTATAATTTTAATGATAGCCTTATGAAAAAAGCAAAAGGAGACTTCGTATGAAAAGACAGATCGTCCAGGATGAGTTTTTCAGTAAGCAACCGCCCCTTGCCTTTGTGGAATACTTAAAGGCCCCCGTGCATTCTCATAAGCCGGGGCGCTTTGGCCGTACCGAGCCCGAGGCGGGCGAGGTTTCGGTCGCGGGGCTGTATCTTGACGGGGAATTTCCCGACGGGCACGGCTTGCTTGAAAAATCCTATGAGGATTTCAACCGCTTTCTTTCGGTGTGCGGCATCGCGGGAAAGCGCTATCCCATTCGCTTCCAAAAGGCACCCTCCGCGTGCTTTGAGGCGTATACCGTTACGGTCGGAGAGGAGGGGTGTACCCTTTCCGCCAACGATACCGAGGGCATCCGCCGCGCGCTGATCTATCTCGAGGATGAGATCATCGCCCGCGAGGGGCCGCTGCTTCCGCTTGGCTCTGTCAGCCGTAAGCCCTGGATGAAGGAGCGGATCACCCGCGGCTTCTTCAGCCCCACCAACCGCCCCCCGAAGAACGGCGACGAGCTTTCGGACGATATTGATTATTATCCCGACGAATACTTGAACCGCCTGATGCACGACGGCACCAACGGCCTTTGGATCTACACCAGCTTCCGCCAGCTGCTTAAATCCTCGATCATCAAGGAATACGGCGTGGATTCCGAAAAGCGCATCGAAAAATTAAACCGTGTGATCGCCAAATGCCAAAAATACGGCGTGAAGGTCTATGTTTTCGCGATCGAGCCGATGATGTGGGCCGACGTTTCCGAAAATTACCCCGATATGATCGGCCACCGCTTCCCCGGAAACGGTGTGGCTACCATCTGTCCGCACTCGGAAAGAGGCAAGCAATACGCCTACGAATCGGGCCGTAACCTCTTTACCCTTTGCCCCGATCTTGGCGGCTTTATCAGCATCACGGCGGGCGAGAGAATGACCTCCTGCGCCTCGATCGACCATACCCTTTGCCCCCGTTGCGCCAAGATGACCAAGGGCGAGGTGCTTTCGCAGAACGTGGAAAACCTGCGCGCGGGCATCCGCTCGGTCAAGCCCGATGCCTATTGCGTCAGCTGGACCTACGGTCATCGCCTCTGGGACGAAAAGGAGATCCTTCGCTATATCGAGACCGCGCCCTCGGACGTGATGCTGATGCAGAACTTTGACGACAAGGGCTACGAAAAGCAGCTGGGCAAGGTGCGCCAGGCGATGGACTACTGGCTCTCCTACGCCGGCCCCAGCCAGATGTTTGAAATGACCGCCAAGGCGGTGAAAAAGAACAATAAGCACCTCTGGGCCAAGATGCAGATCTGCTGCTCGCACGAGGTGGCGACCCTTCCCTACGTGCCCTCCCCCGGCAGCGTCTACCAGAAGATGAAGGGCGCTTATGAATGGGGCGTCGAGGGCTTGATGGAGTGCTGGTACTTCGGCAACTACCCCTGCTTTATGAGTAAGGCGGCGGGCGAGCTTTCCTTCATCGACGAGTATCGGGACGAGGACGCCTTCCTCCGTCGCCTGGCCTCGATCTCCTTCGGGCGCGGGGTCGCCGACTCGGTCGTGCGGGCCTGGAAGTTCTTTGAAAAGGGCTACCGTCTGTATCCCCTGAACATTATGTTCAGCTACTATTCCCCGGCGCACGACGCCGTGGTGTGGGAGCTTGCCTTGAAGCCGAAGAACTTCGCCCCCTCCCGCTCCTGGCAGCTGCTCGATAAGCCCGACGGGGACCGCGTGTGCGATTCCTTCCTTATCGGTCATACGATGGAGGAGATCTTAACGCTTCTTACCCGCATGGAGAATTATTACAGCAAGGCGATGGCCGAGCTTGGCGTGATCGCGGGGAGCGCCGGCGACAAGCTGACCGATCTTCTGTCGGTCTCGGGCGCCTTCTTAACGCTTTGCCGCAGCACGAAGAATATTATGGAATTCTATCACCTGCGCGACAAGCTGGGCATTGGCGAAGGCGATCCCAAGAAGCTGCTGGCCAAAATGCGCACGCTTTGCGAGGACGAGATCAAGCAAAGCGAGACCATGATCGCCCTGTGCGAGAACGACCTGCGCCTTGGGTACCATTCGGAGGCCGAGGGCTTCAAGTTCTTCCCCGAAAAGCTGCGCCACCGCATCGGCACGCTGAAGACCCTGCTTCAAACCGAGTTCGTCGAGGTCGAAGCGCGCGTCGAGCAGGGACTGCCGCCGCTTGAATACTACCTGGGTGTTGAGCCCGACTGCAATCATACCTATACCATCAAAAAGGGTGGTATAGAGGACGCCGAATGGGAGTATCTTGACGATAACACCACCGGCTTCCGCATTGCCGAGGACGAGAAAAATCTGTATATCGACCTTCGCTCGCCCGATGGGCAGCGCATCACCGTCTGGCCGGAGTTTGAGCTCTTTAAGGTCACGGGCCCCGGCGTCTGTGTCGTCTTCGGGGATGGTAAAAAGGTCAGATCCTCGGTCAATGGCTATCATATCAGCGAGCATTGGTCCTGCTACCCGCCCGAGGAAAAGGCGAAGGAGCTTGCCAAGTGGAAGATCACCGATCTTCCGTGGGAGGAGGGAGACGTCCGCCGCGTCCGCCTGACGCTGAAGAAGAAGGATTTCGGCATCAAGGTCCGCCGTCCCTTCAAGCTGCAGGTCCGCTCCTGGGCGCCCCACATGTGGGAGTACGAGCCGCATCCCATGTATCACCTCGGCAAGAGCTACCTGACCCCCGGTTGCTTCGGCTGGGTGCGGTATGAAGAGGGAGAAAGCTTCCCCTTCGTGCCCGAGAAGAAAAAATAAGAAAAGAAAAGTTTTCTTTACAGAACAGTCGCCCATTCGGGCGGCTGTTTTGCTTTTTCATAAGCGCTTCGTTTGTTTTTCTTTCTTCGCTCTTCTCTTTCTCTCGCGGAAGGCCCCTTTGTGTAAAGGGGGTCCCGCCAACGGCGGGTGGGGGATCGTTTTGCGCGGACGAGCGATGGTCGATCTGTCGGCGTCGTGTGTCGCGTTCTATCGCCTGCGCCTGCTCGGCTCTGCCCGCTCGCGCTTTGGCCGACACCGATTGAAAAAACGCCTTTGCCGTTTTTTCTGCACTAACCCTACAAAAACCGCCTTTGCACAAAGGCGGTTTTTATCCAAGGCCTTGCCTTGGTATATCATCACGGCAACGCCGTGTAAAAAACGGGCGACCGATGGCCGCCTACGTTATGCGCTCCTATAAAAAGCCGCGAGGCATTAGCGTGATACTCCGTTAAGAGTATCACGCTAATGCCTCGGGGCTTTTTATGTAGGGTTTACTTATTCGTATTTCGATGGGTCGAAGCCCGAGTAGGTGACGCCGCATTTGTACTGATCGGTAAGGGCGAAGATATCGCGATAGCCCTCTCCCATCGATTCCTCGATCATATCCCAGGTCCTTTCGTTGATCGTATAATCGTGCAGGTCAGCGTCGGGAATGATATCGCTGTAGGTGAAGTACATGAAGTTGCCCTCGAACAGCATGGAGTCTCTTGTCGAGAAGCCGGCCTTATCAACGGTCTTGATGGTATTGATCACGCTGACCGCGTTTCCGATGGCCGAGCCGCCGCTGACAGTCGCGGGCGTGCCGCCGAGGATGATGTTATCCTTGATCACGGCGTTACAGGGGGCGCGCTCCATTTTCTCGATGGCGGCGATCTCCTCAAAGGTGAGGGTGATCACCCATTTTTCTTCCCCGTTCTCGCCAAGGATGAGCTCGGGCTCCCTTGTGGATTGGGCCACGGTTTTAAGCGTGTTGCCATCCATATACTGATAGGTCGGGATGGTGAACAGGGCCCCCTCCCGGGTCGTGAAGGTGTAGCTCTCCTCCGAAAGCTCGGCGGGGAAATAGAAGTAACGGACGTGGTAGTCGGTGTTGTCATAGGCCTCGAGGATCAGCTTCATGCTTTCCAGCGAATTGATATAGTCGGGGAAGCGGCGCTCCCAGGCCTCGGCGGAGTAGGTGCTGAGATAGCGCTGGACCTCGGCGCGCGCGTGATCCGGCCACCAGCCGCCCGCCTCGTCCTGCCTGAAGGAGCCGGTCGCGGGCAGATTGGCCGCGCGGAAGGCGGCGCTGTCGTCGGAATCAAGCAGGCCCGCTGCCTTTACGTCCTTATAGCTGTAGCCGTAGCGCTGGGCGTTGTTGGTAAGCGAGAAGCCGGTATCCGACCAGTAGTAGTAGAAGAGCGCGGATTGGAGAATGGTGTCGCCGGTGCCCGCCTGGCTTTCGGCGCCGGGCTCGTCACCGCCCGTCATGCCCGCCAGCTTGCGCTGCCAGGGGTTGCGGAGCATAAAGATGTTGCCGTAGCAAACGTTGCCGTTCCCGGTCGAAGAATACCAGGCGTTGTAGGCCGATTCGGTAAAGCCGTCCAGGGTCGAGATGATATTGCCGTAGGCGTAGCAGCCGCTCGTCTGGGTGTCAAAGTAAACCGCGCGGTGGCTGGCGTTGAATTTGTGGCAGAGGTTGTAGCGGACGTGCGCGCCGCGCGTGGTCAGTGTGCTGAAGTAGATCATACCGCCGTCGGTCTTGGTCTTGCTGCCGCCCTCGAAGGTGTTGTATTCGATGACGACCTCGGCCGAGTTACCCGACTTGATGACGGTATCCTTGAAATAGTTATGCGAGATGACCATGCGGCTGCCGCCGTGGAAGATAGCGGTGTCGCACCCGAAGACGGGGTCGTAGAACACGCAGTTCTGTACGGCGTTGTTCGTGACACGCAGATCGTGCACCGTCTTCTCCGAGGAGCTGTTGGTCGCAAGATCCAGGATACGGTTGGCGTACACGTGCGAGAATTCGGAATACAGAACGCGGAAGTTTTCGCTGTTCGTCATGGAGATGGCGTTGCTGCGGGTGTTCTTCATCTTGACGTTCTGGATGATGACCCCGTCGCAGCCGGAGAAGGACATGCCCGCGTTTCCGCTGCCGTCCACGTCAATGCCGTCGATCACAAGGCCGTCAAGGTTCGAGGCCGAAAGCAGCGTAAAGCTCTTGGTGCCCGAATAGGTCACGTCCTCGCCTGCCAAAAACGCGTCGGTGGCATAGAGGTAGATGATCCCGGTCTCAATATCGTAGAACCATTCGCCGGGAATATCGATCGCCTCAATGGCGTTGAAGAAATAGAAGGTGTTGCGTCCCGCCGCCGAGTTGGAGGAGGGGCCGCAGCCCGCCGAGTTCGGATGCTTGGACTTGAGGAAATAGTAGCCGGTCAGGTTCTGTGCGTTCCCGTGGCGGTCGTAAACGATCGTCGGAATTCCCTGCGAGTCCTCGCGGAAGCCGCCGAGCAGCATGGTCTCCCCGTCGGGCGCGTAGTGGAAGTTTTCGATCTCCTCCTCCATCAGGCTGAGGTTGTAGTAGCCGGTCTCCCAGCCCTGGTAGGTGCTGCCGTAGATCCAGATGTTGCCGGTGTTGACCCAGGAAAGGATCTCGTCGGCCATCTCCTGGGCGTTCGTTTCGCCGCGGGAGTTCTTCATCGTGCCGTTATCCTTTTCGTTGATCACGCGGATCTGCCAGCCGATCTGGGTGTTGGTGGGGATCCCCGCCGCCGCGCAGCGGGCCAGCCAGTCGGCTAAATGCCCACTGGTCGAGGAGGATACGGTACCCGTATCGTAGGTATAGGTAAAGTAGAATTCATCCAGCGAGCTGCCGGTCTCGTTCGGGAAGCGGGCCAGCGTGTAGCTCTCGCCGCCGACATAGAGGTTGGCCTCACCCGTCGAGCGGGAGATCTCGGCCATATCGGCGGGGGTAAGACCGAGGTCCTCGAGGGTGGCGGAATAGATCTTACCGCTGCTCTTTGCCTCGTCGGAAAGGCGGGCGGCTACCTCGTCCTCGTCAAAATCGACCTCCCTCCAGGCGCCGCTCTCGTAGTTTTCAAGAAGCAGGTTGGAGGTCAGGGTGACATCCTCGTCGTTATATGCCTTGATAAAGAGGGGGGCGGTGGCGGAGCCGCCGTGCGATTTGGTAAGCTCCACCGTCTTAGAAAGCGAATAGGTTCCGCCCATCATATAGATCACGCCGCCGCGGTTGCCGATCTTGTCGATCGCCTTCTGAAGGCCGGCAAGCGGGGCTTCCTTGGTGCCGGCGTTGTTGTCGTTGCCCTGCGGGCTGACGTAAAGCACACGCGACCTTGAAAGCGGGAAATCGTCGATGCTGATACGGTCGTAGACCGTCATCTCGTCGGGCAGCTCCTCCTTCGCCATCATAAAGCGCTCGAAGACCGTCTCGGCCGACATCTCAAGCGAATATTCACCGCGGAAGTCGGCAAACTCAGGCGTGTTGGTCGGCTGATTGATGGTCTTGTAAAGCATAGCGGTCTGGCCGCTGGAGAGAGAAAGCTGCGTGCCGCTGCCCCCAAGGGCTTCCACAAAGGTCATAACGGCCGAGTAGGTGCCGCCCTCTCCGTCCCCGTGCAGGAAAACGCGGGAGCCGACGCGGCTTACGTGGCAGCGATCCTTCTGCGCGTCGGGCGTCTTTCGCACGCCCGAAGAAAAGATACCGACCACGATCTCCTTGTCGACAGGGGTATCCTTCGCCGAAAGCAACGGCAGACGAGTGCCGACGGCCTCGGCGATCTTCTCGCGCAGAAGCAGGGCCATATTCTTTTCCGAGCTTTCGTACACGATCGAATATTCGGAAATATCCACCCCGTCAAGGGTCAGGCTGTCGTAGGGGTAGTCCGCGCGGTACAGAAGGGTCGACTTCGGGTAATAAAGCGCCCCGTCCCTTTCGTAATGCTCGAAATACAGCGTAACCGCCGTCATAAGCGCCTCGGGACTGCCGCCGTTGATGCAAAGACGGTCGTTCTCAAAATAGATCGCGTAATCGTTAAGACCCACGCGAACGCTGGCGCTTTCGGGGCGGTTGGTATCGCCGATCAAGATCTCAAGCGTACCCTCGGGAATCTTATAGGAAAGGTCCTCCATAAAGATAAAGTTGATCCCGGTCTTTTCCTTGGCGGTGCGGGCAAAGACCTTGACCGCCTCGAACATGTCGCTCTCCATGTCGGTGGGGTAGTAGATCTTGTATTCATCGATGTAATCAATGAGCGCGCCCTCGGGCGGCGTGCCGGGGACCGTCGTCGTGTCGGCGGGATCACCGCCGCAGGAAGCGAGGGCCAGAAGCATCATCGCGCCGATCAGGAAAAGCGCGCAAAGGGTTTTTGTGTGACGCATAGTCAGACTCCTTTCGTGTTATCTATTTTATTGTATCAAAAATCGGGAAAAAAGCAAGGTTTTTTAGGAAAGTTTCACAAATTGAAAACAAAAAAACGAAATAAAGATGGATTTTTCCCTCTTTCTTCTTTTTTGTCACCGAAGAAAAGAGAGGAGAGGGGAAGAAGGCGCAAAAGCATCTTGACAAGGGGGCTTTTTATGATATATAATTATATGAATTATATTATTTTCCGCGCGGCAGCCTCCGCGGAAGAGAGGAAGCGTTATGCAGCATTTTAATAAGGTTCCCACCAACGTAAGCTTTCCCGAACGGGAAAAGGAGGTCTTGCGCTTCTGGCAAGAGAACCGCATCTTTGAGAAAAGCATCGAGGGGAAAAAGGGTGAAAACTACACCTTTTACGACGGCCCCCCGACCGCGAACGGCAAGCCGCACATCGGCCACGTCCTGACGCGCGTTATCAAGGATATGATCCCCCGCTACCGCGCGATGAAGGGCGCGCACATCCTTCGTAAGGCGGGCTGGGATACCCACGGCCTGCCGGTCGAGCTGGAGGTCGAAAAGAAGCTGGGGCTTGACGGCAAGGAGCAGATCGAGCAATACGGCCTTGCCCCCTTTATCGACGAATGCAAGGAAAGCGTTTGGAAGTATAAGGGCATGTGGGAGGAATTTTCGGGTACGGTCGGCTTCTGGGCCGATATGGATGATCCGTATGTCACCTACCACGACGACTATATCGAATCCGAATGGTGGGCCCTGAAGGAGATCTTCAACAAGGATCTTTTGTATAAGGGCTTCAAAACCGTTCCCTACTGCCCGCGCTGCGGCACCCCGCTTTCGAGCCACGAGGTCGCCCAGGGGTATAAGACGGTCAAGGAGCGCTCGGCCATCGTGCGCTTTAAGCTTGCCGACGAGGACGCCTATTTCCTCGCGTGGACGACCACGCCCTGGACGCTGCCCTCGAACGTTGCCCTTTGCGTGAACCCCACCGATACCTACTGCCGTGTCGCGGCCGCGGACGGCAAGACCTATTATATGGCGAAGCCCCTGCTTGAAAAGGTGCTTTCTCCGCTTGCCGAGGAGGGCAAGGCGGCTTATGAGATCCTTGAAAGCTTTGAGGGGAAGGTCTTGGAGGGCCGCGCCTATATCCCGCTTTTCGACTGCGCGAAGCGCGACGCCGAGAAGCAGAAGAAGAACGCCCATTTCGTCACCTGTGACAGCTACGTTTCGATGGAGGACGGTACCGGTATCGTTCACATCGCCCCCGCCTTCGGGGAGGACGACAGCCGCATCGGCAAAAAATACGATCTGCCCTTCGTGCAGAAGGTCGATGCCAAGGGACTTATGACCGAGGATACCCCCTTTGGTGGTCTTTTCGTCAAGGATGCCGATAAAGAGGTCTTAAAGGATCTAGAGAGCCGTGATCTTCTTTTCTCGGCCCCGAAATTCGAGCATGAGTATCCCTTCTGCTGGCGCTGCGATACCCCGCTGATCTATTACGCCCGCGACACCTGGTTCATCAAGATGAGCGCCGTGCGTGAGGATCTGATCCGCAACAATAAGACGGTCAATTGGATCCCCGCGAATATCGGTGAAGGGCGCTTTGGCGACTGGCTGAAGAACGTGCAGGACTGGGGCATCTCGCGTAACCGCTATTGGGGCACCCCCCTGCCGATCTGGGAATGCGAATGCGGCCATAAGCATTGCATCGGCTCGATCGCGGAGCTGAAGAGCCTTTCCTTGAACTGCCCCGAGAAGATCGAGCTTCACCGCCCCTATATCGACGCTGTGACCTTCCCCTGCCCTCACTGCGGCAAGGAGATGAAGCGTGTTGCCGAGGTCATCGACTGTTGGTTCGATTCGGGCGCGATGCCCTTCGCCCAGTGGCATTACCCCTTTGAGAATAAGGAGATCTTTGAAAAGAACTTCCCCGCCGACTTTATCAGCGAGGCCATCGACCAGACCCGCGGCTGGTTCTATTCCCTGATGGCGATCTCAACGCTTATCTTCAACAAGGCCCCCTACAAGAACGTTATCGTTCTCGGTCACGTGCTCGATAAGGACGGACAGAAGATGTCCAAATCCAAGGGCAACGCCGTTGACCCGATGGAGGAGCTGACCAAATACGGGGCCGACGCCGTGCGCTGGTACTTCTATTCGAACAGCGCGCCCTGGCTCCCCAACAAATACCACGAGGGCGCGGTCTTGGAGGGGCGCAACAAGTTTATCGGCACGCTTTGGAATACCTACGCGTTCTTCACTCTCTACGCCAACATTGACGGCTTTAACCCGAAGGAATACACCCTTTGTAAAGAAAACCTTACGGTCATGGACCGCTGGATCCTCTCGCGCCTGCAAAACACCGTGACGGCGGTCGACCGTCACCTCGGCGATTACGAGATCCCCGAGACGGCGCGCGCCCTGCTTGATTTTGTCGGCGACCTCAGCAACTGGTACGTCCGCCGCTGCCGCGAGCGCTTCTGGGCCAAGGGGATGGAGGGCGACAAGGTCGCGGCGTATATGACGCTTTATACCGTCCTTGTCACGATGGCCAAGATCGCGGCCCCGATGATCCCCTTCACGGCCGAGGATATGTACCGTAACCTTGTGGCGGGGATTGATAAGGATGCGCCCGAAAGCGTACACCTGTGCGACTTCCCGGCCGTCGATGAAGCGCTTATCGACGAAGAGCTTGAGAAGCATATGGACGCGGTTTTGTCGGTCGTTACCCTGGGGCGTGCCTGCCGCAACGCCGCCTCGGTCAAAAACCGCCAGCCGCTTGCCGAGATGTACGTCAAGGGAACCGCTCTTCCGCCCTTCTTTGCCGATATCATCAAGGAGGAGCTGAATATCAAGGAGGTCGTCTTTACCGAATCGGTGCGCGACTTCACGACCTACACCTTCAAGCCCCAGCTTCGTACCGTGGGGCCGAAGTTCGGTAAGCACCTTGGCTTTATCCGCACGGCGCTCGCCTCTCTTTCGGGCAACGACGCGATGGATGAGCTGACCGAAAAGGGCGCGCTTACGCTGACGGCGCCCGACGGCACCGAGCTTGCGCTTCTTGAGGAGGATCTGCTTATCGAGCAGGTCAAGGCCGAGGGCTTTGAATCGGTCGGGGACCGCGGCATTACCGTGGTGCTGAACACCAAGCTGACCGAGGCGCTTCTGGAGGAAGGGTTCGTGCGTGAGCTGATCAGCAAGATCCAGACCATGCGTAAGGATAGCGGCTTCGAGGTGACCGACCATATCGAGATCGGCTTCTCCGGCAGCGAAAGGATCCGCGCGATCCTTGAAAAAAATCAGGCGGAGATCGCCTCGGCCACGCTTGCCGACGCGGTAAACTATCAGGATGAAAACGGAAAGGCCTGGAACCTGAACGGCGAAAGCGTTACGCTGTCGGTCAAGCGCCTTTCGTAAGGAGAAGAATATGAACGAGAAAATTTTAGCGCGTGTCGGCGGACTGCCGATCACCGAGGAGGATCTGAACGGCATGCTGGTGGCCCTTGGGCCTCGTGCCGAGGCCTATCGCACCAAGGAGGGCATGGCCGCCCTGCTTGACGAGCTGATCAACCAGAAGCTCTTTCTGCTTGAAGCGCAGAAGAACCTCTTTGAGGCCGAGCCCGCCTTCCAGCTGAAGCTGAAAAAGACCAAGGAGTCGCTGCTTGCCGAGTACGGCATCCGCAAGGCGCTTGGGAACGTTTCGGTCAAGGAGGAGGAGGTCCGTAAGTTCTACGACGAGAACCTCGATAAATTCAACCAGGGCGAAACCGTAAACGCCGCGCATATCTTGGTTGCCACCGAGGAGGAGGCCGCTTCGGTCAAGGAAAAGATCGAAAAGGGCGAGATGACCTTTGAGGAGGCCGCCAAGGCGTATAGCTCCTGCCCCTCGAAGGAGGCGGGCGGAAGCCTTGGGGAATTCGGCCGCGGCCAGATGGTGAAGGAATTTGAGGACGCCGCCTTTAGCGCCGAGATCGGCAAGGTCAGCGACCCCGTCAAGACCCAGTTCGGCTTCCACCTTATCCGCGTCAACGCCAAGAACGAGGCCTCTCCCATCTCCTACCACGAGGCAAGGGAGACCATCTATCAGAAGCTGACCGCCGACAAGCAGCAGGCCACTTATCAGAGCAAGGTCAATCAGCTGAAGATCATGTTCCCCGTCGACAAGTTCTAAGTCGGGACGGAGTTTTTGGTGAACGAGATAAAAAGCCACGTTGTGGCTTTTTATTGAAGTGATACCCCGCAAAGCAAGGAGAAATGAAACGAATGAGAATGAGTGCGCATTTCGACTATGCGACCGGGGAGGACATAACCGCAAAGAAAAAAGAGATGCGCACGCATCTCTTTTTTGTTTTTTTATTTTAGACGAACGGATATTCGGCCTTGACGGCCCGCATAAGATAAGACAAAATTATTCATCCTTACCGTATTCGAGGATATCGCCAAGGGTGCAATCCAAGGCGGTGCAGATACGGTCTAAAATATAACTGTCATACCGCACGATACGGTTTTTATAATAACGGTCTACGGTTTGGAATTTTACGTCGATCCGTTTGGCTAATTCATAGCGCGTGATACCGCGTTTTTCCAAATACTTATCTAAGGTCAACCGTACCATTTTTCTCTTTCCTTTGAACCATATATTTTGACGGATGTATTCTAAGTGGCAATCCCGGTTGGTGTGTAGCCGGTAGGGGCGACCATCGGTCGTCCGTTCTTTGCAAAGACGGGAGGAGCAAGCCCCTCCCCTTTTGAGGAGGCTTCGTTAAACGAACGGATATTCGGCCTTGACGACGGCCGAGAGGCGCGGGTCGTGCTCCTTGACGGCGGCGGCGACGCGCGCGGCGATCTCCTCAAGCGCAAGGGGGCATTCGTGGGGGACCACCACGTCGAAGATCAGGTTGGCGTGGGTCGAGCCCTCGTTCATACGGAAATCGTGCAGGGAAAGGGCGGGGTCGATCGCCTGAACGATCGAAAGGCAGGTCCTTTTCAGCTCCAGCACCCGCTCGGACTGGGTGATAACAGGGTCCATATGAATGGTCGTGATGCAGGAAAAACGCTCGGAAAGCCCCACCTCGATGTTGTCGACGAGGTCGTGCAGCTCCAGTATGTTTCCTTCGGCGGGGACCTCCACGTGCAAGATCAGGATCTTCCGCCCGGGGCCGTAATCGTGCAGGACGAGGTCATGCAGCCCCACGACGCGCGGATCGAATTCCTCAACGTATTTTTCGATTTTCTTCACCAGCTCCCGATCGGGTGCCTGCCCCAAAAGCAGGGCCACGATCTCCTTTACCGACCGAACGCCCGTGTACGCGATAAAGAGTGAAACGAAGAGCCCCGCGCATCCGTCGATCGGAAAATCGGGGATAAAGAGAGACAGCAGCATCGAAAGGAGAACGACGGCGGTCGAGATGCAGTCGGAAAGACAGTCAAGCGCGGTGGCCGAAAGCGCCGCCGAGCGGATCCTTTTCCCCACATGGCGGTTAAAGCCCGCCATCAGCAGTTTGATCGCGATCGAAAGTACGAGAAAGGCAAGCGTGATGTAGCCAAAGACCCCCCGCTCCAGTGAGGCGCTTTCTCCGCTTATCACCTTGGTAAGCGAATCGGTGAAAAGCTGAAAGGCAACGATCAGGATCATCGCCGAAACGAGCAGCCCCGAAAGATACTCGATCCGCCCATGGCCGAAGGGATGCTCCCGATCCGGCTTCTTCGCGGAAAGCTTGAATCCGACGAGCGTGATCAGCGAGGAGGCGGCGTCCGAAAGGTTGTTAAGGCCGTCCGAAAGGATCGAGATCGCACCCGACAAAAGGCCGAAAAGGATCTTTCCGCCCGAAAGCAGCAGGTTCATCACGATCCCGAAAAGGCTCGCCAGTCGCCCGTAGGCGCTACGCACCGCCTCGCTTTCGGTGTTTTGGCTGTCCTTGATGAAAAGGCGCACGAATAGGTCAAACATAACGATCTCCCTTGTAAGGTTGTGTTTACAAAATCAAAGCGTATCGTCCTCAAACTTGGGTTGAATGTGATAAAAATCAAGGATCGGCAGAAGCAGAAGGGCGGCAAGGCCCGCCGTGAAACCGCCGTTATACAGCACGAAGCCGCCGTGCATCTGCGCGGTGACGGCGCAGATCGTGGCGCTTAAAAAGCCCGCGGCAACGCCCACCTTGGCGCCGTACTTTCCCGCAAAGGGGCAAAGGCCGGTCGCGAAGGCAAGGCCGCCAAGATACACCTGGCTGCCAAGCGTCCAGGGGAGCGACCACCCCAGCGCCGCCGTTACCCCGAAGCACAGGCAAAAAAGCAGGGCGTACCCGAGGGCGATCGGCCACACGGTGCGGATCTGCTGTCCGTCGGCCGAGAAGGTGAGCGCCGCGAAGATCACCCCAAGGGTGGGGCCGGTAAAGCCCGCCGCCTCGGGCAGGGTTGGGATAAACGAGGGAAGCAGGGCGAAAAGATCGAAAAGGGCCAAAAGGCACAGTCCGTATACCGCAAGGTTGATAAGGCAAATGGGAAAGCCGAAGCGGTCGACGAAATCGGTGCCGTAGCCGGTTGAGCGAAGCAGGGGGCCGAAGCCCTCAAGGCTTTTGTTGTTTGAAAAATAGCCCCACAGCAGGGTGATAAGGAAAAGCGAAAGAAGGAAGAGATTGACGAAAAGCATATAGCCGAGGGTGCCTTCTCCGTAGCCGCCGCTCGGCGCTGTGGGCGCCGGGGGGGCCACAAGGCCGAGGCAGCGGTAGAAAAGGGCGTAGCAGAAGACCCCGAGAAGCCCGATGGCCAGGCCCGCTTTATACAGGCTGTAGCCGCGGTGCATGCCCGAGGTGCCCGAAATCAGCGCGGGAACCGCAAAGCCAACAAGGATCCCGAAGAAAAGCGCGAGCAGCACCCCCGCAAGAGAAAGCCCCGTGCCGCCCCCGTGGGTCGGCGGGTAGCGGAAGAGGAAATCCCCGATAAAGGGGCCAAGGGCGGTGGAAAAGAGGACGGTGGGCAAATGCTCTCCCATCGGTCGGCGGCGGACAAGGCAATAAACGGCGCCCCCGAGAAGGATCGGCAGGCAGGAAAGCACCGAAAGCCCGTAAAAGCCGTGGGCGATCACGAGGAAATAGGCGGCAAGCGTTGTGGCGTTGGCGCGCGTTCTGAAAAGGCGCATCAGAAGATTGACAAGCAGGCCGAGGATCCCCGCGTTAAAGAAGGTGCTGCCAAGCCCGCCTAAGGCGAAATAGTCGGTGATCAGTGGCGAGGGGGTGATCTGCAGGGTTAAAAAATGCTTGAAGAAGGCGGTCTCCTCGGTCAGAAGGGCCCCGATAAGCGAGGCAAGAAGCAGAAAAAGGCTGACGAAGAGGGTGTAAAGCCGAATATAGCGAGAGGCCCCGTCGGTATGATGAAGCGAGGCGCGGTAAGCCGAAAGGCGTTTTTTGATGCTTTTTTTAGCCATAGGGATTCCTTTTCTTGTAAAATCAGCGCCTTTTTTTGGGGGGGCTCGGCGCTCCCTCATAATATAACATTTTTTTAAGAAATAATCAAGTATCTGCTTGCAAATCCCCTCCTGCTGTGATATACTGTGCGTGAAAAAACGAATTTTTCCGAAAAGGAGAAGAAAGATGATCGAACAGCTGCTGAAGGAAAGAGATCTTCCCTCCATTCTTCCGCGCGAGGAGATGAAAAAGCTTCTGCTGGATAACGAATACGGCTACCTGCCCGAGGTGCCCTACGAGGTGTCGGTCTCAAAGCCGACCTCGATCGAAAAGCGCTATCTTTGCTATACCGGCGAGCATTCGACGGTCGAGATGACGGTAAGCTCCGAATACGGCAGCCATACCTTCACGGTCAACCGCCTGCTCTATCACGATGATAAGCTTCACCCCCTTGTCGTTTTTATGAACTTTTCCCCGAACGTGCCCGATAAGTATTTCCCGCTTGAGGAGATCGCCGACCGCGGCTTTGCCGTCCTCTCCTTCTGCTATAAGGACGTAACGAGTGATGACGGCGATTTTACGAACGGCCTTTGCAAGGTCCTTTTGCCGAACGGGCAGGAAAGGGAGGATACGGCAGGCAAGATCCGCGTCTGGAGCTTTGCGGCCTCCCGCCTTCTCGACTACGCCGAAACGCTTACGGGGCTTGACCTTTCGCAGGCGGCGATCCTCGGACACAGCCGCCTTGGAAAGACCGCTCTTGTCACCGGCATGTGTGACGAGCGCTTCCGCTACGTGCTTTCCAACAACTCGGGCTGCTCGGGCGCCGCTCTTCACCGCGGCAACATCGGCTTTCTGGAAAAGCGCGGCCCCCTGAACCTGAACACGGGCGAAACGCTTCGCGCCATCACCTCCGTCTTCCCGCATTGGTTCTCGAAAAAGTACCAAAGCTTTGCCGAAGCCAACCTTCCCGAAGGCTTCGACCAGCATTTTTTGCTCGGCTCGATCGCGCCGCGCTTCGTTTTCGTCACCTCCTCGCAAATGGATGAGTGGGCCGACCCCGATTCCGAGTTCCTTTGCTGCTGCGCCGCCTCCCCCGCGTATACCCGGCTGGGGCGCGTCGGCTTCTGCCACAAGAACAAAATGCCCGAGATCGACGAGCGGTACATGGATGGGCGCATCGGCTACCGCCGCCGCGCGGGGATGCACTTCCTTTCGCGCCACGACTGGGCGGTGTTCTTGGACTTCATCCGCCATCACGAAAGCGACACCCTCTGATCGCAAAAAATCCCCCTGTCGCTTCTTGACAAGCGGCTATACGCGTGCTATAATAAAGAAAATCGTAATATACGGAGGATATCAGTATGGAACATATTAAGACCATCGAGACCCGTGACCTTTGCAAGAGCGCAAAGAACGGTGGCTGCGGCGAGTGTCAGACCTCTTGCCAGTCCGCCTGCAAGACCAGCTGCGGCATCGCCAATCAGAACTGCGAAAACAACAATAAGTAAGAAAAAACGCCGCCGGCAGGCGGCGTTTTTCTTCGGTTTATCTTCATAGAAAAGAGAGGAAATATGGTACATTGCTATAAGCAGGGCGGCTACAACATCGTGCTGGACACCTACTCGGGCGCCATTCACGTGGTGGACGAGGTCGCCTTCGATATGATCGAGCAATTCGAGCAAAGCGAAAAGGATGCGCTGATCGCTTCGCTTCTTGAAAAATACAAGGATAACCCCGCCGTTACCGAGGAGGAGCTTCTTTCCTGCTACGGGGAGATCCTTTCCTTAAAGGAAGAGAAAAAGCTCTTCGCGCCCGATACCTTTGAAGCGCGGGCGGGGGACTTAAAGGAAAAGACCGCGGGGGTCGTGAAGGCGCTGTGCCTGCACGTGGCGCATACCTGCAACCTTGCCTGCGCCTACTGCTTTGCGGGGCAGGGGAAGTATCAGGGAAAAAGCGCCGTGATGTCCTTTGAGACCGGTAAGCGCGCCCTGGATTTTCTGATCGAACATTCGGGCACGCGGCATAACCTGGAGGTCGATTTCTTCGGCGGGGAGCCGCTGATGAACCTTGAGGTCGTCAAGCAGCTGGTGGCCTACGCCCGCTCGGTCGAAAAGAAGTATAACAAAAACTTCCGCTTCACCCTGACCACCAACGGCATGCTCATCGACCGTGACGTCATTGACTTTGCCAACAAGGAAATGAGCAACGTCGTCTTAAGCCTTGACGGGCGAAAGCGGGTGCATGACCGTTACCGCGTCGATCACGCGGGGCGCGGCAGCTACGACCGCATCGTGCCGCTCTTTCAGGAGATGGTCAAGGCGCGCGAGGGTAAAAATTACTATATGCGCGGCACCTTCACGCATGAGAACCCCGATTTTCTGGCCGATATCAAGGAAATGCTTTCGCTCGGCTTCCGCGAGATCAGCATGGAGCCGGTGGTCGCCCCTCCCGATTCCCCCTCGGCGCTTACCGAGGAGGATCTTGCAATTGTTATGAAGCAGTATGAGGAGCTGGCCGAGCTGATGCTGCAAAAGAAGAAGGAGGGCGACCCCTTTACCTTCTATCATTATATGATCGACCTTACGGGCGGTCCCTGCATCTATAAGCGCATCTCGGGCTGCGGCTCGGGCACCGAATATATGGCCGTGACTCCCGCCGGCGATCTTTACCCCTGCCACCAGTTCGTCGGGGACGAGAAATTCAAGCTCGGCAACGTGTGGGACGGGCTTGATAATTTCGAAATGCAAAACGAATTCCGCGCCTGCAATGTCTACGCGCGCCCTGCTTGCGCCGACTGCTGGGCCAAGCTCTACTGCTCGGGCGGGTGCGCCGCCAACGCCTACCACGCCACGGGCAGCATCCGCGGCATCTACGAAAGCGGCTGTCGCCTGTTCCGCAAGCGGATGGAATGCGCGATCTATCTTGAGATCGCCAAGCGGGAGCTTTCGCTATGAAGAACGCCCCGATCTATACCTTCGTCAAGCGCTACGCCAAGCGCCGCCCGATCCGCCTGCATATGCCGGGGCATAAGGGGAAGCGCCTTCTGGGGCCCGAGCCATGGGATATCACCGAGATCGCGGGGGCCGATACGCTCTACAACGCAAACGGCGTGATCCGCCAAAGCGAGCGCTACGCCTCGGTCCTCTTCGGCTCGCAAAGGACGCTCTATTCGACCGAGGGCTCCTCTCACTGCATCCGCGCGATGCTCTATCTTGTGCGCCTGTATGCCGCAAGCCAGAAAAGAGAGCCCCGCCTGCTTTGCGCCCGCAACGCGCACAAGGCGCTTCTTTCGGCGGCGGCGCTTGTGGATATAAAGGTCACCTGGCTCCTTGGAGAGGGGGGGCTTCTTTCCTATACCCCCGACCCCTCCGCCCTGGAGGAGCAGCTGCAAAGAGAGCGTCCGATCGCGCTTTTCGTCACCTCGCCCGATTATCTCGGGAATACGCTGGATATCGGGGCGCTGGCGTCGCTTTGCCATCGCTACGGCACCCTGCTTCTCGTGGATAACGCCCACGGCGCCTACCTGCGCTTTCTTTCCCCCTCGCGCCACCCCTTGGACGGGGGATGCGATCTCTGCTGCGATTCGGCGCATAAGACCCTGCCCGCCCTGACGGGGGCGGCGTACCTGCATATCGGGCAGAACGCGCCGCTCTTCCTCTCGCAGGAGGCCGAGGGGGCGATGGCACTCTTTGCTTCGACCAGCCCCTCGTATCTGACGCTTGCTTCGCTCGATCGGCTGAATGAGCATCTCTTCCGCCGCTTCCCCCGCGCGCTGGAGGCGCTCCTTCCCCGCCTGAAGGAGCTGCGAGAGAGCCTTACGGCGCACGGCTACGGCCTTGTGGGGGATGAGCCCCTGAAGCTGACGCTTTTGACCAAGCCCCTCGGATACAGCGGAAGCACGCTGGCTTCGCTGCTTGAAAGAAAGCGGATCCTTGTGGAGCACGCCGACCCCGATCACGTAGTCCTGATGCTCTCCCCCCGGCTTTCGGGGCGGGAACTTTCGCGGGTCGAGCGGGTGCTTTTGTCGATCCCGCGCGGCCGTCCGATCGAGCAGAGCGCGCCCCCCGCCGTTTCGGGAGAGGCCGTCCTTTCCCCGCGCGAAGCGCTGATGCGCCCGTCGACCGCCGTCCCCTTGGAATGGGCCGAGGGAAAGATCCTCGGCGGCCTGCCGACCGCTTGTCCGCCGGCGGTTCCGATCTTAATGCCGGGCGAGCGGATCACCCCCGAAGCGATCGAGGCCTTCCGCTATTACGGCTACCAAGAGATCACCGTCCTTTGCGACGAATAAAAAAGAAAAGCCAAGGCAAACGGCTTCGTCCGAATGCGTTGGCTTTTTTCGTATGTTTTTCCCCTTTTGGATTACAATAGTAGGGGCGAGCATCGCTCGTCCGTTCTCATGCACGGCGGTGCCGTGATGATATACCAAGGCCTTGGATAAAAACCGCCTTTGTGCAAAGGCGGCTTTTGTAGGGTTAGTGCAGAAAAAACGGCAAAGGCGTTTTTTCAATCGGTGTCGGCCAAAGCGCGAGCGGGCAGAGCCGAGCAGGCGCAGGCGATAGAACGCGACACACGACGCCGACAGGTCGAGCATCGCTCGTCCGTCTTGATATCGTCCGTCGGCTGCAAGAGATCACCGAATTTTCGGGGCGGCGATGCGCCGCTTTCGGTATTCGGTCGGCGTTTCGCCCTTGCTTTTTTTGAAAAGCTTGGAAAAATATTGCAGATCGGGGATCCCGACCGCTGCCGCGATCTCGCCGACCCGCTCGTCGGTGCCGGTCAGCAGCGAGGCCGCAAGCTCCATCTTCTTTTCGTTTGCGTACTCGGTAAGGCATCGGCCGCTTTCCCTCTTGAAAAGGTCGGAAAGGTAGCTGGCGGAAAGCCCGAGGCGGTGTGAGAGCGCCGAAAGCGAGAAGGGGGCGGAGGGGTTGGCGTTGATATAGGCGATCGCCTTCTGCACGGGCGGGGAATAAGACTTTAAGGAATGCTTCTGCACGAGGCGGCAGTAGGCGTAGGCCATCTCGTCAAGAAGCGGGGAAAGCTCCGCTACCGAGGCGGCGCCCTCGATCCGAAGGGCGAAATGGCGGGAGAGGCTGTCCAGATGCATGGGATGCACCCCGCCCGATTCGGCCGCCTTGCGGGAGAGGGTGTTGAAGATCACGGCGTAGTTCTGCAGGTTGCGAAGCGGGCTATCGCTTCTTTTTTCCATGACCCGATCGGGGGCGGAGGAGAGGGCGCGCAGAAAGGAGAGGCGGTGGGCCTGCCCGTGCGAAATGATCTCCATCATCTCGTTCTCGTAGGCGTAGCGCAGCTCCAGCTCCCGCTCCGCGGGGAGGGAAAGCTCCTCCTTTCCCGTGTGCCTTGCCAGCACCCTTTGCAGGTCGATCTCGTATTTTTCCTTTACGGTGTGGAAAACGTAACCGTCCTTCCCCCATAAAAGATCCCCGAAGGCCTCCAGCAGCGCGAAAAGCGCGTGGCCGTCTCCGATCGGGGTCAGCGATTCGAAAAAGCCGCCGAGCGACGGAGGGATCTTTCCCTTCTGCAAAACCGTTTCAAGGCGTTGAAGGAAGGCCTCGCGCCGCACCCCCTCGCGCCGATAGGGGCCGATGAAAAGAAAGCGCTCCTCCTCCCCCGGCAGGCGCAAAAAGCTGTAGCTGCACAAAAAGCGGTCGGTAAAGGTATAGATCCCCGCCTCCTTGGCGGCACGGCAATGCGGCAAAAGGGCGGCGCATCGGTCCTCAAGGATCCCGAGAATGTGGCGAAGACCGCCGTCAAAGGGCTTGCCCTTTTCGTCCTTCTCCTTTTCGGAAAAAAGGAAAAGGCGAAGAGAAAGCTTCGTAAGCGCGCGCTGAAGGAACAACAGCTCCCTTTGGTAGTTCATATCCGCCCCCATAGTCGTTTTTTCCATATAATTACCTAAAGTTTACCTCATTTTTGTGAAAATTTCAACTATTTTTTTATAATAATATAAAAAAAATACAAATTACAGGAAAATGCTACAAACACCTTTTCCCTTTCTTTTGGTATAATGAAGGGGCGGTACAATATAAAATTTTAGAAAGGAATCTTTCGAAATGGAAAATCAAAAGGCAAAAAGACCCTTTGGTATGCGCGATAAGCTGGCGTATGCCGCCGGTGACCTTGGCTGCAACATGAGCTTTGCGCTGAAGGCCACCGTACAGACCTTCTGGCTGGTCTACATGATGCTGGAGACCGGGCTTCTTTCGGCCCTGCTTCTCGTGGTCCAGATCTGGGACGCCGTAAACGATCCCCTGATCGGTACACTCATCGACAACGACAGAAGATCCTATAAGCACGGAAAATTCAAGACCTATATCTTTATCGGGGCCTGTGGGCTGTTGGTCGGCGGCGCCGCCGTCTTCCTCCCCTTCCCGAATGCCCCCGTCGTCTTAAAGGCGATCCTCTTCATCGTCGGGTATATCGTCTGGGATGCCTTCTACACCATCGCCAACGTTCCCTACGGCTCGATGCTCTCGATCGTTTCCGACGATCCCGGTGAGCGTGCCCAGCTTTCGACCTGGCGCTCGATCGGCTCGATGGTCGGTAACATTCTTCCCAACGTCATTCTGCCGATGCTGATCTGGCGCAAGGTGACCTGGGAGGGAAACACCAACTTCCTCGATCAGATCGTTCTGCCCGAGGGTGTTACCCCCGATCAGTTTACGGTCACGCCCGCAACGCCCGGCAACCCCTCCCGCCCCTATGAGATCGGGGAGGCGGTATTGAACCCGCAGACCGGTAAGGGTCTGGAGATCCTGCTTGGCGAGCGTGTGTTCCTCGCGGCGCTTATTATGGGCGTTATCGGGTTCCTCGCCTTCCTCTTTATGCTGAAAAACATCACGGTCCGTGTGGACGAAAATACCGTAAAGACCCAGGAGAAGACCGAAAAGTTCAACATCATCAAGGCCTTTGGCAAGTTTATGAAGAACCGCCCCGCCGTCGGCGCGACGCTCGCCGCCATGGGTATGTTCCTCGGCATGAACGCCGCTACCACCGCCTCGACTATCATGTTTGCGACCTACTTTAATATGGCCTCTCTTTCGGGTGTCGTGCAGGTCATCGGCTTCCTTCCCATGTTCCTCTTTATGCCCTTTATCACGAAGATCGTGGAAAAGTACGGCAAAAAGGAGGCCTCGGTCGTCGGTACGCTGGTCTCGATCGCGGGCGGCGTTATTATGCTGATCTTCCCCCTGATCGGGAACACCACGGTGGCGCTTGTCGTCTTTATCCTCGGCCTTGTTGCCTTCGGCATCGGCATGGGTGTTTACACCTGCGTTTCCTGGGCGATGATGGGGGATGCGATCGACTACAACGAATGGAAGTTCGGCACCCGCGAGGAGGGCACCGTCTATTCGCTGCATTCCTTCTTCCGTAAGCTGGCGCAGGGCGTTGGTCCCTCGGCTGTTCTGCTGATCATGGGCTGGCTCGGCTACGAGGCCAAATACGGCACCATCGGTCAGAGCATGACGACCGCGCACAACATGTGCTGGCTGGTCGCCGCCCTTTACCTCTTCAGCGCCGTTTTGCAGTTCATCGGCATTGCCGTGATCTACAACCTCGATAAGAAAACGCTTGGCGAAATGAACGCCGAGCTTGAGGAAAGAAAGGCCGCTTCGGTCGAAGAATAAATCCGTAAGGATGCCCGACCGCTTGGTCGGGCTCCTTTCAAAACCGATAGATCCAAAGGAGAAAACAATGAGAAACAAGATTTCCTTAAACGAGGGCTGGCTCTTTTCGAAGAACGCCCCCGCCGCGATCGGGCAGCTGCCCGAGGGGGCCGAGTCCGTTACCCTGCCCCACACTTGGAACGCCACCGACGGTCAGGATGGCGGAAACGACTATTTCCGCGGCACCGCCTACTACTGCCGTGAGCTTTCGGAGCCTCTTACCGGCGCCCGCCAGTATCTGGAGATATGCGGCGCCAACTCGTCGAGCGACGTCTATGTCGGAGAAGAAAAGCTTTTCCACCACGACGGTGGGTATTCGACCTATCGCGTCGATATCACCGAGGCCCTGAAAAAGAGCAAGCGGATCACGGTCGCCGTCGACAACGCCCCGAACGACCGCGTTTATCCCCAGATGGCCGACTTCACCTTCTATGGCGGCCTTTACCGCAACGTGAACCTCATCTCGGTCGAGGAGGCGCACTTTGACCTCGACTATTACGGGGCCCCCGGTATCCAGGTCACCCCGATCGTAGAGGGCAACACGGCGAAAGCGACAACGAAACTTTACACAACAAACGCGGCAGGCGCCACCTTCCGCTACACCGTCACCGATAAAGAGGGGGCGGTCGTCGCAAGCCTTGAAAGCGAAAAGGACGAGGAAACGATCGTTATTGAAGATCCTACCCTCTGGCACGGGCGCAAGAATCCGTATCTGTATACCGCGAAGGCCGAGCTGCTGATGGGCGGCGAGGTCGTTGACGAGGTGTCGGCCCGCTTTGGCTGCCGCAGCTTCTCGATCGACCCCGAGCGCGGCTTTATCCTCAACGGAGAAGAATATCCGCTTCGCGGCGTTTCGCGCCATCAGGACCGCCTTGGCATCGGCAACGCCCTGCTTCCCGAGCATCACCGCGAGGATATTGAGCTGATCCTGGAGGTCGGCGCTACCACCATTCGTCTTGCGCACTATCAGCACGATCAGTATTTCTATGATCTTTGCGACGAAAAGGGGCTTGTCATCTGGGCGGAGATCCCCTATATCTCCAAGCATATGCCGGGTGGGCGCGAAAACACCCGCACCCAGATGATCGAGCTGATCAGCCAGAACTACAATCACCCCTCGATCGTCGTATGGGGCCTTTCGAACGAGATCACCATGAACGGCGACAAGGATCCCGATCTTCTGGATAATCACCGCATGCTCAACGACCTCGTCCATTCAATGGATAAGACCCGTCTTACCACGGTGGCGGCGGTCTCGATGTGCCCGATGGACAGCCCGTATCTGGAGATCCCCGACGTTGTCTCCTACAACCACTACTTCGGCTGGTACGGCGGCGACACCGATATGAACGGCCCCTGGTTCGATAAGTTCCACGCCATGCATCCGAGTCTTCCCGTCGGCGTCAGCGAATACGGCTGCGAGGCGCTCGACTGGCATACCTCGGACCCCCGCCAGGGCGACTACACCGAGGAATACCAGGCCTACTACCACGAGGAGCTGATCAAGCAGCTCTTTACCCGTAAGTATCTGTGGGCGACCCACGTGTGGAATATGTTCGATTTCGGGGCCGACGCACGCAGCGAGGGCGGCGAGAACGGACAGAATCACAAGGGCCTTATGACCTTTGACCGCAAGTATAAGAAGGACGCCTTCTACGCCTACAAGGCCTGGCTCTCGGACGATCCCTTCGTGCATATCTGCGGTAAGCGCTACGAGGAGAGATGCGAGGACGTTGCGCGTGTCACCGTCTATTCGAACCTTCCCGAGGTCGAGCTGTTCGCGAACGGGCAGTCGCTCGGTAAGAAGCAAAGCCCCGAGCATTTCTTCTATTTCGACGTACCGAACGTCGGGGAAACAAAGCTTTTGGCCGTCGCGGGTGAGTGCCGCGACGAAAGCCGCCTGCAAAAGGTCGACACCTTCCCCGAAAAGTACCGCCTTGTCGAAAAGAACGCGGTGCTGAACTGGTTTGAGGTCGATATGCCCGAAGGACGCCTCTCGCTCAACGATAAGATGGGCGAGGTGCTGGCAACCTTGCGCGGCAAGCTTCTCTTCCTCTCGCTTGCCAAGCGCCTGATGGGCGGCAAGAAGAAGGGCGAAAAGGGAACCGCCATGGGCTTTGAGCTTTCGGCCGATATGATGCAGATGATGCAGGGCTTCACCGTCCTTCGCCTTCTCGGGCTGATGGGCATGATGAACGTCAGCTTCACGAAGGAAGAGCTGTTGGCGATCAACAAGAAGCTCAATAAAATTCGCAAAAAGAAAAAGAAAAAAGAAGCGTAAGGCTTCGCTAAATCTCCAAAGGGGGGCTTGCAAAATTCGGCAAGCTCCCTTTTTTAAAAAGCGGTTGGTAAAACACGGTCGCTTCTGTTTTTGGATTTCCAAATAAACAAATCTATTTGGAAAAACAAAAGGTTTATTTGGAAAAAAGCGTGACTTGTTCAAAAGAATAGGGTATGATATCTGTATATTTGTGTTTTGAAAAGGGGTTTTTTGCAAAAAGGGCGGCTTTTGATTGACAAAAACGCCCCTTCGTGCTATAATGCGATATTGTAAAAGATATTTTCTGTATACAGGAGGATTTGTGATGAAATTGAAGGTTGGTATCGTTGGCGCCACCGGTATGGTCGGCCAACGCTTTGTCACCCTGCTGGCGGAGCATCCGTATTTTGAGATCTCGGCCCTGATCGCCAGCGAAAGAAGCGCGGGGCGCACCTACCGTGAGGCGGTCGGCGCGCGCTGGAAGCTTACCGCGCCGATGCCCAAGTCGGTGGAGGATATGGTGGTCATCTCGTCCGAGGACACCAAGACGATCGCCGACCTTTGTGATTTTGTTTTCTGCGCCGTCAACCTGCCGAAGAGCGAGGTCGTGCTGCTTGAGGAGCGGCTCGCCAAGGCCGAGCTGCCGGTCGTTTCGAATAACTCCGCCAACCGTTGGACGCCCGACGTCCCGATGATGATCCCCGAGATCAACGACAGCCACCTCTCGGTCATCGAATACCAGAAGAAGCGCCTCGGCACCACCCGCGGCTTTATCGCGGTCAAGCCCAACTGCTCGATCCAGAGCTACGTCCCCGCCCTGACGCCTCTTTTGGCCTATAAGCCCACCAAGATCGTCGCCACCACCTACCAGGCGATCAGCGGCGCCGGCAAGACCTTCAACGAATGGCCCGAAATGGTCGGCAACGTCATTCCCTACATCGGCGGCGAGGAGGAAAAGAGCGAGCAAGACCCGCTTCGCATCTGGGGTAAGGTCGAAGGGGGCGTGATCGTAAAGGCCGAGTCGCCCATCATCACCACCCAGTGCATCCGCGTACCGGTTATCGACGGACACATGGCCGCCGTCTTCGTATCCTTTGAGAAGAAGCCCGAGAAGGAAGCTATTCTCGAAGCCTGGCGTAGCTTCAAGGGCAAGCCCCAAGAGCTTGGCCTCCCCTCTGCGCCCGCGCAGTTCATCACCTATTTCGAGGAGGACAACCGCCCCCAGACCCTGCTTGACCGTGATCTGTACGGCGGCATGGGCGTTTCGGTCGGGCGGCTTCGCGAGGACACCCTCTTCGATTATAAGTTCGTTGGCCTTTCGCACAACACGCTCCGCGGTGCCGCGGGCGGCGCGCTCCTGAACGCCGAGCTGCTTTATCGCGAGGGATATATCACCAAAAAGTAAACCTTTGTAAAGGAAACCTTGCAAATGGAGATCATTGATTTTCACATCCATCCGCCGATCGGAAACGAGGCGAACCTCTGCCATTATAAGAAGACGGTGGGCAATAGCGAGGATACGGCCCTTGCGGATATGGCGCGGGCGGGCATTTCCCGCTTCTGCGGCTCGGTGATCCTGAAGGACAGCGATCCCGTGTCTCTCCTTGAAAGAACCAACACCGAAACGCTTGCGCTTGCCGAGCGCTTCGGGGGCGCGTATATCCCGGGCGCCGTGATCCACCCCGCCGCCCCCCGCGAATCCTGCGAGTGGCTACAGAAGATGCATAAGGCGGGTTGCCGCCTCATTGGCGAGATCGTCCCCTATATCCACGCGTGGGAGGGGGGCTACCGAAATCCCGCCCTTCGGGAGATCTTATCGCTGGCGGGCGAGCTTTCGATGGTCGTTTCCTATCACAGCACCGACGACGTCGCGGGTGAAAGTCAGATGGTAAAAGAAAATCCGGGGGTCACCTTCGTCGCGGCGCATCCCGGCGAAAGGGCCCGCTTTATGGCGCATATCGAGGCGATGAAGGCCTGTCCGAACCTGTATCTTGATCTTTCGGGCACGGGCATCTTCCGCTACGGCCTTCTTTGCGAGGGCGTGCGCGCCCTTGGGGCCGAGCGCTTTTTGTTCGGCACCGACTACCCGATCTGCAACCCGCTGGCCTACGTCAAGGCCGTGGAATACGAGCCGATCACCGACGCCGATAAAGAGCTCGTCTTTTCGGGCAACGCCAAGCGGCTTCTCGACCTGTAAAAAAAGAAAAAGCACCTATGCGGGTGCTTTTTCTTTTAGGCGGCGGTCAGCCCCCCTTGGCGAAAAGCCAACGGGCGAGCCGGCGGATACCGAGATCCGCCTTTTCGACCAAACGGTCAACGGCGCGGCTGATCGGGGCGGCCACCGTTTTTTGCCGTATCCACTCGATCACGGTACAGGTGGAAAACACGGTGAAAACGATAAGGACGGCATACAGCGGGAAAAGAGGGGATCCGTAGATCGCCTTGATCGGGAAGATGCGCGTCCACAGCGCCTGCCGAAACAGGTGATTGTCATGAAGCAAATAAACGCCGAAGGTACAGGCGGCCACCGCGTTGATAAAGCGGTTCGTAAAGGGCTTGCGGTAAACGGCCGAGGCAAACATCCCGACGGCGATCCCCACAACAAACAGCGAATTTCTGGAAAAGAAGCGGAGCCCCTGCCCCACGAGGGAGGGAAAATGCTTGGCGGCGAAATGATCGATAAAGACCGAGGAGAAAAGAAGAAGGACCCAAAAGACCGCCGTGCAGAGAACCCGCACCCGCTTTTTTTCAAAGAGGTTGTCGGGATGCTTTCGGAAGTAGGCGCCGATGAGATAAAACAGGATAAGCTGGGCGATCTCGTTGCCGTACATCAGCTGGGTAGTCGCCGTTGGGATAAGCACCCACAGCGAAAGAAGAATAAGAAGCAGCCGTTTGAAATCGGCGCGCGACATCCTCTCGATCAAAAGGTTTAAGAAGGGGGAAAGCAAAAGCAGGACGACGTAGGCGGAAAAAAACCAATATTCCGCAAAGACCGTCGGCATGCAGATCTTAAGAAAGGCCTTCTGATCCGGCACGATATCAAAAACGAAGAACGAAAGGGCGGCAAGGATAGCCGAATAAAGCCAGACCTCGGTCAACAGCTCGATAAGGCGCCGCCGCTTAAAGGTAAGCGTGCTGAGAAAATAGCCCGAGATCAGAACGAAGATATCGACACCGAGGTTGCCAAGCGTTCCCCATTGCATCAGCGTTTTATTTAAGGACAGCGGCATTTGGGATAAAGAGATCCCGTTATGCACGCACAGATGCGATAAAATGATGAACAGCATCGCAACGATGCGAAGCAGCTCGATCGAGGAATTCCGTTCCTTTTTGACCGTCAGCTCCATAGGCTTTTACCTTTCCTTATTTTTCTTTGTATTCGTACGTGCTTTGGGGATAGACCCCTTCGATCTGTTTTTTGTTCGGGAAGCGGACGATATAAAATTTATCGCCCGCTTCGGCCAGCTCGTAGATCAGCGGCTTTGCCCAAAAGGGCCTTTTTGTTCTCTTCAAGAAGATCCCCTTTTATGCTTTCTCTTGTGATAAGGTTTTTTGATATCAAGCTCGATCTCTTTTTTCGTAAGACATTCTTTCTGCGGCATGCCTTCTTCCCTACATCAGCCCCATCAGCCAAATAACGGCAAGGGCGGTAAGTGTCACAAGCGTGTCGATCGTGACCCCGTAAAACATCGGTCTTAAGCCTGCCTTTTTGAAATCGATAAGGCTGGTATTGAGCCCGATCGCCGCAAGGGCCGTCACCATCAGGAATTTGCTCGTGCCCTTGATGGGGGCCGCGGCAACGGCGGGAATAAGGCCAAGGCTGTTGAGGGCGGCCAGAAGCAAAAAGCCGCCGATGAACCAGGGAACGATCTTGACAAGGTCGACCCTTGTGCCGCCGCTTGCCGCTTGCAGCTCTCTTTTTTTCATGCGGGTGCCGACAAAGGCAAAGACGAGAACCGTCGGAATGATGGCGATGGTGCGGGTCAGCTTGACCATGGTGGCAAAATCCCCCGCCGCCTCGGAAAAGGCATAGCCCGAGGCCACGACGCTCGCCGTATCGTTGACCGAGGTCCCCGCCCAGATGCCGTAGGCGATATCACTCATGCCGAGGGCCTGCCCCATAAGCGGGTAAAGCGCGATCATCACCATATCGAATAAAAAGGTAGAGGAAAGGGCGAAGGCAATATCCCTGTCATCGGCATCGATCACGGGCGCGATCGCCGCCACGGCAGAGCCGCCGCAGATCCCGGTCCCTGCCGAGATGAGGTTCCCAAGCTTCCAATTCAGCCCGAAAAGGCGGCGCACGAAATACCCGCCCCCAAAGCACATAAGGAAGGTGAAGATCATCACGAAGAAGGTCATTTTGCCGACCGAAAGAATGGTGCTGAAGGAAAGACCGGCGCCGAGAAGGATGATCGCCGCCTTCAGGATCCTTTTCGAGGTGAATTTCAGGGCGGGCTTCAGCCACGCGGGGTGAAAAAAGCTGTTGATCGCCGTGCCGAGAAAAAGCGCCACGATCGAGGCGCCCAGAAGCCCCCCGGGGATAAGCCCTTCGATCCACACCGAAAGGGCGGCAAGCGCAAGGCAGATCGCGATCCCCAACAAAAAGAGGCCTTTTTCCTTTATTTTTTCCTTTGTCACGGTTCGTCCTCCAAGTCTTTTATCATAGCTATATTGCCTCTTATTGTAGCACGAAAGGGGGAAAGAGTCAAGGAAAACGGGGGGCGGGGGCGCAAAAAATCCTTTTCTTATAAGGAAAAAACAAAAAAATCAAAAAATGCGAAAAAAGGGCTTGACAAACGAAAACTCTTTTGCTATAATTAGAAAGCCGTTGAAAAAGCGGTCGGGATGGGAGCATAGCTCAGTTGGTTAGAGCATTTGCCTTACAAGCAAGGGGTCATAGGTTCGAGTCCTATTGTTCCCACCAACCTTTTGGTCCCTTCTCTTGGTGAAACGGCCTGGTAGCTCAGTTGGTTAGAGCGCTGCCCTGTCACGGCAGAGGTCGTGGGTTCGAGCCCCATCCGGGTCGCCATTATGCCTCTGTAGCTCAGTTGGTAGAGCAGAGGACTGAAAATCCTCGTGTCGTTGGTTCGATTCCGACCGGAGGCACCATGCAGCTTTATGCTGCCACTTGCGGATTTAGCTCATTTGGTAGAGCGCGACCTTGCCAAGGTCGAGGTGGCGGGTTCGAGCCCCGTAATCCGCTCCAGAACGGACACGGAAACCTGTGTCCGTTTTTATCTCGGCGCCATGGCCAAGCGGTAAGGCACGGGTCTGCAAAACCCTTATCCCCGGTCCGATTCCGGGTGGCGCCTCCAACGCAAAGG
>JAZNDS010000037.1:0-34962 GCA_045588145.1 Eubacteriales bacterium | reverse complement strand
AGTTAAACAGGCAACTGAAAACCAACGCAAGGGCAACGCATATAAGAATGGGCTTTTCCTGCCGTGCCTGAGGCACAACGATGGCGATGAACATACCGTAAAGCATCACGCCCAAAGCCGCCCGAATGGAAAGGGGCAGTAGTGACCCTGCCAAAGAGCCCAGAGCCGTGCCGGAGATCCAGCCGATGGCGGCGATCGTGCCTGCACCCAAAAAGAAGCCGGGGGTCAGGCTTTTCCCTTGGGACATCCCCAAAGCAAACACTTCATCTGTATTGAAAAAGGCCATTGAAAGCCGCTTGCCAAGGCCCACCTTTGGGCCAAGCCGCTGACCGAGGGCAAGGCTCATCAGGGCATAGCGGCTGTTGATCACCAGCTGGGTCAGCACCATTTCCAGGATCGCCGCGCCGGCGGCAATGACCGTAAGACCGGCAAACTGGCCTGCGCTGGTCAAATTAGAGGCGGAGATCAGAATGGACTCCCAAATGGTCAGTCCCTGGGCAATAGCCATTGCCCCAAAGCCGAAGCTGACGGAAAAGTAGCCGACACACACCGGCATTCCGGCCTTCACGCCAGCAAAAAAGGATTTTCGTTTCATTGCTTTTGTCTCTTTTCAAGAGGAGTTTTCGATATCATACCGCAGATGATGGGGAATGTCAAAGGTTTATACGGCCAGGAAGAAATATTCTGTGACTGTTTCCGGGGTTTCCTGCAGTCCCTGGCCGATCCACCAGCGAAGGGTCTGCACAAAAACAGAAACAATGTGATCTGTCCAAAAACGATCCGGCAGCTTGGGATCTTTCCGGGTGGCAAAAAGCGCCGCCTGCTTTTCTACCAAACGGCCAAGCCCCTGGTTAAAGTAGTCCCAAAACAGGGCATTGTTCTGCCCGGAGAGCAGCTGCAGAATTTGGTTGTCGTTTTTCTGCAAATGGCGGAAAAGATGCAGAAACACCGAGTCCGGGGCATCGCAGTTAAAAATGTGGCGGTGCTCCCGGTGACCGCCCTCCATACCGTCAAAAATATGGCAGAACAGTTCCTCGCACAGGGCCTTCAAAAGGTCGTCCTTGGTTTCAAAATGGGCATAGAAGGTGGCTCTGCCCACGTCGGCCTGCTCAATGATCTGCCCTACGGTGATCTGGCCGAATTCCTTTTTGGAAAGAAGGCCGGTAAAGGCTTTGAAAATGGCCTCCCGGGTTTTTCTTTGCCGTCTGTCCATAGCTTCCTCCGTACAATTTTCAAAATTTGTTCCGTAACGAATAGACGGAAAACATCGTTTATTGCAAAAGCGGGGCGCTCTGCTACAATAATAGAACAAGTTGTTCGGTAATGAATGTATTGTATCTTATTTCTTTTGGGAAGTCAACGGAGGGAAGCTATGAAAACAGCCGGAAAAATATTGGTTGCATTTATCCTCAATTTGGCATTTTCTGTCTTTGAGTTTGTGGGCGGCGCGATCACGGGGAGCATCGCCATTATTTCCGACGCCATCCACGATATGGGGGATGCCTTCAGCATCGGTGTGTCTTTTGCCCTGGAAAAGCTCAGCCGCAAAAAGGCAGACAAAAAATACACCTACGGCTACTACCGTTATTCTTTGCTGGGCAGCGCGCTGCAGTCGGCTATTTTGCTCTGCGGCTCTTTGGTGGTGGCATACAATGCAGTAATGCGGTTTGTGTTTCCACGACCCATCGACTATAACGGAATGATGCTGATCGCGATCATCGGCTTTCTTGTTAACTTTGTGGCGGCTTGGTTTACTTCCGGGGAAGGCTCTCTGAATCAAAGGGCCATTAACCTGCATATGCTGGAGGATGTGCTTGGGTGGATCGTCGTTCTCGTGGGGGCGCTTGTTATGCGCTTTACCGATCTTTGGATCCTCGATCCCTTGCTTTCGATCGCGGTCGCGCTCTTTATCCTTTTCGGCGCCCTGCGAAATCTTAAGGAGGCACTTCCGCTCTTTCTTTTAAAGGCACCGCAGGGGAAGGGCGAAGAGGAGATCAAGCAAGAGCTTCTCACCGTAAAAGGGGTAAAAGAAGTGCATCATATCCATGTATGGAGCCTTGACGGACAACAAAACTTTGCAACCCTGCACGCCGTTATCACCGAGGACGCGCCGCGCGTAAAGAAGGCGATCCGCGAGAGGATGGCCGCGATGGGGATTGGGCACGTAACGGTCGAGACCGAGGCGGAGGGAGAGCCATGCCCCCTCTTTCATTGCCCCTTGGGGGAAAGCCACGCTCCACACGGACATCACCACCATCACCACCATCACCACCACGAAGGGTGATCGAATAAAAAAGTCCTTCCCGACGAAGGACTTTTTTCTTTTATTGCCGTTTCATTTGCCGCAGAAAGAGAAGCACGGCGCAAAGGAGTGCCGCCGCGGCATACCCCAGCACCCACCAAAGGTGGGTGAAAATATCGGAAATACGGCCGCCAAGCACCGCCCGCTCCATTTCCACCGCGTGAACGAAGGGGAGGGCATAGGCGATCTTTTTGAACAAACCGCCGACCAGCTCAAGGTCGAACCAGATGCCGGATAACCAGGCGGAAAGGTTGGTAAGCAGCGCCCCGCAGATACCGCCGACCTGCTTATCGCTGAGAATGCTGCCGAAAAGAAGCCCGAGGGCAATGAAGAGCAGCGAGATCGGGAGAATGAACAGGACCGCCCATAAAATATTTACCGTAACGGTAAGGCCGAGCGGGATCGCGATAAGATAACAGGCAAGGCTTTGCGCCGCGGCGAAGGGAAGGATCGGCAGGGTGTAGCCGAGAATAAAATCCGTGGGGGTCAAGGGGGTCGTATACAGCCGTTGAAGCAGGGCGCTTCCGCGGTCCTTGGCGATCAGTGTGGCGGAAAAGAGGGTCATGAACGAAAGGCCGAACACCGTGATCCCGGGGGTCAGCTGCCCGATCTCAAAGAGGGAAACCGGGATATTGGCCTGAATGGCACTTAAAAGCAGGAGCAGGATCAGCGGAAAGCCCAGCCCAAAGCCAATATTCAAGGGATCGCGAAGGATCTCCTTGGCGTTTCGGCTCGCGAACGAAAGCATTTTCATTTCGTTTCCCCCTTTACGGTACGGATGAAGGCCTCTTCAAAGCTTGCGGTGCCCGCCGCCTTTTTGATCGCTTCGGCGGTATCGCAGGTAAGAAGGCGCCCGTCCTTCATGATCGCGATGCGGTCGGAAAGCGCTTCGGCCTCCTCCATATAATGCGTCGTTAAAATGATCGTGACCCCGCCCTTCAGGGCGCGGATCAGATCCCAAAGCTCGCTGCGGGCGATGACGTCAAGCCCCAGCGTCGGCTCGTCAAGGAACAGGATCCTCGGCTCGCTGATGAGGGCCATCGCGATACTAAGCCTTCTTTGGTAGCCGCCCGAAAGCTTTCCCGCCTTTTTGGAAAGCACGTTCGTCAGCCCCAAAAGCTGTGTAAGCTCTTGGATCCTTTCCCCCTGCTTATCCCTCGAAAAGCCGTGTACCCCCGCCATAAGCTTTAAATTTTCAAGCACCGAAAGTGTGGGGGCTACGGCGGTCTCCTGCGGGGAAACGGCGATCAGCTCCTTTACGGCGGCGGGCTCCTTTTCAATGCTTTTTCCCAACAAAAGTGCATCGCCCTCCGAGGGATGCGTAAGGCAGGAAAGCATTTTGATGGTGGTCGTCTTGCCGGCGCCGTTTACGCCAAGCAAGGAAAAAAGCTCGCCTTCCTTAACAGAAAGGGAAAGGCGGTCTACCGCCGTAACGTCGCGGTAACGCTTTGTCAGCCCTTTGATCTCGATCGCGTTCATTTATTTCTCCTTTAAAAGGTGTTTTTGGCGGATGCCTTGGTATATGTCGGTCAGCATATCGCTGATCAATTCCCATTCAAGGGGGAGAAAAGCGGTGGCGAGCATGGTCCCGATGCCGTGCACCGCAGCCCACATCTCAAGATGCATCCGCCTTGCGGTCTCCTCGGTCACGCCGTTCGCCCTCATGATCATTTTCACCGATTCCTCAAAATCGGGGGGGGAGGGGGAGATATCCTCCTTTGTTCGGTCACGCAGGAACAAAAGTCGAAACAGCTCCTTTTCCTGCTTCGCAAAGCGTATATACGCCATGCCATAGGCCTTGTAGGGCGGATATTTTTCGCTTTCGACCTCGCTTAGCAGAAAAGAAAGATAAGCTTCGTACGCCGCCCCGATGACCTCCCGCCTTACCTCCTCCATCGTGAAAAAATTTGAGAAGATCGGCTGGGTCGAGCAAGAAAGGGCGGATGCGATCGAGCGCGCGTTGATCGCCTCCTCTCCCTTTTCTCTTACCAGCATAAGGGCGGTCTTGACAATATCCTCTTTCGTGATCCTCGTCCGTGGCGGCATAGGCTCCTCCTTAAATATCATTTGTTATATATCATCTGTTATTTTATCATAAGGACGGCCTCCTGTCAAGGGGAAGAGCATGGTTTTTCAAAATGAATCAAAATATCTTCCTGATTGACTTGCAATTCCTTTTCTTCGGGTGTATACTGTAAACAGACCGATAAAAACGGTCAAAATACATCTTGCGAGGAAGATATGAATCAACACAAAGAATTGCGCATGTTCGGCTGCTCCTTTTCGGCGCTTGTCGTGCTGTTCCTGTTTACTTATTTATTGGCGGGGCGCATCCCCGTGACCGAGGCGGTCATCTTCGGCGGGCTTCTGATGCTTTGCGCCATTCCCTTGCATATAGCGGGGAAGTATTGGCTGCCCGCTTACGCCATCGGGATCACGGTCAATATGCTGGGAAGCGCCTTTTATATCTCGGCCTATTATACCTCAGTGGGGGCGACGGCCACCTTTTCGGCACTCTTTCTTTCGGGTCTTGCGCCGCTCCTTTATCTCGTTGTTCTGCATCTTTTTGTTTATCTTTTTCCCAACAATCATAAAGCCTTCTGTGTGCTTGGCACGCTTCTTACCCTGCTTGGGATCCTCGTGTACGTCGTCCTCTGGATCGTAACCGGGCGGGAGTCCTGCAGCTTTGGCTTCTTCTCCATGGTCATTTGCTTTACGATGACGCTGGCGCTCTCCTACACCCTGCATAAGGATGGGCCGTGGGTGCTTCGCTACGCCTCCTTCGCCGGCTTCGGGTATTTCTCCCTGATCGCGATCGTCGCTCTGGCGATCTTAAGCGAAGGCGGGCTGCTTGAAGACCTTGATCTGAAGATCGACTGGAATCGCAGAAAAAAATCGTAAAAGGCGCATAAAGTATAATAAAAAACGGGCAAAAGCTTTGCCCGTTTTTTGTTTTCGTTAAATCAAAGGGAATACCCCTTAAGACCTTATTTGGTTAACGATATGGTTTCGTTTGGTTGCTCAAAGGGGTAAAAGTTAAGGTCTATCGTTATAAAATACGCCATGGCGGCCCCTTGGTACATCCCTTCGCCCACAATGCTAATGTGTACGCGCGTGAGCTCGTCGTCTTCAATGGTAAACGAAAAGCTTTGCGAGACGGAGGAAAGATCGGCGCCGATGGAAGCGAAAAGATCTTCCATTTCATCCTCTAACGTGGTATGAACGGCTAACAGATAGGTATTCTTGTTGCGAGAAATGGATTTCACACGGTCGGGATCGTATTCGACAGCCAGGATAAGATCGGAGATAAGCGTCTTGGCGTCTTTTTCGGTATAGAGAACGGTTTGGGTCTGTCCGTTTTGCGTGACTGTTAGCTTTCCGTTCGAATATTCCATTTGGTTTTTGCTTTCTCCTTGGTCGGCATAATCGACGGTAAAGTAATATCCGCTCGAGTCGGTTCCGTAAAATCCGGTCGCGGATTCGTCTTCGTAGGTTTGGACACTCCCAAGAATATTAATCGTTTCGCGGTGAATTCGGGAAAAAGAGCCCGCGCTTGCTTCGGCGTGCGCGTTCCAAAGGCGCTCGGCATCGTAAATGATCCCAAGATCGTTTGCCCCGGGATAATTGTCGAGAATCAGCTTATCGGTCTTTTTTACGGCGGCGTTATGGGCGGATATACTTACCGTATACTCGATCGAAGGCGTTTGCTCGGGATCTTCCGACTCCTTGAATACAAAGTTTATCTTCATTTGCTTAATGCGGTATTCGTTGTCGACCGAGATCGTGATATTCAGATCAAGAAGCTGGATATCAAATATATCGTCTTCGGTGCCGTTCATGCTTTCCCAAAAGGAATCAATAGCGGTTGCTGTATACCCCGATAAGGCAAGCGTGTAGGTGCCGTCGGCATTTTTTTCAAAGCTTTTTCCGGTGCAGCTGAAGGGATCAAAATCATCGGTATTCTCCGAATTTTCCCATGCCTGCTTTTCTTGTAATTCGATGGCCTTCTCACGAGAGATCCTCGTCGAAAGCTTTTGGGTCACTATATCGTCTTCCTCACGTAGAAGAAAATAGTATCCATTGTGGTACGCGTCCAAGGAAACCGAGGATTCATTGATTCCGAGCGCTTCGGCCTCAATAAACGATTTCTCCTCATTGTAGTAGTAATAATCATCGATCTCGTTGTCGATGACGATCTCCGTGGTTAGTGTTTGGGCCTTGATTTCAATGCCTTCTAAGAAAAAAGTAAAATCAATCGTTTCTCTTTTTTCATAGGAAGCCAGCTCATTCATTGCCATTCCTACCAAGCCGACAAGCTCCTCGGCTGTTTTTGGGGTGGGATCTTCGGTCGTTGTGGGGACAGTTGTTGTGGTAGATCCGGGATAGATCCCCAATTGTTCGAGAAACGAGCAAGAAGAAAGCAGTAAAAGAAGCGTGGTCAGCACCAAGACGAGAAGTAACGGTTTCTTTTTCATAGAGAGTCTCCTTTGCATGAATAAGATGAAGGGGCGTATAGGCGATGAAAGCACGCGATCCTTTATTATTTTCATTATAGCATAGAAGTACCGTATTCGCAAGTATTTACCAAAGAAAAATGGCGCGCCGAATTTTTTGGTACGGAAGGCGAGCCCTTTTGTGTCAAAAAACGGTTCACCGCATGAAAGTGGTGAAAAGACCCCGTAAGGGAAAAATCTTTCTGTTTTTCGCTTGATTTTACTAAAGTGGCGTGTTATAATGAATTGATAAAAATCAACAAAAGGATAAGCTTATTATGGATAAAGAGTTGGTCAAGCTCTACGCCGACGAAGCGCATCGCCTGATGCGTGAGCTTTGCGCCATTCCGGCCCCCTCGCACCACGAGGATGAAAGGGCGGCGTATTGCTGCCGCTATTTAAAGGCGATCGGGTACGAAAGGGTTTATACAGACGAAGCGAAGAATGTCGTTTGCGAAGCGTTTGGGAACGATCTTACCGATATAACCGTTTTCGCCGCGCATACCGACACGGTCTTTCCGGACAGAGAGCCGATGCCTTATTACGAAAAGGACGGCATCGCCTATTGCCCGGGGGTTGGCGATGATACGGCCAGCCTTGCCGTGCTTCTCTCGGCGGCGAAATATTGCAAGGATCAAAATATTTCCTCCAAGCGTTCGGTGCTTTTCGTTTGCAATTCCTGCGAGGAGGGGCTGGGGAATCTGAAGGGCGTGCGTGCCCTTTGTGAAAAATACGGCGCCAAAATGGGCCGCTTTATCACCTTCGACAGTCAGACCTCGCTGATGGTGACCCGCTGCGTCGGCTCTCACCGTTATCTCGTTCGCGCCAAGACCGAGGGCGGGCATTCCTTCAACTACTTCGGTAACAAAAACGCGATCGCCGCCTTGGCGGGGGTGATCGGAAGGATCTATGCGATCGAGGTGCCGAAGAAGGAAGGCACCAAGACCACCTATAACGTCGGGACCGTCAAGGGCGGCACCAGCGTCAACACCATCGCCGAGGACGCCGAGATGCTTTGCGAATACCGCTCGGACGATGTTTCCTGCCTCAATGACATGCAAGCGAAATTTGAGGAGATCTTCCGGGACGCTGATCGGGATGGGGTCACGATCACGGTCGAGAAGGTGGGGGACCGCCCCTGCAGCCGTGGGGTCGATGAAGAAAAGCTTCGCGCGCTTATCGGGGCTTGCCGCTCGATCATCGAGGGCATAACCGGGGAAACGATCCAATTTGAAAGCGGCTCCACCGACTGCAATATCCCAATGTCGCTTGGGATCCCTTCGGTCGCCGTTGGGGTCTACCGCGGGGAGCGTTGGCACACCCGCGACGAATGGATGCAGATCGAAAGCCTTACCGACGGGGTGCAGATTGCTGTTTCCTTGATCCAAAACTATTTGTAAAGTAACTTTTACGAAAGAGGGAAGAATATGACACACGAAGAGAATGTAGAGCTTCTTTGTAAGGCTATGCTCCTTTTGAAAACCGAGGAGGAATGCAACGCTTTTCTGGATGACCTTTGCAGCAAGGCCGAGAAGGAGGAGATGGGGCGCCGCTTCCGTGTCGCGCTTCTTTTGAAGGAGGGGCATCTTTATAACGATATCGTGGCCGAGACCGGACTTTCGACCGCCACGATCAGCCGTGTCAGCCGTTGCTTAAAGCGTGACGGCGGCTACAAGCTCCTTTTAAAGCGTTTAGAGGAAGATTGCGGTGAGTGAAGGGATCTATAGCCTGCTTGCCCCCTATTACGATATCTGGAATGCCGATCTCGATTATTCCCGCTGGGCCGATGGGATCGAGGAAGCCTTTTCGAAGCATTTTTCGGGGAAGGTCGATGCGGTGCTGGATCTTGGGTGCGGCAGCGGCCGTATGACGGTAGAGCTTGCGGGGCGCGGCTACGATATGATCGGGGTCGATCTGTCAAGCGAAATGCTGAACGTCGCGCGTGAGAAGGCGATCGATGGCGGGGTTGATGAGCGCATCCTCTGGCTTTGTCAGCCGATGCAGGGGTTTGAGCTATACGGGACGGTGGAGGCGGTCGTATGCTGCCTTGACAGCATCAATCACCTACCGAGCCTTTCCGAGCTTCGGGATTGCTTTTCCTTGGTGCATAACTATCTCGTGCCGGGCGGGCTTTTCCTTTTTGACGTGAACAGCCCTTATAAATTTGAGCATATCTACGGCAACAACACCTATACCTTTGAGGATAAGGATGCCGTTTGTATCTGGCAGAACGAATATTCCGAAAGAAGCCGCAGCGTCGTCTTTGATATTACGCTTTTTACCAAGGAAAAGGGTGGACTTTACCGTCGGGATACCGATTTTTGCCGTGAAAAAATGTACACCGAGAGAACGCTTCTCCGAGAGCTTCGGGCCGCGGGCTTCACGCCGCTTTCGGTGGGGGACGAGCCCTATAAAGAGGGAAAGACCCCGACGAGTGAGCGCCTCTATTTTGCGGCGCGCGCCGAGAAAGATCAGTAAACGAGGATAGAATATGGGTAAGCTTTTACGGGGCATGTCGCGGGACGGCAGTGCCCGCATTCTGGTGCTGGATTCGACCGATATCGTCAACAGCGCCATTTCCTTTCATAAGACCGAGCCTACGGCCTCGGCCGCCCTTGGGCGCCTTCTGACCGCTGCCTCGATGGTCGGCTCTCTGATGGGTGAAGAAAAGAACCGCATCACCTTTTCGATCAGTGGGGACGGCCCGATCGGGAAGCTGCTGGCGGTCGCCGATTATTTCGGGAACGTGAAGGGGTATATCGAAAACCCGCTGGCCGATCCGCCGCGCAAGGCCAACAAGAAGCTGGACGTCGGCGCCGCTGTCGGCGCGGGCACGCTTTCGGTCATTCGCGAGGACGGAGAAGGGGAGCCGCACATCGGTACGGTCGCCCTGCAGAGCGGCGAGATCGCCGAGGATGTGACGCGCTATTTCGCGGAGAGCGAGCAGGTACCGACGCTATGTGCCCTTGGGGTCACGGTCGATCGGGATAAAAGCTGCCTTTCGGCGGGTGGGGTGCTTATCCAGCTTCTCCCCTTTGCCGATCCCGAGGTGATCACGCATTTGGAGGAAAACGCCCGTAACCTTTCGGATATCTCCCGCCTTTTCTCGAACAAAATGAGCGTCGGGGACATCGCCGAGATCGCGATGAAGAATATCCCCTTTGATGTGTTTGACGAGCTTTCGACCGCCTACGTCTGCGATTGCAGCCGTGAGCGCATGCATAAGGGCATTCTGCGCGTAGGACAGAAGGAGATCTCGCAAATGCTGGATGAGGAGGAGGCCGAGGGGCATCCGCGTGAATTGGAGGCCTTCTGCCGCTTCTGCGGAAAGAAATACCGCTTTACCGAAAAAGAGCTGATCAAATAATAAAAAAGAGCGACACCGCGGTGTCGCTCTTTTTTATTATAAGCGCTTATTTGGAAGCAGCCTTGATGGCAAGTTCGGAGCCGTAGTAAACGATCGCGCCGACCTGCTTGATCTTCCAATCCTCTTTGTAATTGGAGCGGTCCTTGGCGTAGTTTTCTACGTCGGTAAATTCGGCCTTGGCGTGATCGGCGGTCTCAAAGTAGATGATCGCCACGTATTCGCCATCCTTTTCACCGGTTACGACACAGGTGAAATCGTCAACGTCGGCGGCGTGGAGCCCGATAAGGAAGACCGTATCGGCGCTATCGGTATCGTATTTCACGGCGCGGTATTCGTTTCTCTCGAGGTTGGCCTTCGCGTCAAAGGGATCGGTCGGCGGGAAGAGGCCGCATGAGGTAAGCGCTACACAGGAAAGAACGAGAACGGTGATGAGGGAAAGGATACGGATCATGGATTTTTTCATAGTATTTACCTCCTTTTAGGTACTTATATTATATCATGTTTTTTAAGGATTTGCAAGGGTTTTTCGCAAAAAAGAATCAAAGATCCCGCTTTGCGCCCTTAAAGGGGTGGTGAAGCACGTTGATGACCTCCTCAAAGTCCTCGTCCGAAAGGATGGTCGTGGGGGTCTGACGGGGAGGAAGGGCTTCCTCCTTCTTTTCCTCGCGCCCGGCAAAGAAGCTGTCGATCGCGCTTCTTTCGGGGGCACGCTGGGCCGAAACGGGGTGCTTTGCCCCCTCAAAGCCGGTGGCGATGATGGTGATACGCATCTCATCGGAAAGCGTGGGATCGAAGGTCGCGCCCCAGATGATGTTGGCATCGGGATGGCTTTCGCGCGCGATAAGATCCGAGGCAAGCGAAATATCGTCCAGCGGTACGTCGGGGGCACCCGTGATGCTGACGAGAATGCCGGTAGCCCCGGCGATCGAGGTCTCAAGAAGGGGAGAGCAGATGGCCTGCTTCGCGGCCATTTCGGCCTTGTCGGCCCCGCGCCCGATGCCAACCCCCATATGGGCAAAGCCCGCGTCCTTCATAATGGTGCTGACGTCGGCAAAGTCGAGGTTGATAAAGCCGGGAACGTTGATCAGCTCGGAAACGCTGCTGACGCCCTGAAGCAAAACGTTATCGGCAATGCGGAAGGCGTTGGCCAGGGTGATCTTATCCTCGGACACCTGCTTTAAGCGGTCGTTCGGGATCACGATCAGCGAGTCGACCTCCTTTCGAAGGGCTTCGATCCCCGCGTCGGCCTGCGCGTTACGCTTTTTCCCCTCAAAGGAGAAGGGCATCGTAACGATACCGACGGTCAGGATCCCCGCTGCGTGCGCCTCGTGCGCGATGACGGGGGCTGCCCCCGTTCCCGTGCCGCCGCCCATACCGGCGGTAACGAAGATCATATCGGCCCCCGCGATCGCTTCACGGATAGACTCGATATCCTCCTCCGCGGCCGCGCGCCCGATCTCGGGGTTTGAGCCGGCGCCACGCCCGTGCGTGACGGTACGCCCGATCTCCAGCTTCGTGGAGGCGCGGGAGGCGTTTAAGGCCTGCCCATCGGTGTTTACGGCGATGAATTCAACGCCGTGTATATTGTTGGAGATCATCCATTCGACCGCGTTGTTTCCGCCGCCGCCGACCCCGAATACCTTGATGGTGATACCCGAGCCCGTGATCTTTTCGTTAAAATCTTCCATAGGGACTCCTTTCCCGTATTTACTACTTTTATTATACCATTTTCGACAAGGATTGCAACCCTTTCTTTAAAATTATTTTAAAGAAGCGGGAGAAGGGCGTCGATCTCCCCCTCGCTGTAAACCGGAATCCCCTCCTCGGCAAAAAGGGCGGCGCACACCCCGTTTCCCGGGGTGAGGCGGCGTGAAAAGCTGCCGTCGTAGATAAGCCCCTTCCCACAGGAGGGGCTCTTATCCCGCAGAATGATCCCCTGTGCCTTATAAAGCCCGCACAGCGAAAGCGCCTCCAGGGCCCCCTTTTTGTAAGCGGCGGTCACATCGGTTCCCTCCCGGTTTATGACCCGATCCCCCACGATCTCGGCCGGGGGGCGGGGGGTGGGAAGGCCCCCGAGGATCTCGGGACAGACGGGGATAAGCGTCGCCCTTTCCATAAGGCGCCTTACCGCGGGGGAGATCGGCTTGCCTTGCCCGTCGTAGCGGCAGGCGCACCCGAGAAGACAGGCGCTGATCAGATAGGTCATAAAAATACACTCCTTCGTTGACAGCGTTCAAAAAATGTGCTACAATGCAACGTATGTAAAAAAATAAAGGGGGATGCTATGGAAAAGGAAATGCGATACGCGCTTCTCTATCGCCGCGCGACGGCCGATCTCGGCTTTGCTTCGGTGCTTGCCATTGTGAATCTTATCATCAGCCTTTCGGGCGGAACGCTGTATTTCTTTTTCGCCGCCTTCTCCCCGACGGCTGCCTTCCTGTACGGGAAATCGATCGGGACCGTGACGGGGAATACGCTTTTTATTACCGCAGGCATCTTTCTTTCCTTCTGCCTTTGTGCCCTTTACGTGTATCTTTGGCGCCAAGCGAAGAAAAGCTACGTCGCGTTAGGCGTCGCTTTTGCGCTTTATTGCCTCGATACGGTCCTGATCCTCGCTTTTTCCTTGCTCGGATACGGCACGCTCGGCTTTATCGATACCGCCGCGCACCTCTTTATCGCGTATAATCTTTGCCGCGGCTTTTTCGGTGGACGCGCGCTTACAAGGCTGACGGCCTCGGATAAGGATCGGGCCGAGGCGCTGCTTCGTTTCCTTCTGGAAACGAACGGGGAGGGGGAGCCCCCCATGGCGGAGGCGCTTTCCGCGGAAGAGGAGGGGCCGCTTCCCGAAAGCCGCCCGCTTCGCCCCGCCAGGGCGCGGAGGCGCTGCTTCTTCGATATCTTTTATGAAGGGCTGCATATTCTGGCGTACCGCTCCTTCGGTCGCACCGAGCTTGTGATCAACGGCTTTGTTTACGACGAGATACAGGGCATCGTTGAGGTGGCGTATCGGTTGAAGGCCGCGGTTTCGGGGCACCTCGTGACCCTTACGATGGAGCCGGGGACGGTAAGCGCCGATATGGTCCTTTCGGTCGACGGAAAAGAGATCGGGCGCATAACGAGAACGCATTAAAGGAAAAACGGCAGGCGCCGTTTTTCTTTTTATTTGCCTCGCTCCAGATAAGCGAGGATCGCCTCCGCATCCGCCGAGAAAAGGCAAAGCGAATCGTCACAGCGGTCCATAAACCCCTCCTTGACCGCCTTTTCAAGCAGGGCGCGGGCGGGATCGAAATATCCGTTAAGGTTATAAACCGCGATCGGCTTTTGGTGGCGCCCCAGCTTACGAAGCGTCAGGATCTCGAAAAATTCCTCAAAGGTGCCAATACCCCCGGGGGTGACGAGAAAGGCGTCTGAGCGGTCCTCCATCGCCTGCTTTCTTTCACGCATCGTCTCGGTATAGATAAACTCGGTGCATTCGGTGTATAAGACCCCGTCGGGCTTGAAAAACGAGGGGGCGACCCCAAGGATCCTTCCGCCCTTTTCGAAAACGCCGCGGGCGACTGCCCCCATAAGGCCGTTGGCCCCACCCCCATAGACAAGGCCGTGGCCCCGTTCGGCAAGGGTCCTTCCCAAGGCCTCGACCTTTTCGATGTAAAGGGGATCGATCTTGTTGCTGGCGGCGCCGTATACGCAAATATTCATGCTGTCCTCCAAGGATTTGTTCTTGCCGTCATTATAGCATAAAAGCCGTCCTTTTTCAAGCGAAAACGCTTCTTTGTTGCAAAAGCCCCCCGTTTATGCTATAATACTTCAAAAAAGGAGAAGGGTATGACCAAGGAAGATTACATCGCCCATTGTGAAAGGGCATACGGCACAAGCCCCGACTATCCCTTTGAGGATCTTTTGGATACGGCGGTCCTTCGGCACGCGGATAATCGGAAATGGTATGCGCTCTTGATGCGCCTTTCCCCCGAAAGGCTTTCGAAAGAGGGGAAGGAAAAGCTTACCGTCGTAAACCTTAAGATGCCAAGCGAGCTGTGGGGCTCGTTCGGGGAGGCGGACGGCGTATATCCTGCCTATCATATGAATAAGGCGCATTGGGTGTCGGTCGTGCTTGAGGAGGCCTCCTTTGATACCGTCGCCCTTCTCACCGAGGCCAGCTATCGGGCGACCGCCAAAAAGAAAAAGCCATCGTAAGCCACAAGGCCCGATGGCTTTTTTCAGCGGAAAAGATGAAACGCTTTGATAAGGGCTGCGGCCTTTTTCGGCCGCCCCTTGAAGGAAAGAAGGGCCATGGCCTTTTCCAAAAGCGCTTCGGGGGTATCCCCCCCTTCTCCTTTTTCGAGGATCCCCTCGGCCGAGGGGTAGCCCGCGAAGCGGGCCGCCTGCGTGACCTCTTTGTAAAAATCCATCGCCTTTTCGGATGCGTCAAGGCAAAGGTGGGGAACGCCGAGGCCGAAGGAAAAGATCGCGAAGTGAAGCCTTTCGCCGATCGAAAGCGAGGCCCCGCCAAGAAGCGAAAGCGCCTCTCCCACCGAATGGGGGACATAGATCCTTCGCCCGTCGGCGGCCGCCTTGGCGGCGGGCAGATCACGGGGGTTCATCACGAGAAAGAAGAGCTCGTACCCTTCCTTTTCCAGGGCGAACAGCACCGAAGGGGGAACTATTTCTCCCGATTTGACCGATAAAGCGACGCAGGACCTTGCCTGCCTTTTCGGCGGAAAACGGTCGAAGGGGTAAAAGAGGGCGGCATCGGGGGAAAGGAAAAAGCGCGGGTTGTCGGAAAGCGCGCGCGCCTTCGCAAGATCCTTGCTTGTCCGAAAGACGGCCTGCTCACACTCATCCAATATCCTTTGTACCGTTTTCTTTGCAAAATTGCCGCTATATGCGCCGATGCCGACCGATTGGAGCCATATAGGCTTCCCGAAAAGCTTGGCAAAACGTGCAAGCGACGCATAGTATAAAAGCGAGCGGTTGCTGCTTTCGTTTTGCAACAGATTGCCGCCGCCGAGGATGAAAACGTCCGAGGAAAGAAGCGAAAGAAGGACCGAGGGCAGGAAAAAGCGGGGAAGGACCCGATGGGGGAAAAGCCCCTTTTCTCTCCTTCGACTCCCCGCAAGGACGTCGACCGCGTATCCTTCGGCCGTCAGACGGTCGCACAGCACCGAAAGCATGGCCTCGTCCCCTAAATTTTTATAGCCGTAATAGCCGCAAAGGGTGGCTTTTTTTCTTTTTTCAGGGGAAGGGGGAAGGGATGCATACATTTTCTCGGCGTCGTCCGCCATGCGGCAAGCGGTATAATGCCGTTTGATATAGGCGCGGTTTTCTCGGCCGCCGTCGGTAGAAGGCAGCGAAAGCAGGTCTTTATAAAGCGCTTCGGCCGTCGGTGGGGGCATACCCCGACAGCAAAAATTGCTGTTTTGGTGGCGCTCCCCCTCTTCGGGCGAAAAGATGCCGCCGTAGCCCTCGTTTCCGCAAAGGATCACGCGGCATTCGGCCGCCATTGCCTCCAGCGCCGCGCGGGAAACGCCCACGAAATAAGCTGCCTCGGAAAGAAAGCGATGGGTGTCGGTCCGCCCCCCGTGAAGGCGGATAAAATCAAAGCCGATCCTTCGGTTCGCCACCTCCGCTTCTTGCATAAGCGCAAAGCGGCGATCCCCGTCCCCTACGATATCAAGCGACTCGTATAGCCCTGTTTTTACAAGCCTTGGGGCAAGCCCGATCAAAAGCGCGGCGCACTCTTCCCGCCCCCGATCGAGGCGGCTGATGTGAAGCAGGGCTTTCTTCTTTTTTTCGGCGGGCCTGAAAAGGCGGGTGTCGATCCCATTCACGGTACAAGCTGCAAGATCGGGCGCTACCGCATATTGTTCTAATAGATACGCGCGGATATCGGGGGAGACCGCCAGCTGTCTTGCTCCCCACCTCGATAAAGCCTTTTTCGGCTGCCTTGTCGAAAAGGTCCAATGCACGGTGCTGACGAAGGGAATGCCGCTTTTTCGGGAAAGCCGATCCCCGAGAAGATTGACAGCGCGCGTGTGGCCGTGGATGACCCCGATCCCCGCCTCGCGGCAAAGCCGTAAAAGGAGCCTTTCATCCGAAGAAAAGCCCCTCGGCGAAAGAGAGGCCCCGATCCTTACCCGTTCGACCCCGGGATCAAGCTGCTCCTCTAACGCCCCCCCGCGTGAGGCTACATATACGGTGTGTCCTCGCCCCGCCAGCTCATTCGCGAGGGTGAGAACGTGTGTCTCGGCGCCCCCGAGGCCCATAGCGGTGATCAACATCAGGATCTTCATGCCTTCTCCTATTTTACGGCCCAAGGTGCCGTTTTCTTTATAAATAAAAAGCCCCACGGCGGGAAAAACCGTGGGGAATTCCTTTTCTTTATCGCTTACAGAACGCCGACCTCGGCCTCGTCCCTTTGCGCTTCGTAGGCCTCGCTTTCACGGTAGGCGACCAGCTGTACGTTATAAGCGTCGATCACGGCGCTCTCCAGTGCCTGACGGAAGGCGGCGTTGATGGGGTGAACGATGTCACGGAAGCTGCCGTCGGGATTTTTGCGGGAGGGCATAACGATGAAATAACGGTCACGGGCGTAGATGACCTTGATGTCGTGCACGGCAAGCGCGTCGTCAAAGGTGACCGAAACGACCGCCTTCATCGGTCCCTCGTCGAAGAATTTGCGGATTTTGATGTCTGTGATTTGCATATGGATATCCTTTCTGTAAAACGGGTTGATTAACCTTTCTGACAGTTTCATTATATAGGGGAAATGTGAAAAAACAGCAAACATCACTTGAACATTTTTATAAGTTTTATATAAAAAATGTTGTTTTTTGTGTGCAAAAATCGTATCAAGCGTTAATTTGTCGAGGGGGAATAAGCATGGCCTTACACAACACCGATCACAAAAAAGAGGAAAGCCTTTCGCTTTTTATGCAGGGGGTCAGAAGGATCTATTTCATCGGCATCGGCGGGGTCAGTATGTGCGTGCTGGCCAAGATGGCGCAAAGGAGGGGATACCTTGTTATGGGATCCGACAGCGCCAAGGGGGAGGGGGTCCTCTCTCTTTCGCTTGCGGGCATTCCCGTCTTTACCCCCGGGGAGAACACTCCTATTATAGACGCGGATCTTGCGGTTTATACCGCCGCGATCAAAAAAGATCACGTGGAATATAGGCGTGCCCTTGAGCGGGGGATCCCCCTCGTTTCCCGCGCCGATTTCCTCGGCTGGCTGATGCAGGGATATCGGGAAAGGATCGGGATCGCGGGCACCCACGGAAAAAGCACGGTAAGCGCCATGTGCGCCGAGATCCTGACCGCGGCAGGCGTTTATCCGACCGCCGCTGTCGGCGCCGCGTTCCCCCACAGCCTTGACGGCTATCGGGAGGGGCGGGAGGACTATTTCGTTTTTGAGGCCTGCGAATACCGCGACGCCTTTTTGCGCTTTTGTCCCACGGTGGCGACGCTTACCAATGTTGAATGGGATCACCCCGATTATTTTCCCGATCTTGCGTCGACCGTTTCCTCCTTTCGGTCGTATCTGTCGCTTTCCTCGGTCAGGACGGCGGTCGTCGGGGTGGATTGCAAAAACGCCTTAAAGGCGGCAGGGGGGCTTTGTAAGCCGATCCTCAGCTTCGGCCTTTCGGGGGGAGCCTTCGTTTCTGCCACCGATCTGCATTGCGAGGGAGGAAGATATGCCTTTACCCTGACGGTCAACCGCGAAAGGATCGGGCGAATACAAATGAGGCTTCGGGGAAAGCATAACGTTGAAAATGCCCTCGCCGCTACCGCTTCGGCCCTGGCGGCGGGAATTTCGCCCGAGTACGCGCTGTCGGCGCTTTCGGATTTTGCGGGGGTCGGGCGAAGGGGCGAGCTTCGCGGAGAAAAGGACGGGGTCGCCTATTACGACGATTACGCCCATCACCCCACCGAGATCCGCGCGACCCTTGCAAGCCTGCGTGGAGAGGGGCGGCTCTTCTGTCTTTTTCAGCCGCATACCTTTTCAAGGACCGAAAGCCTTTTTCAAGAGATCGCCTCGGCTCTCTCGCTTTGCGACGTGCCGATCGTTTTGGGGGTCTATGCGGCCCGTGAAAAGGGGGAGGACGGGGATGTCGGCAGGGCGCTTGCCGATGCTGTCGGCAAGGGCGCGCGGTATTTCGAAACACCCGAGGAGGCGATCGCCGTCGCAAGGGGGGAAGCCAAGGCGGGCGATCGGATCGTTGTCATGGGAGCGGGGGATATTTCGGGGCGTGTTTTCCGCGGGGCGCTTTCCTTTGGCGACGCTCGGTGAAAAAAGTCGAAGATTTTGGGGGATATCTTGATTTTTCGGTGACGATATGCTATTATAGTAAAGATATATAGTATTTGGAGATATAGCATGCCTACCGAAAAGCCTACGCCGCAGCTCCCCGAAAGAATAAAAGCGCATATCGACCGTCGAAGGGCCCTTGGGCTCCCGATCGGTGTTTTCGTTATGACCTTCGGCTGTCAGCAGAACGAGGCCGACAGCGAAAAGCTTATGGGGCAGGCGGCCGAGCTCGGCTTTATTCCGGTAGACGATCCAAAAAGCGCGGGGCTGATCCTTATCAATACCTGCGCCATCCGCGAGCACGCGGAGCAAAAGGCGCTTTCGATCATCGGCGGCTTCAAAAAGCAAAAGGAAAGCGACGGCGGTCTTTTGATCGGTGTTTGCGGGTGTATGACGGCGCAGGACCACCGCATCGAGCAGTTGAGGAAAAGCTATCCGTACGTGGATTTTACGCTTGATCCCGCCTCGCTCCCTTCTCTTGGGCAGGTGATCGAGGAGCGGCTTTTCGGCGAAAAGCGCGTGTTCGCAAAGGGGGAGGAAAAGCCCCCGATCACCGAAGGGGCCGTCCCCTGCCGAAGGGAAAAGCATAAGGGCTGGCTCAGCATTATGTACGGCTGTAACAATTTCTGCTCCTATTGCATCGTTCCTTACGTGCGCGGGCGGGAAAGAAGCCGCCACAGCGCCGATATTCTGGCGGAGGCCCGCTCTATGATAGAAGGGGGCTGCCGCGAGATCACCCTGCTTGGGCAGAACGTAAACTCGTATCGGGGCGATTGCGACTTTGCGGAGCTTTTGCGGCGGATCTGCCGCCTCCCCGGGGATTTTACCGTTCGCTTTATGACCAGCCACCCGAAGGACGTGCCAAATGAGCTGATAAGGGTCGTGGGGGAGGAAAGCAAGATCGCTCCCGCCTTCCATTTGCCGCTTCAATCGGGCAGTGACGGTATCCTCGTGAAAATGAATCGCCGTTACGATACGGCGCGCTATCTTGATATCGTCCGAAAGCTTCGCGCGGCGCGCGAGGGGATCGTGCTCAGCACCGATATCATCGTCGGCTTCCCGGGGGAGACCGAGGAGGATTTTGAAAAAACGCTTGAAATTTTAAAGGCGGTGCGCTTTGATATGGTGTACTCCTTTATCTACTCGCCGCGAAAGGGGACACCCGCCGCCCTTATGCCCGATCAGGTGCCCGATGACATCAAGGGAGAGCGGATGCGTCGCCTGCTCGATACGCAGACCGAGATCGCCGCCTCGATCGCCAAGACCTACCTCGGTAAGACGGTATGGGTCCTTGCGGACGGCGTTTCCAAAACCGACGAAAGCATGATCAGCGGTCGGACAGACGGCGGAAAGCTGGTGCATTTTAAGGGGGACGGGGACTGTATCGGTCGCCGCCTGCCGATTCAAATAGACCGTGCGGACGCATACGCGATGTACGGCATCATAAAGGAAAGTGAGAAAGAAAATGACGGTTAAAGAAGCAACCAAAGCGCTGGGGGTCACGCTCGGAAAGGACCCCGATATCATCGCCTTTAACGAGGCGAAGCGGGCCTATGACAGCAACGCGGAGCTGCAAAGCCTTCTGGTCGAATACGGGGCCGAAAGGACCCTGCTTGGCGAGCTGTACGCCAAGCCCTTTGCCGACGAGGCGGCCGAGGCCGCTGCCGAAAAGGTGAATGCCCGTGTTGCGGAGCTTACCGAGGCGATCACCACGCACGAGGCGTACGTAGCGCTTATGGCGGCCCAGGAAAAGGTAAATGCCCTGATGCAGCAGGTAAACGCCGATATCTCCTTCTACGCCTTTGGCGAGATCCCCGGCTGCACGCACGATTGCTCCAGCTGCGGTGGCTGCTCTCACTGATATGGAGGAGAACTTAAAGCGGATCGGGGAGATGACCTCTCCCTCACCGATGATGCAGCAGTATCTGGAGATCAAAAATGAATACCCGGGGTATATCCTTATGTACCGCCTCGGGGACTTTTTCGAATGCTTTTTTGAGGATGCCGTCACGGTCTCGCGCGATCTTGAATTAACGCTTACGGGGCGTGATTGCGGCGGCGGAATGCGTGCCGCCATGTGCGGCGTTCCCTTTCATAAGGCCGATCAGTATATCGGGGAGCTTGTGAAAAGAGGCTACCGTGTGGCGGTCTGTGAGCAGATCGGGGACCCGAAGGCACCCGGCATCGTCAAGCGGGAGGTCATTCGTGTCGTAACGCCCGGAACCGTGACCGATACCGAGGTCCTTGAGGGCGGGCAGAACAACTATCTCGTTTCTCTTTGCTTTGGCGAGGAGGGGATCGGCGCAGCCTTTGCCGATATTTCAACGGGACAGGTGTACGCCACCCTGATCGGTGGGGATGACCGTATGGCCCGCCTGCAGAACGAGCTGGGCGTGTATGCCCCGCGTGAGGCGGTTCTGAATATCGGAAGCGAGAAGGTAAGCGAGCTTTGCGCCTTTATGCAAGAGCGCTTTGGCACGCTTATCGAGGATAAAAACGGGCCGCTCTTTGACCCCAAGAAGGCAAAGGAGGGGGCGCTGCTTTGCTTTGGCGAGAGGGCGGGGCTACTGGACGGAAACACCCTCCTTTCCGCGGTCGGCGCCCTGCTTGAATACATACGTCTTACCCAGAAATGCGAGCCGACCTTCCTTCGCGAGCTGACCGTCTACACCGGCGGGCAGTATATGGAGCTGGATCTTGCCACGCGCCGCAACCTGGAGCTGGTGGAGACCATGCGCACCAAGGAAAAGCGCGGGTCGCTCCTGTGGGTGCTGGACAAGACCAAAACCGCTATGGGCGCGCGTCTTTTGCGCTCGTACCTTGTCAAGCCGCTGGTATCGTCTAACCTGATCCGTTGGCGGCAGGGGGCGGTCAAGGACTTTTTCGGGGATTATATGCTTCGCGCCGATCTGCGCGAGGCGCTTTCCGGCATTTTGGATCTGGAGCGGCTGACCGCCCGTGTGGTCTACGGCTCGGCCAACGCGCGTGACCTGCGTGCGATCGGGACAAGCATTCGGGACCTTCCCGCGCTTTTGCCCCTGCTTTCGGCCTGCAATAGCGAATGCGTCGAGGCGCTTCGCACCGATTTTGATACGCTTACCGATCTTTACGGCTTGATCGACGCTTCGATCGACGAGACCCCGCCCACAACGGTGCGGGAGGGCGGTATGATCAAAAAGGGCTATAACGCCGACGTGGATTATCTGCGCGACATCCAAACGAACGGAAAGGGCTGGATCGAGCAGATCGAGGCCGAGGAAAGGGAAGCGACGGGCATCAAAAATCTGCGTGTCAGCTACAATAAGGTCTTCGGCTATTATATCGAGGTAACCAAGCTTAATTCCCATCTCGTTCCCGATCGGTATATCCGTAAGCAGACCCTCGTGAATTCCGAGCGGTATATCACCGAGGAGCTGAAGGAGATGGAATCGACGGTGCTTGGCGCCGCCGAAAAGCTTGCCGCCCTTGAATACGAGCTTTTCACCGAGATCCGCGATACCGTTGCCTCGGCGGCCGCCCGTATCCAGAGCACGGCGGCCAGGATCGCCGAGCTTGACGTGTATCTTTCGCTTGCCGAGGTCGCGGCGAAGAATAATTATTGTTGCCCCGAGGTCGACGAGGGGCGGGAGCTTTTGATCAAGGACGGCCGTCATCCCGTTGTCGAGAAATTCGTTTCCGACAGCTATTTCGTGCCGAACGATACCGAGCTTGACGTGGAAAAGAACTCGCTGTATCTCATTACAGGCCCGAATATGGCGGGTAAATCGACCTATATGCGCCAGGTGGCTCTGATCACCCTCATGGCGCAGATCGGCTCCTTCGTCCCCGCCAAGGAGGCCTTTGTCGGTATTACCGATAAGATCTTTACGCGTGTCGGTGCGTCGGACGATCTGGCCTCGGGTCAATCGACCTTTATGCTGGAGATGAACGAGGTTGCAAACATTCTCATGAATGCCACCGAGCGCTCTTTGATCATATACGACGAGGTCGGCCGCGGCACCAGCACCTACGACGGTATGGCGATCGCGCGGGCGGTCGTTGAGTACACCAAGAAAAAGATCGGCGCCCGCACCCTTTTTGCTACCCATTACCACGAGCTTACGGGGATGGAGGAGGAGCTTTCGGGGGTCGTTAACTACAACATCACTGCCAAAAAGCGCGGCGATACCGTCCTTTTCCTTCGCAAGGTGGTGCGTGGGGCGGCGGACGAAAGCTACGGGATCGAGGTAGCCAAGCTTGCCGGGGTCCCGCAGGAGGTCATCAAGCGCGCCAAGCAGGTCCTTGCCGAGATCGAGACCGAAGGAAAGGTAAGCCTTCCCGCCCCCAAAAGGGAGAGGGAAGAGGAGGACAGCCTTCTTGGCGCGATCTATAACAGCGCCGCCTGCGAGGCGGCGGACAAGATCCGCCTGGTCGATCTGAATACCCTTACCCCCATTGAAGCGATGAATCTTTTGTTCGAGCTGAAAAAAATCCTGAAATAAAGAGGAATTTCCGTGGGAAAAATCAATCTTCTGACCCAAGAGGTCGCCAATCTGATCGCGGCGGGCGAGGTCGTTGACCGCCCTGCCTCGGTCCTGAAGGAATTGATGGAGAACGCCATCGACGCGGGCGCCACCGCCATTACGGCCGAGCTTCGCAACGGTGGGGTGTCGCTTTGCCGTGTCAGCGATAACGGCTGCGGTATCTCGTCCGAGGATCTGCCGATCGCGCTGCAGCGCCATGCGACCAGTAAGATAAAAGAGGCCGTGGATCTTGACGAGATCGCGACCCTCGGCTTCCGCGGGGAAGCGCTGGCCGCCATTGCGGGGGTGTCGGTCCTTGAGATCGTTACGCGCACGAAGGAAGCGCCCTTCGGCACGATGCTGCACGCCGAATACGGGCAGATCACCGAGGTGTCCGAGGTCGGCTGTCAGGAGGGGACGACCGTCCTTGTGAGAGAGCTGTTCGGAAACGTACCCGCCCGCCGCAAATTCCTGAAAAAGGATTCGACCGAAACGGCCACCGCCGCCTCTTACGCCGAAAAGATCGCCCTTTCGCATCCCGAGATCGCCGTGACGCTTATCGTCGATGGGGAGACCCGCTTCCAGACGGCGGGGGACGGAAGGCTGCTTAGCGTTATCTACGCCATTGAGGGGCGCGAGTTCGCCAATAAGCTTCTGCCGATCACGGGTCACCTTGGCAGCATGGAGGTTTCGGGCTTCGTTGGCCGAAGCGACCACGTGCGGGGGAACCGCAATCAGCAGAATATGTTTATCAACGGCCGCTATATCCGCAGTAAGACCATGGTGGCGGCCCTCGAACAGGCCTTCCATTCCTATATTGCCCCCGGGAAATTCCCGATCGGGTATCTTTTCCTCACGATCGCGCCCGGGGCTGTGGACGTGAACGTGCATCCCGCTAAGTTAGAGGTGCGCTTTTCAGACGAGCGGCCGGTCTTTGAGATCGTGTACCACGCGATCAAGGGCGCCCTTGCCGAGGCCGCCTACCGACCCGAGCTTACGCCGAGCGTCGGCAGAGGCTCTCCCTTCACGAGAAAGGAGAATGCCGCCCCCGCCGTATCCTATGGCGGACAAACGCTTCTTACCCCGAAAAAATCGATCGAGGTGCTTTCCACCCTTTCAAGCGTTCGGGAAAAGGAGGAGGGGCCCCGTGAGAATACCCCAATGCCCACAAGCAAGGATGAGGCACGCGCCCTGCCGCAATGCCCGAGCGCCTTGGGGAGGAAGCCAAGCGTTGAAGAGGGGGCTTCCTACGTTAAGGTCGCCAGCCCTTCTTGTAAGGTTTCCTATACGGATGAGCCGATAAAAGAGGAAAATACCCCATCTTCTTCGCCGATCGGGGAGAATGCCCACTCGGTGATCGGGGAAGAAAAAGCCCCCGAAAAGGCACCGCCGCACGAAGAAAAGAGCGAAGCGGTGTTGCCCCCCTATCGCCTGGTCGGAGAGGCCTTTTCGACCTACGTGATCGTCGAGGAGGGCGAGCGTCTTCTGCTTATCGACAAGCACGCGGCGCATGAGCGTATTCTCTACGAGAAGCTTCTTCGTGAAAGAGGGAAGATGGGGGGCGTCGCCTCGCAAGGCCTTTTACTCCCGATGCCTGTTTCGGTCACCTCGCCCGAGGCGGCCGCCGCCGAAGAAGCGAGGGGGGATCTTGAGGCTGTCGGCTTTTCCTTCTCGGGGAAGGGCAACAAGCTGTATCTTGACGCGGTTCCCTCTCTGCTTACCCCCGAGGACGCGAAGGAGCTGTTTCTTGAAATGCTTTCTTCGCTTGCGAGCGGGGAGACCGATCCCGCGCTTGCCTCGCTATCTAGGCAGGAAAGGGCGCTTTACAGCGTAGCCTGTAAGGCGGCGATCAAGGGCGGAAGAAGCTACGACGAGGCACATATCGTATGGCTTGTCGAGGAGGTACTGAAGAATCCCTCGATCACGGTCTGCCCCCACGGGCGCCCGATCGCCATGACCTTTACGAAAAACAAGCTGGACCGTGAATTCAATCGCATTCAGCACTAACACCCATCAGAGTTTGGAGATACACTATGTTTGAGCTTTTGAAAAAAGAGGGAAAGGCCCGCCGCGGCCGTATGACGACCGTACACGGCGTGATCGAGACCCCCGTCTTTATGAACGTGGGGACGAGCGCCGCCGTCAAGGGGGGCGTTTCCACCCGCGATCTGGAGGAGATCGACACGCAGGTAGAGCTTTCGAATACCTATCATCTGCATATCCGCCCGGGCGACGAGCTGATCAAGCGTATGGGCGGTCTGCATAAATTCTTTAACTGGAATAAGCCTATTCTCACCGATTCGGGCGGATTTCAGGTCTTTTCGCTTTCCAAGATCCGTAAGATCTACGAGGAGGGCGTTTACTTCAATTCGCATATGGACGGCAAGCGTATCTTCATGGGCCCCGAGGAAAGCATGCGCATCCAGTCGAATATCGCTTCTACGATCGCCATGGCGTTTGATGAGTGCGTAGAGAATCCCGCCTCGTACGAGTACGCCAAGCAATCGAGCGAGCGGACCATTCGCTGGCTGATCCGCAGCAAGGCCGAGCATGACCGCCTGAACGCCCTTCCCGATACCATCAACAAGCAGCAGCTCTTGTTCGGCATCAACCAGGGAAGCACGTATGAAGACCTTCGGATCGACAATATGAAGCGTATTGCCGAGCTGGATCTTGACGGCTACGCCATCGGCGGCCTTGCCGTTGGCGAGGAGGCCGAGGTCATGTACCGCATTATCGAGGCGGTCGAGCCGCATATGCCCGAAAACAAGCCTCGCTACCTGATGGGTGTCGGCACCCCCCAGAATATTCTTGAGGCCGTTTACCGCGGGGTGGATTTCTTCGACTGCGTTATGCCCAGCCGCAACGCGCGCCACGGTAACCTTTTCACCTGGCACGGTAAGATGAATATCAATAACGAGCCGTATTACGCCGACGAAAAGCCGATCGATCCCCTGTGCGGCTGTCCTGTCTGCCGTCGGTATTCGCGTGCCTATATTCGCCATCTCTTCAAGGCAAGGGAGATGCTCGGTATGCGCCTTGCGGTCATTCATAACCTCTATTTCTATAACGAGCTGATGAAAAAGATAAGGGAAGCCCTCGACGAAGGCCGCTTCACCGAATTCTACAACACCTGGCACGATCGGCTTGCCGAGCGGAGCACCGATTTTTCGCCCGTGCCGAAGGAATTTGCCAACCGCACGCTCTACCGTGACGCCACCGTTCCCACCCCCATCTGCATCAAGGAGGGGATCGACCTTGGCGCTCCTGCCGGCGAGGTCAAAAAGAAAAATAAGAAAAAGTCCCCCAAAAGGGAAGCCACCCCCGAAGCATCCGGCGGGGAGGGCTGATTGGAAAAATCCCGAAAAATTTTCGTTTATCGGGATTTTTTTATAAAACCGATTGTAAAAAAATAGGCCCCATGCTACAATGAAGGCAACCTGTAAGGTGGGAGGAAAAGTTATGGATATTTTGCGCTTTGATACGACCGAAACGGTCGGAAAATTCAAAATTCTGAACGCCACGAACGGCGGGCCCTGGTGCAAGCGCCATATAAAGGATCAGCCGCGCAGCAATTTTAATGAATACAAGGCGGCGCGCATCCCCTTTTCCCGCAATCACGATTCCGGGGTCTGCGCGATATACGGCGGCCCGTACAGCCACGATATCGCCAATATCTTTCCGCGCTTTGAGGCGGACGTAAACGATCCCGCCTCGTACGATTTCGCCTGCACCGACGAATCGATCCTGATCTGCCGTGACGCGGGCACCGAAACCTTTTTCCGCCTCGGACAAACGATCGAGCATCAGATCAAAAAGCATCATATCTATCCGCCCGCCGATTTTTCAAAATGGGCAGAGATATGCGAGCATGTGATCCGCCATTATAACGAGGGGTGGGCAAACGGCCTGCGCCTCGGTATACAGTATTGGGAGATCTGGAACGAGCCCGATCTGTACGCCGACTGTCCGGATCACCCCAGCCCCACCTGGGGCGGCACCCGGGCGCAGTTCTTTGATTTCTACGAGGTCGTTGCCAAGCATCTGAAGGCAAAATTCCCGCACCTGAAGATCGGCGGTCCCGCCGTTTGCGGAAACATGGCGTGGGCAGAGGAGTTTTTACGCGAAATGCAAAAACGGAATGTGCCCATTGATTTCTTCTCGTGGCACGTTTACGGCGCTTCGCCCGAAAAGATCGCCCAAAAGGCGAGAATCGCCAAGGAGCTTCTTTTGAAATACGGCTATGAGAACGCCGAAAGCATTTTGAACGAGTGGAACTATGTCCGTGGCTGGGATGCCGAAAACTTCCCGTATAGCATCATGGCGATCCACGGCCTGAAGAATGCCTCGTTCATTCTTTCGGTCATGGCCCTTTCGCAGGCGGCCCCCTTGGATATGCTGATGTATTACGATACCCGCCCCTCGGCCTTTTGCGGGATCTTCGATTATTATTCGATGAAGCCGCTTAAGGGGTATTACCCCTTGAAGTGGTACGGGGAGTTTTACGATCTTTCGGGGGAGGTCAAGCGCAAAACCGAGGTCGAGAATATATATTCCCTATGCGGCGTGTATGAAGACGGGCGCGTTCTGGCGATGCTGACCTATTACACCGATAACGACGAAGCACCCGATAAAGAGATCGAGGTCGATTTCGGTAAAAAGGGCAGGTATGAAATTTATCTGCTGGACGAAAACCATAACGAAGAGCGGATCGAAACGACCGAAAGACCGATCCTGAAGCTTTCGGCGCATTCCTGCGTGCTGATCCGTGAAATATAAGAAAAAGCAGCCGTTTCGGCTGCTTTCTCGTTTCAGGAGTACATATCGTTTGCCTTCATATAGCAATAGATCTTTTCCCCGTGCTGCTGCTCCTCGGCCTGGATGTGATTAAGAAGCTTGCGGGCGGCGGGATCGGCAAATTCAAAGACACAGGTGTCGTAAAGAGAGGAGGCGTGCTTTTCGGTCGTCAGCATATCCTTACAGAGGAAGGCATCGCTGTTCTTATCGTTTTCGTTGGCATAGCTGACCCTTGTGCAGTGGTCGTTATTGGCACTCAGGGGCCCCGAAACCGGGGTCACGGTTCCGTTTTCCAGGGCTTGAAGCGTACGAAGGTGGGCCTCCTCGGTCTCCTTCATCTCATTGAAAAGCGCTTTCAGCTCGTTTGATTTTGCGTCGTTCGCGTATTTCTGATATTTCCCGATGCAAAGCTCCTCCTGTCCCTTCATGTCCTTGAGCAGGCTACATTCTTTTTGCGTAAGCGTCATTTTTTCTCTCCTTTATCCGAAAATCTATCCAAAGTATGGGCAAAGACAAGAAAATTATACCTTCCAAAGCGGACTTTTCCTTGCTTTTGGGAAAAGAAATGTAAAAAATATAAAAATATTTGCTTTTCCTATTCCCAAAACGCTGTCTGTATGCTATAATAATTAGGAATGACCTTTTAAAGGCTTGCGAAAAGAAAGCGAAGTCGCCGTTTTTCGCGAAAAAGGACGTTGTTTCGGATGGGGAAAAGAATTTGAAAAAATATCTTATTTTTCTTCTTTGGATCATAGAGGGGATCGTGGTCGGCTGCGGCGCGATCCTGCCCGGCCTTTCGGGCGGGGCCCTGTGTGCCGCCTTCGGCATGTATCGCCCGATCATCGAGGTGCTTTCGGACCTTCGGAAAAATCTTAAGCAGCATTGGCTGATGCTCGGCTTCTTTTTTCTTGGGGTCGCGATCGGCTTTGTGGGGCTTGCAGGGGTCACCGAATGGCTGATGGAGAAGAGCAGTGAGCTGGTGACGGTCGCCTTTGTTGGCTTCATCATCGGAACGCTTCCCGGCTTATTCCGTGACGCGGGGGAGGAAAAAAGGACCCCTGCCTCGTATATTTCGATGGTCGCTTCCTTTCTTGTGTTGCTTTTTGTGCTTTTCCTTTTGAAAAGCAATCAAAGCCTTGCGATGCGGGAGGGCTTCTTTGCTTTCTTGCTGTGCGGTCTTTTCTGGGGTCTCAGCTTTATCGTTCCCGGGTTAAGCTCCTCCTCGCTTCTTTTATTCTTCGGGCTGTATCAGCCGATGCTTCTCGGCATCAAAAGCTTCGATTTTTCGGTCTTGATCCCGATGGGGATTGGCCTTGTCGCCACCGTTCTTTTGCTTTCACGCGTGATCGGTGCCGCCTACAAAAGATATTTCTCTATCGTTTCCCACGCCGTTATCGGCATCGTTGCGGCTACTGTTGTGATGATCGTGCCGAGTCTTTCGGTCCCCTTCACGCGGATATTGCTGTATATCGGCATTGCCCTTTGCGGCGCCGCTCTTTCCTACGGTTTTACTCGCTTGTGCGATAAAATAAAAGAAAAACAATAAATAAATGTAAGGAGTTATTCGTTTAGCATGGACACAATCCCCCGATGTTGCTTGTATGAGGAATTAAAGCTTAAGCAACGCTTCCACAATCGTTTGATCGTTTGCCGCCGTATTTTGATCGATATGCATTTTTTGCGGTGTTGATCGGCTGCCGAAACCACGAATGATTAAATGATTTAAAGGAGCATATTATGTCTATCGCAGGACAGTTATTATTACAGATATTACTTATCGCGCTGAACGCGTTCTTTGCGGCGACCGAGATCGCCGTGATCTCTCTTAACGAGAAAAAGGTGAAATCCATGGCCGAGGGCGGCGACAAAAAGGCCGACAAGATGCTCTCGATCATCAAGGATCCCACCAAGTTTTTATCCACCATTCAGATCGGCATCACGCTGGCCGGCTTCCTCGGCTCGGCTTTCGCGGCCGATAACTTTGCCGAACGGCTGACGGTGGCGCTCGTAGATCTTTTCAACGCCCCCCAGCATGCCGGGGTCATCAACACCCTTTCGGTTATTCTGATCACGCTTATTCTTTCGTACTTCACGCTGATCTTCGGTGAGCTGGTGCCGAAGCGTGTGGCAATGAAGAACAAGGAAAAAATGGCTAAGGCCGCTTGTGGCATCGTTTCGGGGCTTACGGCCGCCTTTAAGCCTGTTATCTGGTTCTTAAGTGCCTCCACGAACCTTGTCCTTCGCCTTTTCGGGATCAACCCCAACGAAAAGGAAGAGGCGGTGTCGGAGGAGGATATCGTCATTATGCTGGACGCCGGTGCCGATGACGGTACCCTGAAGCAGGACGATATCGAGTATATCAAGAACGTCTTTAAGCTGGAGAGGCTTTCGGCCGCCGATATCATGACCCCCCGCAGCTCGGTCGTCGCGATCCCCGAGGATATCGACGAGGAGAAGCTTTTGGAGATCATCGAGAACGAGGGCTATTCCCGTATGCCGGTCTACAGCGATACCAAGGATAAGATCGTCGGTATTCTGCACGTGAACGAATACCTCTTAAAGCGCTCGAAGCCCGATTTCAAGCTGAGTGACGCGTTTATGGAGCCCGATTTCGTTCCCGAGACGATTCACCTTGACGCGCTGTTTAAAAATATGCAAAGCGCCCATACCCATATGTCGGTCGTTGTAAACGAATACGGCCTTACCTCTGGTATCATCACGATGGAGGATATTATCGAGGAGCTGGTCGGCGAGATCTGGGATGAGCAGGATGAGGCGACCGAGCCGATCATTCCCATCGGCGAGGATACTTACCGCGTGGAGACCGGGCTTTCGGTCGACGAATTCTTTGAATATTTCAAGCTGGAGGAGGATGAGGAGATCACCTCCAGCACGGTAAACGGCTTCCTGGCCGAAAATCTCGGGAACATTCCCGAGGTCGGCAGCAGCTTTACCTATCAGAATCTTTCGGTCACGGTCACCGAGGCCGACGAGCAGATGGCCCACGAGATCCAGGTCATCGTTCTGCCTCCCCCGCAGGAGGATGAAGAGGAAGAGAAGGAAACCGAAGAGGAAGAGGACTGATCTTCTTAAAAAAGCACTTGCGAAACGCAAGTGCTTTTTTGTTATTTTTTATAATATGCCAGGCGCATACCGATGGTATTCCCAACGATATCCCGCCCATAATACACGCTGGTGCGGAACACGCCGGCACAGCCGTAGATGTGGTCATACCAGTTGCCGCCGCGGCAGGGAAACTGCTCTTTCGCCTTGTTCGGCCCCCAGAAAACGTCGTTTCCATAGGCGCCGCCGGTCCTTTCTCTTTCGGGGCAGACCCCCAGCTCAATGAGGATCTGGGGCATTTTTTCGACCCCCTCGCCAAGGGTGATATCACGGATGGGGCAACCGCGCTTTTCCTCGGAATGCGAAAGGATGCGGGTCGATACCACCCAGTGTCCGTCCTGCCAGTCAAGCTTGACCGAATCCTTATCCCCGGGAAGCGTCAGGCTCCCGTCGGGCAGGATCGCGCGCCAACGCTCGGACTCATAGGACATATCGCAATCGGGCGAGATCGAGTCGGCGTTGGGGATCACCTGAAGCTCTCCATCGCAAAAACGGAAGCCGGAGCACCATTCGAACACGTTTCCGCATAAATCGGCGATTCCGTCGGGACGGCGGTTATGATACCAGGAAAGCGGGCCCGACCCCGTCAGGGTATGCGCTGTGGCGCTTTCGCCGTTGAGGGTCGTAAGCGTGGCGGCCTCCCCGAAATTGGCGGGATCCTCTCCGTAATGCCCATAATGGGTATTTCCCTCGGGCATGGTGGAATTCTTCTTGCACCAAAGGGCCAGCGCCCCCCAAAGCGAATAGGGGGTGATACACCATCCCTTTCCTTTTGAGAAGCATATTTTTGCACTATCATCGAAGTTGAGATTGGTGAGAGGATCCTTGTTTGGCAGACTATACGGTCTGCCGTCTCGAATGCAGCTTATATATTTTCCGACTGCGACCGTGTCGTATTCCTCGCCGTTTACGATAAAGCCGGGGTGCGTGCGGCTGCAAAGGCCGTTTGAAAGATCGGCGGAATTCATCTTCGGGATCAGCACCATAATCGAGGGAAGCCCGAAATCGTCGAGGATGACCGTGTTGGTCCCCCCCGAAAGCGCCTCGACCGCCGCTTTCATATCCGCAAAGTCCTCGCTTGAGGGAATTCCTTTGCAGAATTCAAGATTGCGCGCGTGGATCAGCTCGGCCGCTTCACGCGATTCGCTTCCGTCGGGGGCAAGAAAATCATACCGAATGCCCGCCTCGGCTCGCCTTGTCGCATCGTCCTTCATAAAGATACTTGCCATATGGAGATCTCCCTTCATCCTTTTTCAACAGCAGAGATAGACTTTTCTTTATTGTAGCATACCTTGCCAAAAAACGCAACAAATAATAGCATCCCTCAAAAAGAAAAGCGCTTACGGAGACCGTAAGCGCTTTTGATCGCTTGCTTGAAAGGATCAGACGCCCGAGTAAGCGGAGAAGCCGCCGTCAACGGGAAGAACGACACCGGTAACGAAGCTAGCGCCCTCGGAGACCAGCCAGAGAAGCGCGCCGATCAGCTCGTCGGCTTCGCCAAAGCGGTTCATGGGGGTGTTACGCAGGATCTTGCCGGTACGGGCGGTGGGCTGCCCGTCGGGCGTGTAGAGAAGAGCCTGGTTCTGCTTGGTTACGAAGAAGCCGGGGGCGATGGCGTTTACGCGAACGTTGGCGTTCGCGAAGTGTACGGCCAGCCACTGGGTGAAGTTGGATACGGCGGCCTTCGCGGCACTGTAAGCGGGGATCTTCGTAAGGGGCGTGAAGGCGTTCATCGACGAGATGTTCAGAATGTTACCGCCCTTGCCGGAAAGGGCCATGCCCTTGGCAAAGATCTGGGTGGTAAGGAAGGCGGCGGTGACGTTCAGATCGAATACGAAGCGAACACCGTCGGGCGTAAGCGAGAAGAAATCCTTCTTTTCGGGATCGCCCAGCATATCGGCATCAAAATACTCGTTGTCGGTGGTGGCGCGGGGGCTGTTACCGCCGGCACCGTTGATGAGGATATCGCATTCACCGAGCGAAGCGACCATCGCCTCGTGCGATCTCTTAAGGCTCTCTACGTCCAGGCAGTCGGTCGTGAACATTTCGGCGATACCGCCCTTTGCGCGGATATCGGCAGCGACCTTGTTGCCCATCTCTTCGTTGCGGTCAATGATCGCGACCTTGGCGCCGCACATAGCAAGCGCTTCGGCAAAGGCGGCGCAAAGAACGCCGGCACCGCCCGTAACGGCGGCGACTTTTCCGGTTAAATCAATTTGAAAGGGAAGCTTCATTTTTTTGTCTCCTTTTTTATATATTCTATATATTTGGGATCAAAGGGGAGGGGAACGGTTTTCCCCTCGGAGCGGTACAGCGCCAGAAGGATCCGTACCGAAAGGGTAGAGGAGGAAAGCGAAATGGGAACGGGCGATCCGTCACGCACCGCGCGGTAAAATTCGCCGATGCAGCGATAATGCCCGCTACCCCAACAGGGCTTGCCGTCGATCTTCAGGAAATCCTCCTCGATCGGCTCGGGGACCCCGTTTACGAGAAGCGTTCTTCCCAGCAACGAGATCTGCTTTCTGTTTTTCGTCATGACCTCGATATAGTTTGGCGCGTCCTTGGGATAATTATTGCTCGCGCAGAAGATCACGCGCCTTTCGTCGGGGTAAGTGATAAGCACGGCGGCGTTATCCTCCACCTCCGAGAAGGCGGCGTTTTCGTAAAGACCGATCTCGCCGCGAACCGAAAGCGGGTCGCCCTGCATCGCATAGAGCAGAATATCGAGCGAGTGGATCGCCTGGTTGATCATGACCCCGCCGCCCTCTTTGGCGAGAACGCCGTGCCAATCGTCGCTGTAATAGGTCTTTCCGCGGTGCCAGGTCACCATGGCGCGTCCGCCCATCGCTCCGCCGTTTTCCTCGATCAGCTCAAAGAAGCGGTGGGTCTCGGGCAGGGTGCGGTTCTGAAAGGATACCGTGATACGCCCGCGGCTCTCCTTCTCCGCCCGAAGGAGGGCCGAAAGGTCGGCCTCGTCAATGGCGGCGGGCTTTTCAAGAAACACGTTGATATCGCGGGAAAGCGCCGCGATCGCCATTTCTGCATGCAGGTGATGGGGGGTGCAGATATGCACGAAATCGGGCTTGATCACGTCAAGCATCTCAATATAATCGGTGAAATGGGGGACCGAAAGCGAATACCGTTCGGCAAGGGCGGCGCACTTTTCGGGACGGATGTCACAAAGCGCCACGATCTCGGTGTAATCGGCGTTGGATAAAACCTGCGTGTGCGCGCCGGCGATCGAGCCGCAGCCGATCACCGCGGTACGGAATTTACTCATACTGTCACTTCTTTCCAATCGGTTGATTCAAAATGTCTTTCGCTTTTTTCTTTAAGCTTTTTTTGATCTTTGCCTGCAAAAGCTTAAAGTAACGGGTACTGTTGAAGGGCATCTTGACCGTGCGGTTCTCCCAGCTGGAAAGGTGCATGGCGTTCGCGAAGGCAACGCCGTTGATCCCCTCGGTGCCGGGGGCATAGAGCTCAGTAAGGCCGAGAAGCGTATCCGCTACGTTATTGAGAATGCCCGCGTGCTGCGAGTTTTCTCCGTAGGTCGGAACGCTGACCTTCTTCGCGCGGTTCTGGTCCCACGGGCCCTTGGCCGAGAAGCAGAATTCCCGCTCGTCGGTCACGCACTTCGAGAAGGTGAGGGTGTCGTTATCAAAGATCAGGGTGCCGCGCGTTCCGGTTACCTCAAAGCGGTTGGTGCCGGGGAAATCGGCGGTCGTTGTGATGAAGGTACCGGTGGCACCGTTCGGGAATTCAACGTAGGCGGTCACGTCGTCCTCTACGTCGATCTTATGCCATTTTCCGTAATGGCAGAAGGCATGCACGCGCGAGGGGGTCATGCCGAGGATCCACTGATAAAGGTCAAGCTGATGGGGGGCCTGATTGTACAGAACGCCGCCGCCTTCGCCCTCCCAGGTTCCTCTCCAGTTTCCGCTGTCGTAGTAGGCCTGGTTGCGGTACCAGGTGGTGATGATCCAGGAGGCACGCTTGATCTCTCCCAGCTCGCCGTCAGCGATCATCTGGCGCATCTTACGGAAGACGGGGTTGGTGCGCTGGTTGAACATGATG
>JAZNDS010000036.1:0-7055 GCA_045588145.1 Eubacteriales bacterium | reverse complement strand
ATCCAGATGTAGTTGTCACGGTCCTGGAAGCGGCGGGTGGGATCGATGCACGCCATCGCGGCGGCGTCGGTCTTACGAAGATCCTCTTCCTTCCCCGAAAGGCATACCCAGCGGAAGGGGCCGTAGCCGTAGTCAAAGAGCATCGGACCCATGATATCCTCCACGTACGAGGGGAAGATAAAGCCGTCCTTCTCGTCGACCCCGTTCTTCGAGATCTCCTTGACCCCGCTGTCGTAAATGGCCTTCATGAACGAGTTGCCGTAATCGAAGAAGTAGGTGCCTTTTTTAACGAGGCGGCAGATGACCTCAAAATGCTTGCGAAGCGACTGATCGACCCTTCGGCAGAATTCCTCGCGGTCATCGTGCAGAAGGCGGGTGCGCTCCGAGAAGGTAAGCCCCTGCGGGCAGTAGCCGCCGTTGTAGGCGTTGTGGCAGGAGGTCTGGTCGGAAAGCAGGTCGATCGGGAAATCGGTCGCGTCGGCGTATTCGAGAAGATCGACGATATTGCCGTGATAGGCGATCGAGATCGTTTTCTTCTTTTCAATATGCTCACGGGCGATCGAAAAGACCTCGTCAAGATCGTCGCTGATGATATTGACCCAGCCCTGGTCGTAGCGCGTTTGAATGCGCGAGCGGTCGACCTCGGCGAAGATACCGACGGCGTTCGCGATGTTGGCGGCCTTCGGCTGGGCGCCGCTCATTCCGCCAAGACCCGAGGAAACGAAGGTGTGCCCCAGAAGGTCCCCCTGCTCGCTGATCCCCAAAAACTTGCGCCCCGCGCCGAGAATGGTATTAAAGGTGCCGTGTACGATCCCCTGCGGGCCGATATACATCCAGCCGCCCGCCGTCATCTGACCGTAGTTGGCAACGCCCATTTGCTCCGCGATCTCCCAATCCTGCATGTTGTCGAACATACCGATCATAAGCGCGTTCGTGATAATGACACGCGGTGCCGTCGGCTTGGAGGGGAAGAGCCCTAAGGGATGCCCCGATTCGATGACCAGCGTCTGCTCTTCGGTCAGCTCCTCGAGATATTTTTTGATCAGGCGATACTGCAGCCAGTTCTGGCAGGGCTGCCCGGTCTCGCCGTAGGTGACCAGCTCGTAAGGATACAGCGCGATCTCAAAATCCAGGTTGTTGTCGATCATGACCTGGAAGGCTTTTCCTTCGAGACATTTTCCCTTGTATTCGTCGATCGGCTTGCCGTAAATGCGCCCCTCGGGACGGTAGCGGTAGGCGTAAATGCGTCCGCGGGTGCGAAGCTCCTCCAAAAATTCGGGGGCTAAGACCTCGTGCAGCTCCTCGGGCACGTAGCGCAAAGCGTTGCGAAGCGCCAGCTCGGTCTGTGCCCGGGTCAGGCGGTAGCCGCGGTCGGGCGCGCGCCGCTTGTCGGGCAGAATGGGGGGATAATCGGGCAGCGTATTATCAAGTTTTATTGTCATTGCCCCGCTTATTTCTTTGTTGCTTACCATCTTTTTTCTCCTTACAGCAATTTTCCGCAGACCGCCTCGGCTACGGGGGTGATCTCGTTCGCTTTGATCATTTCGTCAAATTTCTTCAGTTGATAGTGCATCACGATGTCCTCCTCCACAGGGGCCACCCGCTCGTTTATGTAATCGTATACCGCGCGGGTCGCCGAGGAAAGCTTTTCGACCCCGCGCAGATACAGCGACTGGTAGGCCGTGAAAAGCTCGATCCCGAGGACCTTCTGGCTGTTATCGAGGATCATGCGGGCGGTCCTTGCCGCCGTCGTTCCCATGCTGACGTGGTCCTCCTGATTGGCCGAGGAGGGGATCGAGTCAACGCTTGCGGGATGGGCGTAGATCTTGTTCTCGGAAACCATCGAGGCGGCCGAATACTGGGCGATCATAAAGCCCGAGCAAACGCCGCTGTGCTTGGTAAGAAAGGCAGGCAGACCGCCATTCAGCTGGGGATTCACCATACGCTCGATGCGTCTTTCGGATACATCGGCGTACTCGGAAAGGGCGATCTTCAAAAAGTCAAAGGCCAGGGCCATCGGCTGGCCGTGGAAGTTCCCGCCCGAGATGACCTCGTCCTCATCGGGAAAGATGATGGGGTTATCGGTCACGGCGTTGATCTCGTTGGAGACCGCGCCCCATACGTATTCGATCGCGTCGCGGCCGGCGCCGTGGATCTGGGGCATACAGCGGATGGTGTAGGCATCCTGCACTTTATCTGGGCTTACATCAAGGGCAAGCCGGCTGTCCTTTAAGAGGGTCAAAAGATTCTTGGCCACGTCCTTTTGCCCCCGGTGTCCGCGTAGGTCGTGGATCTTGGGATCAAAGGCCTTCTTGATGCCAAGCTGCGCTTCGGCCGTCATTGCGCCGACGATATCGGCGGTCTTGGCAAGGCATTTGGCGTCATAGACCGCAAGGCAGCCGATCGCCGTCATGATTTGGGTGCCGTTGATAAGGGCCAATCCCTCCTTGGCGGCAAGCGCCACGGTCGGGATCCCCGCCTTCTCCATGGCCGCCTTCCCGGGAAGGATCTCTCCCTGATATTCGGCCTCGCCTTCCCCCAGCATAACGAGCACCATGTGCGAAAGGGGGGCCAGGTCTCCGCTGGCACCGAGACTGCCCTTTTCGGGGATCAGGGGATGTACCCCCGCGTTGATCATATCAAGAAGCGTTTGCAGGGTCGAAAGGCGGATCCCGCTGTTGCCGCGGCTTAAGGCGTTACAGCGCAAAAGCATCGCCGCGCGCACCGCTTCGATCGGCAGGGAGTTCCCCATCCCGCATGAGTGGCTCATGATCAGGTTTTTCTGCAGAGGCTTGGTATCCTCCTCCGAGATAAAGATGTCCGAGAATTTACCGAAGCCGGTCGTCAGCCCGTAAATGACCGCCTTCTCGCGAAGCTTTTGCTCCACGTAATCGCGTGCCTTTCGGACCGCGACCTTCGCCTCCTCCGAAAGAGTGGCCTTGGCCCCGAATCTGGCAACCGCGACGACCTGCTCGATCGTAAGATCTCTTCCGTTCAGTACAATTTCCATGCTTTCGCTCCCTAAAGTGCCCCATAAAGCATCAATCGCCTGAATTCTCTTTTGGGATAGGAGAAAACAGGCGCTTGAGGATGGGAATTTTTTGTGTTATTTTTTTCTTGCTTCCATTATATCATATACGGTTCAAAATTTCAATCCCTTTTTTTCATAGACAAAAAAGAGGGAGCACAAGGAGGAATAGCCCCTTGCCATTTGCCCTTTTTCGTGGTATGCTGCAAGAAAAAAGAGGTATCGGTCATGAAGCTTTCGGTCAGCTCCTATTCCTTTCGGCAGTATTGGCAAAATAGGCGCCGTATGCCCTTCACGCGCACGCCAAGGGTTTCTATCGAAGTGAGGGGCCGATCAAAGACGGCCTTGAAAGCTTGAAAGGATACGTCGGAGAAATCTCGTCTTTGTCAAAGAAAAAGGCACCCGATTGGGTGCGCTTTTCCGTTTTTGAACTCTACTTCCTGTGGGCCTCAATCGCCGTTGGCGCTTGGCGCTATGCGCTGTGTTGCGCTTTTGGCGCAACGCCCACGGAGCAACCTTCGCTCGCGTGCTTGCAAGCGAGCTTGCAGACATGGCTTCGCTTTGCTTATACTCCTATGTGGCGCAAGTGCGCTTTGCGCCCTTGGGGCTACGCCCACCGCTCGTTTGGCAACGAGCCGCCACGGAGCAAGCGGCGGCAGGCGGCCTGGTGAGCAAGCTCCCCGATCCGCCTTGCCTTGCTTATACTCCTTCGCGTTCAAAGTCCGCGAGAGCGTCCTTTGGCGCTTTGCGCCTTGCTCTGCAAAGGCAGAGCTACCGCGGGAGCAACCTTCGCTCGCCTCACTCGTGCAAGCACGGACTCGGCTTCGCTCGGTTATCTGCGCCGCCACTCGCGCGGCGAGTGGCAACGCAAGAGGGAGCAAAGCTCCCCTTCCGGAAAACAAAAAGGATACCCGAGTGGGTATCCTTTTTGTTTGTGAAATAGCGATAAAAAAGATATTTTTCGTTGTTTCGGTATGGGTTTGAACTGATGTGATTAGAATTTATTTGCATCAATTATTGATACACTCTACTTGTATATCTCCCCAGCTATAACCCTTATCTACTTCACGCCATTGTTCTTTTGTTCCATTATAAGTCATTTTCTCTAAACTTGGACATTCATCAAAAGCATATGCTCCAATTTCAAGAATACCCGTTCCCATATGTACTGAAGATAAATTTTCGCAACCATAAAAAGCATCACGTTTAACATGTTTTACACTATCCGGAATATCAATTTCCGTTAGATTATCACAACTAAAAAAAGCAAATTCGTCAATAACCAGCAGACTATTTGGAAGTATAACTTTAGTTAAATTCACACAACCTAAAAATGCGTAATTACCGATAGTTGTCACACTGTTTGGAATAGTAAAAGTTGTGTCTTCTTTGCCTTTTGCATATAATATGAGAGTGGTAAAATCCTTATTATACACATTTCCATCCAAAGAACTAAAAGTTGAATTTTTTTCGGATACATTTATGCTTTTTAAATTGTTACAATCCGCAAATGCGTGTTCGTCGATATAAGATAAGGATTGCGGTATTTCAATTGTTTCCAAGCTAACGCAGTTGGCGAATGCATGGTCGCCAATACTTCTTGTGTTCTTTCCCAGTATCACACTCTTTAAATTCTTACTCGCATGAATGGAATACAGTTCGATATTGGTCACGCTATCAGAGCAAATGAGTATTTCGAGATTACAAGCGATAAAAGAAGAGTCTTTAATAGTTGCTACACCATTTGGAACTGTAAAACTTTTCTCATTTTTTCCGATTGCATATTGGACTATTTCCGTAGTGTCTTTATTATATAAGTTTCCGTCAATTGAACAATAATTTTGATTTTTTTCATCAACAGTTATTTCAATCAAATTTTCGCACACAGAAAAAGCCCCTGCACCTATATTTACAACACTTTCTGGGATTGCTATGTCAGTAAATTTGTTTTGCCTAAAAGCTCTTTCTCCTATAGTTTTTACGCTATTAGAAATTTGAACGTTTTTAAGATTATTTGATCGAAAAGCGTCATCTCCGATATTGATTACTCCATAAGGAATTGTAAGCTGTGTCAAATCACAACCTTCAAAAGCCGATTCTCCTATGTCAGTAACACTATCGGGCAATGTTAAATTCGCAACTTCGCGGCAGAAAAATGCCTGCGCTCCTATAGTAGTTACACTGTCGGGAATAACAACGGTTGTTATTTTCCTGCTGGTGACACCAGGAAAATTGAAAGCATCTTCGCCAATTTCTTTCACTGGCAAATTGTTATAAACAGATGGTATAACTATTGTTTCACTTGTGCAACTTCCTCTCCCCGATAAAATGTAATATGTCCCATCTTCTGATAATTCAAAATACAAGCCATCGCTTGTTGATATTTTATAACCGCATAGGATACATTCGTAATTCTTGAAACTATGCTCTTTGGCAGTTGTTTCATCAGTCGTGTATCTATGCCCGCAAGAACAAATGTATTCGGTATAACCACCTTTAAGACAAGTTGGATCAACTGTCTTCCTTTCGTATTCGTGAATATGCTCATTGCCTTCTTGCGACGGACCACAAGCAGATAAAAATAACAAACAAAAAAATGAAATAACAATAGCGAATACTATAGATGTTGATTTTTTCATTTCTTTCCTCCAAGAGATAAATTTAGGTGAAATTTGTTTGGTCTTATAAAGTTATTTTTCGCTATCTACTTTTTTTCAAAATATAGCGTTATTTGGTCATCGGCAACTGTAAGAATGCCGTTTTCCAAGGTAAACTTGACATCGCCGATATATATGCCGTCATCGACGATCTTGGTATTGGGTTGCATATCGTAACCGCCGTCGATGTAATACATCCGTGCTAAAATAATGTGTTCGCGATAGTTTCCGGAAATTTTTGCCATAAATTCCGATAAGGAATCATCATACGAAAGCTCTTGCTTAGAAAGCGTGATATAATCGATAATGTCGCTTTTACCTAAAAGCGCCGCCCATTGATTGATCTGATTCGCCGATAGTTCAAGACCGTCCTTTGTCTCGTATTTTGTGACTTGCCATTTTCCGCAGTACAGTTGAAAATCATCATCGCTAATCTTGCGATTTAAGTTGCAAGCAGTGAGAACGAACACACAAGACCCCAGCATAGCAGCAACAAGTAGCACGATTGCAAATTTCTTCATTTTCTTTTCCTCCAAAAGATAGATATAAAATAATAAAGTGGGGCTACCGAAGTAAACCACACACGCATTATACCGCAATTTGCGGTAAATGTCAATACTGCATTTTGCGGTTTGTTATAATTTTTATACAGAACACGAGCAGAGGCGGAAGAATGATATATAAAAGGATAAGGGATTTGCGGGAGGATGCTGACAAAACGCAAAAGGAAGTGGCGGCTGCTCTCAGTTGTTCACAGCAGGTATATAGCAACTATGAGCTAGGGCAGAGGGATATCCCTACAGATATTTTGATTAAACTCTCTCGCTACTATGGCGTTTCGGTCGATTATATCCTCGGTATCAGTGATAGCCCCGAAATCAAGAAATAAGAAAAGGCGCCTCCAGTATGGGGGCGCTTTTGCTGCTTTTGAACTCTACTCTTATGTGGCGCAAGTGTGCTTTGCACCCTTGGGGCTACGCCCTCCGCTCGTTTGGCAACGAGCCGCCACGGAGCAAGCGGCGGGAGGCGGCCTGGTGAGCAAGCTCCCCGATCCGCCTTGCCTTGCTTATCTGCACCTCCGCCGCTTTGCGGCGGACGGCGCGGAGTTCAAGCTCGACTTCGAAAAAAATGAGGGATACCCGATATGGGTATCCCTCATTTTTGGCGGCGAGAATTCAAACTCAAACGAACTCCGTGGAAAAGAGGTTTTATATTACGCAGTAATATAAGGCGTTTGAGTGATTGATTGGTATGGCGAAATTTTGTCAAATTCCAATGCGTGATGACCATTTATGAGGTGTTAGTTCTTGTTCAGTCCAAATTGCCTTGTCATTAGCCAGGAACCGGCCCAGATAATGGGCATCAGATAC
>JAZNDS010000035.1:0-20560 GCA_045588145.1 Eubacteriales bacterium | reverse complement strand
TGGTTTGCGCGTACTTCTCTTTCGCGTTTTTGATATCCATCGCCACGTAATCGACCAACCCTTTTTCGACCGCCGCCCGAAGCCTTTCGGGGTAGGAGCCGTTGGTATCGGTCTTTACCGCGTAGCCGCGCGCTTTGATCTCGCGAAGAAAATCGAGGATATCGGGCTGCATGTAGGGCTCTCCGCCCGTAACGGCGACCCCATCCAAGAGCCCGCGGCGCTTATCGAGGAAGCGAAAAAACGCGTCAACCGATAAAGAATCAAGCGGTACCCCCTCAACGAGCGAGGCGTTGTGGCAGAAGGGACAGCGGAAATTGCAGCCGAGGGTGAAAACGGTGCAGGATACCTTTCCCGGAAAATCCAGAAGCGTGAGCTTTTGCAGCCCGCCAAGCACCATAAAAAAACACCCCTTTTCCCTTGATACGCTTGGGAAAACCGACCTTTTTCGCGTTTCGCAAAATTGGTCGAAAAACCCAATATCTTGTGTGCGTCCTCTTTATTTTAATCTATATATGGTGTTTTGTCAAGCACTTTTTATACCTTTTTGCGAAAAAAATACGCGCCTTTTTTGTACACTTTCACGAACTTTGAAAAAGGGAAAAAAAGCGCCCCCTTTTTTCGCTTTGGCTCTTGACAAAAGCCTTCCTTGGTGTTATACTACTATAAACCGTTGAAGGAGAGGAAGTACCTCTTGCCAATGCCAACATAGCGAGCCGTGGAGGGTGAAAGCCGGCGTGGTATGCAAGGGCGAATGGGCTCCCGAGGGCGAACCGAACCGCTGTGCGGTAGGCAAGACGAAGCTTTTCCCTTCGTTACCAAAGGAAAGCCGTATGAAGGTACGGAAAGTGGGCGCTATGCGCCAAGCCGGGTGGCACCGCAGGAGAATTTCCCCTGTCCCAGCAAACAAGCCGGGACGGGGTTTTTTATTTCCGTCCCCCACAAAAGGAAGGAGCCGAAAGATGAAAGAAAGAGAAATCCCTTACAAGATCTATTTGGAAGAAAACGAGATGCCGCAGTCCTGGTACGACGTGCGCGCCGATATGAAGGAGAAGCCCGAGCCGCTATTGGACGCCGCGACCGGCAAGCCCCTCTCGGCTGAGGCGCTCTCACTCGTCTTCTGCCGTGAGCTGGTCGAGCAGGAGCTGAACAACACCGAGCGGTATATCGAGATCCCGCAGGAGATCCGCGATTTTTACAAGATGTACCGTCCCTCGCCCTTGGTGCGCGCCTACTGCCTTGAAAAGAAGCTGGGCACCCCCGCCAAGATCTATTATAAGTTTGAAGGAAACAATACGAGCGGCAGCCACAAGCTGAATTCCGCCATTGCCCAGGCCTATTACGCCAAAAAGCAAGGCCTTCGCGGCGTTACGACCGAGACGGGGGCCGGCCAATGGGGCACCGCCCTTTCGATGGCCTGCGCCTATTTCGGCCTTGACTGCAAGGTCTTTATGGTCAAGGTGTCCTACGAGCAAAAGCCCCATCGCCGTGAGGTGATGCGGACCTACGGGGCCTCTGTCACCCCCTCCCCCTCCACGGAGACCGAGATCGGAAGGCAGATCCTTGCGGAGCATCCGGGGACCGGCGGAAGCCTTGGCTGCGCCGTTTCCGAGGCGGTGGAGACCGCCGGGAAGCAGGAGGGCTACCGCTACGTGCTCGGCAGTGTGCTTAACCAGGTCATGCTGCATCAGTCGGTCATCGGTCTTGAGACCAAGGCGGCCCTCGATAAATACGGCATCAAGCCCGATATGATCATCGGGTGCGCGGGCGGCGGCTCCAACCTCGGCGGCCTTATCGCTCCCTTTATGGGCGAGGTCCTGCGGGGTGAGGCCAACTACCAAATCATCGCGGTAGAGCCTGCCTCCTGCCCCAGCTTTACGCGCGGCGCCTTTGCTTACGACTATTGCGATACGGGGCGCATCTGCCCGCTTGCCAAAATGCACACGCTTGGCGCCGGCTTTATCCCCGCGCCCAATCACGCGGGTGGGCTTCGCTATCACGGCATGAACCCCATTCTCTCAAAGCTGTATCACGACGGCTATATGGAGGCTCGCAGCGTGAAGCAGACCGAGGTCTTTGAGGCGGCCGAGGAATTCGCGCGTATTGAGGGCATTCTGCCCGCCCCCGAAAGCAGCCACGCCATCCGCGTCGCGATCGACGAGGCGCTTCGCTGCAAGGAAACGGGTGAAGAAAAGACCATCGTCTTCGGGCTTACCGGTACGGGTTATTTCGATATGACCTCCTACGAGAAATTCAACAACGGCGTCATGACCGATTACGTCCCCACCGACGAGGAGATCGCCAAGGGGCTTGCGGGCCTGCCGAAGCTTTGATCCCCTAAAAGAGTATAGATCCCCATTCACTGAAAATGGGGATCTTTTTTTACAGAAAAAAGGCTTGCCGAAGCAAGCCCTTTCTCCTGTTATAAGGCGGACAGCGCCACGGCTGCCCCTTTGCGAAAAAACGCGAAGGTTACGGGCGGGTAGGGGCCCACTCGGCCTCTACCTCGGTCGTCCCGTAGTTTTCAAAAAGAAGCGTGAAGGTACCGTCGCAAGGAAGGTCCTCGTGCTCGAAAGCGTAGGGCTCGGTATAGACGAGCGAAACGATCTGGCCGTTTTCCACCGTCAGGGTGACGTTCTTATACATTTCCACGTCGTAAAGCTCCAGCGTGCTTGCCGTATAGACCGTCCGATTCCCCTCGGTCTGCGCGCTAAAGCGGCTCTCAAGCCCCAGCAGATCCCCGAGAATGCTCATTTCATGATGATAGAAGAGGATTTCGTATTCCTCCACCGGATCGCCGTTCAGATAGCAGCTGCTTCCGTCGAAATAGGCGTAATCCGACTCAGTCACAACACCGTCCTCCGCCCAAAGGTCCTCAAAGCAGGACCAGGCGTCCCCGTCAATATGCCAGAAGGTCTCAAGCTCCGAATTAACGATTTGACCCGCCGCGACGTAAGAGCCGCTTTTATGGATGGTCACATTCTCGAAAGCAAAGTAGCTGTCCCACAGCGGGGGCTCGGTATAGCCCGTGCCGTCGACCACCGTCTCCCCCCAAGCGCTGAAGCTGTACGAGCAGAAGACCTCAAAGCTTTCGTCCAGCATCTCCAGCGGCAGCGTATAGCTTACCGAGGAAAGCTTGTCGTTTTCGACCGTGATGCAAACGTCACGGTAGCTCACGCCACCGAGGCCGACGATCTCCTCCGCCTCAAAAACACCGTCCTCGGTTTCGGTAAAGGAATTCACGTAAAGCGTAAAATCCACTCCAAGGAAGAAGAGAGTCTTTTGCGTGGAGAGCTCATCATCCACGACCCCTCTCGCATAGGCGTCCTCCCCATCGAAATACACCGTAAAGCTTTCGTAAATACGATCGCCGTAATAATGATCCTTGGCCGTCCAAAGCCATTTTTGTCCCTCTACCTGTATGCTTTCCTCGCCTACGGTCAAAAGCCCGAGATCGGGGTCCTGCATCGTTTGCAGCATCGAAACGGTCAGATTGTCGAAGGTGAAATAGGTAGCAAGCTCGCTTCCGACCGACGTATCCACATAGCCGCATACCGTGCAAGTGTTATTCTCCATCGTATGCGCCGCCTTGGAAAGGATCGCCCCGCAGTTTTCCCCGGAGCAGGCGTAGAAGTGGTGGGTCTCGTCCCAGATCCAGCCATCTCCCACCGTGTGCGTATGTACGGTCGTTACGGGCGGGGCAGTCGTTGTTGCCGCCGTGGTCGTCGGCGCCGTTGTGGTCGTTCCCGTCGGCAGGAAGTCACAGGCCGAAAAGGCCAGAGAAAGAAAAAGGCAAAGACTGATCGCGCAAAGAAGAAATACTGTTTTTTTCATAAAAGCCTCCATGTTCGTTTATTAAAAATAAAGAAAGGTTTTCTTTACTTTTTACCGGTATTTTTCCTATTTTTCCCTTTTTTAACAGCCGAAAAGCCGAATTTACCGAGGCGGCGGCCGAGGGCGTAGTATTCGCCGTGGGCGTAGGTAATAAGCCCTGCCTTCTCAAGGCACAGCCTTCCCTTTTCGTCCAGCAGCTCCTCCCGCACCGTCACGGCGGTGATCTCGGCAAGGAACATATCGTGCGACCCAAGCGGAAGGACCTCTTTTACCTTGCATTCAAGCGAAAGCGGGGCCTCGGCGACCGTGGGGGCACCGACGCTTTCGGAAGCGATCGACGTCAGACCGCATTTTTCAAACTTGTTGACCTTGGCGCCCGTATACATCCCGCAATAGTCAGCGGCGCGGCAAAGCGCCTCCCCCGTCAGGTTGATGACGAACTCGCCGCTCTCCTTAATGAGGGAATGGGAATAGCGTTCGGGACGGATCGAAACGTAGGTCATGGCGGGATGGGTGCAGGTGATGCCGCACCAAGCGACGGTGAGAATATTTTGTTTATCCCCGAAGGCGCAGCTGACAAGGGCGGCGGGGGCGGGCGAAAGCAGGGCCCCCGCGCGAAGCGTGACGCGCCCCATTATTCTTTTTCCTCCGTTTCGGCTTTAGGGCTCGGCTTCTGCATTTTCAGCCACAGGGCGGTAAGCAAGCAATCGGGCACCGCCTTAAAGAGAAAATGCTGCAGCTTCGTATACCAATTTGTGACCGACATGCGCTTCCCTCTTTTGGCGTCGCGAAGGGCCTTCTTTACCACGCTTTCGGTTTTAAGCAAGGGGCGGAAGGCGCCCGCCCGCGGGCCGCTGACCGACGGATCCTCCGCCTTTCCGATGAAGCCGGTATCCACCCAGCCGGGGCAGAAGCAGGTAACGCAAACGCCATAGGGCTTTGCCTCGGCGTAAAGCGCCTTGCTGTAATGAAGCACAAAGGATTTGCTTGCCGCGTAGATCGCGAAGTTCGGCAGGGGGGTAAAGCAGGAGCCGCTCCCCAGCTCGATCAGATGGCTCCCCTTCGGCATATAGGGCAAAACCGCGTGGGAAAGTACCGCAACGGCCCGCACGTTGAGGTCGATCATGCCTATGACGTCCTCCCTGCAAAGCTCACGGTAATTGCCGAATTTGCCGTAGCCCGCCGCGTTGATGAAGTATTGGATTTGGGGCTTTTCCGTACGCAAAAGATCCTCAACGGCGGCAAGGCCCTCGTCGGTCGTCAGATCGGCGCTGATGATGCGGCAGGGCTGCCTAAGGGTGGCGGCAAGCTCTTCCATCGCCTCGCGGCGGCGGGCGACCAGCCAGAAGCCGTCTATTCCCTCCACCGTGGAGAGTTGCTTCGCGAACTCGCGCCCGATGCCCGAGGAGGCACCCGTGATCAAAGCTATCATACCGTTTCCTCTTTTCTTATATTACCTTTATTTTACCCCAAACGGCGCGCTTTGTCAAGGTGAAGGGCTTTTTACCCTTCTCTTTTTTCAATTTTAATTGAAAAAGCGCGCAAAGCGTGGTATACTGTTCTTGTAAATGTTTTCATCAAGTAAGGAGAAACTTATGAAGATCTGCGTGCTTTCGGGCAGCCCCAAGGGGAAATACAGCGTTACCTATCAGACCGTGCGCTATCTGGAGATGAAATTCCCCGAGGACCGCTTTGACACCCTGCATATCGGACAAAGGATCCGTGACGTGGAAAAGGATATCACCCCCTATCTTGAAAAAATTCGGGAGGCCGACCTTCTTCTCTTCTGCTATCCCGTTTATACCTTCATCGCGCCCTATCAGCTGCATCGGTTTATCGAGCTTCTGAAGCGGGCGGATATCGACCTTTCGGGAAAGGCGGCGGCGCAGATCACCACCTCCAAGCATTTTTACGACGTAACGGCCCACGAATATATCCGTGAAAACTGCCTTGACCTCGGGCTTTCGTATCTTGGCGGCCTTTCGGCGGATATGGATGACCTTCTGTGCGAAAGGGGGCAAAAGGAGGCCGAGGCCTTCTGGCGACTGATCGCTTTCCGCCGGGCGCATAAGCTTGGCGAAGCGCCGACCGTAAGGGTTGCGGTGCCGCAGGCCCCCTATCGGGCAAGCTATGAGGATGTCCCGAAGGAAGAGGGACGAACCGTAGCGATCGTGGCCAATCTCAAGGCGGATGACGCGGATCTTGCCGAAATGATCGCCGATTTCCGACGCCGCTGCCCGTACGAGACCAAGCTGATCAACCTGCAGGAATACGCCTTCTCGGGCGGGTGCCTCGGCTGCTTCGGCTGCGCGAGTGACGGCAAATGCATCTACCGTGACGGCTTTGACCGCTTTCTGCGGGAGGAGATCCAGACCGCCGATTCGATCGTATACGCCTTCCGTGTTGAGGATCATTCGATGGGCGCGCGCATGAAGCTGTACGACGACCGCCAGTTCTGCAACGGCCACCGCACGGTGACCATGGGTATGCCGATGGGGTATCTCGTGCGGGGCGACCTTTCGCGCGAGGAGAACCTGCGCACCGTCATCCGTGGGCGCGCCGAGGTGGGGGGCAACTTCCTTTGCGGCATCGCGACCGACGAAGCGGGGGTCGCGGCCCTTGCCGACACGCTTCGCTACGCGCTTGAGGAAGGGCTGATCCAGCCGCAGAACTTTCTCGGTGTTGGCGGCATGAAGATCTTTCGCGATCTCATTTTCCTAATGCGCGGCATGATGCGGGCCGACCACCGCTTCTATAAAGAGCACGGGTTGTACGACTTCCCACAGAAGAAGCGCGGCACGATCCTGAAGATGAAGCTGGTCGGTGCCCTGATCTCCAATCCCAAGATCAAGGCAAAAATGGGCAACAAGATGAACGAGGGGATGCTGGCCCCCTACGAAAAGCTTTTCCGCCGCATCGGCGAAAAGACAGCGCCCGATAAAAAATAAAGCAAGGGGGGGATCTCCCCCAAAAGGAGTTTTATGAAGACCAAGCTCTCAAAAAAATTCTTCGGCGCTCTGATCCTTTTCAGTCTGATGGGACAGGTCGCCTGGACGGTTGAGAATATGTATCTCAACGTCTTTATCTATAAAATGTTTAACGCGAGCCCCGCCGAGATCTCGGCGATGGTCGCGGCAAGCGCCGTGGCCGCCACCCTGACGACGGTTTTCATCGGGGCGCTCTCCGATAAGATCGGCAAGCGAAAGCTCTTTATATCGGGGGGCTATATCCTTTGGGGGATCTCGATCCTTTGCTTCTCGTTTATCCGTCTCGATCTGCTTTCGGGGCTTTTGCCCGCCACGGTCTCGGCGGCCTCGGTCGGCGTTTCGCTTGTGATCGCCTTTGACTGCCTGATGACCTTCTTCGGCTCCAGCGCCAACGACGCGGCCTTTAACGCCTGGCTGACCGACAGCACGGATGACACCAACCGCGGCACGGCCGAGGGGCTGAACGCGATGATGCCGCTGGTTTCGATCCTTGTGGTCTTTGGCGGCTTTATGTCCTTTGACCTCGATCAGGCCTCCAGCTGGACGACCATCTTTCTCATCATCGGCTTTGTGGTGATCGGCGTCGGCATTTTGGGGCTTTTCATTCTCGACAATCCGCCGATCGAAAAATCAAGCGATCCTTATCTTACAACGGTTTTCCACAGCTTTATGCCCAAAACCGTCAAGGCGCACAAGCCCCTGTATCTGTACCTTATCGGCTTTGTGCTCTTCAATATCTCGATCCAGATCTTTATGCCCTACCTCATTCTTTATTACGAGGTAGCGCTCGGCATGCGTGATTACGTTCTGATCATGGCCCCCGCCGTTATTCTCGCGGCCGCCGTCACCGCCCTTTGGGGGCGCGTGTACGATAAGCGCGGCTTTGCCTTCTCGGTCTTTATCGCGCTTGCCTCTTTATGCCTCGGGTATGTTCTGCTCGCCTCCTTTGAAAGCCGTTTGCCCGTCTTTATCGGCTCTCTCTTTATGATGTGCGGCTTTCTTTCGGGCATGGCGGTCTTTGGCGCCAAGATCCGCGATCTGACACCGCTTGGCGAGGCGGGGCGCTTTCAGGGCGTGCGTATAGCGGGACAGGTACTGATCCCCGGTATCGTAGGGCCTTATATCGGTAAAAGCGTGCTGGCAAACGCCGAGGTGATCGTGAATTCGGACGGAACCGAATCCTTTGTCCCCAACCAAGGCATCTTTGTAGCGGCGCTTATCGTGGCCCTTATCGCCGTCGCGGCCACCGCTCTTATTCTGTATCTTACCAAAAAGCCGCCCCGTCTTCGCACCGATCTTACCACCCCCTTTGAGGAGGACGAGGGCACCTCGTGGGAGGAGCATCCCCGCCCGCAAATGCAAAGAGACGCTTACCTTTCGCTCAACGGCGAATGGGAGCTTTCGGTACAGCGTGAGGGGGAAAGCGTGGCGCTTGGCAGGATCCGTGTTCCCTTTCCGCCCGAATCCCGCCTTTCGGGGATCGAAAGACCCCTTGGGGAGGGAGAAAGCTATCTGTATACCCGCACCTTTACGCTGAATAAGGACCTCCTCGGCGGCCGTGTGCTTCTGCATTTCGGCGCCTGCGACCAGGTGGCGAAGGTCACGGTCAACGGCCGTATGGCGGGGGGGCATATCGGCGGGTATCTTCCCTTCTCCTTTGATATCACCGCGCTCCTTGGGGAGGGAGAGAACGAGCTGTCGGTCCATTGCCTCGACCCGCTTGACAAAGCACTTCCCTACGGCAAGCAAAGAAAAAAGCGGGGCGGGATGTGGTATACCCCCATCTCGGGTATCTGGCAAAGCGTATGGCTGGAGGCGGTTCCCGAAAACTATATAAGCTCACTCCGCATTACCCCCACGCTTGATACCGTCACGGTAGAAACCGAGGGCGGCTTGAAAAACAAAACGCTGACGCTTCATACCGAGGAGGGCGACGAGGTCTTTTCCTACGAAGGGGACAGCATCACCCTCTCGCCGAAGAAAATTCGCCACTGGAGCCCCGAGGATCCGTATTTGTACCGCTTTACGCTCTCGGACGGCCAAGATACCGTTCACTCCTATTTCGCGCTCCGCACGGTGTCGGCCGACACGGTAAACGGCACGCCGCGTATTCTTCTCAACGGGAAGCCGATCTTTTTGCACGGTCTTTTAGACCAAGGGTATTTCTCGGACGGGATCTACCTGCCCGCCACCCCCCGCGGCTACGAGAACGACATCCTTACGGCCAAGGCCTGCGGCTTCAATACGCTTCGCAAGCATATCAAGATCGAGCCCGCGCTTTTCTATTATTACTGCGACAAGCACGGCATGCTGATTTTGCAGGATATGGTGAACAGCGGTGACTACTCCTTCCTGATCGACACGGCGCTGCCGACGATCGGCCTGAAGCGGGGCATCACCCACCGCGCGAGCGAGGAAAGAAAGGCCTTTTTCGAGGAGCATTGCCGCGATACCGTCGACCTGCTTTACAATCATCCCTCGGTCATCTATTATACGGTCTTTAACGAGGGGTGGGGACAGTACGAGGCCGACCGCCTGTATCGGGAATTAAAGGCCTGCGACGAAAGCCGCATCTGGGACACGACCTCGGGCTGGTTCCGCGAGAGGGAAAGCGACATCGAAAGCGAGCATATCTACTTCAAAAAGATCAAGCTCTCGGCGAAGGAGCGGCCGCTGATCCTTTCGGAATTCGGCGGCTATTCCTGCAAGATCGGGGATCACAGCTTTAACCTTGATAAGACCTACGGCTACCGCTTCTTTACCGACGAAAAGAAGTGGATGGACGCCAACCGAAGGCTTTACGAGGAGGAGATCCTGCCCGCCATTGACCGCGGCCTTTCGGGCGCCATTCTCACCCAGCTCAGCGACGTCGAGGACGAGACGAACGGGCTTCTCACATACGATAGACAAGTGTTGAAGGCGCCGAAGGAGGAATGGAAAACGGTTGCCGACAGCCTCTACCGTCGCTTCGAAAGCAACATTTAACTACCAAAAAGGACGGACGAGCGATGCTCGCCCCAAAACCGAAGGTTTTATCCAAGGCCTTGGCCTTGGTATGGAATCGTGCCAACGGCACGTATGGCATCACGGCAACGCCGTGCATGAAAACGGACGAGCGATGCTCGCCCCTACGTTGATCGCCCGATGGTGTACGTTCGCTTTGTCACGCCTCATCCGTCGGCTCCGCCGCCACCTTCTCCCACTGGAGAAGGCTATGCTTCGATCGTTGCACCGTTCATATTTTTGCGGTGACGGACGAGCGATGCTCGCCCCAAAACCGAAGGTTTTATCCAAGGCCTTGGCCTTGGTATGGAATCGTGCCAACGGCACGTATGGCATCACGGCAACGCCGTGCATGAAAACGGACGAGCGATGCTCGCCCCTACAAAAAACAAAAAAGGAATTTCGCCAAGGCGAAATTCCTTTTTCTTTTTCTCTTTTATACACGATATACATGATCTAAGGGTCCACTCCCCTTGCCAAGATCGAGGCCCGCGCGAAGGGCGCCTGTGAGGTATTCCTTGGCCGCCTTTATGCTTTCGGGCAAGGTCTTTCCTTGCGCCAAGCCGCAGGCGATGGCCGAGGAGAGGGTGCAGCCCGTGCCGTGGGTGTTGGGGTTGTCGATCCGCTCGGCGCGGAACCACTCGCCCCCTTCTTTGGTATACAGATAATCCATCGCGTCGTTAATAAGATGCCCGCCCTTGACGAGAACGGCGGTGTCGCATTCACGCCCGATCATCTCGGCCGCCTTCATCATATCCGCTTCGCCCTTGATGGAAAAGCCGCAAAGGGCCTCGGCCTCGGGGATGTTGGGGGTAAGAAGCGCGGCAAGCGGGAAAAGCCCTTCCCGCAGCGCCGAGATCGCCCCCTCCGAAAGCAGGCGGGAGCCGCTGGTCGATACCATCACGGGATCGACCACGATGTTTTCGGCCTTATAAAAGGAAAGCCGCTCGGCGATCGCCTTGATAATGGCTTCGCTTGATACCATCCCGATCTTCACGGCGTCGGGCACGATATCGGTAAAAACAGCGTCGAGCTGCGCCGCGACAAAGTCGGGTGTGGCTTCCAGAACGCCGTAGACCCCCGTCGTATTCTGGGCGGTAAGGGCGGTCAGGACGCTCATGCCGTAGAGCTTATGGGCGGCGATGGTTTTCAGATCGGCCTGGATCCCCGCCCCGCCCGAGCAATCCGAGCCCGCGATCGTTAATACCTTTTTCATCGAAAAAGAATCTCCTTATCAAAGCTTTCGTAGGATTCGATGGCAAAATCGGCAAAGACCGCGCTCTCCTCCCACCTGTTTTCCATGCCGTTATCCTTTACGGCGGCGACCGTATAGCCTGCTTTTTTTGCCGTCGTCATCGCAAAGAGCGAATCCTCAAAAACGATGCAGTCTTCCTTTTTGCCGCCAAGACGAAAAAGCGCCTCGTCAAAGACCTTGGGGCTGCTTTTGCCGACCCCGACGTCGCTCGAGGAAACGATATGCGAAAAGAAAGGACGAAGTCCAAGGCGGGTAAGCGTTTTTTCGATGAGCCCCTTATCGGTCGAAGAGGCGACCGCCATCGGAATGCCCCGCTCTTCCAGATCGGCAAGGAAGGCGGCAACGCCGGGCTTTGCCTCCACAAGGTCATAGCCGTCGCTTGCCATTTGGTTGATGGCCCGAACGATCTCCTCGTCGCTTCCCTCCACGCCGAAATTCGCTTTCAGGTAATGGCAGGCGCCCTGGATCGTAAAGGTCTTAAAGGTGCTGTCCACGTCCTCGGGCGGGGTGATGCCGCGGGCCTTTAAAAAATTGGAAGCGGCATGGTCCCAGATCCACATCGAATCCACGAGCGTTCCGTCCATATCAAAGATCGCGCACTTCATTCTCCCATTCCTACCGTTTCCGCGGCAAGGGCCGCCAATTTTTCGGTTTCCTTTTTTATATCGGGGGCGGCAAAGATCGCCGAAACAAGGGCGACCCCCGCGATGCCGCTGCCCGAAAGAAGCTTCATATTCTTTTCCCCGATCCCCCCGATCGCGACAACAGGAATGCTTACGCTTTCGCAGATCGCCGCAAGCGTTTCGAGGGAAACCGCGTCGGCATCGGTTTTGGTCGAGGTGGAAAAGACCGCGCCGACCCCAAGATAATCCGCCCCCGCGCGCTCGGCCGCCTTGGCTGCTTCGACCGTCCCGGCGGAAACACCGAGGATCTTATCCTTCCCGATAAGCCGCCGTACCTCCTCGGCAGAGCGATCGCTTTGACCGACGTGTACGCCGTCGGCGCCCGAACGAAGGGCGATCTCGATATTATCGTTCACGATAAAGGGGACACCGTAGCGGCGGCAAAGCGCGCCGATCTCCCGGGCCTCTGCCAAAAATTCGTCAAAGGGCAGCTCCTTTTCCCGCAGCTGCACCATGCTGACACCGCCGCGGATCGCCTCTAAAACGACCGAGGAAAGCGTGCGCTCCCGCAGCCAGGCACGGTCACTGACGGCGTACAACAGCAGCTGTTTTTTATCGCAATTCATAGCTTGCCCCCTCCAGAAGTGTTTTTGGATCGATCTCGGAAATGGCGTCAAAAAGGCGTGTATGGAAGCTCCCAAGCGCCGTACCGACCGACCGCTCGGCCCTCTCCCCCGCAAGGCCCATTAAGGAAAAGGCCGCAACCGTCGCCATAAAGGGATCGGTGGGAGAGGCGGCGATATAGGCGGCGCAAAGCGCCGAAAGCATACAGCCGCAGCCGCTGATGGCGGCAAGGGAGCCTACCCCGTTATAAACGAGCGCGCGCCGCCCGTCGGGCGAGGCGATGACGTCGATCCTCCCCGTAACGCCGACAACGGCGCCGGTCTTCCCCGCGTACGCCGATACCGACGAAAGGATCGCCTCGGCGTTTTCCTCGGTGCATTCGTCGCCCGGCAGGGCGTCGACCCCCGCGGTCCGCCCTTCGCCCCGGGAAAGGACGCGGATCTCGGACATATTGCCCTTGATAAGGGTGGGGTGAAGCGCGCGGATCATTTTTTCGGCCGTTTTGGTGCGAAGCGCCGTGGCGCCCGCGCCGACCGGGTCAAAAACGATGGGGGTGGAAAGAGCGGCAGCCGCCCGCCCTGCCCGCAGCATCGAGCGCGCGGTGCGGCGATTGAGCGTACCGATATTAAGACAAAGCCCCGAGGCGATCGAGGCCATCTCGCGGACCTCGCGAAGATCGTCCGCCATCACGGGCGAAGCCCCCGCCGCAAGGAGAATGTTGGCACAGTCGTTCACCGTGACGTAATTCGTGATCGTGTGGATGAGGGGGCGAAGGGCCCGCGTTCTCTCCAGAAAGCCGTTCATTTCTTTTTCTCCGTATGTATAGTTTCTTTTACTTTTGATACCAAAATCCTCAAAGCAATGAGGATCGCAATGCAAGGAACCGTGCTTCCCACAACAAGATCAAGCCGCATCAGGCCACGGTACAGAAGAAAGCCCAGCAGCCAGAGGATGGCGTTTTCCCACGAAAGGGAACGCTCGGAAGCGTCCTTCTTCAGAAGGAAGAAATCGCAAAGCAGGATGGCGATCATCGGGGCAAAGACCGAGCCGATGAGATACAAAAACGCCTCAAAGCGCGAAAGCGGCGCGAAAAGGGCCAGGACCGTGCCAAGGACGGCAACGGCGGCGCCTGCGGGGCGTACGGGTATGCGGCGATCGACCGTGCCGAGGCTAACGGCCGCCGAGTACACATCAAGAAAGGTGGTGGTGACGGTGGAAAGCAGGATGATGGCAAGCGGAACGGCGGCGAAGCCGAGCGCGCGCAGCGCCGCGATGAGATCCCCGCCCCCGTAAAGGGCAAGCCCCATGCCGATCACGTACATAAAGCTGCTGACAAGGGTATACGAAAGGCTGCTGACAAGAGGGACCTGCCGCGGCTTATCGCTGTCCTTGGTATAATCCGCGATCAGGGGAAGCCAGGAAAGGGGCATCGCCACCGAAAGCTCGACCGCCGCGCCGAAGGAGATCGTCTCTCCCGCGGGGGGCGTGCCGCCGCCGCGAAAGACGGTGAAGGCAAGGTAAACCGTCAGCGCGAAGAGGGCCGCCATCACGGCGCTGTTCAGCCTTCCAAGGCTTTTGATGCCGAGAAGCACCCAAAGAAGGATCAGCCCCCCGAGGATAAGGCAGAAGAAGGTCTTCCCGAGCGGCAGGAGCGCTTCGGCGGCCGAGGCGCCGCTTTCGATCATCACCGCCGTCCAGCCGATGAGCTGCAAAATATTCAGAAGGGCGAAAAAGACCGCGCCGATACGGCCGTAGCTGATACCGACGGTATCCATCGCCGATCTTCCCGACAGGGCGCCGATGCGCCCCGCAAGGTACAAAAGCACACCCCCGATGAGGTGCCCGAGCAGAATGGCCAGAAGGCCACGGAAAAGCCCCAAGGGGGCAAAGGAAAGCCCGGTCAGAATTTCCGAGATGGAAACCGCCGCCCCGAACCAAAGCGGCACACTTTTTTTCGCGTTCATTTTTTCTTGCATGATACTTCTCCTTTTCAAGGAGAGGGAAAAAGCAAGAACGGTCGCGAAGGACCGTTCTTATAAGCGACTCCCTCCGTTGGCATTACCCAAATCAGGTTTAGGGTCGAAGCTACTGCTTCCTCTCAGCCCGCACACGGGCTCCCCTGTCTTTCCTTATTCAGTTGCTTTGATTATAGCACGAGGGGCGTGGCTTGTCAAGATTATCCTGCCATAAAATCAGCAAAATTCCCTCTTGGCAGGAAATCTCGGCCTCCTCCCCCGTAAACTCGTTGCTGACGCCAAGCGGCATATCGGGCGAAAGGGTAGCCCCCTCCAGCTTGTAGCGAAGCCCCGAAAGCGTGACCCCACGGCACTCTCCCCCCACGGCAAAGACCGAGACGGTGCCGCGATAGGAATCGGGGAAAAGGAGCCCCCCCGCCGTGGCGGTGGCGGTAAAGCCCTGCCCGAACAAAAAGGCGCTTATCCCCCTTTTTGCCAGCGAAAGCAGCCATTGAAGCGAAGCGACGGTATGATCGAGCCGCCCGCCGGTCGCCCCGAAAATATAAAGCTCCTCGCAGCCGCGCGCGAGCGCTTCCTTGATGGCGATGCCAAGGTCGGTATCGTCCTTCTCGGGGGGATATACGAGGACCTTCACCCCCTTTGGGATATACCCAAGCGAATCAAAATCCCCGACCGCAAGATCGGGCACGCCAACGCTTTCCAAACAGTATTCGTATCCGCCGTCGGCGGCGATCACAAGAAGCTCCTTTCGCGGCGGCAGGGGCGGCAGCGGAGTTCTCTCCCCCGCGCCGAAAAGTAGGGCTGTTTTTTTCATAGGCTTCCCTTTCAGCTTTTTTAAAAGAGGGGGCAGGGCCCTCGCCCTGCCCCCTATAAGGTCACTTACGCGCTTTTGCGCCGTTTTTCCTTTTCTCTTCTCTTCATTTCCTTTTTGCGACGGCGCTTCAGCTTACGAAGGCCGAAATACACCCGCATCGAGCAAAGGCCCGCGAAAAAGAGGACCACAAAGGTCAGAATACGGAAGATATCGAAACGGTTCTCCCCCTTCGCCGTAAAGGAAAAGGCGGGCTCGCTTGCCTCCTTGTCACGGAAAAGCTTGGCGGAAATATCATGCTTTTCGATAAAGATAGGGCGCGTGCGTGCCATAAAATCTCTTGCGTTTTCAACGATCTCAAATTCCTTTTGAAACATCGGTCGTCTCCTTTCAAGCTTCTCTTGCTTTTATTGTATCACGAAATGCGCCCCCCGTCAAGAATAAATTCGGCGGGATACGAAAAAATAAGCATAGGGGGCGGCTTTTCGTTAGTTTGTCCCCCGCAAAAAAAGATATACGAGGATACACGATGAGACCGCCCTTTTTTTCTCCCTTTCTTTTCTTAACGATCTTTCTCTTTCTTCTTTTTTCGGTGCTGGTCCTCGGCGGCGTTACGGAAAGCGCCCGCCACACGGGCAACCGCTTCGCCAGCGACCCCGCGCTTCATCACCTGTTTTTACAATACAAAGAGGAGATCAATTCGAATAGGCCTGTTCTTCTTATTGAGAGATATAAAAAAAGCGAACCTTGAGGAACGCTTTTTTATATAAGATTGACTTTTCGTAATAATGTTTATTCAAAAACACTTAAGAAAAGTGTTTTCATTTTTAAATATCGATTTTTAAGGAATGTGTCATAATTATTTATTAGCAACTGGCTTTCATCAGTCGTATATGGATATGTAATCCACTTCAAATCCTCTTCTTGGGTAAAACTATACTTATCTTCGATAGTTGAAATAGGTAATGACATATTCTGCGCTTCGTATATAGTTTTTTCTTTTTTACCACGATTAATATCTTCCGGTAGGTAACACAGATTAGCTATACAAGAAATCGGCAATTTTAGGTCAGGAAATACTTTCAAAATGTTTCGCATTCTTTCTTTTGTCGCTAAATGCTCAATATCAAATTTCTTTGAAGATAACTGATCACTAGCAGAAAACAAATTCACATAAACACAGTTAAGAATAACACAATCAGCATTAACTGGATTGCTGAATCTTTCATTCTGCTTGTTTTGCAACTGTTTTTGATAATGATTATCGAGCAGAGATGACCAACGCTCTTTCGAAATCGTTTCAGCATACTTTCTTTCACGAGTAAACGAGTAAACTTTTGCCCCACCGCCATCATGCCACTCTCCAGATATTATGTCAGCAACATAATGTGCCAAAAGAAGTTTTGTAAAATAGCTTTGCTTTTGATTCCAATCAGTTTTCTTTTCTAAACTCGATATATCGTACATTTCCCTAAATGTAAAAGAAATTAATGAGATAATTTGATATTTCGAGTGTAAAACTGTCGATTTTCTCTTGTTTCCTTTGAAACTACCAACCACAGCAATTGCATTCGAAACAAAAAGAATTGCTTCTTCTATATGGCGTTGCAATTTGTTTATGTTAAGTGTTTGCAGAGTTTTATCAAGATTAGAAATAGATTTTGCGGAATTTATACAAGCATCTATAATTTCAAAGCTTATCTCGTTTACATCATCATCTTTCTTAATAGAGTCGACTTTTAAGCAATCAAACTTATCACACCAATATTTACCCAAACCAAACAAGAACTCAAACGCTGTAAGCTCTTTTCTAGTGCGCATAGCAGTAGCATCAAAGCCATCAATTTCATATCCTTGGTCCGACAATGCCCAATATTTCTTTATTACTTTTTCAACAACTTCGGTATTATTGATTTGATATCTGCGTTGACTCCAAGTAGCAGAGAAAATCTCGTAATCATTAAGAGCTATACCATTTTTATTTATTCGATTAAATATCTCATTCAATAGTTCTTGCGGACCAGAGTATACAACTATTGGAACGCTTGACGAACAAATATTATCGTATTTTTCTTTTCTTTTTGCATAAAATGGCGAAATCGCGTTTTTGATTTTCGTTGTACAAATTCTAAAATCTTCTTGATTTGCAAAACTATCATAAATATTAGCAGATAAATCTGATAAATCTATTAAATCAAATTTCTGTTTATCGTAAAAATAAGATAAAATGATTTTTTCGATTTCTTTGTTTATCGTCTTTGCTTCATTTCCGGGGAACAAAGCCACTCGGACAGCGTCAAGCACATCGTCATCTATTGCATTTATATTATTTTTCGCCAAAGGCTTAAATACATAGTCACAGACAGTTGATCCTCTTTGCAAACCATCAACTACCGAATATTTATTAATTCCTTCTTGTTTGGCGAACAAAAGAGATCCGAAAGGATAGCCCCTATCAAGAGAATCGATAAATTTACTACGCCTATTCGGATCCCATCTTAAGCCTCTTTGAAAAATCGGAATAACAACTTTACGATCAGTAGGATCGCTAGAAGTATCTCTAAAATTAAAAGCCTTCGCTACTTCTCTAATTGTCCAAGTTTCTATCGTGTAGTAAGACATAATAATACCCTCTTGAATCATTTTTACTAATTATATCACTTTTTGTAGCAAAAAGCAATATTTTGAAAAAAACGCCCAATGGGCGTTTTTTTAAGGCTTTATTACATACAAGGCATTGATATTTTTTCCCGCTTCCGAAAACTGCTTTTCGTATTCGGTCATCACGTTTCCCTCGTTATAGGGGGACGCGTGCAGATCGCGCGTTTGCCAGAGGGGGGTATAGCCGAGGAATTCGAGCTCCTCAAGCGTGAAATCGAATAGGCCGTCGTTATCGGTTTTGAGGGCAAGGAAGCCGCCCGCCTTAAGCGCATTGAAATAAAGCGTTAAGAAGGCGCGGTAGGTAAGACGGCGCTTTTTGTGGCCCGCCTTCGGCCAGGGATCGCTGAAATTGAGATAGATCCCCTCCAGGGCCCCGTCGGCAAACCATTCGGGGAGGGTGGCGGCATCCCCGCGTAGAAAGCGCAGGTTGTCGGGGCGGCGGTCAGCCTCCCCCATCGCGCGCTCGGCGGCGATCACAAGGACGTCCGAGACCTTTTCCATCGCGTAAAAGTTAACGTTGGGATTTTTCTCGGCCATGGCGCAGGAAAAGCCGCCCTTGCCGCAGCCGATCTCCAGACGGATCGGGGCGACCCGAGGGAAATTCCCGCTCTCCCCCGTGAAGGGTACCTCGGGCCTTTCGCAAAGAATGGCCGAGCAGGCCGCCAGCCTTTCGGCCCCGTGCTTCTTTTTACGCATGCGCATGGCGTTTCTTCCTTTCCGTATCTCTCCTTCTGCCCCCTTCGGGCAGGTCTTTCCCTGTAAACTATACAACTTTTTGGCGAAAAAGGCAAGAGGCGGGGCGAAAAAAGTTTTTTCTTTCCGCTTTTCGCACGCAGGCATTGACAAAATCGGCCGCACATAGTAAAATGAGAATAACAGATCGCTTTGAAAAACGGAGGTTTTTTATGAACATATTGGTTACGGGCGGGGCCGGCTACATCGGCTCGCATACCTGCTGTGAGCTGCTTACGCGCGATCATTCGGTCGTGGTGCTGGATAATTTCTGCAACTCCAGCCCCAAGAGCCTTGAGCGGATCCGCGAAATTACGGGCAAGGAGGTCACCCTTTACGAGGGCGACCTGCGCGACGCTTCGCTTTACGATCGGATCTTCACCGAAAACAAGATCGACTGGGTCATTCACTTCGCTGGGCTGAAGGCGGTCGGCGAAAGCTGCCAGAAGCCGATCCTTTATTATGACAACAACCTTACGGGAACGCTTACGCTTCTCTCGGCCATGCAGCGCTACGGCTGCAAAAGGATCGTTTTTTCCTCCTCCGCCACGGTATACGGCACGCCCGAGCGGCTTCCGCTTACCGAGGATTGCAAGGTCGGCGGCACCACCAACCCTTACGGTACCAGCAAGCTCTTCCAAGAGCAGATGTTAAGCGATATTTATAAGGCCGATAACGAGTGGACGGTGGTCCTTTTGCGCTATTTCAACCCGGTCGGCGCGCACGAGAGCGGCCGCATCGGCGAGGACCCGCAAGGGATCCCCAATAACCTGATGCCCTATATCGCGAAGGTCGCGGTCGGGGAGCTCCGTGAGATCGGGGTCTTCGGCAACGATTACGATACGCCCGACGGCACGGGCGTGCGCGACTATATCCACGTCGTGGATCTGGCGCTCGGGCACGTTTGCGCGATCGAAAAGAAGAAGGAAAGCGGCGTCTTTGTCTACAACCTCGGCACGGGGAACGGATACAGCGTTCTCGATATGATCCATGCCTTTGAAAAGGCCTGCGGCCATCCCCTGCCCTACGTGATCAAGCCCCGCCGCAGCGGCGATATCGCCTCCTGCTATGCCGACCCCTCGTTGGCCGAAAGAGAGCTTGGCTGGCGCGCCACGCGCGGTGTAGAAGAAATGTGCGCCTCACACTGGAAGTGGCAGTCAAACAACCCGCGCGGCTATAAAGAATAAAAAAATCGACACATCGGTTGTGACACCATCGTTTTTAGAGAATCGCGCCTTTTGAAAGGCGGGATCTTTTTTTTATAAAAACGTTATCCCCCTTTTCAGTCAAGAATCCATATAATTTGTTATATGAACCACGCAACGCTTCATTCGAAATAAGGGGCATACGATTATACTGCCCCTCAAAAGCCGCAAGGAAAGAACTTTTAAAAATTGACAAATAACAAAAAACAAAATATAATAAAGGAGTAAGACATTTATTACATATGACCATTATCAAACATTTTATGAAATTGTAAAATAAGGAGACGCTATGTATCAATACAAGGAAAAATATACGATCGATTTTACAAACGTAAAAAGCTATTTGGAAATGCATGCTATAATCCGGCACGCGCTTGATTTCCCCGATTATTACGGTTGTAATTGGGATGCTTTTTGGGATTGTTTAACAAATATGGTTGGCCGTCCCATTCATATAGAAATACTTGGTCTTGATGTTATCGAGAAAAAATTTGATGATGCCGCAAAAACGATGATAGATATATTAAAAGAATTTAAGCATTACGAAGATGATGAATTCGTTGACGATATCAAAATCGAAATTATTGACGGGGATACGTGTACCGTCCTATATTAAAAGAGAACGCATTAATGATTAAAGAAAAATATACGATCGATTTTACAAACGTAAAAAGCTATTTGGAAATGCATGCTGTAATCCGGCACGCGCACGATCTTACCGTAAAAGTAAACAAAAAAGAGGGGACGCTTCGGTCAAAAGCCGATTTGTCCTCTCTTTTCTTTTATCCGATATTTTTGTAAAGAAAACTTTATTTATCCAGCGGGAGCTCGAACCAGAAAACGCTTCCCTTG
>JAZNDS010000034.1:0-68839 GCA_045588145.1 Eubacteriales bacterium | reverse complement strand
TTTGTGTCTACAAATGCAGTGCTTGCCAAGAAAAACAGATAGACTTTCAGGGCACACAAAAAGCCACGGTTCGCATTGATCCGTGGCTTCTATTTTATTTTGTTTATTCGACAAATTGGAATTTGTTTAATTAGAGGATTTTTGCTTTACTCGGCTTGTTGGAACAATAAAGAACTGTCAGTTTGCTCCCAACAGCAGGAACTGCTTTACCTGCACCAATCCATTTTCTCTTAGTGTAGGTGTTTCCATCCACAACATACTGCACTTTAATGATATGCGGAAAGGTTGCGCCGTCCAAGGCACCCATTCGTATGGGCTTCGTATTCACCTTTAACCACCATTGTTTTGCAACAGATAGTACGGTTCCAATCGTTTCTTTGTCCATACGTTTTCACTCCTTCGTCAAATTCAAGTTTATCGATTAGTTTTTTATCTGATTTGATTATATCATAAAATCACAGAAGTGTAAACATAGCGATTTGAAAAATTCTTATAACGGTATTTGCCTGTTAGTTTAGCACACGTTAAAACTGTCCTTTAGAGTACGCACCTTTATTGCTTTTCTTTTTTTGGTAATGGGCGGTGCTGTGCTGACGGTTCGATATATTGTTGCGAAAAAATTTGAGGAGATAGCCAAGTAAAAGGGCTACGGGAAAGAAGCTCACGCTTTTGCGATGTGCTTCTGGCTTGGCGTTTTTGGGGCTTTGTACGTTATTGCGTTACCCGATCGTATGTTTTTACCCGACGAGGTAAAGAAAATACAGCAAAAAGCGGCTTCCCGTTCCAAAAAACCTCGGCGGCATCCGTGCCCTTGCTGCCGATTGCCGATCCGATACGGAGCAGAAGCATGCCCCTTTTGCCATCCGCTTATTGAGTGGCCCTCGGAATAAAAGAAAAGGAAAAGAGCAGAAGTGCGGTTCTGCTCTTTTCCTTTTGCATACAATAAAAAAAGGCAAAAATTTTTTTGTAAACCCTCTTGACAGTCACGTGACCGTGTGATATAATCATTATGAACCCCGAAAGGGGTCAAAATACCGCAAGAAGGAGGGGCGACGATGCTTGGTACCTTGCCGGGAACCACGATCGAGGTTTCCCACATCGAAAAGGACGGCGCGCGATACGTTTTTTCGAATATTTTCTCCGCGGGCGGGGTCGTGCTTTCGCAGATCTCGCATATGACGGGGCTGGAGCCGCACACGGTTCAGAACTGGGTCAAGCGCGGCTTTCTGTCTCCGCCGCAGCACCGCCAATACAGCGAGCGGCAGTTTGCGCGTGTGGTCATTATCAATCTTCTGCGGCAGAGCATGCAGATCGATAAGATCGTAGCGCTTTTGTCCTCGATCAACGGAAAGCTTTCGGATGAGGCGGATGATCGCATCGACGACCCCACCCTTTACAATATGTTCGCCAACGTGCTGTGCGCGATCGGCGAGGGATATCCCTCAAGGGAGGCGATCAAGGCCGCCACACAAAAGGAGCTGGAGGGCTTCCCCGAGCGCTACGCGGGAGATAAAAAGCGGATCGGGCGGGTGCTTTCGGTCATGGTCTACGCGCATCTTTGCTCCACCGCGCAACAAAGGATCGATCAATTGCTTCGCAGCTTGGATTAAAGGAGGAGTTTCGTATGTTAGGACAATGGTTTGAGGCCCTCGGCCTCTTTGGGCAGATCTGCCTTTGCTTCGCTTTTCCCGCCTCGATCGTTCTGCTCGTACAGATCGTTTTGTCGCTGATCGGCCTTTCGGACGGCGGCATGGACCTGCCCGACGGGGCAGACGACGCCCTGCCTGATATTCCCGACGGCCCGGAGGATTTTTCAGCCGGCGACGTCGATCTCGGCGGCTTTCATATTTTTACGCTTCGCACGGTGATGGCCTTCTTCGTGTCCTTCGGGTGGATGGGCGTTTCGCTGGCGGGCGGCACGCTTCCCCCCTGGGCGCAAATGCTGATCTCGATCTCCTTCGGGCTAATCATGATGGCGCTGGTCGCTTTCTTGATGTGGGGCGTCCTTCGCCTGCAATCCGACGGCACGGCCAACAACCGTAACGCCCTCGGCTCCTCGGGCACGGTGTATCTCACGGTTCCCGCGGGGCGGATCGGCCACGGCAAGGTCAACGTGATGCTGCAGGGTGCCTTGGTCGAAAGGGATGCCGTGACCGACGAAAAGGAGCCGCTTCCCTACGGCACCGAGATCGTCGTGGTCGGTGTTTCGGGGGAAAGCACCCTGGTCGTTGCGAAGAAATAAGAGAACAAAATTTTTACCATATAAGGAGGAATTTTTATGGGACCCATTTTAACCGCACTCATCATCATCGTCGTTATCGCCTTGGCCATTCTGCTCTGGGCCTGCACACGCTATCGCAAGTGCCCCTCGGATAAGATCATGGTCATTTACGGTAAGGTCGGTAAAAACAAGGACGGCACCGCAAGAAGCGCGACCTGTATGCACGGCGGCGCCCGCTTTATCGTGCCGGTCATTCAATCGGTGGAATTCTTGGATCTGACGCCCATCTCGATCGGCGTAGACCTTCGAAACGCCCTTTCCCGCCAGAACATCCGTATCGACGTGCCGTCGAGCTTCACCGTCGGTATCTCGACCGAGCCCGGCGTGATGCAAAACGCCGCCGAGCGTCTTCTCGGCCTCCAGCTCTCCGAGATCCAAGATCTTGCGAAGGATATCATCTTCGGTCAGCTGCGTTTGGTTATCGCCACGATGGATATCGAGGAGATCAACACCGACCGCGATAAGTTCCTTGACGAGGTCAGCCGCAACGTAGAAAGCGAGCTGAAGAAGATCGGTCTTCGTCTTATCAACGTAAACGTCACCGACATCTCGGACGAGTCGGGCTATATCACCGCTCTCGGTCGCGAGGCCGCCGCTAAGGCGATCAACGACGCGAAGAAGTCGGTTGCCGAAAAGAACCGCGACGGCGCGATCGGCGAAGCCAACGCCCAGAAGGATGAGCGTATCAACGTGGCCCAGGCCAACTCGGTCGCCGTAAAGGGTGAAAACGACGCCAAGGGAGAGATCGCTCTGTCGAACGCCCAACTGCGTGAAAAGGAGGCCGAGGCGCAAAGGATCGCCATCGCCGCCGAAAAGATCCAGGAGGCCAAGGCGTTAGAGGAGGCCTACGCCGCCGAAAAGGCCGCGGAAGAAGCCCGTAAAGCCAGAGAAAAGGCCTCGCTGGAAGCCGACGTTATCGTAAAGGCCGAGATCGAAAAGCGCCGCTTGGAGCTGGCCGCCGAGGCCGAGGCCGAGCAGATCCGCCGTAAGGCAAAGGGTGAAGCTGACGCGATCTTTGCCAAGATGCAGGCCGAGGCAAACGGTATGAAGGAAATGCTGACCAAGCAGGCAGACGGCTTTGAGGAGCTGGTCCGCGCCGCGGGTGGCGGGGCCGACGAGGCGCTCCGCCTGATGATCGCCGATAAGCTTGAGGAGCTGATGAAGATCCAGGTCGACGCGATCTCGAATATCAAGATCGACAAGGTCACGGTGTGGGATAACGGCGCAAGTGGCGACGGAAAGACCGCTACCGCCGGCTTTCTCTCGGGTATGATGAAGAGCGTACCCCCGCTTGACGAGGTCTTCTCGATGGCCGGTATGTCGCTGCCCTCGATCCTCGGGAAAAAGAGGGAAGAAAGCGCTTCGGTCGAGGAAAAGGCTGAAGCAGACGAATAATCAGAAAGAAAACTTTACAAAAACAAAAAAGAGCAGAACCTCGGTTCTGCTCTTTTTTGCGCCCCTCGCTTCGGGAGAGCCCCCTTTTTGATCGGTCGTTTTCTTTGCTCGTGCCTTGCAAAACGGCACGCGGTGTGCTATACTGATACCGTAATTGTTTTTTAAAGGAGATATTACCATGAAACGCATTCTGCCTTTTTTGATCGTATTGCTTGCCTTTGCTTGCCTCCTTTGCGCGTGTGACGACGGGGGTGACCCCGGGGTCGGAACCGGGCCCCAAAGCACTTGCGCGCACAGCTGGAGATTTGTTATGGATCCCTTTGAGAACAGCGAGGGGATGATCTCTTGCTTGAACTGCAAGCAAGGCGAAAGCTTCCCTGCCCTTTCCGATAGCCGTCTTTCAGTCAGTGAGGAGAACGACGAAACCGTCTATACCTATACGCTGGCTGACGGATCGAGCATCGCATACCGCCAGGCGCATTTCGTGTTTGCGCCGTGCGAGGGCGGCTATTGCTTGAGCGCGTATAAGGGAAGCAAAGCAAGCGTCGTCATTCCCGCAACCCACAACGGTCAGCCGGTCGTTGCCGTTGGTAACGAGGGGGAATTACCCGTGTTTGACAGCGCCGCCATCACCTCGATCACCGTTCCCGATTCGGTCACCAAGATCTACAATCGCCTTTTCAGCGAGAATTGCACGGCGCTTACCAAGCTTTCTCTTCCCGCTCTTGAAAACGTTTTTCTCTCCTCTCTTTACTCAACGCAAAATGTTCCGCTTACCGAGGTGACGCTCACCTCGGGCACGGCGATCCCGTACGCCTTCTTCTCGTATTGCGAGAATCTTGAAACCGTGTATCTGCCCGCTACCGTTATTTCGATCGGGTATAACGCTTTCGACATGTGCGAAGCGCTGGAGGAGGTATATTTCAACGGCACGCTGGCCGAATACTGCCGAATCGCCTTTGACGACAGCTGGGGCTCTTCCTCTCATCCCTTGGATAACGCCGATACCCTTTACTTTAAGGATGAAAACGGGGAATATGTGACCGGCAGCGGCACGCTCGTGATCCCCGAGGGCGTCACGGCGATCAACCCGAAGGCCTTTATGCGTATGCCGCTGGAGACCCTGGTCCTTCCCGATTCGGTCATCACGATCGGGGATAAGGCGTTCCAGCTTTGCCCGAACCTTACCACCGTCATCCTCGGCAGCGGCCTTGAATCGGTCGGCAAGGACGGGTTCTACGAATCCACCGCCCTTGAGACCGTGTATTATAAGGGGACGGCTTCAAGCTGGGGGCCCATCCATATCGACAACTCCGACGGTCCCAGCAACTACTTCCTCTTTGAAGCCGAGAAATTCTACTATTCGGAGGAGGGCGATCTCTTCGCCTTTGCCGCCGGGGAAAAGCTTTGGCACTTCGATGAGAACGGTATGCCGGTTTTCTGGAGCTTTAACATCACCGATACGGTAGACGGAAAGACCTATGTCCACGGAGGCACCGAGGTCGAGATCTCGGACGAATACTGGTATATGTTAGAGTCCGCCGAAGCACAGGGAATGCTGGAATACGTCCTGGAGGGTGAGCAGCTCTTCTTCTATCAAAACAGCGAAACGAAAGAAGAGTTTGAAGAAAAGGTCCAAACCGCGATGAACGAGGATTACACCGCCTTTTCGGTTTCCTTTGCGGGCGGGAACGTCGTGGGTATCAGCCCCTATCCCACCGAATACGTGGAGGTCGACGGCGAGAAGATCTACAACGGCATCACCGAGGAGCTTCTCTTCACCATCGAAAACGGCAAGCTCCTTTTCGATAACTCCAACGAGTATATCACCGTCATCACCACCCTTACCCTTTCGGAATAAAAAACGCCTTTTAACAAAAAAGAGGACGAAAATTTGTCCTCTTTTTTTTGTTGACCGAAGCGAAAAAAGCCCCATTTATACTGAAACATTTGCTATAATCTTTATATAAATTGAAAGCGGATTCAGAAAATTTGAAAGTGCTTATAGATGCATTGTTTTTTCAAAGCAGCATATAATAGAAATGAAGTCTACAGAAAGCTATTGACATTCCGCAAAAACCATGGTATAATAAAAACACAAAAAGCTAGTGTTTACTAGTAGGGCTGGTCGAAAGACCCTGGTCCACCGAAAGGCGGGGAATTTCCCCGCCACTTTTTTTACCGACGGAGAGCACGGATGTCTACAAGAAGATTGAGCATTTTTATTGATGAATCCGGAGATTTCGGAGAATATGCGGCACATTCGCCCTATTATCTTGTAACGATGGTTTTGCATGATCAAAGGGTGAATATAGGTCATCAAATTTCTCGTTTTTATGAGCACGTAAAGAATATAGGCTATGAAGATCACGCCATCCACGCAGGACCTCTGATCCGCCGGGAATCGATTTATTCAAACGATCGCATGGAAGATAGAAAGCGATTGTTCAATGCCCTGTTTCATTTTGTAAGAACCTTGGATCTGCACTACGATTTTGTTTTGATCAAAAAATCCGAAAGCCCGGACGTTATCCACTTGACCTCCCCTGTTTCGAAAGCGATCGCGGACAGCCTACGAAGAAACATGACGTATTGGGAGCAATTCGAGGAGATTGTTATTTATTACGATAACGGGCAAATTGAATTAACCAAGATCTTGACCTCTGTGTTCAATGCCCTGTTTTCAAACGTAGAGTTCCGAAAGGTGCAGCCTAAAGATTATATCCTTTTCCAAGCCGCCGATTTGATTTGCACCCTGGAGCTTGTTGCGAAAAAATTTGAAGAAAATACGCCGTCTAAATGGGAAAAAGAATTCTTTGGCAGTAAAAGAAGGTTTAAGAAGGATTATTTGAAAAGTATATTGGAAAAGAAAATATAATCAACCGAAGCCCCCATTGTCCTAAACCGTTTAATGAAAAGCTTGCGTTCTTTCCATTGGCTATAATAAAGAGCAGAACCGAGGTTCTGCTCTTTTTATTTTTCATCCGAAAGACCAATGAAATAATCGGCACTCACCTTGTAAAAATGACAAAGCTTGATCAAGTCGTCGATTTTTAATTCTGCCCTTCCGTCCTCGATGTGGCTGTATCCCTGCTGCGATTTGTTTATAACCGCGGCTACCTCTCGTTGTGTTAGATCTCTGTCTTCCCGCAAATGCCGCATTCTTGTGCGATAATTCATGGCTTCCCCCTTGCAATACGGTATGTAAAAAGTTTAACACACTCAAAAATTGAGTATTGACAATTACTCAAAGATTGAGTATAATAAGAGAAAGCAAATCGTTAAATTTTGAAAAAGGCTCGTTAATTTGCCGCTGCTACGGCATTATTGGGAGGTAAAAATGGAAGGTTTTCTTGTTTTCCTGTGGTTGGTAATCGTCGGAGCGGCCCTTTTTGTTCAGTATATCGTCGCAAAAAAATTTGAGGAGATAGCCAAGCAAAAGGGATACGGGGAAGAAAAGCATACCTGTGCGATGTGCTTTTGGCTTGGCGTGGTGGGGTATTTATACGTCATTGCGTTGCCGGATCTTACCGGCACGAGAACTTGCTTGCGCGGCGAAGCGAGAGAAACGCTGCGGCAAGAAGATCAATACCCGGTAAACGTTCGGCAGCATCAATGCCCATGGTGCCAAGCGGAAATCGAATACGGAACAGAAGAGTGCCCCTTTTGTCACCAGCCTATTGAGTGGCCCTCGGAATAAAAGAAAACGAAAAGAGCAGAACCGCGGTTTTGCTCTTTTCTTCTTGCTTTCTTTCTTCTTTTGTGGTATAAAGAGAAAGGAATTTTGAAAGGGGGGATCGCATGAGCCGCGTGACCGATATGACGAACGGGAATATAGCCGCTCGCCTTTTGCGCTTTGCCTTTCCCCTGATCCTTTCGAACATCGGGCAACAGCTGTATATGATCGCCGACGCTTCGATCGTCGGGCTGGGGCTGGGGGTACGCGCCCTGGCGGCCGTTGGCGCGACCGACTGGTGCTATTGGCTCTTTTTATGGACGGTCATTGGCGCGACGGGGGCGTTCGCCACCTTTATCTCCCGCCATTTCGGCAATCGGGATGAGGAGAGCATGAACCGCGCGATCGGCGCCTCGATCCGCCTTTGCGCCATCATCGGGGTGCTGCTTACCGCCGTGGGGCTTTTGTCGGTGTGGCCGCTGCTTCGGCTGCTTCATACCCCCGCGGATATCATCGGACAATCGGCCACCTATCTTCTTACGATGCTTGGAGGCCTGCCGATCGTTATGGCCTATAATATGGCCGCCTCGATCCTGCGCGCCCTCGGTGACGGAAAGACCCCGCTTTTCGCGATGCTGATCGCCGCCGGCCTTAACGTGGGGCTCGACCTTCTTTTCGTGCTGGTGCTTCCCCTTGGGGTGTTCGGCGCCGCGGCGGCTTCTCTCATCTCCCAGCTTTTCGCCTTCCTTTATTGCTTCTTTCGGATCCGTGGGACCGAGGGGATCGACCTTTCGCGCGGCCGTGGCCGCCCCTCTCCCGGTATGCAAAGGGAAATGCTCGCCCTTGCCCTGCCGATCGCCTTGCAGTATATCGTTTTGTCACTCGGTGGGATCGTTCTGCAATCGACGGTGAACGTCCAGGGGAGTGTGTTCGTTGCGGGCTATACCGCCACCTCCAAGCTCTACGGTCTCCTCGAGGCGGTCTCGATCGCCCTCGGGATGGCCTTTGCCACCTTCACGGCGCAAAACTACGGCGCGGGGAACTTCGGGCGTATCAAAAAAGGGGTGTACGTCAGCTCGCTTCTTTGTCTTTTGTTTGCGCTTCTTTTCGGTGCTCTCGTTTTCTTTCTCGGTGAGGAGCTGCTTTCGCTTTTCCTCGATAAAAGCGATCCCGCCACCCCGCTTGCCCTGCCGATCGCGCTTCGGTTCCTTCATATACTCGGCGTCTTCCTCTTTGTTCTTTATCTGATCCACATCTTCCGCAACGTGCTTCAATCCATGGGTATCTCGCACTGGTCGCTGCTTTCGGGCTTTTCGGAGTGCCTGGTGCGCATTATCATGGCGAAGATCCTGATCCTTCCTTTTTCAACCGACGCCCTCTTCTTCGCGGAGCCCGCCGCCTGGCTCGGCGCCCTGCTTACCGTCTGTATCCCCTATTTCTTCTATCAGCGGAAATGGGATAGAAAAAGGGAGAAAATTCTCCCCTACGAGCGCGGATAAAAGCTTTGCTTGCTTCCGTAAAAGAAAAAGAGCAAACACGCAAGGCATCAAACCGCCGTTTGTGTCTGCTCTTTTTTTGTTGGTTTTACTTTAGACTTATGAGCCTCCCTTTGTTGCTAAGCAACTCTCCGAGCCGTTATGAATTTGCTGCGCAAACGTTATGATATGATTGCCCTTATAGCTTAAAACTTGGCGAAGCCAATCATAACTATGCGAAGCATATCATAACTCATAACTTGCCCCCAAGGGCAATCATAGTTTAGCGTGTTATAACACGCTTATTTGCTTCGCTCGTGGCGCGGGGGATAGCCGAAGAGGGCCTTGTAGCTTTTCGAGAAGGCGGCGGGGTCGCAAAAGCCGACCTCCTCCATGATCTGTCCGATCGGCGCGTCGGTCGTTTGCAGAAGGCCGCGTGCCCGCTCTAACCGGATGCGGTTGAGGTACCGAATGGGGGAGGTGCCGGTGCGCTGCTTGAATTTCCGCACGAAATAGCTGCGGCTGTAGCCCGAAAGCCTGGCCATCTCTCGAAGGGTCACGGGGGCATCGCCCACGCGGATCAGGCGAAGCGCCCGCTCGATGGGATCCTCTGCCCCGCTTTTTTCCTCGTACCCTGCCTTGGAAAGATAAAAAATAACGAGCGAAAGGATCTCCCGGGAAAGCTCCGCCCGCTCCAGAAGGCCGTTTTTTTTGGAAAGATCAATAATACGGGCAAAGCGGCGGGGGAGCTCCGCCTCCTTCTCCGTATGCAGGCAAAGTGGGATCCGAAGGCGGGAAAAGGCGTTCTCTTCCCCCGCAAGCAGCGAAAAATGGAACCAGTATTTTTCGCCGATCCCCTTTTCGGTCAGACGAAAGCTGTGCCTGACCCCGGCGGGAATGAAAAGAAGATCCCCCTTTTGCCCGATGACGCTCTCCCGTTCGGTGGAAACCGAGATCTCGCCCTCGGTGACGTAATAGAACTTGGAGGTGGGGCTGACGGTATTCTCGGCGTGCCACCAACGGGGGGAGAGGGCGGTCTTGTCCCCGAAGCAATAATCGACCGAGAGAAAAAAGGGAGGACTGTTCTTCACGGCTTCTTCCTTTCTTTTTTCTTCATTATAGCAAAGGGGAAGCCTTTTGTCAATTTGTGCGGCAATATAAGACAAATATTGGATACTTTCGGCATAACGCCTCCGCTGACGCTCGGGTATAATAAAGGAGAAGACCAAAAAGAAAAGGAGAAGAAGCATGCCCTTACACAACGTACGCAAAACGGCGGGCGACAGCGCCTGGTTCACACACGATCGCCTTGGCCTTTTTATCCATTTCGGCACCTATGCCATCAACGCCACGGGAGAATGGTGCAAGCGCACCAAATTTATCTCGGAGGAGGCGTATGAAAAGTATTTCACCTATTTCAACCCCGATCTTTTCGACGCCCGCGAATGGGCAAGGGCCGCCAAGGAGGCGGGCATGAAATATGCCGTCCTTACCACCAAGCATCACGAGGGCTTTTGCCTTTTTGACAGCGCCTATACCGATTATAAGATCACCAACACCGCCTTCGGGCGCGACCTTGTCAAGGAATACGTCGAGGCCTTCCGCGCCGAGGGGCTGAAGGTCGGCTTCTATTATTCGTTGCTGGATTGGCATCACCCGGCCTATCTCATCGACGAGCCGCACCCCCGCTCCCGCCCCACCGCGGGGATCGAGGAGCGCCAAGCGGGACGCGACCAGAAGAAATACAACGAATATATGCGAAATCAGGTCGAGGAGCTTCTCACCAACTACGGTAAGATCGACCTTTTGTGGTTTGATTTTTCCTTTAACGGCCCCAACCCCCAAAATTTCCCCGAGCTTGCCAAGCTCTTCAAGGGAAAAGGAAAAGAGGACTGGGAGAGCGAAAAGCTGATGGCGCTCATCCGCCACCTGCAGCCACATATTCTCGTCAACAACCGCCTGGGGATCGAGGGCGATATCCGCACGCCCGAGCAGGTTTCTCCGATCGAGTGGCTCCGCCACGAGGAGACGGGGGAAAAGGTGGTGTGGGAGGCCTGCCAGACCATGCATTCGGGGAACTGGGGCTATTGCCGCGAGGATAAGACCGTCAAATCCCCCGAGATGATGATCCGTATGCTGATCCATTCGGTGTCGCTTGGCGGTAATCTTTTGATGAACGTCGGCCCCACCGCCCGCGGCTGCTTCCCTGAGGCGGCGCTTGATGCCCTCCGCGTATACGGCCGCTGGATGAAGTATAACGGCCGCGCGATCTACGGCTGTACCATGGCCGAGGAGGGGCTCAAGGCGCCCGACGGGTGCCTGCTTACCCAAAGCGAGGACGGAAAGCGCCTGTATATCCATATCCTGAATTACCCCTTAAAGCAGCTCCCCATCAAGGGGATCACCGATCGCATCCGCTTTGCCGTGTTCCTCTTCGACGGCAGCGAGCTTACCTACCGCAAGAACGAGCTGCACACCGACCTGCAAAAGATCGAGGTGGTCGAAGATACCGTTACCTTCGATCTTCCCATCACCCCGCCCGACAGCCTCTATCCCGTCATCGAGGTCTATCTTGATTAAAAAGAAAAAGAGCAGAATTTTCTGCTCTTTTTCTTGTTTCTGTAAACAAAACCTTTCTTATTTGAAAAGCTCGGCGAGTGTGTTGATCTCCTCTTCCTCAAAGGAGCCGGGCGCGACCTTGGGGCGCGCCTCCTCAACGATTTTTCGGGCGGCCTCCTCGTTGATCGGGGCGGGCTCGGCGCCGAGGACGCGGTAGGCGTTTTCGCCGTATACCTTTTGGATCAGCTCCTCATCGGCCCCGATGCCGCAATAGGGCTTGCCGACGTAATCGTGGATATCGGTCGGCTCACTTTCAAAGAAGTTACGCACGATCGTCGGGCGGATAGGCGAGCAAATATGATTGTAGGAATCGGTACCGAAGATATAGCGGTCGGCATGGCTCTTGATAAAGGGCCCCCAGAAATCAAGCTCCCGGCACATCGCCAGCACTTCAGAGGGAGCGGGGGTGGTGTCGATGTAGGTGTTTTCGTACTGCAAAAAGCGCTCGGCGCGGCTCTTTTCGTAGCTGAAGAAGCCGAAGTGCGCCAATATCAGCGTAAGCTTTTTGTGCTTATCCAAGAGATGGAAAAGCGAATCGTAGATCGCGTCGAAGGCGGGCACGCTCTCGTCGCAGAACCAACCGTGCTCCAAGGCGTATTTGTCGATCTTGTTTATATCCCAGAATTCCTTCGGGTCGGCGATGTGCATCACGATCGGAAAGCCCTTTTCCTCGCAAAAGCTGTAAAAGGGATCGAAGACCTCCTCGTCAAGCTTGCGGCCGATGATCCGGTAATTAAAGGGCTTGCCCTCCAGCATCTTCATGCCGTCAAAGCCCGCCTCGTAATAAAGGGCGGCTTGGCGCACAAAATCCTTGGCCTGCTCTTCGTCCGAGAGCTCTTTGTTATGCATCAGCCCCGCAAAGGCATAGGCCTTGGGGAAAAGAAGCTTCTTCAAGCCGATCCCCTGCGCGTTCTGAATGGGGTCCTGCGGCGTTCCCTCGGAGGGGCAGGCGAGGATACCCAGTCGGGTGACGTCACGCAAGCGGCATTCCTCCTCCAAAAGGGCGGCGGATTCGTGAAGCGGATGAATGTGCAAATAATGAAAATGGCTGTCGAATACCGGTCTCATAGCGGTTCTCCTTTTTTGGATCGTATGATCTCTTTACGTATAGCATAACACGGAAAACGCGCTAAAACAAGCACAAAAGAACGAAAAAATAGCACAAAAGAGTGATGCTCAAACGAAGGGGGCGCCCCGGCCCCATAAATAGTTCTTGTATTTTTTAAAAGAATATGCTATACTTGTAAAAACAAAAAACGAAGGACCCGAAGGGGGAATGGATATGAATATCATTATTATCGGTGGGGGAACCGTCGGCTCGGCGGTCTGTACCCAACTGTCCGAGGAGGGGCATAACATCACCCTGATCGATAAGGAGCCCTCGTTGCTTACCGAGGTCACGAACGTTTGTGACGTTTTCGGGGTCGCGGGGAACGGGGCCGATATTTCGGTGCTTCGCCGCGCGGGGGCCGAGCGGGCCGACCTGCTTATCGCCATTACGGCGGAGGATGAGATCAATATTCTTTCCTGCATGGCGGCGCGGCGTCTGGGGACCCGCCATACCGTGGCGCGGGTGCGCAACCCCGCGTACGGAGAGCTGGTCCAGCTGATGCGGAAGGAGCATAGCCTTTCCTTCACCATCAATCCCGAGCTGGCGGCCGCCCGCGAGATCTACCGCACGCTTCGCTTTCCCGCCGCCGCCAAGATCGATACCTTTTGCCGCGGCCGTGTCGAGGTGGCCGAGTTTTCGCTGGGCGAGGAATGCCCTCTGGTCGGCAAATCGCTGTACGACCTGCGAAACGAGCTGAACCTGCACTTCCTCGTCTGCGCCGTGATGCGGGACGGGGTCCCCTATATCCCCTCGGGTAATTTCGTGCTGCGGGAGGGGGATCTTGTCAGCGTGACGGCGCCCGAGGCCGAGATCGGCGCCTTCTTCCGCGCGATCAGCCTGTATAAGCACCCCGTGCGCCGCGTTCTGATCGCGGGCGGCGGCCGTGTCAGCTATTATCTGTGTGAGCTTCTGCAAAAGAGCAAGATCGAGGCGACGGTCATTGAAAAGGACAAGGAGCGCTGCCACCTTCTGGCCGAGCATTTTCCCGCCTGTACCGTCGTTTGCGATAACGGCACGAAGCAGGAGACCCTCTTGGAGGAGGGGATCGAAAGCACCGACGCGTTTCTGGCCCTTTCGGATATCGACGAGGAGAATGCCATCATCTCGCTCTACGCCAAGACGAAGGAGGTCCCGAAGATCGTTACCCTGATCGGGACCATCTCCTACATCGACTTCTTCAAAAGCGCGGGGCTGCTCGGCGTCGTTTCCCCAAAGCTTTCGACCGCGGCGGGCCTTGTGCGCTACGTCCGCTCGATCAACGGGGAAAAGGATTCGGAGATCGAGTCGCTTTACAAGCTCTTTGACGGGAGCGTGGAGGTGCTTGAATTCCTTGTGAAGGAGGAGATCGAGGGCCTGACGGGGATCCCGCTGAAGGATCTTCGCGCGAAGGAAGGGATCCTCATTGCCTGCATCATGCACGAAAACGAGATCGTGATCCCGAAGGGCGATGACGTGATCGAAAACGGCGATACGGTGCTGGTCGTCGCCCTTGGCGGACAGCTGAAAAATATCGGAGACATTATAAAATAATGAATTATCGAATGCTTGGATACCTCTTGGGCCTTTTGCTGCTGTTGGAGGGCGCTTTGCTTACCCTGCCCATGCTGGTATCGGTCGTGTATCACGAATCCCCCCTGCCCTTCCTCTATACGATGGGCATCCTTCTGCTTGTCGGGGTCCTTCTTTTGCTCTTAAGGCCGAAGGATCGCCGCATCTACGCGAAGGACGGCTTCGTTATGGTGGCGGGCGGCTGGATCCTTCTGTCGCTTTTCGGGGCGCTCCCCTTCGTTCTTTCGGGGGCGATTCCCTCGTATATCGACGCGCTGTTTGAAACGGTTTCGGGCTTTACCACCACGGGCTCTACCATTCTTGCCGAGATCGAAGGGCTGCCGAAGGGGATCCTCTTCTGGCGCTCCTTCACCCACTGGGTCGGCGGGATGGGGGTCCTTGTGCTGATGCTGGCCCTTTTCCCGAACGACAACAGCCGCTCGATGGTCCTGCTTCGGGCCGAGGTCCCGGGGCCGCAAACGGGCAAGCTTGTGCCGAAGGCACGGCAGACCGCCCTGATCCTTTACGGCATTTACATTGCGCTTACCGTGATAGAGATCATTGCGTTGCTTCTTTGCGGGTTACCCTTTTACGACGCGCTCGTCAGCACCTTTGCTACGGCCGGAACCGGAGGCTTTTCGGTTCTGAACGCTTCGATCGGCGGCTACGGTAATCCCGCGGCCGAATGGGTGATCGGTATCTTTATGCTGCTCTTCGGCATCAATTTCAATCTCTATTTCTTCGTGCTGATCGGGCGCTTCCGCGAATTCTTCCGCAGCGAGGAGCTTCGCGTGTATCTTCTGATCATCGCGGCTTCGACGGTTCTTATCACCGCCAATACGCTTTCGGTTTCCGCAAGCTTTTCGGACTGTGTGCGTGGCGCCTTCTTCCAGGTAACGAGCGTTTCCTCGACCACGGGCTTCACGACGCTGGATTACGACGCCTGGCCCACCCTTTCCAAGGTCCTTTTGCTGGTCCTTACCGCGATCGGCGCCTCGGCGGGGTCTACGGCGGGGGGCTTGAAGGTCTCCCGTGTGATCATCCTTTTCAAGAACGCGATCCGGGAGGTACGGCAGGCGGTGCGCCCCCGCTCGGTCAATCTGACAAGGCTGGACGGAGAGGTCTTACCCGAGGAGACCGTACGCTCGACCGTCAGCTATCTCGCGCTCTACCTTTTGATCCTTTCTTCCTCTACGGTCCTTTTATCCTTGGACGGCTTCGGTGGCTTCGAGACCCATTTTTCGGCCTCGCTTACCTGCCTTAACAACGTAGGCCCGGGGCTTGGGGTCATCGGCCCCGCGGGGAATTTTTCGGGCTACGCGCCCCTATCCAAGCTTTGGCTTTCCTTCGTGATGCTCGTCGGGCGTCTGGAGATCTTCCCGATGCTGATCCTTTTTTCCCGCTCCACCTGGAAAAAAAGATAAGAAAAAGACCCATAAAAAAGAACAGAGAGACGGCTGCGTTGGCGCACCTGCGATAAAGCAGGTGCGCCAACGAAATTTGCCCATTCGGGCAAGGGATGTCGCTTCGCGGTGAAATATTTGCTTCGCAAATGTGAAATGTTCGCTGTGCGAACGTGGGCAAATTTCATTTCACATCGAACGAAGTGAGATATTTCACAATGTGCAATAGCACATTATTTCACGTTTTGCTTGGCAAAACATTTCACTGATATGCTCACCACCCGACAATACGCCTAAAAGGTGTAACACACTATACCTTGCAGGCAAGGCGTGTGAAAAGGAGTACGAACGAAACGTCCGTACTCCTTTTGATTTTTCGGAAGGTAAAACCTGCTTTATGGAAGATACCTCTTGCTATCCTTTTTCTTTTTTACCGCTTTATTTCAGAAGCTCGATCAGCCTCGGCAGCATCGGCTCAAAGGCCGCGCCGTACCAGTGGTCGGGGCATTCGGCCGTTTTTTCGATGCAGGAAACGGTATAATCGGCGGCGATGCGCGCGCTTTCGTAGGCGCCCTTTTCCTTCATCATCGCCCCAACGAAGGCCGAGGCGTAGATATCGCCGGTGCCGTGGCAGCTGTTCGGGAGCTTTTTATGCTCGTAATAGCGGCAGCTGTCCCCTTCCTTAACGACGACCCCCGTCCTTCCTTCCCGATAGGAGACCCCTGTCAGGATGACGTTTCGGCTGCCAAGGGCCAAAAGGGCCCCGATCAACTCCCCGATATAGTCTTCGTCATAGCTTTCGCGGTAGGGGAGCCCTGTCAGAAAGCAGGCCTCGGTGATATTCGGCAAAAGATAATCGGCGCGGGCGCAAAGCTTCTTCATCGCCTCCACATACGCCCCGTCAAAGCCGGGATACAGGCGACCGTTATCGGCCATCGCAGGATCCACGATGAAAAGCCCGTCGTCCTTCAGCGTACCGTCAACGATCGAAAGCACGCTGTCGCACTGCTCACGGCTGCCGAGATACCCCGTATACACCGCCGAAAAGGCGATCCCCTCCTTGACCCAGTGGGCAAGGATCGCGGGCATATCCGCCGAAAGATCACGGAAGGTATAGCCCGAAAAGCCCGCGGTGTGCGTGGAAAGCACGGCCGAAGGCAGGATCGAGGTCTCGACCCCCGCCGCCGAAAGGATCGGCAGGGCCACGGTCAGTGAGCATTGGCCAACGCAGGAGATATCCTGCACGGTTAGAATTCTTTTGTAAGACATAGGATTCCTTCTTTCTCAAAAAACAAAAGGTAACAGCGGACCGATGTGTTCGCTTTTTTACGGATCGGTGCCTTCCGCTTCCCCGCCCTTTTGGCGGAGCACACGGTCAAGAACCGTTTTTCCGTCCTTCCCTCGGTAGAAAAGCATTCCGATAAGAAGTACGGCGGTCGAAACGATCAGATAATAGACCGCCTCGATCCGATAGGCCGCGAAGGCGGCGTATACCATAAAGATACAGCCAACGATCGCAAGGCTTGGCAAAAGAAAGCGCTTGACGGGATGCAGGTCCTTCCCCTTTACCATCAGAACGGCAAAAATGGGAATATAGGAGGCGTAGAGCGTGATGATCGGCAGCTCGTCATTTTCCCAGGCGATGATATCGGGCAGGACCCCGCGGATCAGCCCCAGCTCCCACTGCATGAACCAGAAGCCGCAGAAGATTAGGCCGAGGATCGCCGAGTTCGTGGGCATATTGGTCTGTTTATCGACCTCGGCAAACAAACGGGGGGCGGGGCCCTGTCCGCGTATCGCCACCGAATACATGCCGCGGCAGCAGCCAAGCATCAGCCCGTTCATGGTGCCAAGGCAGGAGATCACGATAAAAACGTACACGACCGTGCCGAATACGGGACTGCCAAACAGCTTACCGAAGGCTTCCTTCGGAATGTTGGGAGAGGCCATCATCTCCTCGCTCGTTAAGGCCCCTGTAAGGCCAAGGAAATAAAAGACGTAGACCGCCACCACGATAAGCGAGCCCGCGACAAGCGCGATCGGCAGGTTTCGCTTGGCATTCTTCAGCTCCGCGTTGATCGAGGTCGCGATGATCCAGCCCTCGTACGCGAAGGCGAAGGCGACCGCCGCCGCCAGAATGCCGCCGCCCGCGGCCCCGCTTAAGGAAGAACTCTCTCCCAGGGAGGCGACCGTCTTACCGTTGATAAGACCGGCGGCTGTACCGACCACCGCCATGATCCCAAGCGGGATCAGCTTGATAACGGTCGTGGAAACCTGAAATTTACCCGCGATCTTCGGCGAAAGGGCGTTTAAAGCATAGCCCGCCACAAGATAGAAGGCGCCGATCGCCAGGTGGATATCCGAGGTGACATCCCACGAGAACAGCTCGCAGGTATACTGGGCGGAGATCCAGGCAAGGCAGGAGGTAAGCGACGGATAGTAGATGGTGGATAAAAACCACCCGAGCCCGTAGGCGTACATCGGCCCGCAGGAGACCTCGGCGTAGTCGATAATACCGTTCACACGCTCATGCCGTTGGGCAAAGAGCGAGAACACATAGGTGCAGACCGTCATGACCGCGCCGACAAGCGCCACCGTCAGGATCGATTTGCCCATGCTGCCGTTATTGCTTTCAAGGACCTTCCCCGCCTTGAAGAATACGCCGGAGCCGATCACGATGCCGACCACCATACAAATGGCGGTGAAAAGGCCGTATTTACGCTTCAGTTCATTTTTCATTTTGTTGTTCCTTCACATATGAATTGGGGGGATCCTTCGGCAGGATAAGGCGATTATAGCACCCTTTACCGAAAAAAGCAAGGATTTTTTAAAAAAATCAAAGCTTTTGCATACGGATATCGGTACCCGAAAGCAAAAGGATCTCAAATTCGCCCAAAAGGCGGCTGCTGATGCGGTCTCCGTACCGCTCCCGCAGCTCGCGGTCACCGATGAGATTGGTGCTGACGACGGTGCTTTTCCCCTGATTGATGCGGGTGTTGATGAGATGGTAGAGCGAGGTGATCACGAATTGATTGGTCTGCTCGGTGCCAAGGTCGTCAAGGATCAGCAGCTCACAGCCAAGATAACGGTCGGCCCTTTTGCCGGCCTCGCCGTATCCGCTTTTGAAGCGGTCGTACTCAAAATCCAGGATCAGATCCTGCACGCTTTCGTATACCACGTCAAACCCCCGCTCGATCACGCGGCGGGCAAGGGCGGTCGAAAGGTGGGTCTTCCCAAGCCCTGTCGGGCCCATCAGAAGAAGGTTTTTCGCCTCGGCCCCGAATTCCTCGGCATAGGCCTTGGTCCTTTGCAGGGCGTAGCTCGCCCGCTCGTAATGCTCGGGGGCGTTCTTATAGTAGTCCAACGAAAAGTTTTCAAAGCGCTGGCGGTCGATCAGCCGACCGAGCCCCGAGGAGCGGATCCCCTCCAAGATCAGGGCCTCCTTCATGCAGTCGCACATCTTCGCCTCGAAAAAGCCGGTGTCGTTGCATTTCTTACAGGTGTAGCCCGGCTCGGTATAGGTGGCGGGGTATCCCCGCTCGGCAAGCAGCGAAGCGCGGCGCAGGCGCAGGGCCTCATGCTCCTCTTTAATAGCGGCGATGCGCGAAGAAAGCCCCTCTCCCCCCTCGGTGGCGGCACGGAAGAGCCGCATACCCGTCGAAGAAAGGGCCCGATCGATCTCCTCGATCTCGGGGACCGAGAGATGCAACGCCCCGCGGCGCTCGGACGCCCTTTGCAGCGCCTCGGAGCGGCGCTTTTCCAGCATTTCCTTTACCTTACGGTAATTCTCAATATTGTATCCCATACTGCCTCCTTCAGGCCTCTCTTATTCCGATTTGCTTTTAAAGCTGCGCGCTAAAGCGCGGCGGAAGAACTCCCCATCGTCGAAGCTGGAATGAAGCTCATCCTTCTTTGGCTCGGTCCTTGCTCTTTTTCCCCGCTTCGCGCCCTTCTCTTCTCTTTCTCTTTGCAGAAGGGCCTCGGCCTCCTCGACGGTCCTTACCCCGCTTTCGTGCCAATGCGCAAGGATCTTCGCGGCATAGCTGACCGAGGCTTGCCCCGTCGCGTTGACGGTGACGTCATAGGCCGCCCCGATCAGCTCTTCCCCGTAGCCGTATTCACAGCACCAGCACATAAACGCCTTTTCCTCTCTTACCGAAAGGCGGCGGCTCCCGATGCCGAACATATTCCGAAGCCGCCCCTCCAGCGACCGCATGCGGGTCTGCTTCTCGATGTATTCCTCCAAAGCGTCGTACGTATCGATCCCCAGCTCATACAGGCGGAAGGCCACCCGCTCGGCGTAGCGAAGTGGCTTTTTGTCGCCGTTTTCCCCGTCACAGTAAGCCAGAAGGGTAAGGATATACGCGTCATCCAGCCCCAGCTCCTCCACAAGGCCGACAAGGATCGAAAGCTCGGCGGTGTTGAAGATGCGCCCACACTGGCCCTGGGCCGCGTCGATAAGCGAGGTAAGATTCCTTTTCTCGATGCTTTCGGCCAGCTCCTCGGCGTTTCTTTCGGCGATCTCCTGCTTCCTTTTCGGCTTTTTGGGGGCCGAGGGCGGAGGGGGAGCCGTTTCCGCCTGCCTTTCTCCCGAGGAAAGGCACACAATGCCCGCCCCGCGCCAGAAGGAGAGCGCGCTTTCCACGCTTAAGGGCGCAAGGCCCGTAGGCTCCGCCAGCTCCTCGGCGGTACCGCCCCCCAGCTCGCAAAGGGCGAAAAGCACCCGCAGCTCGTCCCCGCCCGCCTCCTTCAGAAGGGGGGTACCAAGCAGGGACGGCAGCCCTCGGGCTTCGCTGTTTTTCAGTTCATAGCGTTTCTTCTTCATTGGTCTTTTCCGTTCTCGTCCTCCCCAAAAAGGAGGCTCTATGTAATAGTTCTGCACCTTTTCAACCGAGTTTTCCACCGAATTTCTGTCGAAAAATCGGATAAAAGAGAAAAGCGTGCCGTATTTCGTTCTTTGGCTTAAAGCGAGTCGGCGGCGCTGGCGTTGCAATCCTCGGCCGCGCGCGCGCCCGCTTGATATTCGTAATACCCGGCGGCCCCGATCATACCGCCGTTATCCCCGCAAAGGCTTCTCGGCAGGATATGCAGCGGCGTTCCCCGCTTTTCGCAAAGCGCCCGTACCGCCCCGCGAAGGTGGGAGTTGGCCGCCACACCGCCCCCCAGCACCAAGGGAAGAGAGGGATACCCCTCAAGCGCCGCGGAAAGCTTTTTGATCGCCCCCTCAACGGCGGTATGGGTATAGGCGGCGGCAAAGAGAGAATTATCCACTTTCTTCCCGCTTTGCTCGGCGTTATGCAAGAGATTGACGGCGGCCGTCTTCAGCCCCGAGAAGGAAAAATCGTAGTTTTCCCCGATCAAAGCGGGAGAGGGCAGCTTATAAAGACGGGCGGCCTCGGTCCTCGGGAAGGCAAGATAGGCCTCCCTTACCCGTTCGCTTTCCCCGTTTTCCGTTGGGGTGGGCGTTTGCCCGACGGCGGCGAGAAGCCCCTCGGTCGAAAGGCGGTCAAAGGCGGCGCCCGCGGGATACTGAAGCCCGAAAAGGCGGCCGACCTTATCAAAGGCCTCGCCCATCGCGTCATCACGCGTCGTGCCGATCAAGTGATGCTCGGTATAGCTTTTTACGTGATAAAGGGCGGTATGCCCCCCCGAGACAACAAAGGCAAGAAAGGGCGGCTTCGGCGCGTTTTCGGTGAGATACGCGGCGGCGATATGCCCCTTGATATGGTCCACCCCCACAAGCGGGATACGGTTCGCAAAGGCCAGCGCCTTGCAAAAGTTCACCCCCACAAGAAGCGCGCCGATCAGCCCCGGGTGATCGGTAACGGCGACAGCGCCGAGATCCGAGACCGAGATCCCCGCCTTCGACAGCGCCTCGTAGGTGATACGCGAGATCACCTCGGTATGGGCGCGGCTGGCGATCTCGGGCACGACCCCGCCGTACAGTGCGTGGATATCGGCCTGCGAGAAGACCACGTCGGAAAGAAGGGTAAGGGTCTCTCCCTCCCCCCGTACGACGGCGGCGGCCGTTTCGTCACAAGAGCTTTCGATCGATAAAATATACATATTTCCTCATCCCCGCCGAAGCAGCAGCGCGTCCTCGGGCGGATCCTTGTAATATTTTTTCCGCCGCCCCACCGAAAGGAAGCCGAGCGAGCGGTAAAGAGACAGGGCGGCAAGGTTGGATTCCCTTACCTCCAAAAAGCAAACAGGGGCGCCCCTTTCCTCCAGAGTGTCAAGAAAGCTTTGCAAAAGAAGCCTTCCGCCCCCCTGCTTTCTTTCGCTTTCCTTCACCGCGATGCGGTATAGCTCCCCCTCCCCGAGAAGGCAAACGCCGAAAAGAAGCCCCACGGCCTCCTCCCCCTTCTTTAGTAAAAGGGTCAGCGTGCTGTTTGAGGAAAGATGGGCGATGACCGCCCCCTCTCCCCAGGGGTCGGGAAAGGACTCCCTCTCCAAACGAAGGAGGGTCTCTTTATCGGCAAGGGTCGCCTTACGGACCGAAAGCTTCACACCCCATCCTCTTTTCTTTAAAATTTCTACTTCTCATTATAATATAAATGGGCGTCGCCGTCAAGAATAAAATGCGGCCGCCCCATTTGTAAATTTTTTATCAATTGCTTTGCCTTTTTTTGGCGCTTGTGCTATACTTTCCCTTGGAGGGATATTTTATGAAGGATAAAAAGCTTATTCTCAAGAAAACGCTGTCGGTCCTCGGCATTCTTCTTTTGCTGCTTGGGGGCTGGCTTCTTTTCCGCGCGCTCGGATTCACCGATCTTTCGAAGGAATCCCTGCAAAAGGCCCTTGCGGCCTATGGGGCGGCGGCCCCGCTTATCTTTATCCTTTTATCCTTTTTGCAGGTGACCTTTATTCCCATCCCCTCCACCGTGACCATTCTCGGCGGGGCCTACCTTTTCGGGGCGCTTCCCTCCTTCTTTTATTCCTACATCGGGATCGTTTGCGGCTCTCTTTTCGCGTTCTTTCTGGGAAGAGTTTTCGGCAAGCGCTTCGTGTACTGGCTGTCGGGCGACCCCCAAAAGGTCGATTCGATCCTTATGCGCTCCCGCAATAAGGAAGCGGTCACCGTTTTCTTTATGTTTTTGTTCCCGATGTTTCCCGACGATCTCATTTCACTCATCGCGGGGGTCCTGCCGATTCCCTTCTCGGTCTTTCTCCTGATGCAGCTTTCGACCCGGATCACCTCGATCGGCTGCACGCTGGTCTTCTATTCGGGAGAGCTGATCCCCTTTGAGGGCTGGGGGATCCCGATCATCGTGGTGGCTACGCTTCTTGGGATCCTTCTTTTCTACGTCTGCTTCCGCCACGCCGATCTTCTGGCCGAAAAATTCGATCTTTTCACCGATTACGTGGCCGCCAAGATCCCCACCTTTCTGAAGGGGAAGCCGAGAAAGATCTTTAAGCTTTTGCTTTCGCGCGGACTGATCTTCGGACTTGCCATTCTTTTACAGGTCGCGACGCTCGTCTTTCTTATGGCGCGTTTTATCCAATATTACGCCGTTATCGCGATCCTGAACACCCTTCTTTCGCTTGGGATCTTCATTCATCTGACCGAAAAGGATACCGACCCCGGCTTTAAGCTGGTGTGGCTGGTGATCCTGCTTCTTTTCCCGATGCTGGGGGCGGTGCTGTATCTTTTCTTGGCCAACCCCAAGGTGCGGAAAAAGCAAAGCCGCGCCCTCTCAAGCATTGAAAAGCAAAGGCAGACCTACCTTACAGCCGACCTTGCCTACCGCCGCGCGATCGAGGAGACGCTCGCCGAATACGGCGGGATCGAAAAAACGCTGAACCGCACGGCCTACTCCCACGGGCATCTTGGCAACCGCGTCAGCTATTTCGGAGACGGGGCCGCCTTCTTCGAGGATCTTTTCGCCTCGCTCCGCGCGGCCGAGTCCTTTATCTTCCTTGAGTATTTTATCATCAAAAAGGGGAGGATCTGGGACGAGCTTCACGCGATCCTTCGCGAGAAGGTCCGGGAGGGGGTCGAGGTCCGCCTTTTGTACGACGATGTCGGCACGCTGGGGGATCTGCCCGGGGATTTTGATTTCATCCTCACCCAGGAGGGGATCAAATGCCGCAAATTCAACCCGATCCGCCCGATCCTTTCGGGCATCTACAACTACCGTGACCACCGCAAGATCGCCGTGATTGACGGGAAGGTCGCCTATACCGGCGGGATCAATATTGCCGACGAGTACGCGGGGCTTGCGGAGCCCTTCGGAAAATGGAAGGATTCGGCGATCAGCTTCCGCGGCTCGGCCGTGGCGAACTTTACCTTCCTCTTTTTGCAGGCCTACGACACCTCGGGAAGGGCCCCTGCGGCCGACGAGGATTACAGCCGTTATTTTCAAAGCTACCGCGAGGAGGCAACGGCGGGCGGCTATATCCACCCCTTTGGCGGCGGCCCCCTGCCCCATTATAAGGAGGGCGCCCAGCAAAACAATTTCCTTTCGATGATCGCCTCGGCCAAGGAATACCTTTATATCACGACCCCCTATCTCGTGATGGACCATACCCTGGAGACCGCCTTGAAGAACGCCGCCCTGCGTGGGGTGGACGTACGGATCGTGACCCCCCATATCCCCGATAAGAGGGTGGTCTTTGCCATGACACGCGCCTCCTACCGCGGGCTTTTGGCGGCGGGCATCCGTATTTACGAGTATACCCCCGGCTTTCTTCACGCCAAGCAGCTTCTCGCGGACGGGAATCTCGGCTTCGTTGGTACCATCAATCTTGATTACCGTAGCTTTTCGCATCACTTCGAGTGTGGCGCCGTGATCTGCCGCGACCCCTCGCTGCAGGCCATCCGCCGCGATTTCGATTCGCTTTTCAAGGTGAGTGAGGAGGTAACGAGCGAAAACTACCGCATGAACCGCTTTGAGGTATGGATCCACCGCCTTTTCTCGCTGTTTGCTCCATTATTTTAATGAAAAAGCTCCGTAGAAGGATGTCTGCGACAGAGCGGTATAGACACACAAACAGGAAAGGACAGAGAATTTTTACGTTCTCTGTCCTTTTTTGTTGACAACCACCGCCTTGATGGAAAAAGCAGAAACAATCATGCTTTTGTCAAATTCTCACGCCGTTGACAAATCGGCTAAAACATGGTATACTGTTTACGCTACACAAACTGCATATTTTTTCTCAACGATGGGAAAATACTTTGGTAAAAAGTGTTTTCTCTCTTTTCTCGTACCATCGTTGAGAGTTTGTGTAGCAGCATTCGAGGGGGAACATTTTTTCGGTGCATTCCTTCGGGGGTGCACTTTTTTATACACAGAGGAGAATAATGAGTAAAGATCTTTCCAAAAAGGTAATCGATGTTACCGGCGTAGAGCTTACACCCGGAGAGCCCGACGTTTGTCTTGGCAACGGGGAGCAGGGCTTTGAATGCTGCTGCGACGAGTGCGACTACTATTCTCTTTGTTTTCCCGAATTTGATCAAAAAGACTGACATACGGCGCTACCGCACCGTATAAAGCATTCAAGCCGATGATTTTGTTGCTCGCTTTAGCGCCTCCCGTTAGGTAGCAAAAGGCACTTATGACGATTTTGCCATAAGTGCCTCTGTTTCTTTCGGCGGTTAATTGGGAGCCTCGGCGGGTGTCCCTTCGGCTCGAACAGGCTTCTTCCGACGCACGCGGCGACGGCGGCGCTTGGCCGAGGCCTCCTGCAGCTTTTTCTTGTGCTGCGCGCTTTCCTCGGGGTCCGCCACCGTCATCGTTTTGCGGAAGCGAAGCGTATCGTCGCAATTGCGAAAGATACGCACGTTCAAAAACATTTCCCCATCCCGCTCGCAGCTGCAAAGCGTGGAATAACGGTGACCCCTTCCCTGCAGGGCCTTGGTAAGGGCTATAAGCCCGCCGCCGCAGACGGGACAGGGCGGGATCGAAAAATGCGGAGAGGCGAGGATCTCCTCGGTGGTCTTGTAGCCAACCTCGCCGATATCGGCGTCCCCGTAGGTCTTGTCAAGAAGATAGCCTTCCCCCCGCTCGCCGTAGTCACGAACGCCCGAAACAACGTCGAGCCGCGTGGCGACAAGGGCGGTAAAATACGCGTCGTTCAGCGCGTCGTGCGCGGGCAGGTTCTGGGGGATCCCAAGCGCCTCCATCGCGAATTCAAGCGAGCGTTGCTTCTTGGCGCCCCCCTCCCTTTGGCGGCTGTAGATCTTTTGCAGGTCGTAATCGCAGTCCAGCCATTCGGATTTGATGTTATGGGCGGAAAGATTTTCACGGAACATCGGCACATCGTCCGGCCCCCAGGTCAGCAGCACGAAGTCCTTTCCGCAAAAACGGCGGAAGCTTTCGGCCGCCTCGGGCAACGGAATGCCGCGATCAAGCATTGCCTGGGTGATATGCGTCAGGTCACGCACGTGGCGGTGGATACGGCAGAAAAAGGTCGGCTTCACGATGACGCTGTAGCTGCCGATGATATTCATTTCCTCGTCTAATTTCACAGCCCCGATCTGGATGACCTCCCCATGCAGGTGCGCGCCGATGCGCCGTTGGACGGCAAGCGCCTTCTGCTGGTAGGTCTGGTTCCATTCGAGGTCCAGCATTATGTAATTCATAGGTCTCCTTACGATATATACTCACCCGATTATTATAAAAGATTTCCCTCTCTTTGTCAATTGTATTCCCAAAAAAAGCCGCCCGACACAAAAATTCCTTGACAAGAATAAAATAAATTATATAATATAAGTATCAAGCATGTTATTTTTAAGGAGAAAGCTATGGAGAACGCAAGCCGTTTACCCGAACGCTTCGGGTGTATGGTTTTTGGAGACGACGTGATGCGCGCCTCTCTTTCCCCCGAGGTCTACGCCTCCCTCAAAAAGACCACCGAGCGGGGAGAGGAGCTGACGCAGGAGGTAGCCGATGCCGTAGCCGAGGCGATGAAGGTCTGGGCGATGGAGCGGGGGGCTACCCACTTTACGCATTGGTTCCAGCCGATGACCGGCATCACCGCCGAAAAGCACGATAGCTTTTTAGAGCCCGCCGAAAGCGGGAAGATCCTGATGGAATTTTCGGGCAAATCGCTGATCAAGGGAGAGCCCGATGCCTCCTCCTTCCCCTCGGGCGGCCTTCGCGCCACCTTTGAGGCGCGCGGCTACACCGCCTGGGATCCGACCTCCCCCGCCTTTGTAAAAGAGGGCACGCTCTATATTCCCACCGCCTTCTGCTCGTTCGGCGGCGCGGTGCTGGATAAAAAGACCCCGCTTCTTCGCTCGATGGACTGTGTGGAGCGCTCGACCGGGCGCCTTTTGTCGGTGCTGGGGATCGAAGCCGAGGTCACGACGACGGTAGGGGCCGAGCAGGAATATTTTCTCATTCCCCGTGCCCTTTTCGAAAAGCGGCGCGATCTGCGCCTTTGCGGGCGTACCCTTTTCGGTATGCGCCCCCCGAAGGGCCAGGAGCTGGACGACCACTACTTCGGCGCGATCCGCCCCGAGGTCAAAGCGTATATGGAGGAGCTGGACCGCGAGCTTTGGAGCCTTGGCGTCATGGCCAAGACCGAGCATAACGAGGCGGCCCCCGCCCAGCATGAGCTGGCGCCCGTCTTTGAGACCACCAACATCGCATGCGACCACAATCAGCTCGTGATGGAGATGATGAAGAAGGTGGCCACCCGCCACGGCTTTGTTTGCCTTTTACACGAGAAGCCCTTTGAAGGGGTGAACGGCAGCGGTAAGCATAACAACTGGTCGGTCTCGACGAAGGACGGCACGAACCTCTTGAAGCCCGGCAAAACGCCCGAGGAGATGATGCGCTTTTTGCTCTTTCTGACGGCGGTCCTGGCGGCGGTCGACGAATACGCGGACCTTTTGCGCCTTTCGGTCGCCTCGGCGGGGAATGACTGCCGCCTTGGCGGGTATGAGGCCCCGCCCACGGTGCTTTCGGTCTTTTTAGGCGAGGATCTTACCGCGGTGCTGGAGGAGTTTGCCGCCGGGCATATCGACTATTCCAAAAAGAAAAAGGCCAGAATGGCGCTGGGCGCTTCGGTCCTGCCCCGCATCCCCAAGGATAATTCCGACCGGAACCGTACCTCCCCCTTCGCCTTTACGGGGAACAAGTTTGAGTTCCGTATGCTTGGCTCGTCGGCCTCGGTCGCGGAGCCCAACATCATCCTGAATACCGCCGTTGCCGAGATCCTTGACCGCTTCTCGGATGAGCTTGAGGGTGCCACCGACAAGGCCGAGGCCATCGGAAAGCTGATCGGCAAGACCTATCTTGCCCATCGGCGCGTCGTCTTTAACGGGAACGGCTATTCCGAGGAATGGCGGAGGGAGGCCGAGGCGCGCGGGCTTCCCATGCGGAAGAACACCGCCGACGCGCTCACCCATTACCTGGACGAAAAGAACGTTTCGCTCTTTACCCGCCACGGCATCTTCACGAAGGAGGAGATCGCCTCCCGCCAGGAGATCCTGCTTGAAAATTACTGCAAGACCGTGCATATCGAGGCCCTCACGATGGCGGATATGACCAAGCGCGAGATCCTGCCCGCGATCGTTTCCTACGAGAGAACGCTCTCCTCGCTGCTTTGCGACCGCGAGATCATCGGGATCCCCTCCTCCTATGAAAAGGGGCTTCTGACCCGCCTGACGTCGCTTGCCTGCGACATCGCGAAGGAGGGGGAGGCGGTCTACCAACGTGCCGAAGCAGCAACCGCCCTTGCCGATCAGGCCGAAGCGGCCAAGGCCTTCTCCGAGGAGGTCGTGCCCGCGATGGAGCGCCTGCGCAGATCGGTCGACGAGGCCGAGGGCTTGATGCCGAGCGCCGTTTGGCCCTATCCTTCGTATACCGACATGCTTTATTATTGATGAGGCTTCGGATTTTGTAAACAAGAGAAAAAGGGATTATACGTGCTTTACGTATAGTCCCTTTTTTGCTTCTTCGAAATTCTGCGGTTTTTAAGGTTGAAAGCTGTTGGCTTTCTTCCATATGCATTCGGTATCAAAAAAACGGACGGCCAATGGCCGCCCCTACCTTTTCTTTGCCCGTCTCTTGAAAGGAGCGCTTTGTCTTCTCAATTTTGAAAAGGGATACGAAAATCGTATCCCTCTCTGTTTTTTTGTAAAAATTACTTTACAACGATGTTAACGATGCGTTTGGGGACGTAGATCTCCTTAACGATCGTTTTGCCGTTGAGCGCGTCGGCCACCTTCGGGCTTGCCTTGGCGGTGGCGATGGCGGTATCCTTGTCGACCTCGGCGGGCAGCATGATGACGTCGCGAAGCTTGCCGTTCAGCTGGACGGCGATCTCGATCGTCGAATCCACGGTCTTGGCTTCGTCGTAGCTCGGCCACTCGGCGAGGGCCAGAAGGCCGTTGCCGCCCAGCCCCTCGTAGATCTCCTCCGAAAGGTGGGGCGCCACGGGGCAAAGAAGCTTGATAAAGGTGATCAGCTCACATTTCGTAAGGCTGCCGACCTCAAAGATCTTATTGAGAAGCTCCATAAGCGCGGCGATGGCGGTATTGAACTTCATCTCCTCAAAATCCGAGGAGACCTTCTTGATCGTCTTATGGAAGGCACTCTCAAGGGCAGGGGTAACCCCTTCTCCCTTCGCCATTTCGGCAAGGTCGCAGACTCTTTCCAAAAAGCGCTTGCAGCCCTTGACCGAGTTTTCGTTCCAGGGCGCGGCCGAGCCGTAATCGCCCATAAAGAGAACGTAGGTGCGAAGCACGTCGGCCCCGTATTCGTTTACGATATCCAAGGGGTCAACGACATTGCCCTTCGATTTGCTCATCTTCTCGCCGTCGGGCCCGAGGATAAGACCCTGGGCGGTCCGCTTGGCGTAGGGCTCCTTGGTGTTGACGGCACCGATGTCGTAGAGGAAGCTGTGCCAGAAGCGCGAATAGATCATATGGCGGGTGACATGCTCCATACCGCCGTTATACCAGTCGACCGGCATCCAGTATTTAAGCTTCTCGGGATCGGCCAACGCCTTATCGTTGTGGGGATCGATATAGCGGAGGAAGTACCACGAGGAGCCGGCCCACTGGGGCATCGTATCGGTCTCACGGCGGGCATCCTTGCCGCACTTCGGGCATTTACACTTGACGAAGGATTCGATCTTGGCAAGCGGCGATTCGCCCCCCTCGCCGGGCTCGAAGTTCTCGACCTTCGGCAGAAGCAGCGGAAGCTCCTCGTAGGGAACGGGGACCATGCCGCAGCTGTCGCAATGCACGATCGGGATCGGCTCTCCCCAATAGCGCTGGCGGTTGAAGGCCCAGTCCTTCATCTTGTACTGAACGCCCTCTTCCCCGATGCCGCGCTTTTCCAGCTCCTCGATCATTTTGGCGATCGAATCCTTTTTGTTCAGGTAGCCGTTCAAAAAGTCCGAGTTGATCATCTCACCGTCACCGGTGTAGGCTTCTTTTTCGATATCGCCGCCCTTGATGACCTCGACGATCGGGATCGAGAATTTCTTGGCAAAGTCGTAGTCACGCCCGTCGTGCGCGGGGACCGCCATAATGGCGCCCGTGCCGTAGCCCATCATAACATAGTCGGCAATATAGACGGGGATCTTCTTTCCGTTCAGGGGGTTAACGGCGTCAAAGCCCATAAGGCGGACACCGGTCTTTTCTTTAACGAGCTGCGTACGCTCAAACTCGGTCTTCTTCGCGCAGGCCTCGCGGTAGGCGCGCACCTCGTCCATATTGGCGATGCTGTTTTCGTACTTATCGATAAGCGGATGCTCGGGCGCGACGACCATGAAGGTGACACCGAAAAGGGTATCGGGGCGGGTGGTGTAGATGCGAAGCGTATCCGCCTTCCCCTCCAGCGGGAAGTTGACGAAGGCCCCGCTCGAGCGGCCGATCCAGTTGACCTGCTGCTGCTTGATGGCAGGCAGGTAATCGACCCCCTCAAGCCCCTCTAACAGCTTGTCGGCGTAGCGGGTGATACGCAGGTACCACACGTCCTTCGACTTTTGCACGACCTCACTCTTACAGATGTCGCAGCGGCCGCCCTGGCTATCCTCGTTCGAAAGAACGACGCGGCAGGAGGGGCAGTAGTTGACAAGAGCGCTGTCACGGAACACAAGGCCCTTTTCAAACATCTGCAAAAAGATCCACTGCGTCCACTTATAATAATCCTCCTCGGTCGTATCGACGACCCTCGTCCAATCGAAGGAGAAGCCGACCTTCTTCAGCTGGTCGGTAAAGCGCTTGATATTCGTATCGGTAACGGCGCGCGGGTGGGTACCCGTTTTGATGGCGTAGTTCTCGGTGGGAAGCCCGAAGGCGTCAAACCCAATGGGAAAAAGGACGTTATAGCCCTGCATACGGCGACAGCGGCTGATGACCTCAAGCCCCGAATACGCCTTGATATGGCCGACGTGCATCCCGGCACCGCTGGGATAGGGAAACTCCACAAGACCGTAGAACTTCGGCTTGTCGCTGTTATCCTTGGCTAAAAAAGCCCCCTCTTCCTCCCATTTCTTTTGCCATTTCTTTTCGATCGCGCTAAAATCGTATTTCATGAAGGAAACCTCTCTTTTGTATAGTCCTTCCTTATTATATATCAACCCCCCCACTCTGTCAAGGAAGAAGCGGGAAAAATACAAGAAATTACAAAATTTACGCAAAATACATCTTGACAAACAAAAAAACCTTTGCTATAATAATAACCGTTCGTATGCTGCTATGGCTCAGTTGGTAGAGCACATCCTTGGTAAGGATGAGGTCATCAGTTCGAATCTGATTAGCAGCTCCAAAGGCGTCTTCAATCGAGGGCGCCTTTTTGTGTTTTCGGGAGAAAAGAAAAAGGTTGCTTTTCGCAACCTTTTTCTTTTTCATTTTCACACCGTTCCCGTGATCACAAGGGTCGATACCCCCGGGGTGACTGTGAATTCCCCGCTGACGGGATCCTCGGTATAGGTGGCAGCGGGCACGGTCACCGTGCCGCCAAGCGTCGTAAAGACACCGGTCGCCTGATCATAGACGTACTGCGTGCCGACGGTAAGCGGCGTGCCGTTAAAGCTGGCCGAAAGATCCGAAAGGATCGGATCGAAGGTATCGGTCACAACGGCGTTATCGGTGGCGACCACCGCCACGTTGCCGTAGTTCTCGATCGTCAGCGTATAGGTGACGCTTCCGTTACACGCCACGCTTACGGGGGAAAGCCCCTTCGTGATGCGAAGCGCGGGCGCCTCCCGCGCGCTGACGGTCTCGGTGGCGGTGATCGGCTCACAGCCCCCAAGAAGGGTGGCGGTGTTGGTGATCACGCCGCCTACGTTGGGCGGGGCGACCGCGGTCACGGTGGCGCTGTAAAGGATCAGCGCGTTGCCGCCCGCGGGGACGCTGATGCCCGTGACCGTCAGGGGCTGGGTAGCCGTGACGGCAGGGGCGGATTGTAAGGTCCCGTTTACATAATAGCGAATAGTTCCCGCATCATACGCCAGAGGATAGCGTGTTTCGGTGCCAAAGGGATAGGCGCCGAGATCATCGATGAGTGTCAGGCCCGTGTAGGGAGCGGTACCGGTGTTGGTAAGGCTTAAGACATAGGTGATGTCCTCCCCCGCGTTATAGGTGGCGTTAAGGGCCTCCTTCGCCAGCCCCAGGACCTGCACGATCTCCCCGGTCACGGTGTTGGAATTCTGCACGAGCCCTCCGTAAATAAGGGTGGCCCGATTCGTAAAGATTGCCATCTTTTTCTCCTTTCTGTTCGGGGGATCACTCCCCCTTACCATTTTATGAAAGGAGATAGCGCTTTGGTGTATCCTTCTTTTTTCGACAAAAGAAAAAAGACCTTCCGTGGCAGATCGCCGCGAAAGGTCTAAAGCCCCAATCGGTCAAGCAGCTCTCTTTCCCGCTCGACCTGCTCCGACGAAAGGGTCGAAAGCTGGCTTTTTTTGTCGGGGGAAAGGAGATAGGAAAAGAGGCGACGGCAGGCGTAAAGGGGATAAAGGTACGGCCGCCCCCGCAAGCGGGGATAGCGCTTCTCAAGGCTTTCCCTTTTTGGAAGGAGACGTGAAAGGAGATAAGCTCGCCGCCCGCCCTTCTTTTCCTCGGCCGCGGCAAGGCGCCGCTCTCTCTCGCCGTAAAGGCCACCCGTCAGAAGGTATTCGTGCAGGGCTTCCCCGTCTTCATCAAAGGGGACCCCCTCAAAATAGGAAAGCGAAAGCGCGTGCATCGCACGGTAGAAGCGATATAGCCCCGCGCTTCGCAAAAGCGTAAGCGCGCCGTCCGAAAGCGCCCTTCCCCTCTCTAAAAGCCAAAGATCCAGCAGGGGGCGCAGGCCACAGCCACCCATCGAAAAATGCTTGGCCATATGGGCGATATGATAAAAAAGAAGGTAATCGGGGGGCATCGTGCGCCGGATCCCCTTCTCCTCGGTCAGCTCCAGGGGGGAGGGGCAGGAGGCGCCGTAATCCCCCTCCTCAAAAAGGGTGCTGTGCAATTCAAGCGTGACCTGCCCCTTAATACCGACCGCCACGTCGTGCGGGGTAGCCGAAAGGACGGTATAGCCCCCCTTCTCGGTCAGAAGCGCGACCGCCCGCTCGCTTTCGGCCTTGGGAAGCAGGTAATCGGTATCGCAGGAGGTACGCAGGTAGGGCTTTTGGTAAAGGGCGCGCAAAACCGCCCCCTTCAGGGGCATATAAACGATCCCCGCCTCCGAAAGAAGGGCCTCGCCCCTCGCCTCGGCCTCGCTTTGGCGCGTATAGCGAAGAACGCCCTTCAGCTGCTCACGGAGAAAGGCGTCGTAATCGGGATCGCCCTCATCAAGCCCTGCCGAAAGCATACCTTCGGCAAGCAGGGGGGAAAGGTCATAGCGCTTGGCAAGCGACAGCGAGGCCGCCCTCTCCTCAAGCGGAGGAAGCCGCGGGGGCGTCTCGGAAAGCGCGGCGGCGCGAATAAACGAAAAGAAAGAAGAGGGGATATATTTCACAGCCTTTCTCCTTTCTTTCCTTATTTTTATAAGCGAAGGGGCTTACCCCTTGCGCCAGACCATTTTGTTGATGATGCCCGTATAGGACTGAATGATCTTAACGACCTTCACCGACACGTTTTCATCGGTATAAGCGGGAACGGGCAGGCCGAGGCAGCCCTCCTCGTTGAGAGAAACCGCCGTATCGACCGCCTGAAGCAGCGAATCGCCGTCGATCCCCGCGATGACAAAGCATCCCTTGTCGATCGCCTCGGGCCTTTCGGTCGAGGTGCGGATGCTGATGGCCGGGAAGGGCTTGCCGACCGAGGTGAAGAAGCTGCTCTCCTCGGGCAGGGTACCGCTGTCCGACACCACGGCAAAGGCATTCATCTGCAGGCAGTTGTAGTCGTGGAAGCCAAGCGGCTCGTGCCGCACGACACGCTCGTCCAGCGCAAACCCGCTTTGCTCCAATCTCTTACGCGAGCGCGGATGGCAGGAATACAGCACGGGCATATCGTACTTTTTTGCCATTTCGTTGATGGCGCTCATCAGCGAAAGGAAGTTCTTTTCAATGTCGATATTCTCCTCGCGATGGGCGGAAAGAAGGATGTATTTCTTCGCCGTAAGCCCAAGGCGCGAAAGGATATCGCTTTCCTCGATCTTTTCATAATTCGCCTTCAATACCTCGGCCATCGGAGAGCCGACGACGTAGGTGTTTTCAGGCTTCACACCGCAATCAAGGATATAGCGGCGCGCATGCTCGCCGTAGCAAAGGTTGACATCACTCGTCACGTCGACGATGCGGCGGATGACCTCCTCGGGCAGGTTCTCATCCTTGCAGCGGTTGCCCGCCTCCATATGGAATACGGGTATCTTCAACCGCTTGGCGGAAATCACCGAAAGGCAGGAATTGGTGTCCCCGAGAACGATCAGGGCGTCGGGCTTTTCCTTATCCATGATCTCATAGGATTTGGCGATAACGTTCCCCATCGTTTGCCCGAGGTTCTCGCCCACGACCCCAAGATAATGATCGGGCGCGCGAAGGCCGAGCTCATGAAAAAAGACCTCGTTCAGGGTATAATCGTAGTTCTGCCCCGTATGCACGAGGACGTGATCGAAATACTCGTCACACTTCTTGATAATGGCCGACATTTTGATGATCTCGGGGCGCGTGCCGAGGATCGTCATCAGTTTAAGCTTTTTCATTTTTCCCCTCACAGTTCGTAATGCGGATATAATTGCTTATGGCCAAGGATCCATTCGGCCATCTCTTTTACCATGGTCTCGTAGTCGGGGATGATATAATCGAACCCCGCGCGGGTCCTTTTCAGGGATTTATCGAGATTGACCCCCTCCACCGGCTCGATCCTTATCGAATCGCCCCGCAGATACTTATTGAAAAGGCACAGCAGCTCGTATTTGGAGATCGAGCGGTCGGGCACCGTGTTATAAAGCCCCGTGGCCCCCGAAAGCGAGGCCTTTTCCATGGTCTTGGCCAGCTGCAGGGTGGTCTGCCCCGTCCACATGGCCTTTGTGTAGCCGTTCACCGTCCCCTTCTGCTTCATAAACCAATTAAGAAGCCCGATGCCGTTCTCGTTGATATCGGGGCCGACGATCGAATTGCGAAGCGTGATATTCTTTTCGTCGTTAAGCTCCCCCAGCGCCTTCGAGCGATCGTAAAAGGTCTCGCCGTCCGGCAGATCGCTTTCGGTGTAAGCGCCGCGCTTACCCGAAAAAACGCAGTCGGTGCTCATATGAATGACTTGGGTCTTGGTGTCCTTGGTGATGCCGGCCAGAAAATGCGGCAGATAGGCGTTTAAGTAGGTGGCCAGCGCCTTGTTGCTTTCGGCAAACTGATTGAGAATGCCGATGCAGTTGATGATGGCGTCGAATTCCCCCTCGCGAACGATACGGGAAAGCCCCTCGCTGTCGCGGGCATCGCCCACCACGCTCTTCACCAAGCGCGAGGGCTCCTGCGCGAAGCCGATGACCTCGTGTCCTCTCTCATGCAGGTACAGCGAGATCGTGTGGCCCGCCATACCGTTACAGCCTAAAACCAGATACTTCATCTTATCCTTCCGCCTTCGCAAGCTCTTCCTTGATATACGAAAGGGCCAGAAGCTTTTCCTTTACCTCGTTGATATCCAGAAGGGCGGTGTTGTTGCTGTTGAATTCCGAAAGCGTATTGCGTTCGGGATTTCCTTCAATAAAATATTTATCGTAATTAAGGCTTCGCTTGTCGGCGGGCACACGGTAGAAGTTGCCGAGATCGATGGCGTTCGCGCACTCCTCGTTCGTAAGAAGCGTTTCGTACATCTTTTCGCCGTGGCGGATACCGATGATCCGGATCTCGGTCTTTTTCTCCTTGTCGAACAGCTCAATGACCGCCTTGGCCTGTGTTTCGATGGTGCAAGCGGGGGCCTTTTGGACGAGAATATCGCCGCTGACGCCCTTTTCAAAGGCAAAGAGGACAAGGTCGACCGCCTCCTCCAGCGACATGATAAAGCGGGTCATTTTTGGGTCGGTCACCGTGATCGGCTTGCCGGCACGGATCTGGTCGATCCACAGCGTAATCACCGAGCCGCGGCTGCACATCACGTTGCCGTAGCGGGTGCAGCAGATCTTGGTCCTTTCGGGGTCGACCGTGCGGGACTTGGCAACGATCACCTTCTCCATCATCGCCTTACTGGTGCCCATCGCGTTCACGGGATAAGCCGCCTTATCGGTCGAAAGGCAGACGATGTTTTTGACCCCCGCGTCAACAGCGGCGGTCAGCACATTCTCGGTACCGATGACGTTGGTGCGGACCGCCTCCATCGGGAAGAACTCACACGAGGGGACCTGCTTTAAGGCCGCCGCGTGAAAGACGTAATCGACCCCCACCATCGCGGGGCGGATCGAATCGATGCTGCGGACGTCCCCGATATAAAACTTGATCTTTCCCGCGTGCTCGGGAAATTTGGCCTGATACTCATGGCGCATATCGTCCTGCTTCTTCTCATCGCGCGAGAAAATGCGGATCTCGCCGATATCCGAGGTAAGGAAGCGGTTTAAGACCGCGTTCCCGAAGCTCCCGGTCCCACCGGTGATAAGCAAAGTTTTGTTTGCGAAAAGTGACATTGGTTGCACCTCTTCTTTCAGCATTTTATTTTATCGGAATATCCTTTTTATCTCTCTTTTAAGTCTTCTTATAAGACGCCGAGGGAAAGAGACCCTCGTATAGCGGCGATAGGCGGGATAAAAATCCCCCTCGCAAGCCGCCCGCATAAAGCCCTGCCGCCCCTTGGGCATGGGTGAAGAGCGCAGCATCGAGGCGTTATACGGCAAAGAGGCCTCAAGGCTTACCGCTTCGCATACGGTCTTTTCCTTTATCGCGTCGAAAAGTCGCTTTCCCTTTTCGGTATGCAGGATACAAAGTGAGGTCCCCTTTCCGTCATAAAGCGTCGGGGCGATCTTCTCAACACCCCAGAAATCGGCAAGTGTGATATCGCTCTCTCGGCTTATCCCCTTGAACGCGCAATCATAGCAAGAGGGGCGCAGGCAAAGGTTTTTCGCAAAAAGCTGCCCCATCTCATCCTGAGAGGAAGGCGCGAAGCTTTCACTCCCGTCTCCAAAGGAAAGCGCATAGCCGTAGCGGTGCCAGCCCTCTCTTTTATCACGGAAGGAGATACCCCTTACCCCTTGGTGATCCTTACCCTTATAGGCAAGATATTTTCGGAATATCAAGGGCGAGGGAACGCCGTGGCAGATAAGGTCTTGCGTAATAAGCCCCTCATAGTCCTTTTGAAGATAAGCGCGGAGCCCCGCGATCTGACAGGGGGTGCCCGAAAAGTACACAAGCCGCCCCTCGGTGAGAAGGGCCTTTGCCCTTCGGTAGCTGTCGCCGATCTCGCTTTGCAGGTATTTACTGCCGCGAAGAAGCGAAAGCTCCTCTTCTTTTTCGATCGCGCGGTGGGAAAGCTTCATTTCCCCGTCAAACGCCGCGCCGAAAACGAAACCGCCTCGGCGAAGCACCTCGGTCGCCAGCAGGGTGAAAAGCCCGCCCGACGAGCTTTTTTCGCGCAGCGCCCCGTCACGGGCATAGGCGCCGTAGGCTTCGCCCAAAAAGGGCTTGTCCGCCTTTTCTTTATTCTTTATAACCGGGCATACGCGCTCGCATAAGCCACAGTTGATGCAGGCTTCCCGATCGACCGAAGGATATAAAAATCCCTCTTCGTCCGACTGCATCGTGATGCATTGCTTCGGGCATACAGAGGCGCAGGCGGCGCAGCCGCTGCAATTCCTTTTATCGTCGATTTGGATCAAAGCCCCGCCTCCTTTTTATGAAAAAGCTTCCGCAAAGGGCGGCGCACAAGATCCTTTTCGTAGGCATTCATGCCGAAAAGCCACATCGAGGCGACGTAGATCAGCGTGTAGACCGCGGCGGCGACCGCCAAAGAAAGCAGCCCCTCTACCGCAAAAAGGTGATTGATCAGGACACCGACGGCGATCGGCGGCAAAAGGCCGAGCGAAACACGCAGAATGTTTCGCCAGAAAAAGAGAACGTCGATATTACAGCGCTTATGGTAATAGATATTCATAATTAAACCGTTCGCCAAAAGAAGCGAAGCCGCCGTGCCGATCGCGGCCCCCACCGCCCCATAGAGCTGACAGAGGAATACCGTAACCGCCACGTTGATGATCGCCATGACAATATAGACGATGCTGCGGAACCGATGGCGGTTTTCGGCGCGCTGGATCTCGATCCCCACGTTTTGCATCAGGGGCACCGAGGCCGAGATCATCAGAAGCACCGCCACAAGATACGAATCCTCGTATCCCTCCCCCGCCCAGATCGCGATAAAGGGGCGACCGAAGAAAATAACTCCCGTGGCGATCAGCCCGAGGATCAGGAATTGGATCCGCCCGACCTTGGTAAAAAGATCGGTCAAGGCGCTTCTTTGCGCCGCGGGATCCGAGGAGGTCCTTTCGATCAGGTGATGCACACGCGGGGTAAAGACCCCGGAGACCGAGGTCGAAAACATCATATAATAGGTGTAAAGCGTATAGCCGACCGAATAGATCGCCACCGCCCCCGTGCCGCGAAAGCGGCCCAAGAGGATCTTAGCGACGTTATAGTTCAGCTGGTCGACCAAAATATTGATGGCGATAAAGACGGTATAGGTAAAAAGCTCCCGAAAGATCCCGCGGGGGAAGCCGCGAAAGACAAAGCGCATACGGAGCCTTCTTATGACGTAATAGCCATATAAGAGATCGGTAAAGAGCGTGATGCCGACCGTCACCGCCACCATAGCGATGGATTTGTATCCCAGAAGGAGAAGCGGAAGCGTGACGAGCGGCCCCACCACCGTCTTCAGCATGCCGAGCGTTTTCAGGAAAACGAAGCGCTCATGCGCCGAGATGATGCTGACGAACACGCTCATCGGGAAGGAGACCGAAAGGTTAAAGGTGAGAAGCAGCATCAGAACGCGGGCGATGCGGTATTCTTCCGCCGTCAGCCCCTCGTCAAAAACCAGGGTAAGATTTTCGGAAAGGAAGAGCCCGCAGCCAAGCGCCACAAGACCAATGACAAGGAAAATGAGAAGGAACAGCCCATTCAGCTTATAAATGCTTTCTTGGTCGTTTTCCTTTTTGTAGCGCGCGAAATAGCGGATATAGCCGCTGCCGAACCCAAGGCTTAAAAGAGACAGCATGGAGATGGTGGAGGAAACGGTGTTATAAAGCCCGTATTCGCTTTGCCCGAGGGCGCGGATCATCAAGGGAGTGTATAGGATTCCGATCAGAAGCCCCAGCGCCATCTGCGCGTAAGAGAGGAACGAGCCCATCTTCAGCTGATTGACCTTCATTTGTCTCCTTCCACCCCCCGAAGCATATCCAAAAGATATGCCTCCGACGCGCTTCGCGCCTCAAGAAGGGTATTCATTTCGTTCTTATAATCCAATTTCTCTGCCGAAAGCAGATAGGAAAGCGTGCGCTTTTCCTCGCTGTCGCAAAAGCGCCCCACATGGCCGAAGAGCGAAGCCAGCGTCTCGATCCGAGTCCCGGCCTCGCGATTTCCCGCCCGTTCAAAGGTGAAATAGGGGCGGTGAAAGATGCCCGAAAAAACGGTTGCGTGAAAGCTGTCGGTAAAGACTATGTCGGCATAGCGGATCAAGGAAAGCAGCTGCAGGGGAGAAATATCGTAAAGCGGTTTATCCGCAAAGCCCATGTCCTCCTCGCAAAAGCCCGTAAGATGCGGTAGCGTTACAACAACAAGCCCCTTTTCCTTAGCATAAGCCGTTGCCAGCTCCCGCTCCTTTTTGTCCTTGCCGAGAAAATAACAGAAAAGGTATTTTTCTTCGATCAGGCGAGGGGGGCAAAGCTCCTCCCACGCCGAGGGGGCAAGCAAAAGCGTTGGATCCAGCGAAAGAACGGTTTTTCCCGCGTAAAGGGGGGAAAGCAAAGAAAGCGTGCTTTGCTCACGCACCGAAAGCCCGCGGTAAGCGGCAAGCGCCTCCCGAAAGGTCTTTTCCTCCTGCCTTGTCAAGCTTTTTTGCGCCATACTGGCAGCGTAGGAAAAGCGAAGCTTTCCCTCGGGCAAAAAGCTTAATAAATACGCGGGGCATACCGCGCCGCGGGTAAAGACCTGATCGCTTCCCGTGATAAAAACATCGTAAAGTGACGAGGCCTCTTTGATCGTATCGACGTTATAGACCTCCTCGCTATGGGGGATGCTCTCTCGGTTAAAAACCCCGATCGCCTGCCTTCTTTTTTCTAACAGGGCCGCGACCGCGGGCGGCGTTTTGGAACGCTTTCCGAAAAGGCGGGAGACGATTTTTTGAAAAAAGCGGCGGGGGGAAAGCGAAAGCAGGCGGCAAAGGCGCCCGCGGTTCTGCCCGTAGGCCGAATCGTACGAGATCTGCTCGCAGTTATAGCCCATGCGGGAAAGCGCCTGACAAAGCGCAAAGGCCTGCAGATTGCCCCCGTAATTGGACGACTTATAATAGTGCGTCAGAATTCCGATCTTCATGCTGCCCTCACTGCCAATAAAACACGTAGTTTTCAACCCCGGCGCCGGGCCCGAGCAGGATATACTGCGCGCTCATAAGGAAAACAAACAAAAAGATCACAAGGATACGGATCTTCGGCTCAAACATCCGTTCAATCAGTCGCGGCACAAAGGAAAGAAGCGCAAAAATAAAGTAATAAGCGATACGGAACATGTTGGGCATGCTTTGCCCGATGATCGAAAACATCATAGCGGTAGAAGAAAGGCGGAACATCGCCCCCGTATCCTCGTAGCTTTGCTTTAAGACGGGATAAAACAGCATCACGAACGCAAAGAGCAGCATATATAGCAAAAAGGTGGTGCTCCCTTCGAAATCCCCGCCGATCGCTGTGTTGGCGTAGCTGGCAAACCGCCCCCCGAAAAGATTAAACGCAACCCCTGCCACCAAACGGTTCTTCATCACCATATTGACAAAAGCAAGCGTCATCGTTGAGACCCCCACGACCATCGTGCTTTTAAATTTGAAGATCGGAAAAGCCAGTAGGAAGATAAAAGCCGATTCGTGGAAGAGCCCACCGAGAACGGTAAGCAGCAGAAAGAGGATATGCTTTCGGTTCTGCAGGGCGGCGAAAGCCAAGAAGATGAAGGCCATAGCCGTCGCTTGCCGCAAGCCCGAAAGCGTAAAGGGAAAAATACGCAGCGTGATAAAGAGGATATAAAAAACAAGCACGCTTCCCTTCTGATAATACACAAACACCGAAAACCCGAGGGCGACGAGAAGCCCGATCACCACCAGCATGATCTGCGGATCGCGGCTTATCCAAGAAAGCATGTGCAAAAAGACGTGAAAAACGGGGTCGCGCGATTGCGAATAGTTGAGTCCCGCGTGAAGGATCTCGGAAATCGTCCAGTTGGCGTCCTTCGTAAAATCCTTGAAATAGCTCATAACATCAATCCCGACCGTTTCCTTACGGAGCGCGGCGAACAGAAAGAGCATAAGGCCCATAAAAAAGACCTTTAAGAAGCGCTCCTGCTTAGGGGAGGAGGAAAAAAGACTGAAAAAAGCCTCGATCACGCATAGGCTTACCAATAAGAGAAGATGGTATTGCATCGTTTTTCCTTTCCTCAGATCTTTTTTTCTTGGGCGCGGGAGAGCGCCTCTTGGCATATCGCCAAAAAGCGTTCCCTGTTTTTTATCGGATCGCAATTCTCCCGGGCGACCGCCGCCGCCCTCTCGAGCGTCTTACCGATCAGCCCCTCGTCAAAAAGCTGACGGGAAAGCTCCTCCACCAGTGTCTTTGGATCGGTAAAGACAAGCGCCGCGCCGTTCTTTTGAAGATAGTCGATCGACCCAACGTCCGAGGGACCGATCGCTACCGTCAAGGCGCCCGACGAAAGACAGTCGGAGACCTTGGTCGAAAGCGAATAGCGCGTTTGCTTTTTGCTGCTTTCCCGAAAATCCTCGACGTGCAGAACGAAGCGGCTGCTTTTCATCACCGAAACGACCTCCTCATAGGGGATGGCCTTATGTAAACGAATAGCGGGGCAGGCGGAAAGCGCCCCTTCGTATTTTTCGTGATCGTGGGGCTTGGCGTACACGTCAATATACAGATTCTTGGAGATGGTTTGCAGGGCGTTTCCGAGCGCAAGAAGCGTGCGCCAGCGGCCGTAGCCCGGCGAGCCGAGAAAGGCAAAGCGACAGGGATCTCTTTTCTCCTGCCCGTCAAGGGTAATGCCGGAAGAAAAATACATCGCTTGGCAGGGGGCCCCGAAGCCCTTTTCGTATTGCTCGGTCATCTTTTCGCAGACCGTGATATTGTAAGCGCTTTTTGCGAAAAGGCTCTTCAAAAGCCGAGAAAGACGGCGACGGTACAAAAAGGAAAAGGGCGAAAAATCGCTTTTGTAGCGATAATAATAGTCATCAGGAAAAAAGGTGATCAGCGGAATGCCTCTTTCCTCGGCGATCGAGAGGGCGATCTTAGCATCAAAGAGATTGCGCCCCATCGGGAAAAAGAGGAGCTCGGGATCGAATTCATCGACAAATCGACGGAATTCTTCGGTATCCCACCGCTTTCTTTTCCAAAGAAGCGAGCGGAAATACAGCATCGTCGGATGGCTGTTTAAGCGCTTGAAGAAAGCAAAAAATCGGTTTTCCTTTTTTCTTTTTTCGGCGGGCACCTGTACTTTTTCACCTACCCTCACCCGCCGGCCGGCCGGCTTCCCGCCGAAAAGGCGGCCTATCATTTCCATATCGGTCACACGGTAATACTGCCGGCAAAAGCCCTCTGTCGGGAGGGTATCCACGGTATAGATCTGCGCGATCCTCTCGGGATCCCAGCCCCCGAAAAAGGTGGCAAGGTAGCGCGAGGTCGAATCGGCCCGATAGGGCTCGGAAGCGATAAGGAGAATTCTTGGGAAGTTCATATAGCCCCTTTACTTCTTTTTCTTCCAGATAAGCAAGCGCCTGGCAATATAGCGCATGCGCTTGGTTAAAAGCACCTCGGCCACAAAGCGAAGCGAAATATTCCGCATATAGCCGAAAAAGCCAATAAAGCCCGCCTGATACAGATAACGGTGCATGCGCCGCTCACTTTTGAAATAGCGCCAGCCGCCGCGCCGCCCCATCTGGTCGGGAGAGGTGCGTACGTTTACGAGAATATCCCGTAAATTATGGCCGCGGCAGCCCATTTTCAGCATACGGGCCCACAGATAATAATCCTCTTCGTAAAACCAATCGATATACCCGCCCGCCTCTAAAACACGGCTTTTGCGATACATCACGGTCACGTTGGAGAAGGGGCAGTGCGTCCGAATCTCCGTAAGGATCTCTTCGTGCGTTTCGGGGCTGATGCAGCAGGTGATGATCTCCTTGGGATCCTCGGTAAAATACCCGTTGGTCCCGCCGAGAATATCAATATCGGGATGCTCGCTCATAAAGCGTATCTGCTTTTCAAAGCGGTCAGGCATCGAAAAATCGTCGCTGTCCATAATGGCGACCAGCTCGTTTTCGCAGGCGTTAAGCGCCACCCCGCGGGCATTGCCCACCCCGACGTGCTCGCTAAGATAGATCGGCTTGACCGAAAGAGGCGCAAAGAGAGGATCCTCGATCACCGCCTTTAATTCATCGGGAATCGGCCCGTCGGATACCACGATAAGCTCGCTTGGCAGAAGCGTTTGGTGAAGAAGGCTCTCCATCGCCATGCGGACAAAGGGCGCTTTATCTCCCGCCCACACGCACATATAGGCGGAAAACTTGATCTCTTTTATCATTCTCTTTCTCTTTCCTTCATCGCTTTTTTATATTTTTTAAGACTTTGCAGGAAAAAGGCAAAAGAGGGCAAGGGATCGCTCCACGCAAAGATGACATCCTTCAACCCAAAACGACGGAACCACGAGGGCCTTGCCCGAAAGCGTTGCGGAGCCTTTACGAACCAAAGAAGATCGACAAGCTTACAGCAAATGCGCTTATTCTCTTTTTTAACCTCGTAGCATTCGCAAAGGTCGCCCCCGAAGGCATTATCGAGGATCAGCTTGGCGATATTGATGCCAAGACGAAAATTCAAAAGGACGATCGCCGAGATGCGCCCGTTGATCTCAAGAATGCGCATCCTTCCCTCTTTATCGACCAAAAAATCGAAGTTGGCATACCCGTGAAAGCCGAGAATGGTAAGAAGCTTTTTGCACATATCCTCGATCTCTTGGTGGCGTATGGCGCGGCAAACAACGGCGGACCCGCCGTCAAGCGGGAACCAGCGTTGCTTTTCGACCGCCACGACCGAACGGTAAATGCCCATATCGTCGCGAAAGACCTCGGCACTGTACTGATAAGCGCCCTCCACCGGCTTGATATACTCCTGTACCAGCATTTCCGAAAAGCCCTCGCCCCGCGCTTCGATCACGGCGCGAAGCTTCTCCTCGCTTTCGATCACCGAAAAGCCGATCGAGCCGCACTCGGTCCTCGGCTTGATAACGACGGGATAGGAGAGCCCCTTTTCGGTGATCGCCGCAATGGGATCGGCCGTAAGAACCGTCTTCGGCGCGGGAAGCCCGTTCTCCTCGCAAATGCGCATGGTCTCCTTCTTGTCGATGATCTTCGAAAAGACCGACCAATCGTTCACCTCGACCCGCTTGACGTATTTGGCGAAAAGCTCCTTGTTCTCGGAAACGAAGCGGGCGGTAAAATCGTCGATCGGCAGCAAAAGGTCATAGCTTTCTTTTTGCACCAGCTCCAAAAGAAACGCAAGCTGACGGTCAAACTCGCGGTGCCCACAGGGCATAAGGATTTTGTTGTTGGGATAAAAGGAGGCGTAGCAAACGTCAAGCCGCGAATAGCAAAGCACCGTCACGTGGCAGCCGAGCCGACGGAAGGCACGGGCCATCGTCAGCGATTGCCGCGCATCTCCGTCGGTGATCAAAATTCTTTTTTTATACTTTGTTTTTTGGTTCATTTCGTCTTTTCCTTTCGTTTAAAACGCAAAGGGAGCGCTCCGCATAAGCGGAGTACCCGAGCTTTTATTAGGCGATGGGTTCTTCTTGCCGCAGGGTGACGGGAAAGGAGGAAAGGGCGGTCGAAAGCTCCTTCGGCTCCTTAAAGCTCTTCTTACCGAAAAGCATACCGATAATGGTGAAAAAGGTCCGCAAAATGACCCGAAGGTCGTAAAAAAGCGAACGGTTCTCAACGTAATAGCGCTCCAAGGCCAGCTTTTGGGGCAGGAAGCTTTCCTCGTATTCCTCCACGGTTTCAAACCGCTCTCCGTGCGTATAGTCGTATACGCTGGCAGGGCTTGTCAGCCCCGGCTTCACGGCGGTAAGCGGCAAATACGCCTCGGGGTTCCTTTCCGCGATGGCCTGATCCTCGGGGCGGGGGCCGACCACCGACATCTGCCCGAAAAGGATGTTAAAGGCCTGCGGGAACTCATCGATCTTGGTTTTTCGGATAAAGCGGCCGAAGGGAAAGATGCGCTCGTCACTCTTCAGGGTGGTCAGGCGGACGGCGCCGCTTTTCTTATGCATCGAGCGGAATTTATAGCAGGTAAAGACCTTGCCGCCGCGTCCGACCCTTTTGGCCTTGTAGATCGGCGAGCCCGGGCTGACGAGCACGATGATGAGGGCGGTCAGTATGTAGACAGGGGAAAAAACAGCGATAAACACAAGGGCAAAAAGGATATCAAAGGCCCTTTTCAAAAAGGAAAAGATCATAGCTTACTCTCTTTCACAAAAAACGGCGCAGCTGCACGAACCGCTCGGAGCAGGAAAGGCCGACCTGCAGCCCGTTCGTGCAGTCCCCGCGGCGCAGATATTCGACCGAGCGGGGGTGGGGGAAGGGCCTCATCTCGGTCTTATACGCCGAGAAGGCACGGTACTTCTGCTCGGCGTATTCGCTGATATCAACGTACACGTTCGGCATAAAGGTCACGGCAGTCACGTTCGGCATCCACTCGGTCGAGGAGGGGACGCTGTAGCAGAAGATCTCCTTCACGCATTGCTCGGCGATCGGGCGAACGGCGACAAGGGTCGAGCGGTATACGCACTGATGGTCCATATTCAGATCCCCCCAGAAGTGGGTGAATACGGTGTCGGGCTTGAGCATATCGATCGCCTTCTCGATGACCCCGTTGACCTGGATATGCGGCGTTACGTCCAGCTTCATATCGGGAAGGTTGCCGTAATACACATCACGGATCCCCAGAATATCGCAGGAGGCGCGGGTCTCGGCCTTCTTCTCCTTGATGATATCGAAGATCTTATGGCTATCCCTGTATTGGGCCGTGCTGCCGTCTGTCACGATCAACAGATCGACGACCGCCCCTTCCGCCACCATTTTGGCGATGGTCCCCCCCATACCGAGGACCTCATCGTCGGGATGCGCCGCAATTACCAATACCTTCTTCATCGTTTTCCCCTTCGGCAAAGCCGAACCGTCTCCTTGCTTAAATTATAATATTATAATATAAATTTAATGTAATTATTGTATAATTGTAACACATTATGGAACCCTTGTCAAGGGGCGCGCACGCGCGCGGGGCGGGATACCGTGCGCCAAAAAACGGTAAAAGAAGAAAAAAGCCCCGAAATAAGGGCTTTTTTTGATGAAAAAATTTTTTTAAATACACAGCTGCAGGGCCAAAAGCGAGGAAAGAAGCGTTGGCACCGCCACAGTAAGGCCGATCTTCAGAAAGCCGCGGTACCCGAAGCGAAGGCCGTTCTTGGCAAGGATCCCGCCGAACATAATGCCCGCCAGAGCCCCGATCGGGGTGAAGAAGGCCCCAAGGTTAGAGCCGATGACCGTGGCGTAGAGCGCGCCCGTCAGCCCTTCCCCGTTTACCCCCTCCAAAAGCGACGCGAAGAAAACGCTCATCGGGATGTTGTTCATCAGGTTGGCAGCCAGGAAAGAGAGAAGGCCAAAATGTAAGGTTTTGTTTTCAAAAGTAAGCAAAGAAGAGAGATCGTCCGTTATTCCGCTCTCGGAAAGCGAGAGGACCATCACAAACATGGAAAGGAGAAAGGGAACCAGCTCCCAGGGGGCGCGGCGAAAAAGAACGGCCAGCGCGACGGGGCGGCGGTGCCGAAGGAGCGAAAGAAGAAGCACCGAAAGGCAAAGCCCCAAAAGCGACAGCAGCGAGACCAGCCACATCGGAACGCCGATATACGACCCGAAGGCCAGAAGCAGTGTGCAAGCGGACAGGAAGAAAAGGCCGATAAAGAGCGAGGGCTTATCGGGAAGGGTGACCGGCGTTGCCTCACCATAAAGCGGGGCCGAAAGGCGGCGGCGGAACAAAAGCCACAGGCAAAGAAGCGAAACGACCCCCGCGACGAATGTGGGGATGGCCATGACACCGACATAGGAGAGGAAGGAGATGCCGTAGGACTCGGCCAGGTAAATGTTCGTGGGGTTCCCGATCTCCAGCATCATGCTCCAGGTATTGGCGGCCACGAACTCGGCCGCAAGATACGGCAGGGGATCGATGCGGGCGGCCACGGCGAAATAGCAGATGAAGGGGGTAAAGGAAAGAACGATCACGTCGTTGGAGGTAAAGACGGTCAGCACCGACACGACGGTGTAAAGAAGAAGAAAAAGCTTGTGCTGGTCATGCCCCGCCCGCTTGAGCGTGCGGTACGCGAGATACCGGAAAAGCCCCATCTCGTCAAGAAACACCGAAAGCAGCGTCATGCTGATGAAAAGCACGAGGATCTTCAAGGGGTTGACGGCGCTGTCGGAAAGAAAGGCGGCAAGCACGCTTTCCCCGCCGATGCACCCCGTCAGCAGCAAGAGAAGCGCCCCCGCCGCGGCCACCACCCAATAAGAGGAGACCGAAAGGCCGAAAAGGCGTATCTTGGGAAAAAAGAGGAGCGCCGCGATCATCAAAAGGCAGGTCAGGACGCACAGGATCAAAGCAAGCATAAACGGTCCTTCTTTCAAAAAAGGCGGGGCTTTGCCCCGCTTTTGGATGCAAACAGCTCCTTTTATAGCACGAAGGCGGGCCCTTGTCAATGTTTTTTTGCTCTTTTTCTTATTTCTTTGCTTATAAACAGTAAGTTTACAAATTGTTTGTTGCAAAAGAGCGAAGGAGCGCATATAATGGAATATGATTTCACATGATTCCGATCAAGACTGTTTGAAAAAGGAAGAAGATCGCTCTTCCCCCCTTGACCGCCAAGCCCTTCTGGAACGAATGAAGAGGGAGGGGGTCGCCGTATGCGGCCTCGGAAAGGCCAACCTTCCGCTGCTTGAATGGCTGTACGTGCGGGGGGTACACAGGATCGAGGCGCGTGACCGAAAAAGCCCCGCGGCGCTTCGGCAGCATCCCATCCTTTCGGCCGAGGGGGTCACCCTGCTGACGGGAGAGGGGTATCTGGAGGGGCTCGCGGCGGGGGTCATCTTCCGCGCCCCCTCTCTCCGCCCCGATACGCCCGCGCTTGCGAAGGCCAAAGAGCGGGGCGCGCTGATCCTGACCGAGGCACGCTTCTTTTCTCTTTTATGCCCGACAAGGCTTTTTACGGTAACCGGCAGTGACGGAAAGACCACGGTTACGATGCTGACGGGGGCCATTCTGCGCGCCGCGGGGCGGCGTTGCTTCGTGGGGGGGAATATCGGCACCCCGCTTCTGCCCTTTGTTGATCTGATGAAGAAAGAGGACCTTTCGGTCATGGAGCTTTCCAGCTTCCAGCTGATGGACCTTTCCCCACCGTCGGACGGGGCGGCCCTGACCTCCTTTTCGGAAAACCACCTCGATTGGCACCGCGACCTTGCCGAATACGAAAAGGCCAAGCTTAACGGGCTTCTTTCGGCCAAGCGCGCCATTTTGCCGGCCGATTGTCCCCTGACCGAAAAAATTCTTTCCCACCGCCCCGCCGTCCTGTTTTCGGCCAAGCGGAGCTATACCGAGCTTAAGGCCCGATGGGGCGATCTTCCCTTTGTTTTTTTAGAGGGGGATACCGTCTGTTGGGGAGAAGGCGGAGAACGCCTGCCGCTCTTTGCGAAGGACGCGCTTTCCCTGCCGGGGCTTTATAACCTTGAAAACGCCATGTGCGCCGCCGCCCTATGCCAAAAGGACGCTTCGCCAAAGACCATTGAGGAAGCCATACGCGCCTTTCGGGGCGCCCCGCACCGCTGTGAGCTTATCGGCTGCTTTCACGGGATCCGCTGCTACGATTCCTCGATCGACACCACCCCAACGAGAAGCGCCTCGACCCTCTCGTCCTTTCGGGAAAGGCCGATCGTGCTTTGCGGGGGGCGCGGGAAAAACCTTTCCCCCCTGCCGCTTGCGGAGGCGCTTTGCAAGCGGGCGAAGGCCGTCGTTCTGTACGGAGAGATCGCCCCCTCGCTGATGGCGGCGATCCGATCGCATCCGCTGTATGATAAAAAGAGGCTCCCGCTTCTTTACGAGCCGCTTTTTGACGAGGCGACGAAAAAAGCCCTCGGGCTTTGTAAAAGCGGGGACTGCCTGCTTTTATCCCCTGCCGCCACCGCCTTTGACCAATTTGAAAATTACGAAGCACGCGGACGGCGCTTTGCGGCGCTGTGCCGTATGCTCTGATCCACCGAAAAAAATGCGGCCCTTGGCCGCGGAGGAAGTATGAAAAGAAAGATCGCCCTTTTACTGACCCTTCTCCTGCTGGGAAGCACCCTTCTTACCGCCTGCGGCGGCAAGGATCCCACCGACCCCCTGCCCGAGGGAATGCAACTCGGCTTTATAGGGGACGGCTATACCTTTTACGCCCCCGAGAGGTGGGACGTGACGACGGCAGGGGGGATCCCGACCGCCTCGGTCTCCGCGGTAAACGGCACGAGCCTTACCTGCGTGCGGGTCGTGAGCGACAAGACCGCCGCCGCCTATTTTGCCGATAACGAAGGGGAGCTTTCTTCGCGCCTTTCGGACTATACCCCGCTTCCCGCCGAGGGAAGCGACGGGACGAGCCTTGGCGGCGCTTCGGCGATCCGCCGTATCTATACCGCCACGGTAAACCGAAAGCCCTATAAGTTTATGCAGGTGCTTTGCCAAAGGGACGGCTATCTGTATCTTCTGACCTATACGGCCGAAAACGACACGGAAAACGGCAAGACCTCGCTGTTCGATACGCATCTGGAGGAGGCGATGGCGGCGATCGCGGCCTTCTCCTTTGAAGGGACCGCGACACCCCCCGTGACCGAAGCCCCGCCTGCCGCTGCGGACGGTATGTACGAGGTCTCCGACCCCGCCGTTTCGCGCTACCGCCTGTACGTGCCCCTTTCCTGGGAAAAGGATCTTTCAACCGGGATCACGACCGCGAAAAAGGGGAACGAGGCCGCCGTTTCGCTTTCCTATGAGGTACCCGAGGTCGACAACATTCCCGATCTGTGGGAGGCCCGCAAGGCGACCTATGCCGAAATATACGAGAATTTTACGGTGGTGACCGAGGAATGCGAGGCCGACCCCGTTGAGAAGCTGGAGGACGTCACCGTCTTTTTGGGAGAGGTCCCCGCTGTCCGCTACGTATACACCTTCACGGTAAACGGCGAAGCCTATAAGGCGGCCGAGATCGTGACCATCAAGGGCGTTTATATCTATACGCTTACCTACACCGCCAAGGCGGACTGCTACGCCACGTATTGGGAAGACCTTACGCGTATACAGGAACGCTTCGTTTTTCGTTGACGGTATGAAAGAGATCTATTTGGACAACAGCGCGACGACCGCGATCTGCCCCCCGGCGCTCGAGCGCTATATTGAAGTAAGTCAAGCCTCGTTCGGCAATCCCTCCTCGCTTCATAAAAAGGGAAAGGAGGCCGAGGATATCCTGAAGGCGGCCCGAAAAAGCCTTCTTTCGGCGATCGGGGGCGAAGGGGGGTCCCTTGTCTTTACCTCCTCGGGCACCGAGGCCAACAACCTCGCCCTTTTCGGCCGTGTCCTGGCCAAGGACCGCTACCGCGGCAAAAGGATCCTGACGACGGCGGGAGAGCATGCTTCGATCACCGAGCCGCTTGCCGCCCTGCAAAAAATGGGCATGCGGGTAGACGAGATCCCGACCAAGGGCGGAAGGCTGGATATGGAATTTTTGTCCTCGGCCCTTTCGCCCGAGGTGATCCTTGTCAGCGTGATGATGGTCAATAATGAGACCGGGGCGCTCTACGATATTCCCGCCCTTTCCGCGCTTATCAAGCAAAAATGCCCCGATTGCGCCCTGCATATCGACGCGACGCAGGCCTTCTTCAAGCTGCCGCTTTCGGTGCGTGCCCTGGGGGCACGCCTCATCACCCTCTCCTCGCACAAGATCGAGGGGCCGAAGGGGCTTGGCGCCCTCTTTATCGATCCCTCTCTTATCAAGGAGAAGGGGATCGTCCCCTGTCTGCTCGGCGGCGGGCAGGAGGGGGGCTTCCGCTCGGGCACCGAGAACGTGCCGGGCATCGCCGCCTTTGCCGAGGCGGTCGAATACAACAAGGCGCATTTTGCCGAATTTTCGGAAAAGCTCGCCGCCCTTCGCGCCTATCTGCTTGCTTCCCTGCAAGAGGATCCCGCGTTTTCTGGGGTCAAGCCGATCACACCGCCCGCTTTTGCCCCGCACATTCTTTCGCTTGTTCTGCCAAGCATCCGCAGCGAGATCATGCTGCACGCGCTCTCCGGCGATGGGATCTTCGTTTCCAGCGGCTCGGCCTGCTCGTCAAACGACCGTTCGCACCGCGGCGGGGCGCTGATCGCCTATGGCCTATCCGAGAAGGAGGCCGATTGCGCGATCCGTGTCAGCCTTTCGCACAAAAACGAAAAGGAAGAGATCGATCTTTTCCTGCTTTCGCTGAAGAAAAACCTTTCCCGCCTGCAAAGGGCCCGATAAAAAAGAAAAACCGGCCTGCCAAAAGGCAGACCGGCCCCACGCTTTCCCGACGGTTATATCAACGGGCCGTCAGTAGAACTCCTGCGCCTCAATGCTTCGGTCGAGCGAATCGACCAGAAGGCGCATATCCGATTTGGTACGGCAAAGGCGAGCCCTTGAAACCACACGCTCGCGCTCCTCGGCCAAAAGGGCCGAAAAATGCCGCATCGCCGCTTTATTCCCTGCCAATTCCAACATAAAACCGTAGGGAAGCCTTTGATCCAAAACGGGATTCCTCCGAAAGTATGAGTACGGAAGCGAAACCCTCCGTACACCCGTCGGATCTCTCTTCCGTAGCTTATTGTATCCCCTTCACTTTGATCTATACGAAAAAAACGAAAAAAGGAAAAAGGAAAAAATATGAAACCGATCGGATTTTATCCCGCCACGATCCTCCTGCCCGATTTTCAGTCGGTCGACGGCACCGCCTACGCCGCGATCGCCTGCGACCAGTTCACGGCCGAGCCCGCTTATTGGGAGGAGGCCGACCGCCTGGTGGGCGATTCCCCCTCCACGCTTCGCCTCATCCTGCCCGAATGCTATCTTTCGGAGCGGGCCGAAAGGATCCCGACCGTCAACGCCGAGATGCGCCGCCTTTTGCAAAATCATTTCTTTTGCGAGTATCCCGATTCGCTGCTGTATCTGGAGCGGACCTGCCCCGACGGGCGGGTACGGCGCGGCCTTGTCGGTATGGTGGATCTCGATTGCTACAGCTATACGAAGGGGGAAAAGCCCCTCATCCGCGCGACCGAGGGCACGGTGCTGGAGCGTATCCCGCCCCGCATGGAGATCCGCCGCGACGCCCCGATCGAGCTGCCGCACGTCATGCTGCTGATCGACGACGAAAAAAAGAGCGTGATCGAGCCGCTGACCGCCTGCAAGGAATGCTTCACGGGGGTATACGATTTCGACCTGATGCTGGGCGGCGGCCATATCGCCGGCTGGCTGCTTGACGGCAAGCGGATCGAGAATGTGCTTTCGGCCCTTTCCTCGCTTGCCGACGAAGAAACGCAGAAGGAAAAATACGGCGAGGGGGATAACCCCCTGCTTTTCGCGGTGGGAGACGGCAACCACTCCTTGGCGACCGCCAAGGCCACCTACGAGGAGCTGAAGGCCACGATCGGCGAGGAGGCCGCCCGTGTCCACCCCGCCCGCTATGCCCTGTGCGAGGTCGTGAACCTGCACGACGACGCCCTTGACTTTGAGCCGATATACCGCGTGGCCTTTGGGGTAGAGCCCGAGACGATGCTGCAGGCGCTTCGCCTTTTTGCCGAAAAGCATAAGGGCCCCTTCGGGGAGCAGTGCTTTACCGCCGTTTTCGGCAAAAAGGAGGTCTCCCTTTCGGTAGAGGCGGGGCTGCACCCCCAGCCGGTCGGCACGCTGCAGCTCTTTTTGGACGAATACCTCCGCCTTCATCCCGAGGTCGAGGTCGATTATATCCACGGCGAAGACTCTCTTCGCGCGCTTTCCGAAAAGCCCTCCTCGCTTGGATTTTTGTTCCAAGGCATGAAAAAGGACGGTCTCTTCCCCGCGATCGTCGCGGGGGGTGCCCTGCCCCGCAAGACCTTCTCGATGGGGCACGCGCGTGACAAGCGCTATTATCTGGAAGGGCGGAAAATAAAGGCATGAAGCTGAAAAGGATCCTCTCCTCTCCCTTATTTCTGTTCTTTGCGGCGGCCGCCGCTTTGTGGGTGATCTATTGCCTTTTGCTTTCGGTCGGCGCCGTCTTCATCTGCTGGACCTACGTCGGGCTTTTTTCGGCGTTGCTGATCGCCTACGTCATCCTGACCCGCGGCTATTTCAACACCCCCCTGCCGAAGGAGGCGCCCCCCACGGTGAACACCGCCGAATACGAGGCCCTGCGCGAGAAGATCACCCGCCGTCAGGAGAAGCTTCGTTGGGTACCGACCGTTTGCCTTGCCATTCTCTTTGTCTTTGCGATGGATTTTATCGATCTTTATGTGATCAGCGCGCTTTTGGGGCGCTGACGGAAAATAAAAAAAGCCGAGATCGGCTTTTTTTATTTATGGTATTTTTTCCCCGCCATAATGGAGAAGCTTCGGTAAAGGATCTCCGCAAGCATCACGCGCATAAGCTGATGCGGAAAGGTAAGGGGACTGACCGAAAGGCGAAGATCGGCTTTCTTCTTAACGGCGGGGGAAAGGCCGTGCGAGGAGCCGATGATAAAGCAAAGCCTTCCGCTTTTTCCCGCCCCCTCGGCAAGCGTGCGGGCAAGGGTCGGCGAATCCATCGTTTTTCCCTCGACACACATCGCGACGGTATAGGCCCCCTCGGGGATCGCGGAAAGGATCCTCTCTCCCTCTTTTTCAAGGGCCGAGGCTACGGCCGCGGGGTTTTCTTCGTCGGGGATCTTTTCTTCCTTTAAGGATACGGCCTGCAGGCGGCATAGCCCCGATAGGCGTTTTTCGTATTCGGCGACCGCCTCGCGAAGGTAGCCCTCCTTCAGCGTGCCGACCGTAATAAGCGTTAATTCTATCATTGTTTGATCAGGGCGTCGGCCTCACGGAACCACGCCGCCTCCTCGGGCGGGAACCATCTTTCGGGCTCCTCGGAGGCCAATTTTTCCATTGCGTCAACAAATTCCCGCACATCGTAAAGAAGAAGCGTCGCGTTGCCACACGTCGTGCTTTTTTCAAGCCCTCTTTCACGAAAGATCTCCTGCATTAAGAGGACCTTATCCCCCGTGATCATCGGAGCCAGCACCGTCATCGGTACGCCGTTGAGCCGCCGCTCGTTATGCTGGCGGGTGAATTCCTCGCGATCCTCCCAGGTGGCAAGGCGGCCGATCAGCGCTTGCTTTTCGCCCCCCTCGGGCATTTTTTCGATCCGAGCCTGCATCATACGCGCCTCCACGAAATGGTGGTAGGTGGCGCAGCGGGGGGTGACCCCCAGGAAAAGGAGCTTTCCGCCCCGATCGTACATCTTCTGCCAGGGAGAGCTTTCCGAGAAGGCATAGCGGCCGTACAGATGATGACGGGGGCCGTAGGCGGTATGCCCGACCGTCAAGCTTTCGGCATCCTTTCCGATCGCCGCGACGCTATGCGTCGCTTGATTTGAGCGATAGGCGTTCGGGCGAAGGCGTAAAACCTCGGTCAGATACCCGACGTCGGAGGGTGTTTTTTTGATATCCCAGTTTTTATACGCGTTATGAAAATCCTTTTGCACAAGGGTGGGGGCCACCAGCGTGCCGTCGGGCGAAAGGGCATCGAGCATACCGTCAATCACGGCATCGGCGCCCCCCTCGACCTCCCCAAGGCTTTTGAGGGACGAGTGAAAAAGGAGAATGTCGCCGTTTTTGACCCCGAGGCGGAAAAGGGCCTCGGCTATATCTTTGCGCGTAACCATAGAATAACTCCTTGTTTTTTCTTCATTGTAGCATATCCCTTTTAAAAAAACCATAGTAAAAAACGTATTTTTTGTTGATTTTATCGCTTTTCCAAAAAGCGCTTGATTTTTTCCGTCTGATTCTTTATAATGAAAGAAAGGATCGCCCACGGGCGAAAAGGAGGAAAACTATGAGAGAAATCAAGCTTGAGCCCTTGACCAAGGAAGCCTTTGCCCCCTTCGGTCAGTATTATGAAATGGAAAATCCCGACGGATACCCGCTTTGCGGCGCGCTGCACCGCTTCTTCCCCGACCGCCTCGTCGCCTACGAGGGACATACGGTCGCCTTCTCCCCCCTGCTCGTCAAAAAGCCCGAGGAGATGATCATCACCCAGGCCGAATACCATACCACCACCTGTGAGGTGCTGATGCCGCTGAACGACGATATGATCCTGCACGTGGCCCCGCCCTCGGCCGGCACGCCCGTCCCCGCCTATACCAAGGCCTTCCTCGTTCCGAAGCACACGGTGGTCAAGATGAACGCTTGCGTGTGGCACTTGGCCCCCCTGCCCGCGAACGTTGACGAGCTGTACGCCATGGTCGTTCTCCCCGAATGCACCTACATCAACGATTGCATCGTCGTAGACTTTAAAGAGGAAGAAAAATTTAAGATCGTAAAATAATCGTTTTTTGTAAATAAAACATAGCAAAAAAGAGCGGGATCTCCGCTCTTTTTTTACTCCCTCTTTTTTCCTCACAGCGTCTTTTTCCAAACACACAGGTTTCCAAGAGAAACGAAGCGGTAACCTCGCATCCCTTGAAAAACGCCTTTTTCACAAAAAACGCTTCCAGATCAATCAAAGCGTCCATGTATTCTTCGACCGCCCTCTCCTGCTTCTTCGTAAGGAGCTTGGTCGCTTTTTTGTGTAGCGCGGCCGTCTTTTTCGTCAGCTCGCGCTCCTCTTCCGTATTGATCGGGGCGCATTCTTCACAAAAATAGTCATCCCATAGCTTTTCCAAAATTCCATTCATCACGATCCCTCCTTTTACAACATTTTTGTTGTTTTTAAACTATTTTACACCATTTACGGTGTAAAGTCAAATACAACATATATGTTGCATGATATAATCTACTTACTACACAAAAGAGAGCCGTTTTTGTAGCTCATATTGAGGGATATACTATGCAATTTTACCAAAGACTCCGAGATCTTCGAGAGGACGCCGACAAGACACAGACCGACATAGCGGCCGTATTGGGAACGCGGCAGCAGCAATATGCGCGTTGGGAAAGCGGCGCGTTTCAAATGCCGATCGAGCACTACAAAACGCTTGCGCGCTTTTATAACGTATCGATCGATTATCTGGCGGGCCTTATTGAAACGCCGAGAAAGCTTACGTAAAAGCACAAATAAAAAGGAAGAGAGCGCATAGGTGTTCTCTTCCTTTTTTCATTTTGAGGCCGATTCAGAAGGGGAAAAGCTCTTTTTTCTTTTCCTCGGTCAGGGGCGCGCCGTACTCGCTTTCGCCAAAGGCCTCGGCAAAGCGGACACGGCCTCCTCTTTCTTCCCCATAGCGCTCGATCAGCTCGCGGCGGAAGCGGACGGCGGGCATAGCGTACCGCTTGGCGTAGCCGCGCTCGGTCGCTTCGACCTCTTCGTCGGTCGTATCGTTCGTATATTCGGCGCCCTTTAACCAGGCAAAGCGCTCCTCGGGACGGTCGGCGGGCGGCGGCGTTTCCTCTTCCTCATAGGCGAGCCATTCGTACACCTGCGAAACGTTCAGATCGGCGATCCTGAATTTCTTTTCAATGACGCTGTCAATATCGACAACGACCGATACCGCAAAGGGCGGCACCTTAAATCCATCCTCGAAGAACATAATGACCGGCATCTTTCTCATCGCGGGTACGTCGGGGCACTCGTGCGGGACTGTCAGCATATACGATGCGTCCTGCACCAGCATACCGACGGTGCGGTGGTCGGCGTGGTAATCGTTCGTACGGTGGGTGATGACAAGATCGGGTGAATAGGCGCGGATATAGCGGATAAGCCGACGGCGAAGCTCCAGCGTTGGGGTGATGGAGCAATCGTCGATATCCGAAAAGATCTCGTATTCGATATCAAGGTATGCGGCGACCGCGCGCGATTCGCCCGCGCGGCGGCGCGAGGTCTCCTCGGGGCTCATGATATGATGCCCGCCGCAGCCGTTGCAGACCGAAAGAAAGCGCACGCTGTACCCCCGCTCACGGTACAGGGCGGCCAGACCGCCTCCGCAAAACTCGGCGTCGTCCTGATGCGCGCCGATCATTAAAATCTTCATAAAAATCCTCACTTTATCGGTTTTCCTCCAGTATAGCACCGCGGAAAATGAATGTCAACCGAAAAAAATTTTATTTTTCTTATATTTTTTTTGCGAAAATCTTGCATTTTTGAATTTTTTTGATATAATAGAGGCAATACGAAGAAAAAGAGGTCTTTCCTTTATGAAGGTTGGTATTATCGGCGGGGGCGCGATCAGCGCCTATCATATCGAGGGCTATCAGAAAAACGGGATCGAGGTCGTGGCGGTCTGTGACCGCACCGCGGAAAAGGCCCGCGCGGTCGCCGAGAAATACGGCATTAAGAAATTTTACAGCGAAACCGACGCGATGCTGGCCGACGGGGAGATCGACGCGGTCTCGATCTGCACCCCCGTCTCCTCGCACACCCCGCTTGTGCTTTCCTCGCTCCGCGCGGGCAAGCACGTGCTGTGCGAAAAGCCCCCGGCTATGTCGGCCGAGGAGATCGCCGCATGCATCAAGGAGCGGGATAAGCGGGGGCTTACCCTGATGTACGGCTTTGTCTGCCACTTTGACGAGCATATTCTCACACTTCGTCGGCTGGCGGCCGAGGGAAAATTCGGGGATATCAAATACGGGGAGGCCATGCGCGTCAATCGCTGCATCAACCCCGGCGGCTGGTTCAACGACAAGCGCTACACCAAGGGCGGCACGCTCTTTGACGCCGCCATCCACGAGATCGACGCGCTCTTCTTTATCCTCGGCTATCCGAAGATCCGATCGGTCCGCGCTTATCTCGGCTACGAAAACGCCGATCTGCATACAAAGCTGAGGCTGACGGGGGCCGCCTGGGCCTCGCAATCGACGGGGGATTTTTCCTCCTCGGTCGAGACCTCGTCCACCGTTTTCGTAACGCTTTGTGACGGAACGCCGCTCGTCTTCCGTTCCTCCTCGGCCCTTTGCACGGTAAAGGAGCCTTGCCGCATCGAGCTTTCGGGCACCAAGGGCGGCGGTCTGATCGAAAGCGGCCGGCCGACAAGGACCGTCCTGCTGGAGGAGGAGGGCTTCCGGGAGGAAGAGCTTCTCCGCGAGGAGGGTGACTTTATGAAGATCCACTTCGCGTATGAGACCGCCCACTTCGCCGCCTGCGTGAAGGGCGGGGTCGAGGAGCTGGCAAGCGCCGAGATGGCCTATGAGCTGATGCGCTTTTTCGACGCGGTATATCAATCGGGCGAGGAAGGAAAAGAGATCCTTCTGTAAGCCGCAAAAAGAGAGTGAAGGGAACGCTTCTTTCACTCTCTTTTTTTCTTGACAAGCGCATACGGGTGGCTTATAATAAAAATACTGTATGATATAAAAAGAGAAAGGAGAGGCGGTATGCAAGAGGGTGTTTTTTCCTTAAAAAGCAGCTTTTCGCCGACGGGGGACCAGCCCGAAGCGATCGAAAAACTGGTGAGCGGAATTAAAAACGGCAAAAAAATGCAAACCTTACTTGGCGTAACGGGATCGGGCAAGACCTTTACGATGGCCAACGTGATCGCGCGCTGCAACCGCCCCACCCTGATCCTTGAGCCGAACAAGACCCTCGCCGCCCAGGTCTGCTCGGAGCTGCGGGAATTCTTCCCCGACAACGCGGTGGAGTTTTTTGTTTCCTATTACGACTATTACCAGCCCGAGGCCTATATCCCCGGGCGCGATATGTATATTGAAAAGGACGCGATGGTGAACGACGAGATCGACCAGCTTCGCCACAGCGCCACCTCCTCGCTCTACGAGCGGCGCGACGTTATTATCGTGGCCTCGGTCTCCTGCATCTATTCGCTGGGGGATCCCGCGGAATACGAGGGGCTTTTGGTTTCGATCCGCCGTGGGCAGACGATGGAGCGGGACGAGCTTCTCCGCCGGCTGGTCGGGATCGGCTATACCCGCAACGACCTGAACCTTACGCGTGGCAAATTCCGCGTGCATGGGGACCTTGTGGAGATCATTCCCGCCTCCTTCCGCGAGTCGGCTCTGCGGATCGAATTCTTTGGCGACGAGATCGAGCGCATCAGCGAGATCCATACGGTGACGGGCGAGGTGCTTCGCCCCTTGAGCTACGTCGCGATCTTTCCCGCCACGCACTACGCGGTGTCAAGCGAGCATCGGGAGCGGGCGCTCGGTGAGATCGAGGCTGAGATGCGTGAGCGGGTGGAATACTTCAAGGCAAACCATCAGCTGCTGGAGGCCGAGCGCATCGAGCAGCGGACGCTTTACGACCTGGAGATGCTGCGCGAGGTGGGCTTCTGCTCGGGTGTGGAGAACTATTCACGCATTTTAGCGGGGCGGCCCGTTGGATCGACCCCCTATACGCTTCTGGATTATTTCCCGAAGGATTATTTGCTTTTCGTCGATGAATCGCACGTAACGCTGCCCCAGGTACGGGGCATGAGCGGGGGGGACGTGGCCCGCAAGAAAAATCTGATCGATTACGGCTTCCGCCTGCCCTCGGCCTACGACAACCGCCCGCTTCGGTTTGAGGAGTTTGAAGCGAAGATGGGACAGACCGTCTTTGTCAGCGCGACGCCCGGCCCCTATGAAAACGAGCATAGCGACGGCGTGGCCGAGCAGCTGATCCGCCCGACGGGGCTTCTGGATCCCCGCATCCGCCTGCATCCCGTGGAGGGACAGGTCGACGATCTCATTGAGGAGCTGCGGCAAGTGACGGCGCGAGGTGAGCGCGCGCTCGTCACGACGCTTACCACCAAAATGGCCGAGGATCTTACCGATTATCTCGGCAGCGTCGGCATTCGGGTGAAGTATATCCACCATAAGGTCGAGACCATGGAGCGAATGGAGATCGTGCGCGATCTGCGCCTTGGAAAGTTTGACGTTCTCATCGGCATCAACCTGCTTCGGGAAGGGCTGGATATTCCCGAGGTGTCGCTCGTCGCGATCCTTGACGCCGATAAGGAGGGCTTTTTGCGCTCTGAAACCTCGCTTATTCAAACGATCGGGCGTGCCGCCCGTAATCAAAACGGCCGCGTTGTGATGTACGCCGATACGGTGACGGGCTCAATGAAGCGAGCGATCGACGAGACCAACCGCCGCCGCACCGTGCAAAGCGCCTACAACGAGAAGAACGGCATCACGCCAAAGAGCGTGGTGAAGGATATCCGCGACATCATCTCGCTTGGCAAGGCAGGAGACGAGGACACGAGCCGCCCCGATACGCCCAAAAAGAAGCTTTCGAAGAAGGAAAAGGAAAAGACGATCGAGCGCTTAAAGGGCGAGATGCGGGATGCCGCGCGGCGGCTTGAATTTGAGCGGGCGGCGTATCTGCGCGACCGCATCCGAGAGCTTTCGGAAAACGAAAAATAAAGGAAAAGACTATGGCAAAAACCATTCGTATTCGGGGTGCCCGAGAAAACAATCTGAAAAACATCGATATCGATCTGCCGCGCGACAGCCTCATCGTGATGACCGGGCTTTCGGGCTCGGGCAAGTCGTCGCTGGCCTTTGATACCCTCTATGCCGAGGGGCACCGCCGCTTCGTCGAATCGCTGTCCTCCTACGCCCGCATGTTCATCGGGCAGCTGGATAAGCCCGACGTCGATACCATCGAGGGGCTTTCCCCCGCCATCGCCATCGACCAGAAGACCACCTCAAAGAACCCGCGCTCGACGGTTGGCACCGTGACCGAGATCTACGATTATCTGCGCCTTCTTTACGCCCGTATCGGGATCCCCCACTGCCCCGTGTGCGGCAAGGAGATAAGAGGGCAGGATCAGGACCGCATCGTCGCGCGCATTCTGGAGCTTCCGGAGGGGACCCGCTTTCTGGTGCTCTCCCCCTTAGCAAGAGGGGCAAAGGGCATGCACGAAAAACTGCTTGCCGACATCCGCCGCCGCGGCTTCGCGCGTGTACGGATCGACGGAGAGAGCCTTGATCTTTCGGAGGAGATCAAGCTGGATAAAAACAAAAAGCACGATATTGACGTGGTGATCGACCGCCTGATCATGCGGGAGGGCATCCGCGCCCGCCTTTCGGAGTCGGTGGAGACCGCTCTTTCGCTTTCGGAGGGACGCGTGATCGTGGCCCCCCTGGCAAGAGAGGGAGAGGAGCCCCAGCCCGAGCTGGAGTTTTCCCAGCGCTACGCGTGCGAGGAGCATAAGTTCAGCTTCGGGGAGCTGGAGCCCCGCATGTTCTCCTTCAACAGCCCGCAGGGGGCCTGCCCCGCCTGCGCGGGGCTTGGCGAAAAGCGCCAGATCTCGCCCGACCGCATCATTCCCGACAAGCGGCTTTCGCTTCGGGAGGGGGCGATCGCCTGCAACGGCTTCAAGACCATGAACGAGCAAAGCTGGACGGGGCCCCTCGCGGCCGCGATGCTGGCGGATTTCGGCTATACCCTCGATACCCCCTTGTGCGAGTATTCGGAGGAGGCCGAGCGCGCGCTGCTGTACGGCACCGACAAGCGCTATCATGTGGTACGCTATTTCGGCAAGGAGAGGCACGAGCAGGTGACCGCCTTTGAGGGGCTGATCCCCACCATCACCCGCCGCGTGAACACGGGCGGGATCCTTTCCGAGGGCTATGACGATCTTTTTGAGGAGATCCCTTGCCCCACCTGCCGCGGCAGGCGCCTTTCGGACGCCATTCTGGCGGTAACGGTCGGGGGGCTGAATATCGACGAGATCTGCCGCCTTTCGATCGCCCGTATGCTGGAGTTTGTGAACAGCCTTTCGCTGAATGAGACCGAGGAGGCGATCGCCCGTGAGATCCTGAAGGAGATCCGCGCGCGCCTTGGCTTCCTTTGCAGCGTGGGGCTGGATTATCTCTCTCTTTCCCGCAAGGCGGGAACGCTTTCGGGGGGCGAGGCCCAGCGGATCCGTCTCGCGACCCAGATCGGCTCGGCACTGACGGGCGTTATGTATATTCTGGACGAGCCGAGCATCGGCCTGCATCAGCGCGATAACCGCAAGCTGATCGCCACCCTGAAGCGCCTGCGTGACCTTGGCAACACCGTTATTGTCGTTGAGCATGACGAGGAGACCATCGGGGAAGCCGATTACATCGTGGATATCGGCCCCGGGGCGGGCATTCACGGCGGCTACGTCGTCGCGAAGGGGACACCTGCCGAGGTAGCCGCCTGCCGCGATTCGCAGACCGGGGAATTTCTCTCGGGCCGCCGCCGCATCGCTGTTCCCCGCACAAGACGACGTGGGAACGGAAAGCTTCTTTCGGTGAAGGGCGCCGCCCAGAACAACCTGAAGGGCATCGACGTTGACTTTCCCCTCGGCTGCTTTATCGCCGTTACGGGGGTATCGGGCTCCGGGAAATCCTCGCTCGTCAATTCGATCGTGCGGGATACGCTTTCGCGGGACCTGAATCGCGCGATCACGCGCCCCGGAAAATGTGTAAGCGTTACGGGGCAGGAGCACCTCGATAAGATCATCTCGATCGACCAAAGCCCCATCGGGCGCACCCCTCGCTCCAACCCCGCGACCTACACAGGACTTTTCACCGAGATCCGCAACCTCTTTGCCAAGACCGCCGACGCGCGGCAAAAGGGATACGGCCCCGGCCGCTTCTCCTTTAACGTCAAGGGCGGGCGGTGTGAGGCCTGCGAGGGAGACGGCGTGCGCTGCATTGAGATGCACTTCCTTTCCGACGTATACGTCAAGTGTGACGTATGCCGCGGCATGCGCTACAACCGCGATACCTTGGAGGTGCGCTACAAGGGGAAGAACATCTACGAGGTGCTGGAGATGACGGTCGAGAGTGGGCTCTCCTTTTTCGCGGGGATCCCCGCTATCACCAAAAAGCTGCAAACGCTGTATGACGTGGGCCTTGGATACCTGAAGATCGGCCAATCCTCGACCACCCTTTCGGGGGGCGAGGCCCAGCGCATCAAGCTTTCCACCGAGCTTTCGCGGCGCGATACCGGCCGTACCCTCTACGTGCTGGATGAGCCGACGACCGGCCTGCACACCGCCGACATGGAAAAGCTGATCGGGATCCTGCAGCGGCTTACCGATGCCGGGAACACCGTGATCGTGATCGAGCATAACCTTGACCTGATCAAGACCGCCGACTATATCGTTGATCTTGGGCCCGAGGGCGGAGACGGCGGCGGCACGCTGGTCGCCTGCGGTACCCCCGAGGAGGTCAGCCGTGTCGAAGCCTCGCACACCGGCCGTTTCTTAAAAGAAAAGCTGAAGGAAGAATAATTTTTCGCAAAAAAGGACCCCGATTTTTCGGGGTCCTTTTCGCTTTTTTAAGCAAGGAAAAGGATCCAAAATCTTTTTTATTTTTTTGAAAAAACGCCTTGACAAGCAAAAAGAAATGTGCTACAATACAATCAAGAGATAATGATAATGATTACTATTAAGGAGGGGAAGGCGTGCAGAGATATTCGCAGCAGCGACAGGCGATCCTGGATAACGTCCGATCACGGTGTGACCACCCCTCGGCCGATATGATCTATGAGGATCTGCGAAAGGTATATCCCAACATCAGCCTTGGAACCGTCTACCGCAATCTTACCCGCTTGGCCGAAAACGGCGATATCCTCCGTATTTCGGATTGCGAGCGTGACCGATTTGATAAGACCCTTGCCCCCCACGTTCATTTCATTTGCGATCGCTGCGACAAGGTCGAGGATATCTTTTTAAAGACCTTTGAAGCAGAGCTTTCGGACATAAGCGAGCAGCTTGACTGCACGGTAAGCAACGTTACCGTGTCGCTTCACGGCAGCTGCTCCAGATGCCGTTCGGTTCGGAATCACTAAAAAATAAAATAAATAAATATTTACATGTAAAAGGAGAGTTTCATCATGGCAAAGTTTGTATGTTCTGTATGCGGATACGTTCACGAGGGTGACGCGGCCCCCGAAAGATGCCCGCAGTGCAAGGTTCCCGCTGAAAAGTTCAACGAGGTGAAGGAAGAAGCGAGAATGTGGGCGGCCGAGCACGTTGTCGGCGTAGCCAAGGGTGCGCCCGAAGAGATCATGGAGGGTCTTCGCGCCAACTTCATGGGCGAATGCACCGAGGTCGGTATGTATCTCGCCATGGCCCGTGTGGCCCACCGTGAGGGATATCCCGAGATCGGGCTGTATTGGGAAAAGGCCGCTTATGAGGAAGCCGAGCACGCCGCCAAGTTTGCCGAGCTTCTCGGCGAGGTCGTGACCGATTCGACCAAGAAGAACCTTGAGATGAGAGTGGAGGCCGAGAACGGCGCCACCGCCGGAAAGTTTGAGCTGGCCAAAATGGCAAAAGAGCTGAACCTTGACGCGATCCACGACACCGTCCACGAGATGGCGCGTGACGAGGCCCGCCACGGCAAAGCCTTTGAGGGACTTCTCAACCGTTATTTCGGTAAATAAGCAAGCAACATAAAAAGGGCAGGAGATCCTGCCCTTTTTCCGTTGGAAAAGAAAGGCGACGAGAGAAAGGCGCGGCCTTTGCCGTGCATGGGGAGCGGGCGGCCGCGGGGGCGCGGACGACCAATGGTCGCCCCTACGGAATTTATATCCTTGTGAGGCGGCGAGGCAAGGTCAAAGCGGAGCCTTCTCCGGAAGGAGAAGGGGGACCGCTTGCGGTGGATGAGGCGTTTCTGTGATAGCCGTATGGAGGGTGATCGCCGCTATATCCTCGCATAGTTCCTTCGTATATATCCTATCTGAATGCAACGCTTCTTTGCTTCGTCACACCTCATCCGTCGGCTCCGCCGCCACCTTCCCCTGCTGGGGAAGGCTTACTCTTCGACCGTTTCATCACCCGAAGATGCATATCATCACCGAAGGTGTATATCATCACGGGAGCGCCGTGTATGAGAACGGACGAGCGATGCTCGCCCCTACAAAAAACGCCTTTGCTTTTTTGTCTGCGCTAACCCTACGGTTTCGGGTCGTCGAGGACGTCGACCCCTACGTTTTATCCAAGGCCTTGGCCTTGGTATATCATCACCGAAGGTTTATAGCATCAACGGCCAAAGGGCGTTGTATATCATCACGGCAGCGCCGTGCATGAAAAGGAAACAGCGGGAGGGGATCGTATCCCCTTTTTGGCGCTCTTCTCTCTTCACGCAAAAAGGCCCTCCCAAGCGGGAGGGCCTTTGGTTTTGGGTAGGTTGCGCTTTAGTCCGCTTACTCGGCGGCGTTGAAGTAATGATCCCCGATCAGCGAGTCGGCCGTACCGAGCGTCAGCTTTCCTTCGGAAACCGCGGCGGCAAGCTCTGCCTTTACGGCAGCGACGAAGCCGTCCAGCTTATCCAGGTTAAGCACGGCGATACCGAGCGAAGCGGTGTAGGTCTCGCTGTACCAAGCGAAGTCTCCGCCCTCAAGAGCAGCCGTCTCTTCATAGACGTTCTTCTTACCCATCAGCCAGATAGCGGGCTTTTCAAGGGTCGGACGGTTCACGGTACCGCGGGCAACGACCGTAAGCTTCGTGCCGGTCAGATCTTCGATCGCGGCGGCGATCTCCTCGGCCATTTCCTTGGTGAAGATATCGTCGTAGACCAGCGTGTAAGCGGCTACGTTCTTGCCAAGGATGGTCATATCCACCAGCTGCTTGTCGGCAGTAGCCGAAGCAACCTCGTAGACTATTTCGTCACCGGCGTAGCTGGCGGTATCACGGAAGTAGTCATATACCTCGGCGGCCGATACCGCTTCTCCGAAGCGGGCGGAATCGCAGGCAAAGGCATAGGTCTCGGCGTCTTCGCCCTCCTTCGTAAGGGTTACCCAGTATTCGTAGGCAAGCTCCTTGTTGAAGCTCTCCTTGTTACGAACAGCATCGGTATCAAAGAGGGTGGTGTAGGTGAAGCACAGCTCGGCGTTCTTGTCGGCGCCCAGGCGCTTGGAGGTCTCGCCTACGTACGCGGAGCCGTTGTATACCGTCAAGGACTTGGTTTCGGTACCGGTTACGCTGGCGCCGAAGGTGACCGTGTAGCCGGCCTCCTCAAGAGCCGCAAGAACATCCTCGTCTACCACGAAGTTGGCACGGACACCCGGCATCTTCACAGCACCGACAGCCAGGCGGACCTGATAGCCGTCAAAGCGGACGAGCTCCAGCGCCTTTTCCTCGTTCGTCTTCGCGACACCGTTGATCGCGTTCTGCAGAAGCATCTGCATCACAAGGCGGTCGGTCCCCATAGCGACATCGTCAAAGGCGGTCATCGCGCCGGTGTGGAGCGAAGCGGGACGGGCAAGGAGAGCGGTAAGGTCGACCATCGAGTCGGCGGCCTTATCGAAGAAGGCGTTGAATTCTTCGGCATAGCCGGCCTTCAGCACGTCATAGTAGTATTCCTTAACAAGAGCCTTCCAGGCATTGTTCACGGCGACGGCGTCATCCTTAATAAGGAAGTCCTTCATCGCAAGGTGGATCTCGGCGCGGGCGGCTTCATCCATCGTAAGGTACGCGGTGATATCGAGGTTGTAATACTTGCAAAGGTCAACGAAGTGGTTCTGCAGAAGCTCTTCGTCGGTAAGGGCGATATCGTAGCGACGGAGCGAATAGACGTTCATGTTAACGCCGGTACCGATACCGGTCAGCACGTAACCGCTTCCGACGCCCGCGGTGATCTTATCGTTGAAATGCTCGGTGCCGTTTACCTCAACGTTCACCTGCGCCTCGGCGGGGTAACGGACGGCAAAGACGTAAACACCGTCATCGTTCGCGATAAACTGCGAAAGATTGTAAACATAGCTTTCGTTCAGGCTTTCACGGGCGGGAACACCAAGATGCGTCTGGAATTCCTCCTCGGTTCCTTCGAAGCCGAGAAGCTCCTTCGCCTCGTCAAGCGTGATCTTCGAGCGGCCGGCTTCCTTGTAGGTACCGTCGGCAGCCGGCGTTACCTTGAAGTAGGAAACGGGGTTCTTCGTGAAGTCCTTATCAAAGCGGAGGGTGATGGTGGAGCCAAGCGAGGGGCTTACCTCGTAGTTGACCTCCTTACCGACCTTTCCGGCAGACGAAACGTACACGGTCCCCGCGCTCATCGCGGCGTGCGAGCCGCTTCTTACACGGACGTCGTTCTTATACACGGCACCGACACGAAGCTTATTCCCGTTCGCGCCGAAGGCAAGGCGAACGTTGTCGATCTGCATGTTCTGGTTGTAATTCTCAAAATCAGAGGCAACGACCTCCCAGGTGTAGTCGCTGTAGTAAAGGTCGGTCGCAACGTAGCGCTCATCGGGCAGGACCTCAATGTTCGGGTAGATCGCGCCGCTCGTAGCGGTGGCGTGCATACGGAAGAAGCCGTCCAGCATCGCGCGGTCGTAGGTGTTGGTGGTGGGCGAGATGTTGGTGATCTGCATCTTGCCCGCGCGGAAGACCGAGGGGACCTCGGCGGCGCCGAAGGTAGCCTTATCGGTGTTGATCAGCTCCTCGCTGATGATACCATCGGTGGACGAGAAGAAGTCGAACCACAGCGTCAGATGCTCTTGCTGCGCGTAGAGCTTGTTGTAATCCTCCTGCGTGATCTCGGGCATCGCGTAGGCCGCGTATTTTTCCATCGCGCGGACAACGGCGGCGTCAACCGCCGTCTGGAAGGCTTCCTTATCGCCCTTCAGGGCGGCAAGGTCAAGCGCGTAGGCCTCGCTTCTTTCGGCCTTCGGCAGGGCCATCAGCTTCTCGATCGCGATGCCCGCCTCGGCCGCGGCGTCGATAAAGGCGTCGTGCGAAGCGCTTCCGTCCTTATAAGAATAATAGTAGTGAGCCAAGGCAAACTTTTCGTCAACGAGTGTCTGGATCTCATCCTTATCCATACCCTCAACGGTTTCCTCGGTAACGGCTTCATACAGCGTGCCAAGGTCTCGCTTGCTGGCAAGAACCTTCGAAATATCCAAGCTATGCTCGGCGGCAAGAAGGACAAAGGCGTCGTGCGCCTTGTCGCCATTCATCGCGCCGAAATAGTTGTTGACCATATCAACGGCCCGATCCAGGATCTGCTGCGCTTCGGCAGAGGTCTTCCCTGCAAGGGTCTCCTCGGTGACGTTGGCGTAGACATAGCTCATATCCAGCTCGCTGTTTTCCACCGCGTCAATATCCAGGCGGTAGGCGGCGGCAAGATCGATAAAGGCGTCGTGCACCTCGTCGCCGTTTTTGTATTGCGCATACCGATCGATCTTGATCTTTTCGATAGCCGCAATATAAACAGCCTGCACCTCGGTACGGGAGTAGCGAGAATCGTCAACCGTCACGTCGGCAAAGGCTTCGTAGACGGTTTCCTTTTCGGCATTGCTGAGATTGTTCCAACCAACGAGGCCGAGCTTATACCATTTCGCGACGTCGGCAAAATGGTTCTTCGCGATGGTGTCTTCATCCAGCACCGTGTCGTAAAGTCGGATCGTAGCCATGTCGTTCTGTGAGCCAAGGAGTTGTTTCATACATTTGTCTTCCTAAGACCGCTTGGCCTCCGACTTAACCAACGAGGCCGAGCTTATACCATTTCGCGACGTCGGCAAAATGGTTCTTCGCGATGGTGTCTTCATCCAGCACCGTGTCGTA
>JAZNDS010000033.1:0-10720 GCA_045588145.1 Eubacteriales bacterium | reverse complement strand
TGACTAAAACAAGCAAAGATTTTTACAGAGTTATTATTCAGAAATTGTTCTACTTTCTTATTAAACTTTTCTTCGGTAGGCATGAACATACAGTGTTTGTAAATCTCATATGTTTGTAAAATATCGTTCTTGTGAGTTAATTCTATTAGGTTCATTGCACGCACCTACAAATTCTTATTTATCGATGAGTTTATTATATCATATTTCTATGAATATTTCAATCGTTTACTTGACATTCACCCATATTTATGTTATAATCTCTGCGTTGAATATTTGTCACCGGAGGCTGTGTACCGTAGTACCGTAATGCCGGATTAGGTGTCGAGGTGAGCCTCGGGTTATTGCATTTGCAAGACCTTGGCTCTATTTTTATTTTGGAGGTATTTTATGAAAAACACAAAGGTTAGTCTTGTTCCGCTTACGGCAGACGACCGTGAGCAATTTATCCTTGACAATCAATGGGCGTTCAAGTATGGTGCGATGATGGAGTTCGGAGAGCGTGACGACCATATTGACGATGATGGCGAAATTATCTCACGTAAAACCATTGAGAGATCCATCGACAATCCCACAAGCGAAACCTACCGTATTATGCTTGACGGTGAGAAGGTTGGTGGCTTGATCCTCACGATTGACAAGGAAACGCATCACAACCACTTGGATATTCTCTTTGTCCTTCCCGAAGCGCACAGTAAAGGCATTGGCTACGGCGCATGGCTTGCTGTTGAGGCTCTGCACCCCGAAACGAAAGTGTGGGAGACCTGCACGCCCTATTTTGAGAAGCGAAATATCCATTTTTACGTAAACAAGTGCGGTTTTCAGATCGACCAATTTTGGTGTGAATATTTTCAGCCGGACCATCCGATGCCCGATGCAGACGAACGTGATCCCGATGAAGGACCTGATGAGATGTTCCGCTTTATTAAGGTGATGAAGCCCTAATCTCTTTTCTTTGCTTTCTGCGACTCAATTTTTGAGGTTCATAAAAAATCACCGCCAAGGCATTGACGGTGATTTTCCGAAATACTTACAAATATTTACTTGAAAGAAGGTGCGTGAGTTTCACCAGTCGCAAACGTATTCGGTCCGGGGTTCGACATAGAGAAATACATTTTTGCAGCCTTGGTCGTGCCGAAATCACGATTTGATCCCGTTTCCTGCACCTTGTTGAAGGCATCACGAAACATCTGATTGTGCGCTTCTTCACGGTTGAGAAGAAAATCAATGGTCTCTCTGACCTTCTTGTCCTCGATCTGACGGTAAAGATATTCGTAAACCACTTTGGCTCTTTGCTCCGACGCGATGTTGGAGAGCAGGTCGGCGCACAGGTCGCCTGTGACGGTGACGTAATCCGCTGTCCAAGAATAGCCCGAGGAATTGATCAGTCCGGGATTGAGACCAAGCAGAACGTGAGTCTGTACCTCGCCCGCCTGCACCTTGGTTGCGTCCACGTCGTGACCGTTGAGCAGATTGATGGTCTGCGCTACCATTTCCATATGCCCCAGCTCCTCGGCGGCAATGTCAAGGAAAAGATCTTTAATTTCGGGATCTTTGATTCTGAAACTCTGTGACATATACTGCATAGCAGCCTTTAGCTCGCCGTTTCCAACGCCAAGCTGCTCCTGAAGCAAAACCACATACTGCGGATTCGGTTTTTCTACCTCTACGGGATGAAATAACATTTTTTCGTGTTTGAACATATATACCTCCGTGTTTTGTATTCGCCGTTATTGTTTCCCAAAGCGAGAAAAATATATTAATGAAGGCGGAAATTTATGGTGCAATAATTCTTATTAATAGGAATTTTCACAGGAGTGACGGCAGAGATTTCCGAGACGGTGATTTACGGATGGTTTGTGATTGACCACGGTTTTGACCATCTACAGCTTCGGACTACGTGGAAACAGTGCTTGTAAGAGCACCTGAAAGCTCCGCTTTCGGATTCAAAAGCCCCAGAAGGTCCCCGAAATCAAGCAAAAAATTGGTGTGGATTCGTTTGGGACCTTTAGGCTGCAGGTTCGCATACCCCGCATGGAGATTGACAAGCTTGCTTGTCAGGCGAAATGCGTGGGTATTACGAAGCGAAACGGAGTTACCCTGTCACATCGAAAGCGAAAAGGGAGATTTTTTTCTCCTTTTTTGTTTTTCAATGCTCGCCATTGGGGGGATCCAATAAGAAGGAGTGGGCTTCGGCGGTATCTGCTTGTCAAAAAACGACATACAATGGAATGGTGATTCACCAAATTCAAAGCAGGAAAAAATATATGAACAGTCAGAATTTGAATACCGGAAACCGAAAAAAGTGTTGCTGCAAGGGAAAGGGCTGTTGCAACGGCACGAACAAAAATCCGTGTGTCATTTGCCCTCCGGGGCCGCAAGGACCCGCCGGACCGGCCGGCCCCGCGGGCAAGACAGGCCCACAGGGCCCCATTGGCGCAAGGGGACCCATGGGCCCCCAAGGCCCCGTGGGTGAGATCGGTCCTGTAGGCCCCATTGGTCCCGTAGGCCCCGTTGGTCCTGTTGGTCCCATCGGTCCACGTGGCTTGCAGGGGCTGCCCGGAGAGGCCGGTCCCATTGGTCCGCAAGGCCCCGTGGGTGAGATCGGTCCCGTAGGCCCCATTGGTCCTGTGGGCCCCGTTGGTCCTGTTGGTCCCATCGGTCCACGTGGCTTGCAGGGGCTGCCCGGAGAGGCCGGGCCCGTAGGTCCCATTGGTCCGCAAGGCCCCGCGGGCAAGACAGGTCCTCAGGGCCCGCAGGGGCTTCCCGGCGGTGTTTTGAGCTACGCGGATTTTTATGCGCTGATGCCGCCTGATAACGCGGCAACGGTAGCCCCGGGTACCGACGTCAGCTTCCCGCAAAACGGTCCCATCGCTAACACGAACATCGGTCGTCTTGGTCCCGATTCGTTTAATCTTGGGGCGATCGGCACCTATCAGATCCTGTTTCAGGTCGGTGTTACCGAGGCCGGGCAGCTGGTTTTGACCTTAAACGGACAGGAGCTTCCGTATACCGTTGTGGGGCGTGCCACGGGTACGTCGCAAATCGTGGGAATGACCTTGGTGACCACCACCGAGATCAACGGGGTTTTAACCGTGCGTAATCCCGCGGATAACGCTGCCGCGCTTACGATCACGCCGCTTGCGGGAGGGACCCGACCGGTTTCTGCCCATCTTATGATCGTGCAGCTCGGTTAAGCCGCGATACCGAAACGAAAAAACGCCTATGGCTTCCGCTTATGCGGTGCCATAGGCGCCTTTTTGCGTTTGTCAGTCAAAGGCCAGACCAAGATAGGTGGGCGGCGGGGCAGGGGACTCCCGCAAGGGACGGTACATAGCGAAGGGGATTCCTTCCCCCGGGGTGCGGAAGGACCCTTCGGCACAGCCGAGGGAACAGAGGATCAAGGGGGCCCTGTCGGCATCCCCCAACAGCTCGATCCCGCGGAGGCGATCGCCCTCCCTTCGGGCGGCCAGCAAAAAGCCGTCTCCCTTATAAAAGCAGGCCTCGGTCTGCAGGAAGCGAAGGCCTTCCTCCTCCTGCAGGAGCCCACCCTTCGGTAAAAGGCTTCTTCGAAGCGCTCCGTATTCCGCTGCACCGATCCTTTCGATCGGTAGGCCCTCTTTTGCGGCAGGGCAGGAAAATTCGCGGATCCTGCCGCATACCGAATATCCCATTCGTTCATAAAAAGGGAAGAGAGAGGGGGTGCTTGGTACCAGGGCGGCGCCCACGTAGCCAAGAGAAGACAGATGACGGTGCGTGTCGGCCATCAGGGAGGAGCAGATCCCGCGGCCCCGATAGGCCTTGGCGGTCGCGATCGCGTACAGATAGGCGACCTTGCCCCCCTCATAGGTACTGTTAAGCCAGTAAAGCGCGGCGGCAAGCGTGCCGCCTTCTTCGGTGGCAAGGCGGCATCGGTCGGGGGAGAAGGCGACCCCAAAAAAGCGGTCGAGAAACGCGTCGCTATCCGAAAAGGCCTCGCGCCACAGGGCTCGAAGGGCGGGGATGTGGGTCTTGGTGGGGGCTTCAATCCTCATACGAAGCCTCCCGAAGAAGCGCGCGGTATTTTTTTGTCATATGATGGGGGTGGTAGCTTTGCTTGGCCCTTCGCAGACCAAAAAGCCCCATATCCTCCTCCCGATCCAGATAGCGGATATCGGGATATTTATGTTGAATATACCGCGCGAATTCGAAATTGATGGCGGTATAGGCCCCTTGAATATCGGGGCGCGCCTTTTCAAAATGCACGTCGAAGGTATCGGGGGATAGGCGGCTGCCCATCGTAAAGGCCAGCGTCTCCTCGCCGTTTTGAAGCAAAAGCCCCTCCATTCCCAGCGCGCGGTATTCGCGAAAGGCCCGCCGCAGCGCCTCCTCCTCCATCGAAAAATCCGCCTTCGGATCCTCGGCAAGGCGTGCCTTATACCACTTTTCCGCCATTTCCTTGGCCAAGACAAGATTTTCTTCGCAAAGCGGGGTAACGGTATAGGCGGGAAAGGCCTCGCAAAAGCGGTTCAGATGATTGCGCTTGCCGTGATATTTTTTTCCTTGCAGGGTGGCAAGATCCTCGATCGAATATACGTAATCGAAGGAGCCCTCGTTCTGCTGAAATTCGAATTTTTGGGGATACAGGCGCTCAAGCGTTTGCTTCGCTTCTTCGGTAAGACCCGATAGACAGCAGGGGATCCCCCTTGCCTCGGCGTCCGTAAGGATCGCGTGAAGGATCTCTTTTTTGTCGCCGCTTCCCAAGGGATAGGGGTACAGAAAGCGTTGCCCGAATTGCGAAAAAAGCGCGATATGGCCGTGCAGAACGGCAAGGCTTTGCTTTCCCCAGCAATAAAGATTGGCGAAGGAGAATTCGCATCCGCGCCCCTCTTCACGGAAAAGATAGCTTTCGTACAGCGCTTTGCTTTCGGGGGCAAGGGGGGTAAAATCGATTTTCTTTAGCAGCTTGGCTCCGATCATGGCTTCCTACCGATAGATTCCGTTATCTGAATTTGGAAAAAATGTTTTCCTGATTTATTATAGCACAGTTCCTTTTTGGGGTCAACAAAAAGTAATGCTTTTTCTTGTTGATCCTTGGCCTTTGGCAGACGGTTTTTGCCCGCGATCAGTATTCCTTTAAAATAGAAAAAATATTTAGAAACACAGGAGAAAAATGAAAAAATATCTTGACAAACCGAATTTCGTGTGCTAAAATGCATACATCACAAACGCAAAGATGCGGAATAGTACGCAAAAATCCTTACTTGAAGAGAAATGCCGGTCGGTGCAAGGCATAGGGGGGTTCTTGCTGAACTCACCGCGGAGCGGCTGTTATGAAGGGTAAGTAGTGACAGACGGGTACTCCCGTGACAGAGTTACGGTGTGTTGGCACCGAAAGGGCATCCTTTTTGGATGAAGAAGAGTGGTACCGCGGAAGCATTTCACGTTTTCGTCTCTTTGCAGGAAGAAGAGATGAAAGCGTTTTTTTGTTATTTAGCTATTTTACCGTTTGAAAGGGGACCTAAAATATGAAGAAGATCAAGATTGCAGACGTCACGCTGAAAAAGCTTTCGGGGGACCGTGCGGTTTCGCTGCTGTTCCGCGAAAAATCCGCGATCGCGGGCTGCGCCGATAAGCTGGGGGTAGACGTATTTGAGCTGCCTCCCGTAAAAAACGCGCGTGAGGATGCCATTATCTATAAGACCATTGCCAAAAATCTGCAAAACGCGATCCTTTCGGTTCCCGTAGGCTTCAGCGCGGAGGGGGTCGAGACCGCTTTTGCCTGCATCAAGGAGGCAAAGCATCCCCGCCTTCAGGTCGAGCTTCCCGTTTCCACGATCCGGATGGAATATACCTACCACGTCAAGCAGGCCAAAATGCTGGAAGCGATCGGCGCTCTGACGAAGGCCGCCAAGGCCCTTTGCGAGGACGTTGAGTTTTCGGCCCTGGACGCTACGCGCGCCGACGAGGATTTTCTTCTTGCCGCTATGAAGGAGGCTGAGGCCTGCGGGGCCACCGCCGTTACGGTTTGTGACGATGCGGGCACCTCCACCCCCGAGGAGATCGCTTCTCTTGTCGGGAAGGTAAAGGGGGCCGTAGCCCTGCCTGTCTACGTGCAGGTGTCCGACCGTATCCATATGGCCGTCGCCTCCGCCCTTTCCGCCATCGAGAAGGGGGCAGACGGGCTGAAATGCGCCATGATCGGCAGGGATGCCCTGCTTGCCGCGGAGCTTTCGGACGCGATCAATGCCTGCGGTTCCGCGATCGGAGCCGAGATCGGTCTCAATAATACCCGGATCCACGCCAGCATCGACAGCATGCTTTCCAGCATCAGCCACGATGCGACAAGAGAAGAGGAGACGGTAAGCGAAGCGAAGAAGATCCTGCTCGATACCGAGTCCTCGCTCTCGCAGGTGGCGGCGGCCGCCGCCCTGATGGGGTATGAGCTTTCGGATGCGGATATCGGGAACGTGCATCGGGCGCTTCGCGGGGTATGCGAAAAGAAGGGAAGCGTTGGGGCAAAGGAGTTCGAGGCTCTGATCGCAAGCTCGGCTATGCAGGCCCCCTCGACCTATCATTTTGAAAGCTATACCACGACCAGCAGCAATCTCTCAAGCGCCATGACATCGATCACCCTCACCTGCAACGGCGAAAGCATGTGCGGAGTCAGCGCGGGGGACGGCCCGATCGACTCGGCCTTCCGCGCGATCGAGCAGTGCGTCGGGCATCATTACGAGCTGGACGATTATCAGGTGCAGTCGGTGACCGAGGGGAAGGAGGCCTTGGGCTCCGCTCTCGTTCGCCTTCGCTATAACGGTAAGCTCTATTCCGGGAACGGCACCTCGACCGATATCGTGGCGGCCAGTATCCGCGCCTATATCAACGCGCTGAATAAGATCGTATTTGAGGAGGGCTGATATGAAGATCGTTTTTTCCACCAAGAACGTAACCCGATCTTCCTTTCTCGATACCTGCCGATTGGCGTATGAATACGGCTTTTCGGGCTTTGAGATATACGACGCCCCGAAGGAAAGGGCGGCCCATCACGACAGCATCCTGCGGCGTGACCGTATGGCCGACGCCCGCCGAAAGCTGATCAACCGCGGTCTTGCGGTGGCGGCCCTTCGTATGCCTTGCCCCCTTGAGAGTCCCTTGTGCGATGGGGAGCTCGTTACCAAATACGTCGATATGGCAGCCGCCTCGGGCACCCCTTACGTGATCGTTCACGTGGAGGAGGGGGCCTCGTTCGATCTTTTGGATCAAAAGCTTTCGGCGGCAATCAAGCGTGCCGAGGCGAGTGATGTCGGCATTCTTTTTGAGACGGTCGGCGCGCTTTCCCATACCGAGCGTGTCATCGATATCATCAATCATTTTGCTTCCTCGTCGATCGGCGCCGCCTGGAACGTACGCGGCACCTGCTTTGCCGCGGGCGAGACGGCCGAGGCGACCATCAAATCCCTTGGCGCTTATATCAAATACGTGCGCCTTGGCGATATGAAGGACGGAAAAACCGTTCTCATCGGGGAAGGGGATCTGGAGGTCGAGAAGCTTCTCAACGCGCTTTCCTCCCTGAATTACGACGGCTATATCTGCGCCGCCTGGAATGAGGAGATCGAGGACGCGGATATCGTCCTTACCCATTTTTCGAACTATATTTCCTCGGTCAAGCGGGAGAAAAAAACCTTTGACCACGCCTATTACAACCGTGCGAGGACCGGGACCTTCGTCTGGAAGAAGTATGACGTGATCGAGGCCACCTTCTCGGACGTTCTCGACACGATGGCCGATACCTATCCCGATCAGTACGCCTTCAAGTACCCGACGCTGGATTATACAAGGACCTATGCGCAGTTCCGCCGCGATGTGGACGAATGCGCCGCCGCCCTTATCTCGCTTGGCGTAAAGGCGGGGGATCACGTGGCTGTGTGGGCGACCAACGTGCCCGAATGGTTTATCACCTTCTGGGCCACCACCAAGATCGGCGCGGTCCTTGTTACCGTCAATACCGCCTATAAGATCCACGAGATCGAGTATCTTCTGAAGCAATCGGATACGCACACGCTCGTGATGATCGAATATTGCAAGGATATCAATTATAAAGAGATCATTGAGGAGCTGTGCCCCGAGCTGAAGAGCCTGGAGCCCGGCAAGCCCCTTTATTCAAAGAATCTGCCCTTCTTGCGTAATGTCGTTACCGTTGGCTTTACGATGGACGGCTGCCTTACCTATGAGGAGATGCTCTCCCGCGCCTCTCTCGTCCCGCGTGAGGAGGTCAGACGCCGCGCCTCGCTCGTCCGTCCCGATGATGTTTGCAACATGCAATACACCTCGGGCACCACGGGCTTCCCGAAGGGGGTCATGCTGACCCACCGCAATATCGTGAATAACGGAAAGACCATCGGTGACCGTATGGACCTTTCCACCGCCGACCGTATGATGATCCAGGTCCCGATGTTCCATTGCTTCGGCATGGTGCTTTCAATGACCTCAATGATGACCCACGGCGGCACGCTTTGCCCCATTCCGTATTTTTCTCCCAAATCCTCGCTTGCCTGCGTGAACGACGAGAAGATCACCTGCTTCAATGGGGTTCCCACCATGTTTATCGCGATGTTCGGCCATGCCGACTTTGCCAAGACCGATTTTTCGCATATGCGTACCGGCATCATGGCGGGGGCGAACTGCCCGCCGGAGCTTATGCGCCGTGCCTCGGTCGAGATGAATATGCGGGAGATCATTTCGGTCTACGGGCAGACTGAGGCCTCCCCCGGCTGTACGATGGGCGAGGTCAACGAGGACCTTGACCACCGCGTTGAAACGGTCGGCAGCGCCTTCCCCGGGGTGGAATGTAAGATCATCGACCCCGAAACCGGGCGAGAGCTTCCCGATGGGGAAAGCGGAGAATTCGTTGCCCGCGGCTTTAATATCATGAAGGGCTACTATAAGATGCCCGAGGCCACGGCCCAGGCGATCGACGCCGACGGCTGGCTCCACTCGGGGGATATCTGCATGCGTACGCCCGACGGCTATTATAAGGTCACGGGGCGCTTGAAGGATATGATCATTCGCGGAGGGGAAAACCTTTATCCCCGCGAGATCGAGGAATTTTACCTCACCAACCCCAAGGTGCGGGACGTACAGGTCGTCGGTGTGCCGGATGAGCGCTATGGCGAGGAGTGCTGTGCCTGGATCATTCTCAATAAGGGCGAGACCGCCGATGAAGAGGAGATGCGTGCCTTCGGCAACGCCTCCATCGCGCGCCATAAGGTGCCGCGCTACTTTATGTTCGTTTCGGAATTTCCGATGAACGCGGCGGGCAAGATCCTGAAATATAAAATGCGGCAGATCTCGGCCGAAAAGCTGGGTCTTAAAACCAAATAAGCGAAAAGCAAAAAGGCTGACCGTGCGGTCAGCCTTTTTGCTTATATGGCCTTCATAAAGTAATCGGCGATCCTTTCGGGGCTTTCCTTTTGCCCGCCGTCGATCCACCACGAAACGGCGGAAACGAAGGTCGAGGCAACGTGATTGATAAAGAAATCAAGGGGTAGGGAGGGGTCACGCTTATCTTCAAAAAGCGAAAGCTGTCGGCCGATCAGCTTCTTGAGGTTTTCCTTGAAATAACGCAAGAAAAGCTCGTTGCTTTCGCAGGAGAGAAGGTCCAGAATGTGGTGATCGTTCTTTTGCAGATGCTGCAAAAGATGCAGGAAGACCGAGGAGGGCGGCTGACACGAGAAAATATGAAGGTGACTCTTGTCCCCTTGCTCGGTCGCGTCGAATATATGGCAAAAAAGCTCCTCGCAAAGGGCCTTCAGCAAAAAATCCTTGGTCTCAAAATGGGCGTAAAAGGTAGCCCTTCCCACATTCGCCGCCTCGATGATCTCGCCGACGGTGATGCTGTGATAATGCTTTTTGGAAAGAAGCGCGCAAAAGGCCCCGAAGATCGCTTCTCTCGTTTTTTTCTGGCGTCTGTCCATTTTTCCTCCGTACAGTATTCTAAAAATGTTCGGTATCGAACGTTTCGCATAAACTATATGTTGACACCGAGTCTTTGATCGGATAGATTGATATTGAACGATATGTTCGGTAACGAACGGATTGTACCACAAAAACAAAGCGTTGTCAATGGGGGAACTATGAAAAGTGAAAAAAGAATTCTGTGGGCCTTTCTGCTCAATCTTTCGTTTGCGGTCTTTGAGTTTTTTGGCGGGATATTGACGGGAAGCGTGGCGATCCTTTCGGACGCCTTGCACGATATAGGGGATGCCGCCGGCATCGGGGTCTCCTTTTTCTTGGAGAAAAAAAGCAAGCAAAGGCCCGACCGAAGATATACCTACGGCTACGCGCGCTTTTCGGTCCTTGGGGGCATTATCACCACGCTTCTTCTTCTTTTCGGGTCGATCGCGGTCATCGCCTCGGCGATCGGCAGGCTGCTGGCGCCCGTGCCGATCCATTACGACGGAATGATCCTCTTCGCCGTTGTGGGGGTAGGGGTCAATCTCGTGGCGGCCCTATGCACCCGCGAGGGGGGATCATTGAATCAACGGGCGGTCAACCTGCATATGCTGGAGGATGTTCTGGGCTGGGCCGCTGTGCTGGTGGGTGCGGTCATCATGCGGTGGACGGGCTTTGTCCGTATCGACCCACTGCTGTCCATGGGTGTGGCGACGTTCATTTTGATACACGCCATCAGAAATCTGCGGGAGAGCATCGATCTGTTTCTCGGAAAAACGCCCCTCAAGTCGGA
>JAZNDS010000032.1:0-1804 GCA_045588145.1 Eubacteriales bacterium | reverse complement strand
CCCGCTGACTGCGTGCGCCGCGAGTGTCCTCTCCCCGGCGACTACGTCATTCTTCTCGGCGGCAGAACCGGACGCGACGGCTGCGGCGGTGCTACCGGTTCATCGAAATCCCACACCGCGACCTCTCTTGCCGACTGCGGCGCAGACGTTCAGAAGGGTAACGCTCCCGAGGAGCGCAAGCTTCAGCGTCTCTTCCGCAACGCCGAGGCTTCCCGCCTTATCAAACGCTGTAACGACTTCGGCGCGGGCGGTGTTTCCGTTGCCATCGGCGAGCTTGCCGACGGTCTTACCATCGATCTCGACCGCGTTCCCAAGAAGTACGAGGGTCTTGACGGCACCGAGCTTGCAATCTCCGAATCGCAGGAGAGAATGGCTGTCGTCGTTGCCGCCGAGGACGCCGCGCGCTTCATCGAGATCGCGACCGCCGAAAACCTCGAGGCTACCCACGTTGCTACCGTAACCGAAGAGCCCAGACTCACTATGTTCTGGCGCGGCAAGCAGATCGTTGACCTTTCCCGCGAGTTCCTGAACTCCAACGGCGCGGAAAAACACATCGACGTCAAGGTTCCCGCTATTGATAAGGAAGCCCTTTCCAAGGTTTCTATCTTCGATCCTTCCCTTTCCTTCACCGAAAACTACGTCGCGCTTGCATCCGACCTCAACTGCTGTTCGGGCAGAGGTCTTTCCGAGCGTTTTGACTCCACCATCGGCGCGGGCACGGTTATGATGCCCTTCGGCGGCAAGAATCAGCTTTCTCCCATTCAGACGATGGTACATAAAATTTCCGTCGAAAAGGGTCACACCGACGACGTTTCGCTTATGAGCTGGGGCTACAACCCCTTCCTTTCCGAGGCTTCTCCCTACCACGGCGCGTATATGGCGGTCGTTGAGTCGATCTGCCGTCTCGTTGCGTCGGGTGCAAAATACGAGGACGTTTACCTCACCTTCCAGGAGTATTTCAAGAAGCCCGGACGCGACGGCGAGCGTTGGGGTCAGCCGATGGCTGCACTCCTCGGCGCATTTGCCGCACAGACCGCACTCGGCAGTGCCGCTATCGGCGGTAAGGACTCTATGAGTGGCTCGGCGCAGGATCTTGACGTTCCTCCCACACTCGTTTCCTTCGCCGTAACGACCGACAAGGTAGAAAATATGATCTCCTCCGAGTTCAAGTCGGCGGGCAACAAGGTGCTTCTTCTCAAGCCGAAGTATGACGAAAACGGTCTTCCCGTGACCGAATCGCTCCTTTCGATCTTCTCCGCAGTAATCGCAGCTCAGCGCGCGGGTGATTGCGTAACCGCTTTCACTCCCGGCATTGGCGGCGTAGCCGAGGCTCTTATGAAGATGGGATTCGGTAACGGTATCGGTGTTGATCTGAACGAAAACGTAGCGGTTTCCGATATCTTCAACCTCGCGGGCGGTTCCTTCATACTTGAAATCAAGCAGGGGGCTTCTGTCGCTGTGGAAAACTTTGATGCGATCGAGCTCGGTACGCTCAACACAGAGGGCGTCATCTCTCTCGGCGGCGAGAGCGTGGCACTTTCCGAGCTCCTCAAGGTCTCCGAGGACAAGCTCGAGTCGGTTTACGCTTGCAACATCACTCCCCCCGAGCGCAAGATCGAGACCGTAAGCTGTGCTCCCAAGGCATATCCCACGCACGCTCCCATCGCTGTGGCAAGACCCAAGGTCCTCATCCCCGTATTCCCCGGCACGAACTGCGAATTTGATACCGCAAAGGCGTTCGCAGACGCGGGCGCTGACCCCGAGATCTTCGTTATCGCAAACCTCAGCGCGGAGACCGTTGCAC
>JAZNDS010000031.1:0-5699 GCA_045588145.1 Eubacteriales bacterium | reverse complement strand
CGGGCATAAGGATTTATTTCATTTCAAGTACGACCAAAGGGAGTACATTTCAAGATTGCAAAGCAATCATTTCAAGTGCGTAGCACATTTCATTAGAGAAAAAAGGAACAGCCACCCAGTTGGTCTGTTCCTTTTTTGTTTGTATAAGGGATTAGGCTTAGTCCATATTGCATTTGTCCGGGCAAATGCGATGCTCGCACGTATTGGCGTTTTTTAATTCTCCGCTAAGAACATCACCCATTCCACACTCTCTTTTTTGTTGGAAAAGGATCCTTTTTTTCGGAGAAAGTCCGCCGAAAACGTGTTTTCTCTTGAAAAAGGATAAAAAATCGGCTATACTGTACGAAAAGAAATCGGAAAGGAGAAGGGTATGGGCACGCAGCATCCCCACGAAAACCACCGCGCGCGGCTTCGTCGGCGCTACCTTTTGGAGGGGCTTTTTCACTTTGAGCCGCATAACGTATTAGAGCTTTTGCTGTTTTTCGCGATCCCCCGCCGTGATACCAACGAAACGGCACACGCCCTTCTTGCCCGCTTCGGCGATATCGACGGCGTTTTGGGAGCCGAGGAGGGGGCGCTTTGCGGCGTTACGGGCATAGGGCGCGGGACGGCCGCCTTTCTTTCGGCCTTTTCAAACGCTTCTCTCCTTTGCGAAAAAAGAAAAGCGGCGAGCAAGCGCTATCAAAGGGTCGGGGATATCGGAAGGCTGTGCGCCGAGCGCTTGCGGAGCGCAAAGGAGGATACCGTCCTTCTGCTTTTCTTCAATCCGCGGCAGGAGCTGATCGGCGAGGAGCGGATCGGCGGGAACCTTCATTCGGCCGCCTTTTCCCCACACACGGTGGCGACCCTTGCGCTGCTTTCGGGTGCCGCTCACTGCGCCATGGCGCACAACCATAAGGAGGGGCCTGCCCTGCCAAAGGCCGAGGACTTCGATAGTACCCGCATCCTTTCGGAGGCGCTGACCGCGGTCGGCGTTCCGCTTTTGGAGCATTTTCTTGTCGCGGGGGACCGCTTTTCGACGCTTCTTTTCCGCTATTCGGGCGGCGCGCCGAAAGATACCTCGCTTTGTAAGGTAGACCAAGAGGAAAAGGAAGCCGGCCCAACGCCCGAGGAGGAGGCACTTGCCGCGCTTCTTTGCTTTACAGGCGAAGAAAAGGAGGCAGGCCGCCTTCTTTCGGCCTTCGGCCATTTACGAGGGATCTGCACAGCGGGTGTTCCCGCCCTTATCCATAAAGGGGGCTTAAAGGAGGCCTCGGCCATTCTTCTCTCGCTTATCGCCGGTATCGGGGCCTATCGGGCCGCCCACGCCCCCATTCCCCTCCCCACCGAAAGAGAGGCGCTTGGGTCTTATCTTTGCCGCCTTTACCGCTTTGAAAGAGAGGAGATCCTGCGGCTGATCTTCTTCGATAAAAACGGGCGGGCCCTCTCCCCCGCGACGCTTTCGGTCGGCAGCATCGGCGAGGCGGGGATCTCCTGCCGCCGTATCGCCGAGGACGCCTTCTTCGCGGGCGCCCACACAGCCTATCTCGTTCACAATCATCCAAGCGGCGATATCGCCCCCTCGCTCGAGGATCACTCCGCGACCGAGCTTGCGCGGGCCGCCCTATCGGGGGTCGGGGTCTCGCTTTTAGGGCACTACGTCGTTACCGCAGATGAATACCATTTGTTGGATTGATAGGTTTTGTTTACATATTTAGCGAACAATCATTAAAATAAAGCAATTTTTATGTTTTCTTTTTGCTTTACCCAAGCAGGCGCCTGCCCTTTGTATGGCGAAAAGGGCAGGCCCCGCTTTTTTTACCCCATGGAATTCCTCGGCAAAAAAGGAAAAAATGCGCGTTTCCCCTTGCAAACGAAATTCTTTTCTGTTATACTATACCTTGTGTTTATTTATATATTTACTTTATGGGAGCGGTCTTGCCGCTTCGGAAAGGGAAATTAGGATATGAAAAGCAAAATCCAAGCGCTTCGCACCGAATTCGAGGCGCGTCTTGTCGGGGTCGAAACACCCGAGGCACTTGATGAGATCCGTGTCTCCTTCCTCGGTAAGAAGGGGGCGGTCACCGATCTTCTGAAGGGCCTGCGCGAGCTTTCGGTCGAGGAAAAAAAGGAAGCGGGACAGCTGATCAACAGCCTCAAGGAGGAGATCGAGGGCGCCATTTCCGACGCGGGGAAGCAGCTGGCGGAGGAGGCGCTTTTGCGCGCCATTCGTTCGGCTAAGCATTACAATCCCACCCTGCCCGCGGGGGGCGACCGCGGCTCTTATCACCCGATCACCCTCGTTCAGCGAGAGCTGGAGGAGATCTTTTCCAGCATGGGCTTTACGGTGGAAGACTATCAGGAGATCGTAAACGACTATCAGTGCTTTGAGGCCCTGAATATTCCCAAGCATCACCCTGCCCGCGATATGCAGGACACCTTTTATCTGGAGAACGGCCAGCTGCTGAAGACCCAGACCTCGGCGGCGCAGAACGCCATTATGAAGAAGTACGGCGTACCGCTGCGTGCCATTTCCCCCGGCCGCTGCTTCCGTAACGAGGCGACCGACGCCTGCCACGAGAACACCTTCTTCCAGATGGAGGGTATGATGATCGATAAAAACATTTCGATCTCCAACCTCATCTACTTTATGAAGACCATGCTCAGCGAGGTCTTTGCCCGCCCGATCAACGTACGGCTCCGTCCCGGCTTCTTTCCGTTTACCGAGCCCGGGTTCGAGCTGGATATCAACTGTCTGATCTGCGGCGGCACCGGCTGTCCCTCCTGCAAGAACAGCGGCTGGCTGGAGCTTTGCCCCTGCGGCATGATCCACCCGAACGTTCTGCGCGAGGGCGGCATTGATCCCGAGGAATACACCGGCTTTGCCTTCGGGCTTGGCCTTACCCGTCTTGCGATGATGAAGTACGGCGTTAAGGATATCCGTGATTTCAACAGCGGCGATCTTTCGGCGCTTTCGCAATTCGTGAGTGAATAAGGAGGAAGCGATATGATACTGTCTATGAACTGGATCGGCGATTTCGTCGATCTTTCGGGGCTTGACAAGAAGGCCCTTATTCACCGCTTTACCCTCTCGACCGCCGAGGTTGAGGATGTCATCGTCAAGGGCGAGGATACCTACGGCGTCGTCGTTGCCAGGATCGTATCGGTCGAGGAGCATCCGAAGTCGAAGAAGCTTCATCTTCTGAAGGTCGACACCGGGGACGGTGTGGTCGACTGCGTATGCGGCGCCCCCAACGTCCGTGAAGGAATGACGGTCGCCTTCGCCAAGGCCGGCGGTATGGTAGCGGGCCACCCCATTGAAGAGGCCGTTGTGGCGGGCTATCCCTCCCTGGGTATGTGCTGCTCGGAGGCAGAGCTTGGGATCAGCGCCGACCACTCGGGGCTTTTCGAGATCCCCGATGACGCCCCCCTCGGCACCGATCTGAAGAAGCTTTACCAGATCGACGATATCCTTTTTGAGGTCGACAACAAATCGCTGACCAACCGCCCTGACCTTTGGGGTCATTTCGGCATCGCGCGTGAGTTTTCGGCCATTGCGGGCCGCCCGCTCCGTGCCCCTCTTCTGGCCAACACCGAGGCCTATCACGATCTGCCCCCTGTTCCGATCGAGATCTACGACAAGGAGCATGCCTTCCGTTACGTCGGGGTCAAGGTCGAGAACATTCAGATCAACACCAGCCCTGTCAATATGCGCATCCGCCTTTTCTACTGCGGCTCCCGCGCCATCAATCTTTTGGCTGACCTGACCAACTACGTTATGCTGGAGCTTGGGCAGCCGATGCATGCCTTCGACCTTCGCCGCGTGGAAAAGATCGAGGTCGCCCGCTTCTCCTCCCCCTTTACCTTCCAGACGCTGGACGGGCAGGAGCGCCCGATCGACGAGAATACCCTGATGATCTGCTCGGGCAAGAAGCCTGTCGCCGTTGCGGGTATCATGGGCGGACTTGCCTCGGAGATCGAGAACGATACCACCTCGCTGCTTTTGGAGAGTGCCTGCTTTGACGGGGTATGCATCCGCAAGACCTCCTCGCGCCTCGGGCTTCGCACCGACGCCAGCATGCGCTACGAAAAGATGCTGGATCCCGAGCTGTGCCTTACCGCCACCGCCCGTTTCCTCTCGCTTTTGTTTGAGATCGACCCCGGCGCATGCGTTATCAGCGCGGTGACCGATAACTACGTTTATCATTATCCGACCATCACGCTTTCGATCGATAAGGCCTATGTTGATCGCTATACGGGGATCGACATCTCGGCCGACCGCATCGCCGAAACGCTGACCGCCCTCGGCTTCGGGCTGGTACGCAAGGGAGACAGCTTCACGGTTACCGTCCCCTCCCACCGCGCGACCAAGGACGTCACGATCAAGGCCGATCTTATCGAGGAGATCACCCGTATCTACGGCTACGATAACTTTGAGATCTTCACGGCGAACAGCAAGCTCTGCCCCGTGCGCTGCGAGGTCTCGGCGACCGACGACCGCCGCGCCAAGGATCTGCTTGTCAACCGCTTCGCGATGCACGAGGTGCATTCCTATATCTGGTACGATGCCCCCAAATGCCGCGAGCTTGGCATCGTCCCGGATGAGAACGTAAGGATCATCAACCCCCAGACCCCCGACACCGCGACGCTTCGCAGCACGATGATCCCCTCTCTGCTTCGGTTCCTTTCCGAAAACCGCGGCAAGGCCGAGGGCTACGGCTTCTTTGAGATCGGCCGTGTCGTCAAGGGTCTGAAGAACGACGGCGACTGCAACGAGCGCAAATCGCTCGGTATCGCCTATTACAGCCGCGAGATGAGCGAGGAGGCCGTCTTCCTGCGGGTGCGTGACATGGTCGTTGACCTGTTCCGCTCCTTAAAGCACAAGGAGGTCGAATTCCTGCCCACCACCGCCCTGCAAAGCTTTGAGCATCCCGTAAACACCTTCACGATCGGCATCGGACAGACGGTCGTCGGCCGTCTTTCGGTCCCCCATCCGACGGTTGGGGAAAGGATCGACAAGAAGGCGGGCATCGCCTTTGCCGAGATCGATATGGACAGTTTCTCCGCGATCGGGGAGGAGCCTATCCGCTATTGCGAGCATTCGCGCTTCCCGGGGATCGACATTGACCTTACCTTCCGCGTTTCCTCGCTGGGGGACATCGTCTTCTCGAAGCTGCAAAAGGCCGCCCTTTCGGCGGGTGGAGAGCTGCTGCAATCGGTCGGCCTTGCCGACCTTTACGAGCGCGAGGGTGGCGCGACCCTTACGCTTCGCCTTTCCTTCCTGTCGCCCGAGCGTACGCTGACCAAGGCCGAGGTACAGCCGGCGCAGGATGCCGTGATCGCCGCCCTTGCCCCCCTTGGGCTTTGCTTTGAGGCGATCTGATCTTTCCTTTAATAAAAAAGCGTCCCGTTCAATGGGTGAGGTTCTTAGCGGAGAATTTTCACTTTGACAAAAGTGCAAGCATCGCATTTGCTCGGACAAATGCAATATGGACTAAGCCTAAACCTTTATACAAACAAAAAAGGAACAGACCAACTAAGTGGCTGTTCCTTTTTTCTTTAATGAAATGTGCTGCGCACTTGAAATGATTGCTTTGCAATCTTGAAATGTACTCCCTTTGGTCGTACTTGAAATGAAATAAATCCTTATGCCCGCAGGCATTTCACGCTTGGTAAGACCAAGCATTTCAAGACCGTAGGTCATTTCACAAATCCGCCTT
>JAZNDS010000030.1:0-1562 GCA_045588145.1 Eubacteriales bacterium | reverse complement strand
CCCGAAAGGCTTCGGGCGGCGGTCGAAAAAGGGTTGGTCGATTACGTGGCGATGGATATCAAAAACGCGAAAGAGAAGTACGCGCAAACCATCGGGCTTGCGGCTACCCCTTCGGCGGTCTTTGAAAGCGTGGAGTATCTTTTATCGGGCGCCGTGCCCTATGAATTCCGCACCACGGTGGTAGACGAATTGCACGAGCCCGCCGATTTTGCCGCAATCGGCGAATGGATCCGTGAGACGCCCCGTTACTATCTGCAGGCCTTCACCGATTCGGGGGATATCCTTTCGGGGGGGATGAGCGCGGCCTCGCCCGAAAAAATGCGAAGCTGCCTTGCGGCGGTGAAGCCCTTTGTTCCGTCGGCCGAGCTTCGCGGCTTATAATCAAATGAATAATTAATTAATATAAAAGCAAAAGACAGGAGAAACGCTATGTATCAGGTACAGAAGAGAGACGGAAAGGTCATTGACTTTTCGCTCGACAAGATCGCAAAGGCCATAAAGATGGCTTTTGAAGCGCAGGAGAAGGATTATCACCCCACGGTGATCGATTTCCTCGCGCTGAAGGTGACCGCGGATTTCGAGCCCAAGGTAAAAGAGGGGCTGATCGCGGTAGAGGACATTCAGGACTCGGTTGAATCGGTTCTGGTCCAGGCAGGGTATGCGGACGTTGCCAAGGCGTATATTCTTTATCGCCGCCAGCGCGCCAAGCTGCGTGAGGTCCAGAATACCATTCTCGACTATAAGTCGCTGGTTGACGGCTATCTGAAGATCAACGACTGGCGTGTAAAGGAAAACTCCACCGTCACCTATTCGGTCGGCGGTCTGATCCTTTCCAACTCGGGCGCGATCACGGCGAACTACTGGCTCTCCGAGATCTATGACGATGAGATCGCCAACGCCCACCGCAACGCCGATATCCACCTGCACGACCTTTCGATGCTGACCGGTTATTGCGCCGGTTGGTCGCTTAAGCAGCTGATCCAGGAGGGTCTTGGCGGCGTTCCCGGCAAGATCACCTCGGCCCCCGCGAAGCATCTGGCCACCCTTTGCAACCAGATGGTCAACTTCCTCGGCATCATGCAGAACGAGTGGGCGGGCGCGCAGGCCTTCTCCTCCTTCGATACCTACCTTGCCCCCTTCGTCAAGGCCGATAACCTCGACTACGATCAGGTCAAGAAGTGCATCGAATCCTTTATCTACGGTGTAAATACCCCCTCGCGTTGGGGTACGCAGGCGCCCTTCTCCAACATCACGCTCGACTGGACGGTGCCGGATGACCTTGCCGAGCTGAACTGCATCATCGGCGGTAAAGAGGTCGATTTCAAGTATAAGGACTGTAAGCGTGAGATGGATATGGTCAACCGCGCCTTCATCGAGACGATGATCGAGGGTGACGCCAACGGCCGCGGCTTCCAGTATCCGATCCCCACCTATTCGATCACCAAGGATTTCGACTGGTCGGAGACCGAGAACAACAAGCTTCTCTTTGAGATGACCTCGAAATACGGTACCCCCTACTTCTCCAACTATATCAACAGCGACATGAAGCCGAGCGATATCCG
>JAZNDS010000029.1:0-9316 GCA_045588145.1 Eubacteriales bacterium | reverse complement strand
AGCGCTCTTCTATGGTAAAATGATGGTAGCTCATATTGTTCTCCTTGTGTTGTTTTGGTGTGTGGTAGCTTCATTATAACACAGGATTCAATATGAGTTTTCTTTTTCTTAAAAGTGTTGCACTTGATAGTATAATTCACCATAAACGAAAAAAAGGATAGCCAAAGCTATCCTTTTTCGTTGGTGCGAGAGACGGGACTGGGTCTCGTCGGGCGTGCGAAAAGGCGAGAAATTTTCGCCTTTTCTTCCCTCCTCGGTCCGCCACGGCTCTAACGACCATTCAGGTCGTTATTCACTACCGTGCCGCTTCAAGTCCCCTCCCTCTTCCGTTATAAACGAAAAAGGATAGCCGAAGCTATCCTTTTTTCGTTGGTGCGAGAGACGGGACTTGAACCCGTACGGAGAATCCACACGCCCCTCAAACGTGCGCGTCTGCCAGTTCCGCCACTCTCGCGGACGATTGATATTATACTTGTTTCCTTGCGGTTTGTCAAGCCCTTTTTCAAAAAAACATCTCTTTTTTTCTTCTTTTATCCGATTTGGCGAAAAAAAGCGTGCTTTTTCCTGTTTATGCCGATAAATACACGCTTTTTCGCTTTACCAGGAAAAGGTGGTGGGCGCCCCCTCGGCCAACAGATCGGCAAAATCGCGCTGGCGAAGCACCTCGTAGACCGCGATCGCCGCCGAATTCGAAAGATTTAAGCTGCGAAGGCCCGAGAGCATGGGGATGCGGACGGTGGTATCGGGATTTTTTTGGAGGATCGACTCGGGAAGGCCGCGCGTTTCACGCCCGAACATCAGAAAAACACGCTTCGGGTACTGTGGCTCGGTATGCGTATAGCGTGCCTTGGTGGAGAAATAGTAGATCGTCTCCCCCGCGTTTTTTTCGAAGAATTCATCCTCGTTTTCGTAATAGGTGATATCGAGATATTGCCAATAGTCGAGCCCCGCGCGCTTTAATTTTTTGTCGTCGATCTCAAACCCCAGGGGCTTGATCAGATGCAAGGCCGCCCCCGTGGCGGCACAGGTCCTTGCGATGTTCCCCGTGTTCTGCGGGATCTCGGGGCAATGCAAAACGATGTTGATATCCTTCAAGAAGGCTTCCTCTCTTTCGCGTATTCCCCTTCATTTTATCCCATATTTCGCAAATGTCAATAAAAAGTTTACTAATTATTATAGTTTTTGGATAATTATTATGGTATACTGATATCATCGATAGGTATATACAAAGCAAAGGAGCATTGTATGGGATTATTTCAAAAGCTTTTCGGCACGTATAGCGAGCGGCAGATCAAGCGCATCCGCCCGCTTGCCGATCGGATAGAATCACTTGGAGAGCAATACGCCGCGATGAGCGACGGGGAATTACGCGAACAGACGGCGATCCTTAAAGAACGGCTTGCCGCCGGCGAAACGCTTGACGGCATTTTGCCCGAGGCCTTTGCCACAGCGCGTGAGGCCGCGACCCGCGTGCTTGGCAAGCGCCCCTTTTACGTACAGCTGCTCGGCGGTATTCTCTTACACCAGGGGCGCATCGCCGAAATGAAGACGGGGGAAGGAAAGACCCTGGTCGCTACCCTGCCCGCTTACCTGAACGCCCTTACAGGGAACGGGGTGCATATCGTTACGGTAAACGATTATCTGGCCCGCCGCGACAGCGAGGAGATGGGGCGTGTGTACGCCTACCTCGGTCTTACGACCGGCCTTGTCGTACACGGCCAATACCCCGAGGAAAAGAAGGCGGCCTATGCCGCCGATATCACCTACGGCACCAACAACGAGTTCGGCTTCGACTATCTGCGTGACAACATGGTCATTTACAAGGACCGCATGGTGCAAAGAGGGCATGCCTTCGCGATCGTGGACGAGGTCGACTCGATCCTTATCGACGAGGCGCGCACCCCGCTTATCATTTCGGGCGAGGGCGAGGAATCGACCGAGCTTTACGACCGTGCCGACCGCTTTGCGAGAGGCCTTTCGAAGCTTGTTATCAAGGAGCTGGACGAAAAAGAGGATCAGGACGATCTTTCGGGCGATTACGTGGTGGACGAAAAGGCGCACACGGTCACCCTTGGGCCTACGGGTATCCAAAAGGCCGAAAAATTCTTTGGGGTGGAAAACCTTTCCGATCCCGAGAACGCCACGCTTTATCACCATATCAACCAGGCGATCCGCGCCCACGGCATTATGAAGCGCGATATCGACTACGTGGTGAAGGATAACCAGGTCATTATCGTGGACAGCTTCACGGGGCGTATGATGCCCGGCCGCCGCTATAATGAGGGGCTTCATCAGGCGATCGAGGCCAAGGAGCGGGTGAAGATCGAAAAGGAATCGAAGACCCTTGCGACGGTAACCTTCCAGAACTATTTCCGTATGTACCGCAAGCTTTCGGGTATGACGGGTACGGCGCTTACCGAGGACAACGAATTCCGTGAGATCTACGCCCTCGACGTTGTGGAGGTGCCGACCAACAAGCCGATGATCCGTATCGACCGCAACGACGTGGTCTTTATCAATCAGAACGGAAAATACCGCGCGATTATCCGCCAGATCGCCGAATGCCATAAGAAGGGGCAGCCCGTGCTTGTCGGCACCGTGTCGATCGAAAAATCCGAATTTCTTTCGAGGGTGCTTACGAAAAACGGCATCCGCCATACCGTCCTTAATGCCAAGCATCACGAGAAAGAGGCCGAGATCATCGCCCAGGCGGGTAAGCTGGGGGCTGTTACGATCTCGACCAATATGGCGGGGCGCGGAACCGATATCATGCTGGGCGGCAACCCCGAATATCTCGCGCGGGCCGAAATGCGCCGAGAGGGGTATGACGAATCGCTGATCTTGGCGGCCACAGGCTTCTCCCACACCGAGGATGAGGAGCTTCTGGCGGCACGCAAGCAATACAAGGCGCTTCTTGATAAATACAAGGAAGAGATCCGCCCCGAGGCCGAGGCCGTACGGGCGGCGGGCGGCCTTTTCATCCTGGGGACCGAGCGGCACGAAAGCCGCCGTATCGACAACCAGCTGCGCGGCCGAAGCGGCCGTCAGGGGGACCCCGGCGAATCCCGCTTCTTCCTCTCGCTTGACGATGATCTGATGCGCCTTTTCGGCAGCGAAAGGGTCCTTTCGATCGTTTCACGCCTTGGCATGCAGGAGGATACCCCGATCGATGCGCGTATCCTCTCCAATTCGATCGAAGGCGCCCAAAGCCGCATCGAAAGCCAGAACTTCTCCCGCCGTAAGAACGTGCTGGCGTATGACGACGTGATGAACCAGCAAAGAAAGCTGATCTATAAGCAGCGCAGCGAGGTTCTTGACGGCAACGTGCTGACCGATACCATCCTTCGCATGATCGGGGAGGAGGTCACGGAGGCCGTTAACGAGGCCTGCCCCTCGGATACGCGGGAGGAATGGAACCTCGACCTTATCAAAAACCGTTTTATGGGGCTGCTTCCCCTGCCCGATGCCGCTTCCCTGCCCGAGGGCCGTGAAGCGCTGCAAGATGACCTTACCGAAAAGGCGCTTGCCCTTTATAAGAGCAAGGATACCCTCTTCGGCGAGGAAGGCATGCGTGAGATCGAGCGGGTGATCCTGCTTCGGAACGTCGATGCGCTTTGGATGGAGCATCTGGACGCGATGGACGACCTAAAGGGCTCTGTCGGGTTGAATGCCTACGCCCAGAGAAACCCCTTGGATATGTTCCGTATCATCGGAAACGATATGTTTGAGGAGATGATCAACGATATCCGCAAGCGGACGGTACGCATGATCCTTTCGGCCGTACCGCAGGCAAGACCCATCGTACGCAAAGAGGTCGCAAAGCCGCTTATCGAGGGCTTTGAGGGGGGGAAGATGCCCACGAAAAAGCCCGTGAACAAGCAGGGCGAGAAGGTGGGAAGAAACGATCCCTGCCCCTGCGGAAGCGGGAAAAAATACAAAAAATGCTGCGGCGCCGCCGACAGCAATCAGCAAGGATAAGACTATGGGCTTCGGTACGCTTTTTCTCGGCTACGTGATCTTGATCAACAACATCGCCTTTGACGGCTTTACCAAGATCCTTGCCTATCTGATCATGCTTCTGGCGCTTTTAAAGCTGCGCCCCTACAATTCTCCTTTTAAAGCGGCCTTTATCACGCTTATTCCCCTGTCGGCCATGGGATTTGTGCTTCTGTATCTGGAGGTCGCCAATCTCTTTTTCTTGCCGCCGAGCGCCGACGCCTTCACCTATTCCTCGGTGATCGCCAATATCCTGGAGCTTGTCTTTTCCTTCTATCTGCTTCACGGGATACAAAAGATCGCCAAGGAGACGGGGGTATACGTGCTGGAGGTGCGCGCCTTCCGCAACCGCATCTTTACCTGCCTTTATTACCTTTTGTTCCTTCTCGGGCAAATGCCCTGGGAGGGCGGCATCGTGTTCTGGGCCTATTATAACATCGTGATCCTTCTTTTCGGCTTTGCGGTCATGATCCTTAACGCCAAGCTGATCTACAACTGCTATATGTGGATATGCCTTGAGGGCGAGGAGGATATGGAAAGAAGACACTCCTCCTTCAAGCCGCTGGATAAACTGTACGAAAAGCTGGACGCGCTGTGGGAGGGCTTTGCCAAGCGGCGAAGCGAGGCCGATGCCGAATACCGCCGCGAGCAGGCCGAACGAAAGAACAAGAAAAAAGGAAAGAAAAAATGAAAGCTGTCAACAAACTTTTCCCGATCGGCCTGATGTCGGTGGGGCTTTGGTTCCTTTTTAATCCGAATATCAGCATTCTCGATCCATTGCCCGACGCTGTCGGCTATCTGCTGTTCTGCCTGGCGCTTCGGCGTGTTGCCGCCTTTGTGCCGTATATGCAGGAGGCAATGGAGGGCTTTCGGAAGCTTTTCTATATCACCCTTATGAAGCTTCCCGCCCTTTTCGTGATGATCTCCCTCTTTAACGATCGCGTTGCCATCACGCTGTTCTCGCTTTCCTTCGCGATCCTGGAGCTGATCTTTCTCTTCCCTGCCTTCCGAAATCTCTTTGAGGGCTTTTCGTATCTCGGACAGCGCTTCGGCTGCCCCGCCGCCATCACCCCGACCGAAACCGTCAAGGGGCCGGATTCGCTTTGCTTTCTTACCTATATCTTCGTCGCGGCGAAGGCCGTGGCCTCCACCCTTCCCGATTTTGCCTTTCTCTTTCCCTACGATCCCCTCACCAAGGAGGGAACGACGATCTCGGGCGCTTCGTATTTGCTGATCGTCGCGGTCCTTGGCCTTCTCGTTCTCCTGCTCGGTATTTTCTGGCTTTCGTATTTGCGCGCCTACTTCCGCGCGATCGAGGCCGACCCCGGGCTCTCCTCGCTTTCGGTGCCCGAGGGGACAAGCCTTACCGACGAAAAAAACACGCTTCTCGTCTCTTTGCCCTATATCCTTTTCGGGGCGGGTGTCTTCTTTTCGATCGATCCTGTTATCGACAACGTGCTGTTTTTGCCCGATTATCTTTCGGCCGCCTTTTTCCTCGCGGCCGCAATCTGCCTTGTGATCAAGCATCCCATCAAGGGGCGGGCTTCCTTGATCGCCTCGGGCGGGTATTTCCTTTCCGCCATCCTCTTTTCGATCTTCCGCGCCCAGTTTTACGGCAGCTTCCGTGAAAGCGATATTATGAGCCCCGACGGCATCATCCGCATTCCCGAGGCCTATGCCGCTTACCTGCCGATGCTTTTGGGCAGCTTTTTGCAAGAAGCGCTCTTCTTCCTTTCGGTCCTCTTTCTCGTTTATTTGCTTAAGGAATACGAGAAGGATCAGCTTCCCGTTCCCGATTTTAAAACGCGATATGAGAAGGAATGGCACGCGCAGCGGGAAAAAAGCAAGCGAAAGGTGGATCTTTCTATCGTCCTTCTGGCCGCGGCAACCGCACTTGCCACCTTTGTCGATATGTATTTGATGCGGTATACGGGGCAAGTGGAGATGGGCCCGAATTACGAGGGCGGAAACGTATACGCGCCTGTGTACGGCACCTTCTGGGTCCTACCCTTCTCGCTTTCGATCGTTCTTATTGTGCTGACCCTCATCACCTGCCGCCGCCGCAAAAACGAAATATTGGGGATCGAGGAGGACTGATCAGCCGATCAGCCCCGCAAGATAGCTTTTCTCCACCGCCGCCGCCAGGCGGCGGGCGCACGCCTCCTGCCAATCCTTACGGTTAAGCAGCGTAAGGTCGCTTTGATCGGTCATAAAGCCCATCTCGATAAGCAACGAGGGAAGCGTTGTATCCTTTAATACGATATACGCGTTTCCTTCCCGAATGCGGGAATCGCCCGTGGCGGGAAAGGCCGCCCGCAAGCCGCTTATCTCCCCCGAAAAGACCTCGGCGATGGAGCGGGCGCGGTAGGTCGTATCGCTGCGGCCGTTATAGAAAACGATCGGGCCAAAGGCACGCCCCTGCCCCGCATAGGCGTTGCAATGCAGGGATAAATACAGATCGGTACCCATGCTTTTCGCGTACCTTCTTCGGGCGACGGCTTCGTCGCCCGTTTTATATTGCGCGTTGTAATCGTTTCCGCCAAGCAACGAGGTATCCGCCTCCCGTATCATCAGGACCGTATACCCAAGCTCCGCAAGGTTCTTCCGCAAAAGAAGCGCCACCGAAAGATTGATATTCTTTTCGTAATATGTAACCCCCGAAAGCACACCAAGGGCCCCGGGGTCCTTCAGTCCGTGCCCCGCGTCAAGGCAGATAAGGATCTCCTTGCGGGGATTTTCCTCGGGCGGCTCTTCCTCTTTTGGCTCTTCGCCCGGTGGGGCAGCGGGCGGCTGTACAACCGGGGGCGCCTCTGTCTTTGGCGGTACCGTCGTTTTGGGGGGTGCCGCTTCCCCGCCGTCCTCGTTCTTATCGGCGCCCGCGGGCGGCAGCGTCACGATCGGAAGGACGGTCTCGGTCGGTGCCTTTTCGGTGGTCGTTACCCCGCTTTTTTCCGTCGTTTCGTTCGGCAACGTGCCACATGAAATAAACAGAGGCAAAAGCAGAAAAGCACACAGCAGTCTTCTTGTTTTCATTTCTTCACTCCTTGTCTTTTATGCTTCGATTGTACCGTCAAAAGGCACGGAATGCAAGAAAAAAGCCTCTTCCTCTTCCTACCCAAAAAGGAAGGATTTGTTTACAAATTTCGCGTTTTTCTATCTGTTTCCAGATCGACCAATAAAAAAGGCGACCGAATTCGGTCGCCTTTTTGCGTTTTCTCAATGGATCAGGTAATACAGCGTCGTCGTCAGGATCCCAACGACCATCATGCCCGCCATGATAAGGGCGAAGATCTGCCGTCTTCTTTCTTTTTTGGTCATCTTACTCATGATAAAAGCATTCCTTCCTGCGGGCTGACCGCATTTTTGATGAAATAGCGGGAGATATTCAGGGTGCCCGCTTCCTTCGCGTTCGGGAGCCTTTTATGAAGCAAGGCAAGCCCCCGTGCCACGGTTTCACAGGGATCGCGAAGGCGCATGGCGTTGACCCCTGTGACCCCGCTGATCATTTTATCGAGCCCATCAAGCAGACATCCGCCCCCGCAAAGCAGGATCCCCGTATCGAAGACCTCCTGCACGCAGTCGCTGGGGATGCGGGTGATGGTATCGCACACGGCTTCGATAAGAGCGGCCATTGGCTCTTCCAGTGCCGTGAACATCTCCTCCGAGCAGATCCTGACCGAGCAGCATTCGTTGCTTTTGGCGTCCCTGCCCCGTACGTCGACGTATTTTTTCTCATCCCCGACCCAGACCGTTCCGATCCTTTGCTTGATCTGCTCGGCGCTTTGCAGGGAAATACGCACCTTATGCTTACGGAGGAGATATTCGGCGATCGCGCGGTCAAAGGCGCCGCCTGCCGCCTTGTAGGTATTCTTATAAAAGATACGGCCGTGGCAAAGGATCATCACGTCGGTACGGGCGGCCCCGATATCCACCACGATCCCGCTGTTCCCGGGATCGAGCCCGTTCCCCGCCAATGCCGCCAACGGCGAATACAGGAAATGCACCTCCGAGGCTCCCGCCTGGATCGCCATTTCGGCAAGCGCCGCCTCCTCGACCTCCTCGAAGCCGCACGGCACGCTCATAAACACGGAAGCGCCCTCGGGCTCGCCAAGGTGCATAAGGCTATGGGCGATCGCGGCCTTTGTATACGAGGGAACCACGATGCGTTCTTCAAAGATAGGGCGCAAAACCGCCGGCGAATCTTCTTTTCCCACGTATCGCTTCGCATCGGCGCCGATCCCGAGAAACGCCCCGTCACTCCGACCGATCGCCACACTCGCGCTTTCCCGATAAAGCTTTTTTCCGCCCTCGGCCGCGGTGACGATCTCAAAGGCACCGAGATCTATCCCAACTCTTTCCATCGTATTCCCCCTTTCTAAAAGCTTCCCGCTTTTGATTTTATCGGTATCTTTTATTATACACGCTTCCCCCCTGCTTTGCAAGTCGAAAAACAAATCTTTCCCGATTTAATTTTCTTCGCTCCGCAAATTATGGGAAAGAAGCGTATGGCGCAAAAGCTGACGGTCGTTTTCGACCATCGTCTGCAAGACCTCCTGACGACCGACGAGGATGACCCGCACCCTTGCGCGCGTTACGGCCGTATACAAGAGATTGCGTGTTTTCAGCATGGGTGGGCAGTTGTAAAGCGGCAGGATCACCGTGCCGTATTCACTTCCCTGGCTTTTATGGACGGTAATGGCGTACGCCAGCTCCAATTCGTCAAAGCTTCCTTTATCGTAGCGGGCAACGCGGCCTCCGTCATAGAGAACGTCCAGGAAGGCGCCCCCCTCGCTGATATCGGTAACGGTGCCGATATCTCCGTTAAAGACCCCCTCGTTATCGGTGGGGTTCTCCACCCACTCGATCCCGTAGTTGTTCCGTGTCTGCATCACGCGGTCGCCAACGCGGTATACGCGCTCCCCATAAAGCAGCTCCTTCTTCCTCGGGTCCTTTTCGTTCAGTACCGCTTGTAAAAGCGCGTTAAGGGCCTCGGTCCCGCTTCCCCCACGGCGAGAGGGGGTGATGACCTGCGTTTGCTCCACGATCGCCCTTCCGTAGGCCTTCGGCAAGCGTCTTACCAGAAGATCGGCAACGGTTTTCGGGATCTCCTCCTCCCGCCGCGGCAAAAAGAAGAAATCGTTATCCGCCACGGTAAGCGTGGGCATTTTCCCCTCGTTGATCTTATGGGCGTTCATAACGATCAGGCTTTCCCGTGATTGGCGGAAGATCTCCTCAAGCCGCACGGTATTCAGCCGCCCGCTTGCGATAAGATCCCCCAGCACGTTTCCCGCCCCCACCGAGGGAAGCTGATCGGCATCCC
>JAZNDS010000028.1:0-86964 GCA_045588145.1 Eubacteriales bacterium | reverse complement strand
CCTAAAACACTTTTGCGGAATCTGGCATTGATCAATGCCAGACCCCGCAAATGCTTAAATTATATTTCTGCTCAGGATTCTTGGAATTTAGAATTGCAAAATCTTTCTTAAAAGTGTTGCACTTCTATTGACAATTCACTTTCAAAGCTTATTCTGTCACCGATGAAGGCAAGAATGATATCAGCCGTCATGATATCCTTGTTTTCGGCAAAGATCGGAATGAAGGTATCGTAGTCAAGAAGAAGCTTTTCAAGATCTCCTTCCTCCATGAGAGAGGAAAGGGTAATATTGTTTTGGGTTTTTACATCGTCGATCAGGGTATCGAAATTATCCTCCTGAACGAAAAGCATAGGAACCTTTACCTCATGCTCGGTATAGGTATCGCTTGTGCTGTCGTATGAATAGAAGTATTGCGAACGGAATTCGATATCAAAGCGGCGGGAAAGCAGCTTTTTCATCGGCTCCCACGCGGAGGAGGAGCCGTTTAAGAAGAAGGCGGCGGTAACGGCGTCGGTGGCGGGGCGGTATTGGATGCTTTCAAAGCCGTCGAAGGTATCAAGATCGAACCAAAGCGTATGATACTGAATGGCCGAAAGCTTTTCGCTTACCTCGTAGCCAAGAAGCTTGCCGGTTTCGGAATCGTACAGCTCGCATATGCTGCCGGTGAAGCCGATAAGACCGCTTGCTTTACTGCCAACGGCTGTTACGTATTCGTCGGTGATATAGAAATCAGCGGCACTTTCCAGCTCCTTGGAGGCGACGGTAAGATATTCGTAAATATGACCGATGACGTTGCCGTCCTCATCGCGGGTAAGAGAGAGCATGGCGCGACGGACTCCCATATATTTGATGGCGAATTCGTAACCGTTCTCCGTCATGGTATAGGCGATCGCGTTAGCGTCTCCAAGCTGTACGCGCCCACATCGCTCTCCACTTTCCACATCAAGCGAAAGGGCGATCTGAATGCTCTGCTCGCCAAGCGCGGGAAGCGTTGCCGTATATTCAACGACGTAGGTGAGGATCTCACCGTCAAAATGGATCGTGATGGCGTAGATCCCATGGGCGAAGCTATGATGGGCCGTGTCGGCGGGATTGCTGTCAAGGTAATTGTTAAAGGCGGTGACCGAAGCGGAAGAGACGGTCTCGACGACCGATAAAACACGGAAGAAGAGGGTCGATTGATTGAGGTTGGAGACCACCATGTTCCATTGCTCGCCAAAGCCGTGGGCAGGGAAGCTTCCGACGTTGACAAAGCCGTTTTCAAAGCTTTGCGCGGCATCGTCGGCATTTATGAGATTGGCCGAGTAATGGGGACGCATCGCCTCGGGAATATAGCTGTAGGGATCCAGCTGATAGCCGGCAAGCAGGGCTTCAAGGTACGCACCGACGGCAACCTTTTGGTTCCATTTGGCATAATAAGTAACGGGCCCGCTGACCGGTACGCTGAAATCGGCGGGGATCTGCAGGGTCTCGTCTAAGAACCAACCGGCGAAATGATGATCGGCATAGTCCGGGCTTTCGGGCTGTGTGGCAAGCTCACCGTACGCAACGGTTTGCGAGGGGACGGCGCTGCCGCCTTTGGTATCAAAGGAAACAGGATAGGTCTGTTTTGTTTTTTCTACCTTCGCGTAATAGGAAACGCTTGCCGAAGCACCGGGAAGCGAAGAAAGGACGTCGCCGTTTTGCGCGGTGCACCAGCCAAGGAAGGTAAGATCCCATTCGGCGGTGTCGGTAACCGTGTAGGTGTAGGAGGGCGTTTGTCCTTCAAGGACCGCCGTCTCCCCGAGCTTTGTGCCGTTTTCGTTATACCAAGCGATCGTATAGGTAACGGGCGGGACCGTTGTAACAGGTACGGTCGTTGTAGTGGGCACGGTCGTTGTAGTGGGTACGGTCGTTGTAACAGGTACAGTCGTTGTAACAGGTACGGTCGTTGTAATAGGCGCCGTTGTGGTAGCGGGCGAGGCGGTGGTCGTTACCGCTGCCGTGGTGGTGTCTGCGGGATCCTCCCCGCAGGAGGCAAACGCGAGAAGCGTTGCGAAAATCAAAAGAGAAAAAAGAAATTTTTTCATTATCACACCTCAAACGCATTGGGGGAAGAGTTTTTTTTCGCAGCCTCCTCTTTCGCTTCGCTTATGGCCTCGTGGATCGCGAAGGGGAAGGCAAAGGGGGAAAGCGCAAGCCCGAGCACAAGTGCCAGGATCGCGCAAAGAAGCGAAAGGATCTTTCCGATGATCCAGAACAGCAGCTTGACCGTGATCAGCCAGATAATGCCGTCAAGATCGAGGGTAAAGATGAGGCCCGGGGCCTCCCAGCCCCAATTCCAAATGCTTTCCATCATATCGGAAACAAAGTTGTTATCCAAGATAAGGCAGGTGATCATCATAAACGCAAGAACGCCAACGATCCCAAGTCCCAAAAGGGTCGTATAGTTTCCGGACGAGATCGAAAGCCCAAGTCCCAGCGCGATGAGCAAGACGGCGGCGGCACCGCCCCAAAAAAATGCTTTTTTCATAAAATACCTCCCGGTCAATAAAAAATTGGAAACAGGTACATTATACATCTATGGATTAAGTTTGTCAACCCATAGATGATTATTTTGTATATCTATAGGTGATATACTGAAGAAAAAAAGAGGAGGCCTTTTTCTATGGGTGATGAAAAGTTGCTGAAGGAAATCGGAGCGCGGATCAGCAAAAGAAGGAGAGAGCTTTCGATCACGCAAGAGCTTTTGGCCGAAAAAATGGAGGTCTCTGTGCAGATGATCTCGAACCTTGAGCTTGGGAAAAAGGCGGTGCGCCCCGAAAATCTTTTGAAGCTTTGCAGGGCGCTGGGTGTCAGCGCGGATTACGTTTTGCAGGGAATACGCTCGGAAAAGGAGAATTCCGAGTTTTTGGAAAGCTACGCACGCCTTTCCGATGAGAAAAAAAGAATAATCGACGCCCTGATACAGACATGGAAATAAAAATCCAAGGGGGCGAAAGAAAAAGCCGTCGGCGGGCCGACGGCTTTTTGATCTTGCTTATTTAAAGGAATTCTTCAGCTTCTGAAAGAAGGAGGTCTTTTTAGCGTTGTTGCTTTCGCCGCAGCTTTTGGCGAAGGCGGAGAGCAGCTCCTTCTGCTTATCGTTTAAGGCGCGCGGCACCTCGACCGCTACGGTAAAGATGAGGTCGCCGCGGCGGTTGCTTCGCACCTCCTTCACCCCTTTACCGCGAAGGGTAAAGGAGGTCCCGGGCTGTGTGCCCTCGGGGATCTGGTAGGTGGCCCTCTTTCCGTCCGGAAGCGGGACCTCGATCTCAGCGCCAAGCGCCGCCTCGGCAAAGGTCAGGGGGATCTCGCAGGTAAGGGTGGTGCCTTCTCTTGTGAAGAAGCTGTGCGGGCGGACGCGGATCTCGATATACAGATCACCGGCGGGGCCGCCGTTGCGTCCCGCGTCGCCTTCCCCGCGCAGGCAGATCTGCTCGCCGTGGTTGATCCCCTCGGGAATGGTGACCGAAAGCTTTTTGGTCAGCTTGACATAGCCGCTGCCTCGGCAGTTCTTGCAAGGATTTTTTACGATCGTGCCCTTACCTCGGCAGGCCGAGCAGGCGCGCGCGGAGCGCATCACCCCAAAGGGCGTCTGCTGCTGGACCGTCACCTGCCCGCTCCCCTTACAGGTGGGGCAGATCTCGGGGGCGGTGCCCTTTTCGGCGCCGTTGCCGTGGCATTCGGAGCAGGCCTCGATATGGTTAAAGGAAACGTCCTTCTTACAGCCGAAGACCGCCTCCTCGAAATCCAGCGTCAGACGAAGCAGGATATCCTCGCCCTCTTCGGGGCCCTGGCGGCGTGCGCTGCTGCCGCCCCCGCCGAAGAAGGAGGAAAAAATATCGCCAAAGCCGCCGAAATCGGAAAAGCCGCCAAAGCCGCCGAAGCCCGCGCCGCCACCGCCGCCCGCTTCAAAGGCGGCGTGACCGAAGCGGTCGTACTGCGAACGCTTTTCGGCATCCGAAAGCACGGCATAGGCCTCGTTCACTTCCTTGAACCTCTGCTCGGCCTCCGCGTTGCCGGGGTTCATATCGGGGTGATATTGCTTGGCAAGCTTGCGGTATGCCTTCTTGATCTCATCGTCCGAGGCGCTCTTTCCAACGCCGAGGACCTCGTAAAAGTCGCGTTTATCTGCCATTGTGTTCTCCTATCCCCAAAGGGACATACGTAGTAAAGTCACGCTAAGGGCAAGCCGTGCGGCTTGCCCTTTCGCGCTTTTGGATTATTTGTCGGTCTTGTCCTCGTACTCGGCGTTGTAGGTGCCGTCGTTATTGCCACCGGCGGCGTTCGGATCAAAGCCCTGTGCCCCCGCTTGCTTATAAAGCTGCTCGGAGATCGCGTAGAAGGCCTTCTCTAAGGCCTCGGTATCGGCCTTGATCGCCTCGGTATCGTTGCCCTTAACGGTTTCCTTCAGCTTGTCAAGGGCCGCGTTAACAGGAGCCTTGTCGGCATCGGCGATCTTATCGCCCATTTCGGAAAGCGCCTTTTCGCTCTGGAAGATCAGCGTCTCGGCGTGGTTCTTCACGTCGACGGCTTCCTTCTGCTTTTTGTCCTCTTCGGCAAACTTTTCGGCGTCCTTCACGGCGCGGTCGATATCCTCTTGCGACATGTTGGTCGAGGAGGTGATGGTGATATGCTGCTCCTTGCCCGTGCCCTTATCGGTGGCGGTCACGTTTACGATGCCGTTGGCGTCGATATCAAAGGTGACCTCGATCTGGGGAACACCGCGGGGGGCGGCGGGGATGCCGTCCAGAATAAAGCGGCCAAGGGTGGTATTGCCGGCGGCCATTTCGCGCTCGCCCTGCAGAACGTGGATCTCGAGCGAGGTTTGCCCGTCGGCAGCCGTCGAATAGACCTGGCTCTTCTTTACGGGAATGGTAGTGTTTCTCTCGATGATACGGTTGAATACGCCGCCAAGCGTCTCAATGCCGAGCGAAAGGGGCGTAACGTCCAGCAGCAGAAGGTCCTTGACGTCACCGTCCAGAACACCGCCCTGGATCGCGGCGCCGAGGGCGACGCACTCATCGGGATTGATGCCCTTGAAGGGATCCTTACCGGTAAAGCGCTTGACCGCCTCCTGCACAGCGGGGATACGGGTAGAGCCGCCGACAAGAAGAACCTTGTCGATCTCGGCGGCCGAGAGGCCGGCATCCTGAAGCGCCTTCTTGGTGGGGATCATGGTCCGTTCGACGAGATCCGCCGTCAGCTTATCGAATTCGGCGCGGGTAAGCGTGGCCTCGAAGTGAAGCGGGCCCGCCGCCGTCGCGGTGATAAAGGGCAGGTTGATGTTGGCCGAGGTCATGCCCGAAAGCTCGATCTTTGCCTTTTCAGCGGCATCCTTCAGGCGCTGCATGACCATCTTGTCCTTGCGCAGGTCGACGCCGTTTTCCTTTAAGAATTTATCGGCCATCCAGTCGATCACGCGCTGGTCAAAGTCGTCGCCGCCAAGCTTGGTGTCGCCGTTGGTGGCCAGAACCTCGAATACCCCGTCGTCGATCTCAAGAAGCGATACGTCGAAGGTACCGCCGCCAAGGTCGAACACCATGATCTTCTGGTTGTTTTCCTTATCCATGCCGTAAGCAAGGGCCGCGGCCGTCGGCTCGTTGATGATTCTCTTGACCTCAAGCCCCGCGATCTTACCGGCGTCCTTGGTGGCCTGTCGCTGGGCGTCCGAGAAGTAAGCGGGAACCGTGATGACCGCTTCGGTCACCTTCGTGCCAAGGAAGGCCTCGGCATCCGCCTTCAGCTTCTGCAGCACCATTGCCGAGATCTCCTGGGGCGTGTATTTCTTGCCCTCGATCGTGACCTTATAGTCGCTGCCCATCTCGCGCTTGATGCTCATGACCGTGCGGTCGGGGTTGGTGATGGCCTGGCGCTTCGCGACCTGGCCGACCATTCTCTCGCCCGTCTTCGAAAACGCGACGACCGAGGGGGTGGTTCTGGCCCCTTCGGGATTGGGGATAACGGTGGGCTCCCCACCCTCAAAAACAGCTACGCACGAGTTGGTCGTGCCAAGGTCGATTCCAATGATCTTTCCCATGATTTATTTCCTCCGTAAGTTAAGTTTTATTTTCATTTTTTATTTAATTGGCGACCGTTACCATGGCGTAACGCAGGATGCGGTCTCCTTTTTTATACCCCTCGGCATGCACGGCGACGATCTCTCCCTCGCCCTTTTCCTCGTCCTCCACGTGCATAACGGCGTTATGAAGATTGGGGTCGAATTCCTCCCCCACCTTCCCGAAGCGCTCGACCCCGATGGCGCTCAGCGAATCGGAGGCGCTCTTTTCGGTCAGCTTCAGCCCCTCGGCTACCTTTTCGGCGTCCGAATACAGCGAAGCGCGCGAAAGATTATCCATCACCGGCAGAAATTTCGAAAGCGTATCGTCCAGCCCGTCGGTATAGGCCTGCGCCTTTTCCTTTTCCGAGCGGCGGCGGTAGTTATCGTATTCGGCAGCCAGGCGCAGGTATTTGTCGTTCAGCTCGGCGAGCTCCTTTTCCAGCCCTTCGACCTTTTCCTTCAGGGCGTTTTCCTTTTTGTCGCCCTTCTTGCTCTTTTCGGGGGCCGCCTCCTTTTCGTCGGCTGCCTCCTCGGCCTTGGCGGTTACGGTCTCCTCCTGCTCCCGCATAAGGTTTTCGTTGTTTTCCATCTTATTTATCCTTTCTCGTCGGGCAAAAGATCTCTTTCACCGCGGTTGATCATATCGTCGATACGGTTGGCCAGCTGGTCGATGGTGGCGATGACCTTGGAATAATCCATCCGTCGGGGGCCGATAACGCCAATGGCGCCAACGACCTTGCCGTCCCGCTGGATATTGCGGAAGATAAGGGTCGAGTTCTCCATCTCCTTGACCGAGTTCTCGCTGCCGATATAGACGTTCACCCCATTCTGTGAGGCGCTTTCCAGGGGAACGAGGTTGCGAATCTCCTCCTTGTTCTCCAGAACGTCGAGCAGGCCACGCAGGTGATTGACGTCGGAATACTCGGGATAGCGCAAAAGGTGGTTGACCCCCTCGAGGGCGGTCTTCGGCAGATCGGACTCCGAAAGCGCGTCGTAAACGCTTCGCACGATCGGGGAAACAAGCACCGCAAGGCGGCCCATCCCGGCTTCGATGCGGGAAAGCACCGAAAGCGAGAATTCCTCGGGCCCCAGCCCCGTAAGCTTTTCGTTAAAGAGGTCGATAAGCTGCCGAAGCTCCTCCTCCTCCATCGGAAGCGGGGTCTTGACGGTACGCGACTGCGCCGTGCCGCTTGAAAGCAGCATAACAAGCACGAACTGATAGCTGTCGATCCGTACGAATTCGTATTTTCGGACCGAAACGGCGCCGTGGCGGTTTTTGACCGCGATGCCGGTGTAGTTGGTGACCGCCGCCGCAATACGCGAGGCCTCACGCAAAAGCGTATCCATCTCGGCAAGCTTGGTCTGCAGCGAGGTGTTGATCGCCTCGATCTCCCCTGCGCTCATGCGGTATTGCTGTAAAAGAGAGTTTACGTAAAAGCGGTAGCCAAGCTCACTGGGGATGCGCCCCGCGGAGGTGTGCGGCTGCTCCAAAAACCCCATTTCCTCCAGCTCGGCCATTTCGTTCCGAATGGTAGCAGAGGAGCAGTTCAACTGCTGATTTTCGGAGAGATACTTGGATCCGACGGGCTCCCCGAAATTGATGTGCGCGTCGATAACCGCTTTCAGTATGCGCTTTTTTCGCTCGGATAAGCCGTATTCGCTGACGCTTTTTTCGTTCATATCGGTGCCCCTTCCGAAAGATTCTTTTTAGCACTTGAAGGTCGAGAGTGCTAAAATCTGCTTATAAGGTACCACACCTTCGCGGGAAAGTCAAGAGGAAAATGACGGAAAGCTGTTAATTTTTTGTGAATTACCGAAAAAAGCAAAGCGATCGGCCGATGAATTCCTTTTTTTGGGAGGCGGCGCCCGAAAAAGCCCTTGACAGCGTCTTTAAAATAAAGTATAATTAATGTAACGTATGCATAATGCCGCCGGGGACCGGCTGCCCCTTCACGCAGAAGGAGAGGACACCCTCGTTTCCTCCGGTACTATATACGAAAAAAGAATAGCCTTAACAAAAGGAGGTATCCCGACATGGACCTTATCCTTGCTGTCGTTCTGATCGCGGCGGGGCTTCTTGTCGGTGCTCTCATCGGTTTTATTTTGCGTCGGCATCTTTCCGAGCGCAAGCTCGGCTCGGCCGAATTGCAAGCAAGACAAATGATTGAAGACGCCATGCATACCGCCGAGTCTCGCAAAAAAGAGATCCTGGTGGAGGCAAAAGAAGAAGCGCTTGCCATCAAAAACGATACCGAACGCGAGCTGAAGGAGCGCCGCCGCGAGGTCGCGCATTTAGAAAACCGCGTTACCCAGAAGGAAGAAAATTTAGACCGTAAGATCGAAAACCTGGAAAAGAAGGAAAACGCCCTTTCCGAAAAGGAAAAGGCGGCCGAGGCTTTGAAGGAAAAGATCACCGAGGCGCTGGCCGCGCAGCGTACGGCCCTCGAAAAAATTTCTTCGATGACCGCCGAGGAAGCGAAGGCCGAGCTTCTTCATCGCCTGGAAAGCGAGCTGCAGCACGAGACCGCCTTAAAGCTTTCCGAGTACGAGGCGCGCTTCAAGGAGGACGCCAACGACAAAGCGAGAGAGCTTCTGTCGCTGGCCATTCAGCGCTGCGCCGCCGACCACGTAGCCGACATCGCGATCTCGGTCGTGCCGCTGCCGCGCGAAGAGATGAAGGGCCGCATCATCGGCCGTGAGGGGCGCAACATCCGCACCATTGAGAACCTGACGGGGGTCGAGCTGATCATCGACGACACCCCCGAGGCCATTACGGTATCGGGCTTTGACCCGGTCCGCCGTGAGGTCGCGCGGCTGGCTCTTGAAAAGCTGATCGCCGACGGCCGTATTCACCCCGCCCGTATTGAGGAGGTGGTGAACAAGGCACAGAAGGAAGTCGATAACACCATCAAGCAGATGGGTGAAAAGGCCGTCTTTGAGACCGGCGTCCACGGGCTGACGCCCGAAGAGATCCGCCTTCTCGGGCGCCTGCATTTCCGCACCAGCTTCGGTCAGAATGTTCTGCGGCATTCGATCGAGGTATGCTTCCTGTCGGGGATCCTGGCAGACGAGCTGGGGGTAGACGGAACGCTGGCCCGCCGCGCGGGGCTTTTGCACGACATCGGTAAGGCCTTAACGCAAGAGGCCGAGGGGACCCACATCCAGCTGGGTGTTGAGGTCGCGCGGAAGAACCGCGAAAGCCGCGAGGTCATTCACGCGATCGAGGCCCACCACGGAGACGTGGAGCCCACCACCACCATTGCCTTTATCGTCCAGGCGGCCGACGCTATTTCCGCCGCCCGTCCCGGCGCCCGCCGTGAGGACGTGGAGAATTACATCAAGCGTCTGCAAAAGCTGGAGGAGATCGCCAACGAGTTCCACGGGGTCGATAAGACCTTCGCCATTCAGGCGGGCCGTGAGATCCGCGTGATGGTAAAGCCCGAGCAGGTGAGCGACGATACGATGACGATCCTTGCCCGCGACATCGCCAAAAAGATCGAGGAGAGCATGGATTATCCCGGCCAGATCAAGGTCAACGTGATAAGGGAAAGCCGTGTGACCGATTACGCGAAATAATCCGTAACAAACGCAGAATGAGGGACCTCTCTCATTCTGCGCTTTTTTACCCGGCCAAGGGGTGCTTGGCATAGAAAGAAGCTTTTATGAAAATTTTGATGATGGGGGATATCACCTCCCCACGGGCGGCCCTTTATATGAAGGAAAACCTTCGCCGCTTCCGTCAGTCGGTGGGGGCGGATCTTGTGACCGTCAACGCCGAGAACGCCGGCTTTATCCTGGGGCCGACGCCCGAGTGCGCGCGCGCTTTGCTTTCGGCGGGGGCAGACGTGCTGACCGCGGGGAACCACACCCTGCAAAACTACGCCCTGCAGGATGAGATCGACCGTATGCCGCGCGTCCTTCGCCCGGCCAACTACCCAAGGGTGACCCCGGGGAACGGGTATTGCATCCTTTCGGTGGGCGGCCTTCGCGTTCTGGTAATGAGCCTGCTTGGCCGCGTGCATATCGAGCCGCCGCTGAATTCCCCCTTTGAGGCGGCCGACCGGGTGTTAAGCTCCGCCAAGGGGCGGTATGACCTGGCCGTCGTGGACTTTCACGCCGAGGCGACCGGCGAAAAGCTGGCGCTTTGCCGCTATCTTTCGGGGCGGGTCGCCGTTGTGGCGGGCACGCATACCCACGTGCCGACCGCCGACCTTACCGTTACCCCCGAGGGGACGGGCTATGTCACCGACCTTGGGATGTGCGGGGCCGAGGGCGGCATTCTCGGCATGGATGGGGATCTGGTGGTCGAGCGGTATCTTACGGGTATCAATCGCCGTTTAGCCCCTGCCGAAGGAAGGCTGTATGCCGACGGGGTCCTTTTTACGGTCGACGAGGGGACCCGCAAGACCGTCGCGCTGGAGCGTGTGCGTTTTTAAATAAAAGGAAAAGAGGAGCAAATCGGTTAAACCCGAAATGCTCTCTCTTTTTTTATTTCGATAGACCGCGAACAAAGCCGCCTTCTCCCGGGCAGGAAAGATCGGCGCCGACTATGCGGTTGTTGTACATAAGAAGGGTCGCGTACACCGTTCCCGTGGCCCCCTCGTAGTTCTCCACCTCGTATACGTAGCGCTTCACGCGCTTGTTGCGGTAGCGCGAAAGGTCCAGCCCCTGCTCCTTCTGGATCTCGTTATAGCCCGAAAGGATGCGGTCAAATTCCTTCGGCAGCAAAAACTCGGTGACCTCCTTATCGGTGGGCTTTACCTGCCAGCCGAAGCTCTCCAAAAACGCGATCCGCTCCTCCTCGGTGCGGATGCCGTTATAGCTTATAGCCTCGGTATCCTCCCCCGCGGCGGCATCCACGGGCGCCGTCAGGGCAAGCAGCGTTAAGAAAAGAGCAAGTGAAAGAAAGACCGCGCCGAAGAATTTCAGGGTGCTGGCGCGCATCGAATAAATAAACATAGGTGGCCCTCCCGCCTTTTTCATTGTAGTATAAGGTATGAAGCGCTCCCCTTTTTTATGACCGATAAAAAAAGGAAAGAGCGTGAAAACGCTCTTTCCCTCGGCGAAAGCCCCTAGTTAGTGGGGCAAACGGATTTAGAGCAGAAAGCGCCGTTCTTCGTTCTGTGAGGCGTACAAGGGTACGTCGAAGAACGAAAACGGCGATAGCAAACAAATATAATAAATTTAGAAGGAAAAACTTTTGTTTTTCCTTCTAAAAGCCGACAGAAAACCGAAGATGTTAAAAAGGGGTGTACTGCAAAAGCAATACACCCTCTTTTGTTTGCGATTCTGATCTCCCCGCGGATATGGTCGAAATGCGCGCTCATTCTCATTCGCTTCATTTCTCTCTATCCTTGGGGTATCGCTTCAAAAAAACAACACATTGTGTTGTTTTTTTCTCGCTCACTAAAGGCGAAAGCCCCGTTTTAGCCGTGGCAGCAGCAACAAAGGATGATCAGGGCGATAATAATGATCCAGGTGCAGTTATCGTCGAAAAGATGGCACAAGCAGTTATTCATCGAGAAAGTCCTCCGATTTATTTCAAGGGAAAAATCCCTTTCGATATTATCTTATGCCGCCCCACGCAAAGCGTTCCGAAAAAAGCTTCTTTTGTGGCAAAGCCACGGCGCGGGGGTCGACGGAAAAAGCGTGGAGAAGGAAGCCTCCGCTTCCTTAATAAAAAGGAGATGCGAAGCTCGCATCTCCTTTTTGTGTGATCGCTGAACCTTACTTAAAAGGTGAAGCTGATGATATCCTTGGCGGAATCCGCGTCGGCGTAGATCAGGAAGTTCTCGTGCTCCTTCAGCAGGGTAGCGGGAACCATCGGGGTGGTCTCATGGGTGTTAAGGGTCTTATACAGGGCGTTGGCCTTAACGGCGTAAGGAACGCAGGAAACGATCTCCTTGCACTGCATGATCTGGTAGGTGGTCATCGAAACGGCCTGCTTCGGCACGTCGTCGAAGGTGGGGAACCAGCCCTCGCCCATCTGCTGGCGGCGGCAAGCGTCGTCAAGATTGACGATGATGTAGGCTTCACGGGTGTTGAAGTCGGCGGGCGGGTCGTTGAAGGCGATGTGGGTGTTCTCACCGATACCGATAAGGCCGATATCGATCACGTCCTCACGCAGCTTCTTGGTCAGGGCCTCGATGCCTTCCTTGGTGCCGTCAACAAAGTTGACCGAGCGAAGGGCGCAGGGCAGCTTTTCGACGAAGCGCTCACGCAGGTAGCGGCGGAAGGAGGCGCCGTGGGTCTCGGGCAGATCGACGTATTCGTCGAGGTGGAACATATCGACCTTGGTCCAGTCAACGTCCTCCTTGACGAGGGCGGCGATGGTGTCAAACTGAGAGGCACCGGTCGAAAGCACGATGCGGGCGTGGCCTTTCTCGGCGATGCAGCGGTTAAGAACGCCCGCTACGTGATGGGCGGCGCTGGCGCCCAGCTCTTCTTTGGTCTTGCAGATTCTGATTTCCATAACAAAATTCCTTTCTCTATATCAAATTTTTTAATTCTTCGTGATGTCGGCAGGGCGGTATTCGCGCTTGCCGCTCTTGGCCGATTCAACGGCAAGGGCGCCGATCAGCAGCGACAGATATCCGTCGTAGCTCGAAGCGCAACGGCCGAGCGGATCCTCCTTTGCCGAGGTGCCGCGGAAGATATCGTCACGCAGCTTGCTGTCTCCGCCGCCGTGATCGCCTTTTCCGAACTCGGTGGGGATCTCGTAGGGCTCCGCGCCTACGGGGTATACCTTGATCGCCATATTCTTGTAGCCACCCGCGTGGCTGCTTTGGATGTGTGAGAACTCGATGCGGCCCTTCGTGCCGATGAAGCGGAAGAGGCTGCCCTCCTCGCTGTTGTAGGTGGTCAGCGAATAGTTCATGGTCGTGCCGTCGGTATATTTGACGAGCAGAGCCATGTTATCGTAGATATCGACGTCCTCGCCGAATACGCAGTTGTCGGTGCAGTAGCCCGAATAGGGCTCAAGGTCAACGAAATACTGCTTATCGAAGCTGTCCTTCGTGGCATCCCAATAGAAGGGGCACTCGGCGGTGTGGTCGCAGTTGCGGCAGTTCTTACCGCGGAAGGCGCCGTTCTTGCCGTAGAATTCCTGCGTGCAATCGGCAAAGACCGATTCGGGCTCCTTCCCGATGATCCAGTTGACAAGGTCGAAGTGGTGGGTGGATTTATGGAGAAGAAGGCTGTTCGAATACTTCATTTTTCCGTGCCAGCGGCGGTAGTAGCTGGTGCCGTGACGGCGGTCAAGCAGCCAGGTAAGGTCTACGTGACGGACATCGCCGATGGCGCCGCTGCTGATGACCTTCTTCAGATCCTCAAACGGCTGCATATAGCGGCAGTTGAAGGTGACGTATACGCGCTTGCCGCTCTTCTTCTCGGCCTCGAGAATGGCACGGGCGCGCTCGACCGTGTTGGTCATCGGCTTTTCGGAGGCAACGTCATAGCCGGCCTCGAGGGCGCGGATGATATATTCGTGGTGGGCGCTGTCGGTGCAGGTGACGATAACGAAATCGGGCTTAACGGCGTCAAGCATCTTGTCAAAATCGTCGTATACGGGAACGTTATAGATCTTTCCGCAAAGCTCGGCCCGCTCCTTGACCGCGTCGTACACGCCGCAAAGCGCAACGGCATCCGAAAGATGCCCACAAACGATCGGGGAAACATACGAGGCAATGCCGCGGTGGCCGGTACCGACCAGTACAGTTTTTTTCTTTTCCATGATCATTCTCCTTATGTATCAGAAAAAATTTCGCTATATCAAAGGGCTTTTTTGCCCATAACGAACACCGATTCGACCGAAAGGTCGGGATTTAAGAGGACAAGGTCCGCGTCGTACCCCTCGGCAAGTCGACCCTTCTTCGTAAGGCCCATGGCGCGGGCGGGATTATCGCTCAGCATGCGCGAGGCCTCGGGAAGCGAAAGACCCGCGATCTCAACGAGCGTCTTTAAAAGACGGTCGGCCGTCGCGACGCTGCCGGCAAAGGATTTGCGGTCGGGCATCTTGGCAACGCCCCCCTCGATGATGCAGGGCCAATCCTTCTCCAGCACCGAGGGACCCTCGGGCATGGAGGCGCCGCGCATGGCGTCGGTCACGGGGGTGATACGGTCGTGGTCGATGAGCTTTAAGATCATCTGTAAGATCGGCTTCGGCAGGTGATGCCCGTCGGCAATGATCTCGATCAGCAGTCCGTCAAGAAGGTACCCCGCTTCTACCACGCCCGCGACGCGATAGCCGTCACGCCGTGTGATGGTGGACATGGAGGAATAGAAATGCGTTAAGGACTTGGCTCCGTGCTCGTAGGCCGCCTTGACCTCCTCAAGCGTTGCCTCGGTGTGGCCGATGCAGGGCATAACGCCCGCCTTTACCAAAGCGTCACAGAAGGGGATCGCGCCGGGAAGCTCGGGCGCGAAGCTCCATTTCTTAATAAGGCCCTCGGCCCGCGCCAGCATCTCGGTGTAATCCTTTTCGATCGGCGGGGTGATCATATGCGGGGGCTGGGCGCCGCATTGAGAAAGGGCGAAATAGGGCCCCTCGAAATGCATACCGGGCAGGTTAGGCAGGATCTCGTTTTCGCGGTTTTCCTTTAAGACCTTAAAATCGTCGATCGCCTGCAAAAGATCGGCAGGGGGGGCGGAGAGGGGGGTGGGGTAGATCGTGGTCGTGCCGTGCATAAGATGCGTTTTGGCCGCTTGCCGCATCGGGGCGACCCCACCGTCCATAAAATCGGCGTCTCCGCCGCCGTGCACGTGGGTATCGATAAAGCCGGGGGCAAGATAGCGCCCGCCGCCGTCGATCACCGCATCGAAAGAAAGCCCCTTTTCTCCCACGGCTTCGATCGTATCGCCGTTAAGATATACGGCGGTAGGATCTAAAATGCCGTCTGAGGTGACGGGGCGTACGTTGGTTAGCTTGATCATAAATTTCCTCCTCGCAAGATCGTTTAAAAAGCGGATGAAGAACGAAGCGCCGGAATTCTTATAAGAATTCTTGTAAGCGCTTACACTATTGATTATACGGCAAGAGAGGCGCTTTGTCAAGGCGGTTCTTGACATTTTTCGAAAAAGGGTTATAATAAAGAAAAAAGAGAAAGGGGGAAGAGGATGAATATTTACGAGATCGCCGAAAGGGCGGGCGTATCCATCGCCACCGTCTCGCGCGTTCTGAACGGCAGCGAGAAGGTCTCCCCCAAAACCGCCGCAAGGATCAAAAGCATCATTAAGGAGGAGGGGTATCGCCCCAACGCCTTTGCAAGGGGCTTAACGACCGCCAGCATGCGCCTTGTCGGGGTGCTTTGCACCGATCTGCGGGATAGCTTTTACGCCGAGGCCGTAGCCCTTTTACAGGCTGAGCTCCGTCGGCGCGGCTTTGATACCCTGCTCGGCTGTACCGGAAACGAGGAGGCGGGCATCCGCAAGCAGCTTTCCTATATGGCCGAAAAGCAGACCGACGCGGTCTTTGCCATCGGCTCGGGCTTTCTCGGCGCTACCGACGCGCTGAGGGAGGCGGCGGGCCGCGCGCCCCTTGTTCTCATCAACGCCAAGATCGAGGGGGAGAATATCTATTCGGTCTATTGCGATGAGACCGACGCCGTTGAGGGGGCGGTCTACCGTCTTTTGAAAAGCGGGGCCAAAAGCTTTTGTTTTTTACAGAATGAGGATGCCTTTAGCGGCCGGCGTAAGGAGGAGGGCTTTCTTCGCGGGATGAGCCAAGGGGAGATCCCCTTGCAAGACACCCGTGTTTTGGCGGTGGAAAACAGCGTAGAGGGCGGTGCCGCGGCGATCGAAGCGCTGCTTCGGGAGGGCTTTTGTCCCGACGCCGTTATAGCGGCCGAGGATCTTATTGCCATCGGGGCGCAGAAGGCGCTTTTAAAAGCGGGCTTTTCCCGCTTCGTCGTGGGGTGCGACAACTCTTCTCTTTGCGAGTGCGCGACGCCTACCCTAACGAGTATAGACAACCATCTGGAGATCCTGTGCCGCGAGGCCGTGGCGATCATGAAGGCGATCTTCAAAAAGGAGACACCGCCCCGTGAATTCGTTTGCCACGCGACCCTCGTTCTGCGGGAAAGCTTTTCGGACGAGCCGAAGAAGAAGCCCCGTGTGTAAGGCTTTTCAAAGCATAAAAGGGACGGTAAAAACCGTCCCTTTTTCTTTTGCGGGATAGAAAATTATTCGCTGCGCAGGGCGACCACGGGGTCCTTTCTGGCGGCGGCTGCCGCGGGGATAAGCCCCGAGATAAGCGTCAGGCCGATCGAGAGCGCCAGCATGACAAGCGCCTCCTTCAGCGGCAGGTAGGCGGTGACCGCCACCCCCGCCAGCGCGTAAACGAGGAAGTTGAGAAGCAACGAAAGCAGGGTCGTGGCCAGAATGGCGATCAGCCCCGCCAGGCCCCCGATGATAAAGGTCTCGGCGTTGAAGAGCCGCTTGACGTCCTTCTTTCGCCCACCGAGCGAGCGAATGACCCCGATCTCCTTGATCCGCTCGGTCACCGAAACGTACGTGAGGATCCCGATCATGACCGAGGAAACGACCAGAGATACCGAGGTAAAGGCAATAAGAGCCGTCGATACCACGTCGATCATCGAGTTGATGACGTTGATAACGATCTCCAGATTGTCGGTATAGGTGACCTGGCTGCGCGCCTCGCCCTTCAGCGTCGTTTCGCCAAAGCTGAGCGTCAGATCCTCGTCGTTCCAGTCGTCGAGCCAAGCGGTCACCCGATCCTTTTCGTCAAAGGTCGTCGGGTAGACCGTGATCGAGGAGGGAAGCGCGGCCCCCCCGAGATCGCGGAGCGAAAGCGTCATCATATCGGCCAGCATATTCATCGAGCCCATGCCGCCCGAGCCACCGCCCGAGCCACCCGCTCCGCTACCCGAGCCGCCCGAGCCGCCCATAGCTCCCATGGAGGAAAGGTCGGCCATCGAAAGCGGCTTCCCGACAAAGCCCGTCGCGCTTTTTTCCTCGCCGCGGAAGATATAGGTGTAGGTATAGGTGATGCCGTAGGGCATGCCGTTCATCGTCATGCTCTGGAAGGCCTCCTGTCCCTGCTCCTTCAGATACGAAACGATCTCGGAATCGGCGTTGGCCTCGCGCACGTGGTCGGTAAAGGCCTTGGTGTAATAGATACCGGTCCCAAGGCAACCGAACGAGATCTCCTCCTTCGGCTGCAAAATACCGACGACTTGGAGCGTAAGCCCCTCCTCCTCGATATCGGAACCGTACGCGTTATAGGAGAAGGCGCCCTTCATCGCCGCCATGCCCTCGTTCTTTTGATAAAGGGCGTCGTTCGGGTAGAAGGTGAAGGTCTTATCCAGCATATCGCTGTAATCGAAGTATTCGCGGTACGAGGCCTCCTCGTCAAAAAGGTCGTCCTTCGTGGCGTCGTAAATGAGGTTCAGAAACTCATCCTGATCGAAATAACCGAGCTTCGCGAGGAAGAGGTCGGAAAGGCTGCTTTCGGCATCCAGCACCAGAACGATCTCGTTCTTGGCGGTGGGCAGGCGCCCCTCCATGATATCGTATTGCGAGGCGATATAGTCGTTATTATCCGGTAGCTCGGCAAAAAGGCTCCCAAGGGTCGAGGCGTAGGAGGCGTACTGCCCAAGCCCCTCGGTCTCCTTCAGGATCGAGGTGTAGGTGGAGGTAAGGGCGGTGACCGAAAGGCTCTTCTTCTCCGAGTCGGCGTTCCTTCGGACCTCGGTGAAGATCGAGTGCGAAAGGTCGATGCCGTAGCCAAGCTTGATGGCCGCCCGATACGATTCGGGCATCGAAAGCACGTAATCGACGTAGTCCCTCGAGAGCTCGTTCTTTACAAGGAAATTCGAGACGGTCTCGTTGGTCTTGGCCAGATATTTGACCAGCGAATTGACGTATATACGCTCCGGCAGCTTTTGGAGAGGGGAATTCTCGGTCGCCTGCATCAGCCCCGTCAGGGTGTTGAGGTCGTAGGTCGTTTCGGTGATCTGGATAGGGTTGCCCGAAAGCATATCGTCCTGCATCGAGGTGATATAGCCGCGGATACCGGTCGAGATCGCAAGCACCATCGAGATGCCGATAATACCGATCGAGCCCGCGATCCCGACAAGGGCTGTGCGGCGGCGCTTGGAGATGAGGTTGCGCGCCGACAGGCGGAAGGCGGTGAAGAGCGACATTTTGGCTCTTTCCCGCTTTTCTCCCTTTTTCTTTTTCTTTTTCTTTTCGGGAACGGGAAGCGCCTCGGCCGCCTCGGCGGCCTCCTCCTCGGGGGAATAGGGGTTGGTATCGGATACCACCTGCCCGTCCAGCAGCTGGACGATACGGGTGGAGTAGATTTCGGCAAGCTCGGGGTTATGGGTGACCATGATCACAAGCCGCTCCCCCGCGATCTCGCGGATAAGGTCAAGGATCTGGGCGCTCGTTTTGGTGTCAAGGGCGCCCGTCGGCTCGTCGGCCAGAAGGATCTCGGGGTCGTTAACGAGGGCCCGCGCGATCGCCACACGCTGGCATTGCCCGCCCGAAAGCTGATTGGGGCGCTTTTTATAAAGGCCGCGAAGCCCCACGCGGTCGAGCGTCGCCTTGGCCTTGGCTACACGCTCCTCCTTCGCCATGCCGCCGATCGTAAGCGCAAGCTCCACGTTTTGCAGAATGGTCTGGTGCGGGATCAGGTTATAGCTCTGGAACACGAACCCGACGCGGTGATTGCGGTATACATCCCAATCGCGGTCGGAAAAGGAGGAGGTCGCTCTTTTCGCGATGGTAAGCTCCCCCTCGGTGTATTTATCCAGCCCCCCGATGATATTCAGAAGCGTCGTTTTTCCACAGCCCGAGGGGCCGAGGATCGAAACAAATTCGTTCTTCCGAAAGGAGAGCGAGACCCCCCGAAGGGCATGTACCGTCTCCCCCGCGGCGTAATAATCCTTTTTGACGTTGATCAGCTGCAGCATAGCGTCCTTTCCGTGGCTCTTCAGGCCCTTTTCGCGTAATGTTTTTTATATGTATATTATTATACGGCTTTTATCTTGATAAAGTAAGTGCTTATTGGAAACAAATTGTGACTATTTTGCAAAGAAAAGAAAGAAAAAAGAGGAGGAGGGTCGCTTTTTCGGGGAGAAAAAACGAAAAGCCTTGCGGCGCAAGGCTTTTTCTTTATTCCGTATACCCGTCGCTCTCCTCGGTCTCGGGCGGTGTGTGGGGCGCGTCTTTTTTTGCGGCATAGAGGGTGCCGACCGCAAGAGGGGCCGCGCTAAGCTCGGGCAGGGAAGGAGGGGTGATGAGAAGGCTTTCCCCCGCGCTCGCGAAAAGGATCGAAAGCAGGATAAGAAGCCCCAGCGAAAGCAGCACAAGAAGCGCCACCTTCAGGGGAGAGAGGGGGGCCTTTCCCGCCGCCTTTCCGGTCTCGCCGTTGACAAGGAAGGGATAGGCACGGTCACGAAAGCGGTAGGTAGCCATCCAGACAGGCAGGAGGATATGCTTGAAAAGGACCTTGTTGTAGGTGTGGTCGTAGCTCATCATACGGTAGCTGTCGTAGCCCTCTTGCCGCTTGATCTCCTCGACCATTTTCCGCTCGGAAAGGCTTTTGATCTCGGCAAAGCCGTCCCGCGGACCCAAGGAATAGCGCTCGGCCACAAAGCCCGCTAAAAAGGCGGGGTTGTAGACGTTTAAGACCTTACCGCTGAAGGGGCGGATCTTATCAAGAAGCTTACGGTCTACGCTCTTTGAGGCGCAGAAGGGAAGATCGTCGAGCTGCATGCGGCGGCTGCCCGCGATCGGATACCAGACGGTGTAGGTACGGGTCCTTGTCTGGGTCTTTCCGTTGACCCTGACGGTATAGGTCTGCACGTGGGTGCGCCCGCCCTCGCCGCGGTAGGTGGTCGAAAGGTCGGTATCAAAGGTGAAATGGGGCAGATACACCCCTTGCATATCGGGGGCGGTGGCGTTTTTACGAAAGGCGCGCGGCGCCAAAAGGCGGCGCTTGGCCCATTTCTGAAAGCGCTCCGCCGCCGCCTTTTGGCCGATCCCGAAGGGGACCAGCGTCTCGGGGCGGATGATCGCTTGCGAGGGGGCGGGCTCTCTTACATAGTGCGAGCCGCAGAAGGGACAGCGAACGCTGATCTCGATCGCCCCTGTGACGGTTTCGGCCCCGCAGGAGGGACAGACGAGCGAAAGGCTCCCCTCCTCCTCCCAGTCGGGGGCCGAGGCGCTTTCGCTTTGCGGGTCATACAGATATTCGGGCGCCTCTATTTTTTGGGAGGGGATCTCCTCCTCCCCCTGGCAGTATTCGCAAAAAAGCTTTCCCCGCTCGGGGCTGTAGCGCAAAAGGTTTCCGCAGCTTCGGCAGGGGAAGCCCCGGCTTTCGGAGGTCTTGGCCTCTTTTTGTACCGTTTCCATCGAAAAGCTCCTTTCCTTACGTGAAAAAGACGGTTCTAAACCGCCTTTTTTCCTCATAATCTTATACAAAAATCAGCGTGCGTTGATCTCCTCGCGGCACTTGCGGCAGATCTTCTTTCCGCCGAATTCCTTCAGCCCCTCGCCGCTTCCGCAGAAAATGCAGAGGGGAACGTATTTGGAAAGCACGATGCGGTCTCCGTCCACGAAGATCTCAAAGGCGTCGCCGTCCTCAATATTCATGCTGCGGCGCATCTCCATCGGGATCACCACGCGCCCAAGCTCGTCGATCTTTCTAACCATTCCGGTCGATTGCATACCGTTACCTCCATGCTTTTTGGTGGCTTTATTGTAGCATTTTTGCCGTCGAATGTCAAGGCAAAATTCCAGATTTTAACTATTTTTGCAAGAAATTGGCAAAACCTGTCGGAGGGGGTCCCTTATGGTAGGACGCATTTTCGCGTTACTCGTCTTTCTTTCCTTTTTATCCTCGCTTTTCACGGGGCAGACGGCGGCCCTGCAGGGGGCGATCTTTTCGGGGGCCGCGCGCGCCGTGACGGTCAGCCTTGCGCTGCTTGGCATGCAATGCCTTTGCATGGGGCTTCTCTCGCTGCTTCGGGGGGTGGGGGCGATCGACTTTCTCGGCCGCCTGCTTTCTCCCTTTTTGCGCCTTGCCTTTCCCACCGCCCATAAAAATTCGGTGGGCGGGGAGGAGATCTGCCTTTCGCTTTCGGCCAATCTTTTGGGCGTTTCCAACGCCGCCACCCCCTTCGCGCTTTCGGCCATGCAAAGACTGCAGGCAAAAAACCCGCATAAGGAGGCCCCGACCGACGATATGATCACCCTTGCCGTTCTCAACAGCAACGCCTTTTCGCTGCTGCCGACCACGCTTTTGGCCCTGCGCGCGGCGGCGGGCTCTCCCTCTCCCTCGCGGGTCCTGCCCGCGATCCTTACGGTGGGGCTGCTTTGCACGCTTTCGGCCCTGCTTCTTTGCCGCCTTTTCGCGCGCCTTTTCCCCTATCGGGGGGAGGGGGGCGCATGATTGACCTGCTTTCCTCGCTTATCCTGCCGCTTTTGCTGCTTTTTTGCGCGTTGCTGCTTTTCTTCCATAAAAAGCCGCTGTATGAGGAGCTGGAGCTTGGGATCCGCGAGGGGGAAAGGCTTACCCTTTCGATCTTCCCCTCGCTCTTACTTTTGTCGGTCGGCACCTCGATGCTTTCGGCCTCGGGCTTCCCCGCGCTGCTTTCGGCCCCGCTTGCCCCGCTTTTCGGACTGCTCGGGATCCCGCGGGACGCCTTGCCCCTGATCCTTCTGCGCCCCTTTTCGGGCAGCGGCTCCACCGCGCTTCTGGAGGGGCTTTTCAGCCGCTATGGGGCAGACAGCGAGGTGGGGACCTTCGCCTCGGTCTTTGCGGGAAGCTCGGATACCTTTTTCTACGTGGTCTCGCTGTATTTTTCCTCGGTCGGCTTGAAGCGGGGGCGCTACGCCCTGCCGCTTTGCGCCCTTACGATGCTGCTTTCGCTGTTGCTTTCAGCGGCCGTATGCCGCCTTTTCGGACTATGAGGGAGAGACTTCTTTCGCTGCTTCCGCCCCCTTTTGTCAAGGCGCTTACCGAAAGGGGGGGCGCCGATCCTTTTGACGGGGTGGAGGAGATCCGCCTGCGGCTTCACCGCTCCGCCTCCCTGACGGTGGGGGGCTTTAATATCCGCCTTCCTTACGTGATGGGGGAGGGGGCGCGTGACGAGCTGCTCCTTGGGCTTTGCCGCGGCTCGGTCTATGCGTATCGGGAGAGCATAAGGCAGGGGTATATCGACCTTGCGGACGGGATACGCGTGGGGCTTTGCGGCCACGCCCTTTACGAGGGTGGCGTCTTTTCCTCGGTCGCGGATATCTCGGGCTTTTCCTTCCGCATCCCCCACGCGATCGGGGGGATCGGGGAGGAGGCGTACCGCGCCCTTCTGTCGCTGCCTCGGGGGCGGGGGCTTCTGGTCTATTCCCCACCGAACGGCGGCAAGACCACACTTCTTCGCGCGCTGGCGGGGCGGCTTGCGGGCGGCCCCTCTGCCCGCCGTGTGGTGCTGCTGGACAGCCGTGGGGAGCTGTATGTCCCCGCCTTCTTCGGGAAGGAGGCGCTTTTGGACGTTTTGCGTGAATACCCGCGGGCGGAGGCGGTCCTGCAGGCGATCCGATCGCTCTCTCCCGAGGCCCTGGTCTGCGACGAGCTTGGCTCCCTCACCGAGGCCGAGGCGCTTCGGCAGGCGGTGGGATGCGGCGTGCCGCTTCTTTGCAGCGCCCACGGAGAAAGCCTTTCTTCGGTGCTTGACCGTCCCCCCGTCCGTCTTTTGCGGGAGGCGGGGGCCTTCGGGGCCTTTGTTGGGATCGAGCGGCGGGAGAAAGGCTTTGTCTATACCGTTACCCTTGAAGAGACGCTCAAAAAGGAGGGACTATGCTGACAAAAATCCTGGGGGCCGCCCTGATCGGTGGCTGCTTTTTCGCGCTTTGTCGCGCCTTTCTTGAAAAGGAAGCACGCAAAAGTGGGGAGGAGGAGGGCTTTTTGCGCCTGCTTCGCTTTCTGCGCGCGGAGATCGCCTCCTTCGGGACCCCGACGGGGGAGATCCTCCTTCGTTTTTCGGACGAGGCGCTTCTTCGCTGCGGCTTTCTCCCCCTTGCGCGAAGCATGGGCTTTTCGGGTGCCCTTTCGGCTTGCCGCGACTCGCTTTCGGTCTCGCGGGAGACCTACACCCTCTTGGAGCGCTTCGGCGGGGAGCTGGGAAAGCGCTATCTGCCCGAGGAGCTCCGGCGCCTCGATCACTATATCGCGGCGCTTGAGGAGCGGCGGGAGGCAACAAGGCGGGAGGCCCCGAAGCGGGCACGCCTTTGTCGGACGCTTCTTTTTTGCGCGGCGGGCATGGTCATTATTTTTCTTTTGTAGGCATATATATGGGATAAGCCGTGCCCCTGTGGGGTCTGCGGCTTTTCAAAAACCGTAACATGGGACAAACAGGGGGCAAGGATGGACGTAGGACTGATCTTGAAGGTAGCGGGGGTTGGCATGCTGGTGACCGTCACCTGCCAGATCCTATCCAAGGCGGGGCGGGATGAGCAGGCGATGCTGGTCTCGCTGACGGGGATCGTTTTGGTGCTGATGATGCTGATAGGGCAGATCGGGGCGCTGTATGAGAGCATTCGGTCGATCTTCGGGTTCTGATGCTGAAGCTTTGCGGCATCGCGCTTCTTTGCGCCTTTTGCGCGTTGATGCTGAAGGAGGTGGGCGGCACCCGCCTTTCGGTCGCGGTCTCGGCCCTTTTCGGCATCCTTTTTCTGCTTCCTCTTGTAAAGGGCTATGGCGAGGTGGTGGAATTTCTTTCCGCCCTTTCGGAAAACACGCTCTTTACGGAAAGCCTGCGCCTTTCTCTGAAGGCGCTTTCGGTGGGGCTGCTTGCCTCCTTTACGGCCGATCTGTGCCGCGAGCTGGGGGAGGCGGGGCTTGGAGAGAGGCTGGAGCTTTGCGGCAAGCTCGAGATCCTTGTGATGGCCCTGCCAACGCTTTCCCGCCTGCTTTCGCTCTGCACCGAGCTGATCGGGGGGTAAGACCCAAGGGGGGCAGGGGCCGATGGCGCCTTCTTCTCCTTTCCCTTCTTCTTTTTCTTTTTCTCGGGCTTTTGCCGCTTTCGGCCTCGGCCGAGGGGGAAGCGCTTTCCGAGGTCGAGGGGGAGGTAGAGGATTTTTTCGCCTCGCTTCCCGATCTTTCGATCGACGCTCCGCTTTCCGAGGAGGGGAACCGACAGCTTCTGGAGCGATTGGGGATCGAGTATCTTTTCTCGGCGGTGATCGACTCGCTTTCGGGGGAGGCCCCGCGCGCGCTTTCCACCCTCTCCTGCCTTTTGGGGCTGGGGATCCTGCTTTCGGTCACGAATCTTTTGCGGGAAAAGCTCTCGGCGGGCACCGCTAAGGTCTTGGACGGGGTGCTTTCGGTCTCGCTCGTTTTGTTTCTTTACGAGCGCTTTCTTGACGTGTTTCGGCTTTCGGAGGCCTTTCTCTCGGATCTGCGTACGCTTTCCGATCTGTTCGCGCCCTTGATGGCGACTCTGTATCTTGCGGGCGGAAACACGGCGGGGGCTACGGTGGGGGGCGGCGCGCTTTTCTGCTTTTCGCTTTTGCTTGAAAACCTCGGCGCCTCGGTGCTCTTTCCCCTGCTTCGCCTTTTGCTGGGCTTTTTGCTGGTAAGCGCGGTGGGCGAGATCCGTACCGAGGGGATGGTCCGCTCGCTCCGCAATCTTTATACCACGCTCCTTTCCTTCGGCTGTATGCTGACAGGGGCCGGCCTTTCCTTTCAGAGCGTGCTTGGCAACGCCGCCGACAGTGTGGGGCTGCGGACGCTGAAATTCGCCGTCGGGAATATGATCCCGACCGTCGGGGGCACGGTCAGCGGCGGTCTTTCGGCGTTGGCCGCCTCGATCTCCTTTTTGCGCGCGACGGCGGGCGGGGGCGTGTGCGCCGTTTTGCTTTCCTCGGCGCTCCCGCCGCTGGTCACCCTGCTTCTTTCGCGCCTTTTGCTCTCGCTTTCAGCCTCCTTTTTTGAGCTTCTGGGGGTCGGCGGGGCGTATATCCGCCTTTTGCAAGGCTTTCGCGCTCTTTTGGATCTTTGTCTTGCGGCGGTGGCGCTTTCCTTTATGCTGTTTATTTTTATCGCCACCGTCTTTATGAAGGGGCGGGTGGCGCTTGGGGGGTAATATGGCGTCTTATTTTGAGACCCTTCTTCTCGTTTCGGCCGCGACGGCCGTCCTTTCCTTGCTGGCGCCCCGCGGGAAAAGCGGGAAGGGGGTGCAGCTTATCCTGTCGCTTGCGTTGCTTTCCTGCCTGATCCTTCCGCTTGGCGAGCTTTCGCTTGACGGGCTTTCTGTAAAGGGGGATCTGTCCTACGGAAAGGAGGAGGGGGAGGCGGTGCTTGAGGAAAGTCTGAAGCGGGAGCTGGAAAACGGCATCCGCGCCGCTGTCTGCGAGCGCTTTTCCTTAAAGGAAAGCGAGGTCGGGGTAAGCATTCGGACCGATACCGTGGATAACGTCATCCTCGTGCGGCATCTGACGCTTTCGCTCTCGGGGGCGGCATCGCTTTGCGATCTGCCCTCGGTCGTGCGGTATATAACCGATAATACGGGCGCTGAATGTGAGGTGGTTTACAAATGACCGAGCCAAAAAAAGAAAAGGAGGGAGGGCTTTCGTCGCTTCTCTCGCTTCTGAAGGGAAAATGGAGCTTCGTGCTTCTGGGGCTTCTTGGGGTGCTTCTTTTGCTTTTCGGGAACCTTTCGGCCGAGGAGGGGGAAAAGACCGCGCTTCCCGCGGCCGATGAATACCGCGCGGCCTTAAGCGCCGAGGTCACCGCCCTCTGCCGCGAGGTCAAGGGGGTGGGAGAGGTGCAGGTGCTTTTAACGCTGGAAAGCTACGAGGGCTACTCGTACGCCGAGGCGCCGAGCGGCGGGGTCCTGCTTTCGGGCGGAAAGCCTGTGATCCTTGAAAGCTATCCCCCGCGGGTAGCGGGGGTCGCCGTTGTCTGTCGCGGCGGGGCAAGCGAAGCGGTAAGGGAGGAGCTGACCGCCCTTCTTTCGGCCTCTCTCGGCATCGGGAGCCATCAGATAAGGATCACCGAAAAAAAGTAAAAAAAGAGGTATAGGCATCCCGCCTGCCTCATATATATGATAGTACAAAAAACAAATGTGCGGAGGAACACGTATGGCAAAAATATCCTTAAAGTCAAAGCTTTTTTCCAAGAACGGAAAACGAAATCTCATTATCGTTTGCGCCATTCTTCTGATCGGGGTGGCGGTCTATCTCAATTACCTGTGGTTCTACGGCTCGGTGGGGGATCTCGGCTACGGGGATAACAACATGGACGATACCGTCGGCGGGGACGGAAGCGGGGATACCGTCGATATCTCTACGTATTTTGCGGCCGCCCAGCTCTCGCGCCGTCAGGCAAGAGACGAGGCCTTAGCCGTTTTGCAGGACGTCGTGGAGAACGACGAGGCCGAGGAGACCACCAAGCAGGAGGCCATGGCCGAGATCAGCCGCATCGCCAAGGATATCGAGGATGAGGCCAACATCGAAAGCCTCGTCAAGGCCAAGGGCTTTTTGGAGTGTGTGGCGGTCATCAACGGGGAAAGCATCAACGTGATCGTCAAATCCGAGGAGCCGCTCATTTCCTCGCAGGTGGCCCAGATCGGCGAGATCGTCTACGAGGCGACCGGCATCCTGCCGGCGAACGTCAAGATCGTTTGCAAATAAACAAAGAAAAAAGGGGATACCGAAGCGTATCTCCCTTTTCTTTTTGCGTCTCTCTTTTTTAAAGGGGAAAAAACTTTGTTTTTTCCGTATTGACTTTTCGGATAGCGGGTGCTATACTCAACCTTGGAAAAAAGCAAAAGGAAGGAGAAAAAATATGGTTTCGGTCAAAAAGAAGCACGAGATTGATATGCTGAACGGCCCCCTGTTTTTCAAGCTTCTTCTTTTTTCTCTTCCGATCATCGCCAGCAGCTTTTTACAGCTGTTTTTCAACGCGGCCGATCTGATCGTTGTCGGAAACTTCGGCGCGGATAAGGAGCTGGCGGTCGGGGCGGTCGGTGCCACCTCGTCGCTCACCTCGCTGCTGATGGCGCTCTTTCTGGGGCTTTCGGTCGGGGCAGGCACCGCGGTCGCGATGGCGGTTGGGGCCAAGCGGGACGAGGATGCCTCCCGCATCGTGCATACCGCGATAGTGACCGCCTTTTTCGCGGGGCTTTTTATGGCCGCTGTCGGCTGGGTGATCTCCCCCCATCTGCTTCTTCTGATGAATACCGACGCCGCCATCCTCCCCCTTTCCACCCTGTATATGCGTATTTATTTTCTGGGGGCCCCCGCCACGCTGCTGTATAACTTCGGCTTCAGCATCATGCGTACGCTGGGGGATACCCGCCGTCCGCTTATTTATATGTGCGTCGCGGGGGTCATCAACCTTCTTCTGAACCTTTTCCTCGTGATCGTTTGCAACCTGAGCGTAGCGGGAGTCGCGATCGCGACGGTCACGTCGCTTTGCGTTTCGGCCTTCCTCGTTCTGCGAGCTATGATGCGCTATGAGAATGCCTGCCGCCTGGAGCTCGGGAAGCTTTCCTTTTCCCCTCGCCACTTTGCGGATATGATGCGTATCGGTGTTCCCGCGGGGATCCAGAGCATGGTCTTCGGTCTTTCCAATACGCTTTTGCAGGCCAGCATCAACAGCTTCGGGGCTGCCGCTACGGCGGGCGGGGCGGCCGCCGCCTCGTTGGAGAGCTTTTGCTATGTTGCCATGAACAGCGTTTCCCAGGCAGCCACCGCCTTTTCGGGGCAGAACTACGGGGCAGGGAAGTATGGCCGTATCAAACGGGTGATCGGCTGCTGTCTGATCCTCGTTACCCTCGTCGGCCTTCTGGTGTCGGGCACGATGATGCTTTTCAAGGAGCAATTCGTCGGTGCTTACCTCCCCGACGCGCCCGATTCGCTCCCCTACGCGTATGAGCGGATGGAGGCCGTTATGATGTTCTATTTCCTCTGCGGCATTATGGAGATCTTTCTCGGGGGCCTGCGCGGCCTGAATGTTTCCTTCCTTCCCATGGTCGCCACCATTGCGGGCGTCTGCGGCCTGCGCCTTCTCTGGATCTTCACCGTCTTCCCCCTCCCCACCTTTCACACCATCGGCGGCCTCTTCCTCTGTTATCCGATCTCCTGGATCGTAACGGCGCTGTTCCATATGGGCTGCTTTATCCACTATTTCCGCCTCCGATCAAAGAATTCTCGCAATACGTCGTTGTCGGGGGCTGCGGGCGGCTCGGAGTAGGTCGCTACACCTTCACCGCCCTTTTCCCCCTTACGCCTCGTCTTGCGAAAATTCTTTTGATCGGACGTCGAAGGATTTTGTAATACCTCGTTGTCGGGGGCTGCGGGCGGCTCGGAATAGGGAACGGCCCCTTCTTCCTTGCCCCTTTCCCGACGGCGCCTTTGCCGGCGGCCAAAAAACGAAAAAGAGAAGCGGTAGGCTCCCTTTTTGGGCAAGCCCACCGCTTTTTGCAAAGAAAACTGTTCAATTTTCTTGGAATGGGCGTGGGAGGTCGGCGCATCAAGTCTTGACAGACGGCGCATTTTATGATATTCTTACTTTTATAAGTATCTTTATATAGTATTCAGGGAGAAAAATTATGGAAAAAGAAGCCGCTTCGGCCTTTGCGGGGCAACTGTCGCACACGGTATCCTACCGCGTTTGCGAGAATACCCTGTATATCGAAGGGACGGGAGAGGTGCCCGATTTCGGGCGCGAGTATCACGCCCCCTGGTACGGGTGCCGCCGTCAACTTCTTCGGCTTTCGCTTTCGGAGGGGATCACCCGCATCGGCGCGTATGCCTTTCACGGCTGCGCCTTTTCGTCGGTCACCTTTCCCGCTTCGCTTTTTCTTCTTTCAGGCTACGCCTTTTACCGTTGCGATCTTTTGCAGGTCGTCAGCTTTCCTTCGGCGCCGATCCTTGAGATCCTGCCCCGCGCCTTTTATAAATGCTATTCGCTTTCGACGCTTTCCTTCTCACGCGGCTTAAAGCGCCTGCATCCGGGCGCCCTGGCACGCTGCCCCCTCTTAACGCGGATCTATTACGAGGGCACGGCAGAGGAATTCGCGGCGGCGGTGCCGACCGACGATTGGTACGACGAGGATCTGCCCCGCCCCTTCTTTGAATACAGCTGGCAGGCGGGCCCCGCTTATTTGCCCGAGGGGGATTTTTACTACACCGTGACCGAGGAGGGCGACCTTCTCCTTTCGGGCCGTATGCCCCGCTACCGCTTGCCGGAGCTTACGCCCTGGTACGCGAAGCGCGAAAGGATCCGGCGTGTCGTCACGCTTTCGGAGGCGACCGTCTGCCCGAATGCTTTTTTCGCTTATCCCGCCCTGCGCGTGGCGGTGCTTCCTTACGCCTTTGAGATCGGGGAAAACGCCTTTTACAGCTGCCCCCGCCTTTGCGGGCTGCAGCTTTCCTACCGCATCAAGCGCATAGAAAAGCACGCCTTTTTCGGCTGTCCCCGCCTTTTTCTGATCGATTACGAGGGGGACGAGAAGGCGCTTCTTTCGCAGTTTAAGGGAAAATGGGATACGGGGCTCTCCGAAAGGAAGCTTTGGATCCGCTCGGTACAGGAGGCCGAGGGAAAGGTGATCGCCGCGGCAGGCGAGGGAAAGCCCGATGCCCCGTTGCGCCTTGGCTATAAGGGCCCCTTCGCTCCGCTTTCGCCGATCGAGCTTCCGCAAAAGAAGGCTTCACTCAGGGAGAGAAGAGAGAGCGAGAAGAAATACGGCAGTATGCCCTTTTCTCTGGCCGCCACGGCCGAGAACGAGGCCCAGGACGCCCTTTCCTACACCCTTCACGAAAACGGGGTCCTGACCCTGCTTTCGGGCGAGGCCACCTTCAGCGAGCGTATGCGCGTCTCGCCCTTTCATATCTACCGTAAAACGGTGAAGCACCTGATCGTTAAGGAGGGGGTCCGCCGTATCGGGGAAAAGGAATTTTCGCTTTTCTCGGCCCTTGAGAGTGTGACGGTCATCGGGGATACCGAGATCGGGGACAGCGCCTTTTCCTCCTGTACCCAGCTGCGTGATGTTCGCCTTTTCGCGGCGGTCACCAAGGTTGGAAGATATGCCTTCGGCGGCGCCTCGGCGCTGACGGGGGTCTGCCCGGGCCTTTCGGTGAGAACGCTTTCCGAGGGGGTCTTTTACGCCTGCGGAAGGCTGACAAGCATCCTGCTTCCCGCCTGTCTTACCGAGATAGAGGAGGGCTGTCTTGCCGAATGCCCAAGGCTGGAAAGCGTGAAGTTTATCGGCAACAGCGAGGAATACGCGCAGGGTCCCTGCCGCGATGCCCTGGATTGGAAGGAAAAGCAGGTCCTGCCTCTGTTCCGTATGAACGGCACGACGGTGGATCGCGACCCGGAGCTTATTCGGCTTGCCGATACGGTCGAGAGGACCGCCGCCCTCCAGAAGGAGAAGGCGGACCGCCTTCTTGGGACCGTCGCGCAGATGGAGGAGGCGATCGCCTCTCTGCGGCAAGCGCTGGACGAAACGGTTGCCTCGCGCCATCGCGTTGCCTTTTTGCTGTATTCGGTGAAAAAGGAAGGACGCTCCCGTATGACGCGGGAGGAGAGATCCGCCTATCGCACCGAAAAGAAGCACACGAAAACCCTCGAAAGGACCCTTTCGGTCACGGCACGCGCCGTTCGGAAGGGCGCCCGCCGCATCGGGCCGCAGTATAAGGCTGCCCGCCGCCTTGCCCGCCGCTATGAGAAGCAGGCGAACGCCCTCTTCCTGAAGGAGGTAAGGCTTTTCCCGTATAACAAAGAGCATTTGGAGGCGGCGCTTGCCCACAGAAAGCAAGCCGAGGCCGCCAAGCGTCCGATCCCCGATCCCCGAAAGTACGAGGCCTTCTTTGTCGAGGGCAAGGCGCTGATCTATGCCGTGACCTTCGGAAACCTGGAGCGGCTGAAGAAAACGCTCGGTCGCTGGGACGCCTCCTACAGCGAGGAGAAAGAGGCCCCGCGGGCACCCCGCCTTCTCCTTTTGGGAGAGGCCGACGCCGCCTGCGGCGAAGCGCTTGCGAGGGCGGGCGCTGTGGCCGTTCCCTATACGGGGAAGGAGGAGGAAAAGGACTTCGACGGTCTTTTGCTCCTTGGGAGAAACGAAGCGCTTTGCGGCGTGTATCATAAGGAGGAAAGCACGATTGCCCCCGAGGAAAGAGAACGCCTTTCCCGTGAAGAGACGCTCTTCCGTGCCTTCTTCCTCTTCGGCAAGCCGATCCTCGGCATCGGTCGCGGCCATCAGCTGATCAACCTGTGGCTTGGCGGCGAGGTCGCCGAGATGCCCGAAAAGCTGTATTTGCGACACGGGGGTGAGACGGGGGCGCACACACTGTACTACGATCCCGCAAGCTTCCTTGGAAAAAGCTACCGCACCGATCGGTACGCGTGCAAGGTCAGCGGCCGTCACCGCCGCCTGGTCACCAAGCTCGGAGAGGGGATGCGCACCGTTGCCTTCACCGAGAAGGGCGAGATCGAGGCCGCGCAGCACGAAAGGCTTCCCGTTTTCGGGATCCAGTTCGAAAAGGGCGGGAACTATCGAAGCGAGAACTATCCCTTCCTTATCCGTTTTGTCGAGATCTGTGGGGAGGCCGCTGCCAAGGCGTCGCCCTCCGACCGTCTGCGTGAGCTGGCCAAAAAGCACAAGCTGTAAACAAAACATAACAAAAAGAGCAGGAGTTCCTGCTCTTTTTGCTTCACACCAGCTTCAGCTGCTTGGCGATGCGGTACTTGGCGGCGCGTTTCCTTTTTTTATAGGTGCCCTCGCTTAAGTAATAAAGCGGGGTGCGCCTGGCCCCGCGCCCGTCGCCGATGTCCTTTCGCATCTGGGTGCAGATGGCCGCCTCGCATACGTCGGCAAGGGCGGTATCGATGGCGTTATTGAGATGCGAAAAGAAGGCCAGCGTTTCGGGGGGCGCGTCGCCCTTGCGAATGGCGTCCTGCCGGCGGTCGTAATCGCCGCAAAACGCGACCACGAGGCGATTGACCTCAAGGGGCAGTCTTGTCGATTGATCCTGCATAATTCTTCCCTCCTTTGCTTATTCTATCCGTGAGCCGCGCATAAACCAGATCGAGTCGCGCAGCTCGTCGTTCAGGGCGTCCATGGATTCACTAAGCGACATCAGCGTCGCCTTCTGCTCCTCGCATTCCTCGCAAAGGCTCTCCAGAAGGCGGATCTTTTCTCCGTCCTTGTAATCCTCCTCCTCGGAAAGCGTCAGAAGCAATTCCTCCTTCTTGCTCTCCAGAAGCGCCATATGCGCCGAGGCCTGCCGCAAAAGATCCCGCAGCTCGCAAAGCTCTTCCTTTATCTCCTTCGGCTCCCGCCACAGGCAGGGGCAACCGTTCGGATCTGTCGAATAATGCAACATTTTGTTCCTTTCTGTCACGCAATGCGTGACTTTTGTCGTTTTTTAAAGATACCCGTCGGGTATCTCGAGAAAATTTATGAAAATAAGGGCCAAGGGTGTGGAGAACAGCATCAGTATAACAAACAAAAAGTCACCTGTCAAGAAACTTTTTTCCGAAAAATGGCAAAATAACCTTGATTTTTCCGAAATATATGGTAAAATAATATACAGATTGCGTGATTTTTGAAAGGAAGTGATTGTTTGAAAACAGGCGAACGGATCCGCCGCTTCCGCCATCGGGCCGGCCTGACGCTGGAGGAGCTGGCGGGGCTTGTCGGAACCAGCAAGCAAACGGTTTACCGTTACGAGAGCGGAGAGATCGAGAATATCCCGCGGGCCCGTATCGAGGCGATCGCCAAGGCGCTTCACCAAAGCCCTGCCGCCCTGATGGGGTGGGAGGAGGAACCGCTTTCCTCCTACGGTCTGCTTCCTTGCCGCCGCCGTGCCGTGCCGCTTCTCGGTAAGATCGCCTGCGGAGAGCCGATCTATGCCGAGGAGGAATTCTCAGGCTATATGCCGCTGGGGGACGAGATCGAGGCAGACTTTTGCCTTCGCGCCAGCGGAGATAGCATGATCGGCGCCCGTATCTACGACGGGGATATCGTTTTCGTCAAGGCGCAGGACGCGGTCGAAAACGGGGAGATTGCCGTGGTGGTCGTCGGAGAAGAGGCGACCTTGAAGCGCCTGTATTTCGATGCCCCGGGGCAAAGGCTTGTCCTCTCGCCCGAAAACCCGCGCTACGCCCCCCTCGTCTTCACCGGGGAAGAGCTGGCGGGGGTGAAGGTGCTGGGGCGGGCGGTCGCCTTCCAAAGCACGGTCCGCTGACCCTTGTCCAATACAAGCATATCATTCATTTCACTGCAAATGGGGATATTTTCCCCTAGGATAAGCAATATTTTTACGGCTTTTTCTTCGCTTTTCCGACAGGAAAGCACAAAAAGGGAGAAAAGGCGCAGAAAGGAACGCATCATGAAATTAAACACCAAAAAAACGATCTTCGTGGGTCTTGCTTTCTTCCTTATCTCTATGTTCTGGCAGGCTTACGACACGCTGATCCCGATGATCCTTACCCGTAAGTTCGGCTTTTCCCAGACCGCCTCGGGCGCCATCATGGCGATCGATAACGTGATCGCGGTCATCCTGCTTCCCGTTTTCGGCGCGCTTTCGGACAGGACCCACACGCGCTTCGGGCGCCGCACGCCCTATATCACGATCGGAACCGTCTTGGCCTCGCTCTCCTTCTTTGCGCTGTCCTTTATCGACAGGGTCCAGATGCTTCGCCTTGGTGATGTGGGGGACCGCACGAACGAGGAGCTGATCGCCGAGGCCTGGGAGGTCACCGTCGCCCATCCCGGCACGCTGATCCTTTTCATCGGCACGCTTTTGTTCGTGTTGCTCTCGATGGCGCTTTTCCGTTCCCCCGCCGTGGCGCTTATGCCCGATGTGACGATCAAGCCGCTTCGCAGCCGCGCCAACGCGATCATCAATCTGATGGGGGCCGCCGGCGGTATCCTGGTTCTGGGGCTTGGGATCGTTTTCGGCACGGGTAAGACCGAGAATGCCCGCATGGCATACCTTCCCTTTATCGGGATCGTTTCCGCCCTTATGCTTCTTACCCTTCTTGTCTTCCTTCTTACGGTCAAGGAGCCGAAGCTCGTCAAGGAGATGCACGAGGAGCGGGATCGCTACGGCATCAAGGAGGACGAGGAGGAAAAGAGCCCCTCGGCTGAGAAGGCCCCGCGCCGTATGACGAAACAAGAGCTGATCTCGCTGTTCCTGATCCTTGGCTCGGTCGCGCTGTGGTATATGGGCTATAACGCGGTCACCACCAAGTATTCGCTGTACGCGGGGGATGTTTTGGGGCTTGATTACAACACCACCCTTATCATTGCGCAGGCGGCGGCGATCCTCACGTACGTTCCCGCCGGCTTCCTCGCCTCCAAGATCGGCCGCCGCAAAAGCATTCTGATCGGTATTACCGCCCTCTTTACCGCCTTCCTTTTCGCGGGCTTTCTGCGGGAGGGCGCGCCGATGCTTCTCGTCAACCTGCTCTTTTGCCTCGCGGGGATCGGCTGGGCGACCATCAACGTCAACTCCTTCCCCATGGTCGTTGAGCTTTCGCGTGACGGCGACGTCGGAAAATACACCGGGTATTATTACACGGCCTCGATGACAGCGCAGATCGTAACGCCGATCTTCAGCGGCGTGTTCCTCGATTCCATCGGTATGGAGGCGATGTTCCCCTACGCCGCGATCTTTGTGGCCCTTTCCTTCCTTACGATGTTCTTCGTCCGCCACGGCGACAACCGCCCGGGGGCGCCGAAGGATATCCTCAGCCAGCTGAACGTAGACGACTAAAGATAGCCTTATGAAATTCCAAATGGTAGCGACCTGCCTCTTTGGCCTGGAGCATCTTCTCGGTGAGGAGATCGACGCCTTGGGCTATGAGCGCATCGGCACCATCGACGGGCGCGTCACCTTTTGGGGGGACGGCGAGGCGGTGGCGCTTGTCAACGTTTTTTCCCGCTATGCGGAGCATATCTATATCAAGCTTGGCGGCTTCCGTGCCGAAAGCTTCGAGGCACTTTTTGAGGGCACGCGCGGCTTGCCGTGGGAGGATCTTATCGGCAAGGACGATGCCTTCCCCGTAAAGGGGCACGCCATAAACAGCGCCCTTCATTCGATCCCCGATTGCCAGCGGATCGTGAAAAAGGCGATCGTCACGCGCTTGTCAAGCGCGTATGGGATCTCCTGGTTCCCCGAGACGGGAGTCAAGTACCAGATCGAATTCTTTATCCTGAAGGATGAGGCGGCCCTGATGATCGACACGAGCGGGGAGCCGCTCTATAAGCGCGGCTACCGCGCCGAAACGGGCGCCGCCCCGATCCGTGAGACCCTGGCCGCCGCGATCGCCGCCACCAGCCGCCCGCGCGAGGAGGTCCTTTTTTGGGATCCGATGTGCGGTAGCGGCACGATCGCCATCGAGGCCGCGATGCAGATGCTGGGCATCGCCCCCGGCGCGCGCCGCCGCTTTGCGGCCGAGGTCTTTCCCTTCGTGGGGGCGGCTCACTTCAAAAGCGCGCGTGAGGAGGCCGAGGACGGCGTGAAGAAAAGCGATTTCTGCGCGTACGCCACCGATATCGATCCCAAAATGGCGGCTCTTGCCGCCGAGAACATAAGAAGGGCCGGCGTTTCCGCCTCGGTCAAAAGCTTTGTGGCCGATGCCCGCCGTATCTCGGCCGAGGGACGGCGCGGCACGATCGTGACCAATCCTCCTTACGGCGAGCGGCTGCGCCCCGAGCAGGGGGTAGACCGCCTTTATCGGGAGATCGGCGCGCACTTCCGCTCGCTTGCCCCCTGGCAGGTCTATGTCATCACCTCGCACCCCGAGTTTGAGCGGCTTTACGGCCGCGCGGCCGACAAAAAGCGCAAGCTGTATAACGGCATGATCCCCTGTACCCTTTACCAATACTTTAAAAACGGAAAGAAATAAAAAAGGGGTTGCCTCAAGCGCAGAAATAATTTCCGCACGATCGACAACCCATAAAAAAGAGCCTGCTTATCCAAGACGGAAAGCAAGCTCTTTTTTTAGAATGCTACCACGGGGCTTGTCAAAATTTAACATAAGACAGCCACTTTATTCGTTGTAAAAATCTTAACGGTAGATCTTCAGCGTGACCGGGCGCAATACCTTCGAGCCGAAGGGAGTGATCGCCAGGCGCATACCCTTAAAGATCTGCAGACCGAAGGGAAAGCCGACGATCGTGATGCAAAGAATAATACCGAAGATCAGCTTCGGGAGCGCAAGGCTCCAACCGAACAGAACGATCCACAGCGTATTCATAATGGGGCGCTGGAAAAAGTTCAGGTCAACACGCTTACCGAAGGGCGCGACGACCAAGCGGCACATCTTAAAGCACTGAATGCCAAAGGGAATGCCGATAATGGTGACGCAAAGGATCAGCCCCATCAAAAAATGCGCGATGACAGAAATAAAGCCTCCGAGAACGAACCAGATAATATTACCGATTAAACGCAAAAGCCCCATCGCAAAACTCCTTACTAACTAAAATTATTCAACGCCAACGCCGAAGGGCATCAAGGAAAGGCGCATCAGCTTAAAGTGCTGGATCCCGAAGGGGATAAGAAGGATTGTCGCGCACAGGATGCAACCGAACAGGAAATGCCCGAGGGCCAGCCCGGCACCGCCGAACATGATCCAAAGCCGATTGGCCTTCGGATAAGCGTCAAAATTTACGAAAACCGATTTCTTGAAGGGGAGGAAGGAGGCACGCCCGATCTTGAAATGCTGGATCCCGAAGGGGATAAACACGAGCGTCACACACAGAACGATGCCAACGAGATAATGGGCCAGCAGGGAAATAAACCCGCCGAAAAGCGCCCAAAGAACGTTACCTAAGGTCTTCATAAGGCTCTCCTAAAAAACAAATATTAATTATAGTATACCACTTATTAGGAAAAAGTCAAGAAAAAACATAAGTTTTTCACATAAAAATCTTTTTGGGGGGGCATACTGGTGGAAAAAAAGAAGGAGAGCATGGGAATGGGGGCCCTGAGGGAGGACTATTCGGAAAACGTGAAGGCGGTCGAGAGCCTTCTGCGGGTAGAGGAAAATTTCGATATTATCGCCCGCCGCGTCACGATCGGGGAGGACGAGGCGACCTTTTTTTATATCGATGGCTTTATCAAGGACGGGATCATGCAGCGCATGCTTCAGTTCTTTATGGGATTGCCCTCCCTGCCAAGGGGGGAGGGGGCCGCCCGCCGCTTTGCCGAGGGGTACGTGCCGTATGTGGAGGTGGAATGCGTTCGGGATACCGAGGCGATCGCCTTCTGGGTGCTTTCGGGGGCGGCGGTGATGCTGGGCAGCGGCTTCGGGGGCGAGGCGGTGGTGATCGACGCCCGTACCTATCCCGCGAGAAGCCCCGAGGAGCCCTCCTCCGACCGCGCGATGCAAGGGGCAAAGGATGGGTTCGTGGAGACGCTTCTTTTTAACACGGTGCTCTTGCGCCGCCGCATCCGCGACACCCGCCTGACGATGCGCTACGTCAAGCTTTCGGGTGCCTCGCAGACCGACGTCGTGGTGGCGTATCTTGACGGTGTCGCCTCGCCTTCGGCCGTCGAGGAGATCACGAAAAAGCTGGAGGCGGCCAAGCCGTCCTCGCTGACGCTTGGGTACCAAAGCCTTGCCGAATGCCTGATCGGGCGGCGCTGGTATAACCCCTTCCCGAAGGTGCGGACCCTGGAGCGGCCCGATTCGGCCGCCGCGCAGCTGATGGAGGGGAGCATTCTCGTGATGTGCGATACCTCCCCCCAGGTCATGGTATTGCCCACCTCTTTATTTGATTTTATGCAGGAGACCGACGATTATTACTTTCCCCCCGTCACCGGCACCTACCTGCGCCTTTTGCGCCAGGCGGTCTTCTTCCTTTCGCTGATCTTCACCCCGACCTGGCTTTTGCTTCTGCAAAATCCCTCGTCGATCCCCGCCGCCCTTTCCTTCCTGGTCCCCCAAAGCCCCGGGGAGCTGCCGCTTATCGTCCAGCTGTTTCTGGCCGAGCTGGCCATCGACGGCCTTAAGCTTGCCTCGATGAACACCCCCGACCGCCTGTCCAATTCCATGAGCGTGGTCGGGGGGCTTATCCTCGGTGATTTCGCGGTCAAGACGGGGTGGCTTTGCCCCGACGTCATTCTCTATATGGCGTTGGTCGCCGTGGCGGGCTTTACCCAGCAGAATTACGAGCTTGGCTACGCCTTCAAGTTTATGCGGATGCTGCTTCTGCTTACCACCGCGCTTTTCGGCCTGTACGGCTATATCGGCGGACTTTTACTCGTTTTGCTGTTCGTTGCCTCCAACAACACGCTGAACAGCCGCCGCGGGTATCTGTACCCCCTGATCCCCTTCGACGGGCGCGCGCTTTCTCGCCTTATCTTCCGCCTGCCGAAGGCCGATTACGGGGAGGCTCCCCGCGGCAAGGAGGCCAAGAAAAAACAAAAATAATCGGGAAAAAAACGAAAAGGACTTGACAAACGCCGAAAAGGTGATATAATTGACAACGTACCGCCAAAAAACGGTACTATTGCGGCATCGCCAAGCGGTAAGGCAACGGACTCTGACTCCGTCATTACCTAGGTTCGAATCCTAGTGCCGCAGCCAAAAAAATACAGGGTAGCATTGCTACCCTGTATTTTTTTGCCGCGTCACTGCGGATTCTCACCCAGCCCCGTAACGCAAAGCGTTACGGGATTAGGTTCGCATTCGAGCCGAAAGCCGTCGGGGAGCTTGCTCACCAGCGGCTCGGCGAAGAATCTTCGCCGAAGGCGAATATCCTAAAACCCAATCGGGTGGCTTTTTGTTCGTTGGCTGCGGCACTTCGGCTTCAAACCTAGCGTCGTAATGCTTTGCTTTACGGCGCTAGGTTCGCATACCCCGCCCAAAGATCGACAAGCTCGCTTGTCAGGCGCAGGGCGTGGGTATCTTCGCCAAAGGCGAATATCCTAACATCTTTCTTCAACAGCAACGGCTGTCCCTTGTTTTTTGCCCGCGGCACTAACGCTTCGAAACGTTGCTCCGCAACGCAAAGCGTTGTGGAGCTAGGTATTGCCGCTCGCGGGTTGCATAGAAATTGCCGCTCATGTTCGTGATGCCCCCAATCCCGTATGCTCGCTTGGCAAGATACCGCCGGGGGCGGTATGCGCATTCGCCGCTCGGAGATCGGGGAGCTTGCTCACCGGGCGGAGAGTGTGCAAATCTTCGCCAAAGGCGAATATCCTAAAACCCGATCGGTGGCTTTTTATTTTTCCCGAATAGCTCTTTACAAACTGTTTTCTTTATATTATAATTAACGTGCATTTTTTGTAAGACCGGAAAGGAAGCATCCCCATGAAACTGACGTATTTCGGCACGGCCGCCGCGGAAGGGTTTCCCGCCGTTTTCTGCCGCTGTCCGTATTGTATAGAGGCAAGGCGCCTTGGCGGAAAGAATATCCGCACCCGCAGTCAGGCGCTCTTGAACAGCGATCTGCTTATTGACCTGCCCGCCGATACCTATTATCATTTCTTGCAAAACGGGATCGAGGGGGATACGGTCAAGTATCTATTGATCACGCACGGCCATTCCGACCATTTTTATCCTAATGAGTTTTTTCTTCGCCATCCGCCCTATGCCCACGGTATGGCGGTACCCACCCTTCGGGTGATAGGCCCACGCGGGGCGCTTGCTTTGATGGCAAGTACCCCCCAAAACGTGGAGGTGACCCCGATCTCGGCCTATGAAACGGTAACGCTTGGTGAGTACCGTGTCACGGCTCTCCCGGCCCGCCATATGAGGGAGGAGGACGGGGCTCTGATCTACATCATCGAGGGGGACAAGACCCTGCTGTACGCGCACGACACGGGCATCCTTTTTGACGAGGTGTTTTCGTATATCGAAGAGAAGAAATGGGTCTTCGATATGGTAAGCCTTGACTGTACGCTGGTGGATAACCCCAGCCACGCGCATGAGCGGCATATGGGCTTTGCGGGTGTTGGCGAGGTGCTTCGCCGCCTTGCGGATATCGGCGCTGTAACAAAGGAAACGGTACGCTACGTCAATCACTTTTCCCATAACGGGAACCCGCTGCAGGAGCCCCTTGAAAAGCGCGCCGCCGCATACGGCTGCCTCGTTTCCTACGACGGCTGTGCGGTTGAATTTTGACAAGTATTCTTTGCATATAATCGAAAAATCAGCATTAATAAAGAGAAAAGGTTCCTCTGCGCGAAAATGTGCGGAGGAACCTTTTTACAATATAAGCTTTTAATCTCGGTTTTGAAAAAGGGCTTCCATAGGAACGGAAAGAATTTTTGAAATCACAAAAAGCTCAAGATCCGTGGCGCTTCGAACCTGTCCCTCCAGCTTCGAATAGCTGGTGGGATTGATGTCGCAGCCCATCGCTTGCATTTTTGCAATAAAATCCTTTTGTTTAATGCCTTTTTCTTTGCGCAAACTTTCGATTTTTTGCCCAACAATATTGGCGTTTCCGTATTCTTTTTTGCGGATTTTCATAAAATTCGACCTTTTTCATTCTTTTTTAGCATTATACGACAAAAAGGTATTGACAAAATTCTAAAATAGAATTATAATATGAATAATTCCAAAACGGAATTAAAACGGAGGTGAAAGAAAGTGAAAAACACATCCTTATTTACGCGAGTCATGCTTTTGATCATTCTTGCGATCGTTTGCCTTTTGTTGACGGTATCGGCGGCGTTTTTGGTAGGCTCTTTGAATACGGAATTGTTTGATTTTAAAAATCTTAACCTTTCCAATATGCTCCCCGTTTTACTTATAGGGGGCTTTATCAGCTGCGTCCTTGTCGGTATTTGCTTTCTTTTTGTCGCCCGGAATGTCTTTTTGAAAGCAAAAGATTGTTTGAAAGAAATAGAAACAAAAAATAAAAAGGAGAAATAAAAAATGAAATGCACCAATCACCCCGAACGTGAAGCGGAAGGAATGTGCGCGTATTGCGGCAAGCCGTTTTGCAAGGAATGCCTTGTTGAGGTAAAAGGGAGAATGTATTGCAAGGATGACCTTGGCAACGTTCTCGATGAAGCCAAGCAAAGCTCTGCTGCCGCGGTTCCCACGATCAACATCAGCAATTCGAACGAGAGTGCCAACACCAATGTGAACGCAAACGTGAACGGTGGGCTTGGCTTACCGCCCAGAAAAAGCAAAATGGTGGCCCTTATTCTCTGTATTCTGGGCTTTTTTGGGCTTGCGGGCTTACACAGAATGTATGTTGGGAAGGTCGGTAGCGGCGTCATTCATCTGTTCACATACGGGATCTGCGCCGTTGGAACCGTGATCGACCTGATCGCGATTGTTTCCGGTGGCTTCAGAGATAGTTATGGCCAACCTCTTTTATAAATATAAGCAAGCTCCAAGGAAGAAAAAAGAGGCCCTGCATTCGCTGATTGCAGGGCTTCTCCTTTTTTTCTTGCTGTGCGTGATCACGAGATATTTTTCGTTTCCTTTATGCCTAATACAAAATCTGTTTGGTAGGCCTTGCTTCGGCTGTGGCTTGACGCGGGGATTTATGGCGATCCTTTCCTTGGATCTTCAAGGGGCCATAGCCTATCACGTGCTTTCCATACCGCTGTTTGTCGGTCTCCTTATATATGCGGTTCTGTGTATTACGGATGTTTTGCTGGAGCGAAACGATCTGGAGCGCATAGCGAAGCAAGCAAGAAAAAAATATATGTTGATCATATATATTTTTATTCTTCTTCTATCGGCTTATCTCAATCGGCTTATATAATTTTTGCTAGGCAAAGCGAAACAGTTAAAACCGGGTGAGTTTTCTTTTATGGGAATACGATCCCCGTTTTATCCATAACTATTTTTAGAGTTTGATAAAAAATGATAGCACGAGCCCTCGTTTTATTTTGGTATGGTTGAGCGACAATCGAAGTTTGCGTTTTCGGTGCGTACGCCTTCGGCTGTGCGCAATTTTTTAATAATTTTCGGAGGTGTTTTTATGAAAAAAATCTTTCTAACCGTTCTCTTGGCCATGCTTACTGTTTTATCGGTATTTGGCCTTTCATCATGTGATGACGAATGCACACACGAATGGGGAGAGTGGTCTATTTCCTCTCCTTCAACCTGTACAGCACAAGGAAAAAAACAACGCAAGTGTTCAAAATGTGAGGAGGTGCAAACCGAAAGCATCGACATTGCCGATCACGAGTACGATAAAGAAAACTTTGTATGGACTTGGAACGGCTACGAATCCGCAACTGCAACATTATCGTGCATTACGGATAGCACTCATGCAAGACAAATCAATGCAAACGTAACCGATGAAGTGACAACCGCGCCGACTTGCAAAGCGACCGGAACAAAGACCTACACGGCTACTGTGAAAATTGACGGCGTTACATATACCGCAACGAAAAACGAAACGCTTGCGGCTCTCGGTCATATCGAAGTTGTCGATGCGGCAGTTGCGGCTACTTGCGAGAAAACCGGCTTAACCGAAGGCTCTCATTGTTCTGTATGCAAAGAGGTTTTTGTGGCACAACAAGAAACCTCTAAAGCAGCCCATACCGAAACAAAGATCGAAGCTGTCGCTGCAACTTGTTCTGTCGAAGGTGCTACAGAGGGCGTAAAATGCTCTGTTTGTGGTGAAATTTTAGTAGCACCTCAACCCACGAGCAAGGTAGCCCATACTGAAGAAACTATTCCTGCGGTTGCGGCTACTTGTAGCGAAAATGGCTTGACAGAAGGCAAAAAATGTTCTATTTGCGATGAGGTTTTGGTAGCACAGCAGCCTACGAATAAACTTCCTCATACAGAAACCGCACTCCTTGGCGTTGCTCCTTCCTGCTCGGAAGAAGGTCTGACCGAAGGTAAGAAATGCTCTGTTTGCGGAACGGTTACGGTTGAACAAGAGCCTATTGATAAATTGCCTCATACCGAAGAAACTGTTGTCGGCACAGCACCTACTTGCTCTGCGACAGGTTTGTCTGACGGAAAGAAATGCTCTGTATGTAAAGAAACTCTCGTAGCACAGACAATTCTGCCGAAAGTTGCTTGTGATTACGAAAGCGTAATTACAGCTCCTACTTGCGAAGATCAAGGATATACCACCCATACTTGTTCTATGTGCAAGGACAGTTTCGTAGATACTTACGTTGATGAATTAGGACATAATTGGGGGGCTTGGGAAGTTAATGGCTCGTACACACTTCGTGATTGCATCAATGAATGCAATTGCGGAAAGTATCAACGCATTACTTCCATCAATGCAATTTATAATGGTATCCGTCTTTTGACCGGAGAATCAGTTTGGAGAAATGATGTTACCGTAACGGCAACCCTTTCCGATAACACTACTATTGATATTAGTGATTTCACTCTTGAAAACGATGTGATGACGGTCGACGGATCGAATTATGTGACCGTGAAATTCCATTCGCTTTCTACTGCAATTTCTGTGCCTGCCATCTATGACAATTTGCCTGGCGTTACATCTTCTATCGAGTTTTCTTATGATTCGGCTGACGCATTAAAAAATGATGCTGTTACCATAACCGGATTTGTTGGTTCTTCCACGGATATTGTGATTCCGTCATATATTACGATAGATACTGTTCGAATACCTGTAAGAAAGATAGCAGATTATGCATTCGGCAACAAAGAAAATATAAGATCCGTTGTTATTCCGGATAGTGTTACACATATAGGCGTGGGTGCATTTAACAACTGCAGGCGTATGACTACATTAACACTCGGAAAAGGTCTTACTAGCATAGAGGTTGGAACATTCTACAATTGTATTAGCCTAACAGAAGTAAATATTCCTGCAAGTGTTATTTCAATAAAGGGTACAACTGAGTATCGAAATAATAACGTAAACAGAAAAGGTGCATTTGAAAATTGCACAAGTTTGAAAAAAGTGACCATCGGAGATGCCTCGAGTGATCTTGCAACCACGGTGGTCGGTCATTGGGCATTTTACAATTGTACAGCTCTTGAAGAAGTATATATTGGTAACAGAGTAAAAGCTATCGAAAGTCATGCATTTAGTCACTGCACGAAGATGCATACATTAACTATAGGAACAACGGTTCAATCGATTGGCGAGTATGCGTTCAGCGAATGCGGAGCGTTGCTGACTCTTGCTATTCCCGATAGCGTAACTTACATAGGTACTGGTGCGTTTAATAATTGTCAGCGTATAACTACATTGACACTTGGAAAAGGCCTTACCACCATAGAGGTTGGAACATTCTATAATTGTATTAGCTTAACAGAAGTACATATCCCTGCAAGTGTTATTTCAATAAAAGGTACCACCGAATATAGGAATGGGGATATCAATCGTAGGGGTGCATTTGAAAATTGCACAAGTTTGAAAAAGGTGACCATTGGAGATGCCACGAGTGATCTTGCAACCACGGTGGTCGGTCATTGGGCATTTTACAATTGTACATCTCTTGAAGAAGTATATATCGGTAATAAGGTAAAAACTATAGAAAGTCATGCATTTAGTCATTGTACAGCAATGCATACGCTAACTATAGGAACGACGATACAAACGATTGGCGAGTATGCATTTAGTGAATGCGAAGCATTGATGACTCTTGTTATTCCCGATAGTGTGACTTACATAGGCGTGGGTGCATTTAACAACTGCAGGCGTATGACTACATTAACACTCGGAAAAGGTCTTACCAGCATAGAGGTTGGAACATTCTACAATTGTATTAGCCTTACAGAGGTAAATATTCCTGTTAATGTTATTTCGATAAAAGGTACGACAGAATATCGTAATGGAGATATTAACCGCAGAGGTGCATTCGAAAGTTGTACAAGTTTGAAGAAGGTAACCATTGGAGATGACACGAGTGATCTCGCAACTACTGTTATTGGTCACTATGCGTTTATAAATTGTTCTGCACTCGAAGAGGTGTATATCGGCAATAAGGTTAAAACTATAGAAAGCCATGCGTTTAGTCATTGTACTGCAATGCATACAGTAACTATAGGAACTACTGTACAAACGATTGGCGAGTATGCATTCAGTGAATGCGAAGCATTGCTGACTCTTGCTATTCCCGATAGTGTGACTTACATAGGCACTGGTGCATTTAACAACTGCAGGCGTATGACTACGTTGACACTCGGAAAAGGACTTACCGAAATTGCTTGTGGCGCATTCTACAACTGCATTAGCTTGACCGAGGTTGAAATTCCTGCAAATGTTATTACTCTTCGCGGTAGTTCTGAATATCATAACGGAGATATTAATCGTCAAGGTGTATTTGAGAACTGTACGAGTTTGAAGAAAGTGACAATCGGGGATGCAACAAGTAACCTTGCAACTACCGTAATAGGTTATTACACCTTCAACAATTGTACTGCGCTTGAAGAAGTATATATCGGTAATAAGGTTAAAACCATTCAGCACAATGCTTTTAATGGCTGTACTGCGTTGAAAATCTTAACAATTGGTACATCGGTACAAACCATTGAAGATTATGCATTTAGTAACTGTGAGTCAATTGTTAATCTTGTTATTCCCGATAGTGTGACTTACATAGGTACAGGTGCATTCAACAATTGCAAACGTATGACCACGTTGACACTCGGAAAAGGACTTACCGAAATAGGTTGCGGTGCGTTCTACAAGTGCATTAGCTTGGCCGAGGTTGAAATTCCCGCAAACGTTATTACTTTGAGAGGTAGCTCCGAATATCACAACAGCGATATCAATCGCCGAGGCGTATTTGAGAACTGTACGAGTTTGAAGAAAGTGACAATTGGAGATACTACCACAGGTCTTGCTACTACTGTGATTGGTCACTATGCATTCTATAACTGTACTGCACTTGAAGAAGTATACATTGGAAATCAAGTAAAGGCTATCCAAAACTATTCATTTGCATATTGTACATCCTTGGAAACTGTGGATATATCTGACAGCGTACAAGAGATCGGAAGCAATGCCTTCGAAGGATGTGTGATGCTTGAAAATTTTAATATTGGCACCGATGTGAAAAACATCGGTGCCTACGCCCTTGCTAATTGTACCGATTTAAACTCAATTATAATACCCGACAATGTTATGACTCTTGGAAACAATGTTTTCAACAATTGTACGGCTCTTGAAGATGTGACCATTGTAAGCGGTAAAGACCTTTTGCGTTCCTTCGGAAGCAACATCTTTAATGGTTGTTCGAGTCTTGATCGAGTTTATTACACAGGAACGGCAGAAAAGTGGGCAACAATTACTCTTGGCAACAATGTATACCCCTTAAGTGTAACTCCATATTATTTCAGCTCGAGTCAACCTACTACCGCAGGAAACTATTGGTATTATAATACAAACAATGCAAAAAGAGTCTGGGATGTCACCGAAGATGCATACCGAGCAGAGGAATATTCCGAAAATTTTGCGGAGATATTTGGAGATGAGAGTTCTTCCTATGCAACAACATTTTATAATGACTTGAAAAATGATACTACCTTGATGTTGGGAATTCAGGCATGGGAACTTATTCACATTACCGCCGATCCTACTTACATTTTTGATCCCGGCAATAGTCTTATATCGAAAAAAGATTTGTACAAATTGACTCTCTACGATATTTTGACAGGCGAAGATGCAGAAACGAAAGCGGCGTTTTTTGAATTCTTTGATCAATCAAGCACCGAGTTTATGCTCTATGTTGGTAATATGTATATGGGAGATCCAACAGATGCTCCTATTGATATTGATATGCTTTACCAAGTTCTGCATAACAAGGAAGCCTCGGCAATTCAAACTGTGTTGGAAAAAGCTATGTCTCCGACGGATATAGAATGCATCACTGCAATCATAGGCTTTGCTGAGAATGCATATGAAGCCTTGGAATCCGTTTCTCAATACGTCGCACTTCGTCAAATCAAAAGCGGATATGTTGATGTACTGCTCTATATCTCTAATGACACGAGCAATCCTCAAGATTTAAGAAACGCAGCTCTTGAATTGGTGGACTGGTATCAGGAAGCGTGCGATCTTACATTGGCAGAGTTCCAAATGAAAACATTTTTCAAGGCAACAAATGAAGATATTTATTCTTGGACTCTTGACAAGCTCGTTGATGTGGCCATCGATTCCGATACTACAGGACTTCTAAAAGCTGTAAACTTTACTGGTAAGGCAATCCGTGCAATTGCAGAGCCTTTAAAACTTGATGAATTTTGCGAAGCCTATTATCGACTCAAAACATCTGTTGGTGTTGAAAGTGCCCTTCGCAAGCTCATTCAAGTAACCGTTCCCGATTATATGAGATATGAGAATCAAGGAACATCTGAAACTTATATGTGTACTGTTGAGTTATATGAGAAATCTGTTCTTTGCGGCTTTGATTATTCTATCAAATTATTAACCGCTTATGTCAATTCGTCAAATCCCGATGAAGAAGGTATGGCAGATTACAATAATTTGGTCGCTACTTTGAATTCTTTCAAAGCTCAAAAGCAAAGCTTGTATAACACCTTTGACAATGCAGTATTGCAGAAATATGTGGCATACTATTCCTAATATTTTCTTTGATTCTAAAGCGATGGGCTTCGGCTCACCGCTTTCTATATTTTCGATAACAAAGGCAAGTCAAGATATATTATTCCAATCAACCTATAAAAAACAGGCAAACGAATATGAGCGAAAATGCGTAAAAAGCAGTACACGGAAGGCATTTTGCCTTCCGTGTACGCATGGCCTCGAATTTTCCGTTAAAAACACAACGGATTCGGTTAGCCCTTTTCCTATGTAAATTAGTGAAGCTTGACGGCCTTGCCGGATTTTCTCGATTCCTCGGCGGCCAGGGCGATAAGATGGCTTTCGACCGAGTTTTCAAGCGAGGTGGGGGCTTCCTTGCCGTTGAAGATCATATCGTAGATGGTCTCCACGAGGACGAAGTCGCCGCCGCCGTGGCCGTAGGAGTTCAGCATGCTGTCGTTCAGCAGCTCGGAGATCTTGTAGACCTTTTCCTCCTCGAAGAAGGTGCAAACGCGGATCTCGTCACGCCGCTCGTCAAAGATCAGCTCACCCTCGGTGCCGTGGAAGGCACAGCGGCGGCCCATCGCGTTGGTAAAGGCGGACATGGTCAGGGTGGCCTTCACGCCGTTTTCAAAGTTGATCATAACCGTCTGATTATCGACGACGTCGTTGTCGCAGGCGAATACGCAGCGGCCATAGCCCGTCGTCTGATAGGCGTGGCGCAGACCCTCCTCGGTCATCGGATCCTCAAAGCAGAAGGTGTTATAGGGCCAGGCGCAGGCAGGCTTCCATTTCGACCAGCGGTCGATATAGATCCGCTCGGCGCTGTATTTACAGGTCTTGATATGCGGGCAGGTCTCGCAACGGTCGGTAGCGCCCTCGGGCTTGTTCTTCTCGTTAAAGAAGGAGATCTCGCCCTCGGAATAGACGGTCTTGGCGCGCGAGGCGGCGTAGTACTGCAGAAGGTCAAGGTCGTGGCAGCACTTGGCCATGATCATCGGCGAGGTCTCGGCTTCGTTGCGCCAGTTGCCGCGTACGAAGCTGTGCGCCTGGTGCCACCAGCCCACCTGCTCGATCCATTCGATGTGCAGCATCTTCCCGATGACCCCCTCGTCAAGCAGGGCCTTCATCTTCAGGAAGGCGGGGGCATAGCGTAGCACGTGGCAAACGAGGATCTTGCGGTTGTATTTCTTCTGGGCCTCCAAAAGGCGGAGCAGCTCCTCCTTCACGGGGGAGATCGGCTTTTCAAGCAGGATATCGTACCCAAGCTCCAGCCCTCTTATCGCGTGGCGGACGTGGTCACGGTCCTGCGTCGCGACGACCAGAAGATCGCCGTGCTTTTCCTCAAAAAAGGACTCCTCGGTATAGAAGCAGTTCTTTTCATCCAGCGACCAAAGGGCCTTATAGCAATCGACACGGTCGGGCTTGATATCGCAGACCGAGTTGATCGAAAATTTTTCTTTGTTGCGGAAGAACATCGGGCCGTAGGTGCGCCCACCGCGCCCGCCGCAGCCGATAATGGCAACCTTGCAAACATTTTGTCCCATAAGTATGTAGCTCCTTTTTATAAAAGATCACCTTCATTATAGCATATTTTTTTAAAAAGAGAAGGGGTTTGCTAAATTTTTTTGCGATTTTTCCAAAAAGGCGCACGCGGGGGTTGCGGCCCGGCGGGCTTTGGGATGAGAATCGTGAAAAAGGTGTGAAAAGACAGGGCTTTTCTTGACTTTTTTCCCGAAAGGGGATACAATAAGCGTATTGAAGCAATAAGGGGAAATGCCCCTAAAAAGGAACAAAGAGGAAAAGAGTATGGCAAAAAAGCAATTTAAAACCGAATCCAAAAAGCTGTTGGATATGATGGTCAATTCGATCTATACGCATAAAGAGATCTTTCTGCGGGAGCTGATCTCCAACGCCTCCGACGCGATCGACAAAAGCTATTATTCTTCGCTGACAAGCGGGGGCGGCCGCGCGCGGGGGGAGTACGAGATCCGCCTTATTCCCGATAAGGAGGGGCGCACACTGACCGTTCGCGACAACGGCTGCGGGATGGACGAGGAAACGCTTGATTCCAACCTCGGCGTGATCGCCAAAAGCGGCTCGTTTGATTTCAAAAGCGATCCTTCTCTTGCCGATAAGGAGGAGATCGACATCATCGGCCAGTTCGGAGTGGGCTTTTATTCGGCCTTTATGGTGGCCGATACAGTCACGGTAAAAAGCCGCCCCGCGGGTGGGGAGGCGCATATGTGGGTCTCCTCGGGTGCGGACGGCTACACCATCACTCCCTGTGAAATGGAGGGGGAGGGCACCGAGATCACGCTTTCGATCAAGGCGGATACCGAGGAGGAAAAATACAGCGAGTATCTGGATTCCCATCGCCTTCGCGCCCTTGTGAAGAAATACAGCGACTATATCCGTTACCCCATTCGGATGCGGATCGAAAAGCAGCAGCCGAAGGAGGGGACCGAAGGCGAATACGAAACCGTCCTTGCCGACGAAACGCTGAACAGCATGATCCCGCTGTGGAAGCGCCCCGCCTCCGAGGTGACCGATGAAGAATACGCCGCCTTCTATCGCGAGAATTACTTTGATTTTGAGGCGCCCGCCAAGATCATCCGCCAGAAGGCGGAGGGTGGGGTGACCTTTGACGCGATGCTCTTTATCCCTGCCAAGGCCCCCTACGATTATTACACCCGCCAATTTGAGAAGGGGCTTCAGCTCTATTCGGGCGGCGTGATGATCATGGAAAAATGCCGCGAGCTTCTGCCCGACCATTACAGCTTTGTGCGCGGCGTTGTGGATTCGACGGGGGTATCCCTTAACATCTCGCGGGAGCTTTTGCAGGAGGACCGCCAGCTGCGCGCGATCGCCAAGTCGATCGAAAAGAAGATCACCTCCGAGCTCAAAAAGCTGCTGGAAAATGAGCGGGAGAAGTACGAGAGCTTCTTCTCGGTCTTCGGGGCCCAGCTGAAATACGGCGTATACAGCGATTACGGTATGCATAAGGCGACCCTTGCCGATCTGCTTCTTTTTCGGTCTTCGAAGGAGGGAAAATACGTCACCCTTCGCGAATATAAGGAAAGAATGAAGGAAGGGCAGGAGAAGATCTATTACGCCTCGGGCGAGAGCCTTGATTGCGTTTCGCTTCTGCCGCAGGTCGAAGGCGCCGTTGCCGCGGGGTACGAGGTGCTGTACCTGACCGAGGAGATCGACGAGTTTGCCCTTTCGATGCTGCAAAGCTATGAGGAAAAGCCCTTTGCCGATGCGGTAAAGGAAAGCCCTGCCCCCCTTGGAGATGCCGAGAAGGAGGCGCTTGAGAAGGAGAATAGCGAGTACCGGGATATGCTGGACTTTATGAAGGAGAGCCTGGGGGGCGCGTGCGCCTGCCGCTTTGCCGTGGGGCTTTCCGATCACCCCGCCGCGCTTTCAAGCGAGGGCGAGATCTCGATCGCGATGGAGAAAACGCTTACCCGTATGCCGGGGATGGAGGGGGAGCGCCCGAAGGCTGCCCTTTGCCTTTCGGTCAACCGCAATCATCCCGTTGCCGATAAGCTGAAGGCGCTGTATAAAGAGGACAAGGAAACGCTTGCCTCCTATACGAGGATCCTGTACGCGAACGCCCGCCTTGTCAGCGGCCTTTCGATCGAAAGCCCCACCGAGCTTTCGCGCCTCGTTGCCGAGCTGATGCTGAAATAACACTTGCATTAGGGCGTTTTTTGTGCTATAATACAGGCAAATTAACAGTTTCCTTTTACAACGGAGGATTTTTCAATGCAATACGGACGCAACAAAAAAGTTATGATCATGGTGCAAAGCGCGATGCTCGCCGCCCTTGTGGTGGTGCTGCAGCTGGTTGGATCCTTTATCAAGATCGGGCCGCTTCCGATGTCCCTGGTGCTGGTGCCGATCGTGATCGGGGCCTGCCTGCTCGGGGTGAAGGCGGGCGCCTTCCTCGGATTCGTGTTCGGGGTCGTTACGATGCTGATGGGTATCACGGGGGTCGACGGCTTTTCGCTGCTCCTCTTCCAGGCAAAGCCCGTTCCCTTTATCCTCTTGTGTCTCTTAAAGGCCACGATGGCGGGCCTTGTCCCCGCGCTTATCTACGGGGCGCTTTCGAAGACCTTTAAGGGCAAGAATATCACGGTGCAGACCGTCCTTGCTTCGATCAGCGCACCGATCGTCAATACGGGGATCTTCGTGATCGGGATGCTGATCTTCTACTACGATACGATGGGTACCCTTCCTTCGCTTTTCCCCGATGCCTTCGGCGGCTTTAACAGCACCCTGGCGCTTCTCTTTATCGGGCTTGCGGGGCTGAACTTCGTTGGCGAATTCATCGTTAACCTCGTTTTAACGCCGGTGATCGTGCGTGTCGTTGATATCGTCAAAAAGAAGATAAAGCTGTGATACAGTCAATTTTTGTAAAGAAAACCGCGCAAGAACAGGCAAGCAAAGCCGCCCGTCAACGCATTGACGGGCGGCTTTTTGCGTGGGGGCTTGCTTTCTTTTCTTTTGTGTGCTATAATGATAAAAAAGAAGCGAGGAGGGTGTGCTGTGCGACTGCAGGAATCGGGCGAGATGTATTTGGAAAGCATCTACGTTCTGCAAAGGAAAAACGGGCGCGTGCGTTCCTTGGACGTGGCCGAGCATATGGGCTTTTCCAAGCCCAGCGTCAGCCGTGCCGTTTCCCACCTGAAGGCGGCTTGCTATATCACCGTGGATAAGGAGGGATACATCACCCTTACCGAGGAAGGCAGAGCGATCGCCGAAAAGATCTTTGAGCGGCACACCGTGCTTTCGGCGCTGCTTGCACGCCTGGGGGTAAGCGAGGAGACCGCGGCGCTGGATGCCTGCCGTATCGAGCACGCGATCAGTGACGAGACCTTTCTTGCCATCAAGGAGGCCATCAAAAGGCATAAGATAGATTCGTAAAAAAGGATGCTCACAACGGCGACCTGCGATAAAGCAGCTTCCTAGCAAAATCAAAAAGGACGAGATTTTTTCTCGTCCTTTTTGCACACTACCTTGCCTATAAGGTATCTTATGGTGTCGTGTGGTAAAGAGAATTTATAAGTGATATGCCTCGCACGGCTCGCCGTGATATTTTTGCTTCGCAAAAGTGATATTGCTCCCTTTGGTCGCCGTGATATTCTATTCGCCTCTTTCTTCCAACGCGCGTAGCGCATATCACGTCTGAAGGACATATCACGCACGAAGTGCATATCACTCGCCGCAGGCGAATAGAGTTGGCGCACCTGCTTTATCGCAGGTGCGCCAAGGAAGCATCCTTTTTTATTGACACGCGCGGAATTCGCTGGGGGTCTTGCCTACCAGCTTTTTGAAAACGCGGCTGAAATAATTGATATCGTCAAAGCCCGCGGCGCGCGCGACCTCGGTGATCGGGGATTTATCCGAAAGCAGCATCATCTTGGCCTTGCCGATCCTATGCTCGTTGCAGTAGGCGGTCACCCCTTTTCCCAGCTGCTCCTTAAAAAGATGCGAAAGATGCGAGGGGGAGATATAAAAGCGGGCGGCCAGCGCGCTGACCGTAAGCGTTTCGTCGTAATGGTGGTGGATGTAGTTGAGCACGTCGTTTAAAAGGCGCTTATGCTCGATATGCCGCGGCTGCTCCTTCAGGTCGACCCGCCGTTCGGTATGGTGGCGCAGAAGATACGTAAGCAACGCAAAGGCGTCGCGCTTGATCGCGGTCTCGTAGCCGTAGGCTTTTTCCTCCTCCTCTTTAATAAGGCTTTCCATCAGGGCGCGCGCCCCCTCGTCACGGATCCTGTTTTCGATATAGATAAATTCGCGGTCGGTGATCAGGTCAAACCAAAGGGGGGAGATGTGCAAAACGTACCAGGCGTGCTTTTTCGTTAGGCAAATGCCGCGATGCGTTTCCATGGGGTTGACAAAGACAATATCCCCGGGGTCTACCGTATATTCACGGTCATCGCAAAAAACGACCGACTGCCCCTCGGTGAAATAAAGCAGCTCTACCGTTTCGTGCCAATGGGCGTAGATGCTGTTGAAGGTCGAAAGCCTTTTTAAGCGGATCGGATTTTTTTCCTCGTCGCTTCGCGAGAGCTTTTCGTAAAACCCAAGCTTCATAAAACATCCTCTTTTGTGATAGCTTTGTGCAGTTTTGTGCTATTCTTTTCGGCGAAAATAGTATACAATAAAAGCAGAAAAAAGTCAATAGGAGGATTTTTTATGCAGAGACAGATCAAGGTAGTTCTCGTGGGAGCCGGAAACCGAGCCGATGTTTATTCGAGCTTTTCCCTGAAGACCCCCGACCGTATGAAGGTCGTTGGGATCGTGGAGCCCGATACCGGGCGTATGGAGCGGATGCGCCAAAAGTACAGCGTTTCGCCGGAAAATTGCTTTACCGAGCTTGCCGATTTTCTGAAGAGAGAAAAGTTTGCCGACGCCGTGATCAACGGCACGATGGACCAGCTGCACGTCGAGACCTCGATCCCCGTGCTCGAGGCAGGGTACGATCTGTTGCTTGAAAAGCCCTTTGCCGTCAACGAGGAGGAGCTTCGGCGCCTCGTTAAGGTGGCCAACGATTGCAAAAGGAAGGTCTATATCTGCCACGTTCTGCGCTATACCCCCTTCTACAGCGCCATCAAGCGGCACCTTGTCAACCGTGAGATCGGGGATATCATCAGCATCGAAATGTGTGAGCATGTCAACTACCATCATATGGCCGTGGCGTACGTGCGCGGCAAGTGGCGCTCGCCGAAGATCTGCTTCGCGCCGATGCTTCTGGCCAAGTCCTGCCACGATATGGACATTATGATGTGGATGATGAGCGATACCAAGCCGAAGGTCGTTCATTCCTACGGCAGCGATATCCAGTTTATGCCCGATAAAAAGCCGAAGGAGGCGGGGAAGCGCTGCATGGTCGACTGCCCGCTGAACGGGGAATGCGCCTTCTCGTGTGAGGCCAACTACGTGGCCAACCCCCGCTGGCAGGCCTATGTTGCCCGCTCGATCGAGAACGATCCCTCCCCCGAAAACATCGCGCGTTCCTTGCGGGAGGAAAACCCTTACGGCAAGTGCGTATGGGATTTTGAGCGCGACGGGAACGTAGACCATCAGGCGGTCCTTATCAACTTTGAAAACGGCGTAACGGGAACCTTTACGATGACGGGCGGCGCCGCCCGCTCGGAGCGGAATATCCACATCGTCGGTACGCGCGGCGAGATCAAGGGGACCTTTGAGGAATCGAAGTATATCCTGCGTAAGATCGCGCCGTATACCAAGGCGGGATATGAGGATACCCTGATCGACCTGAAGGTCTCCGGTGATATGATCGGGGCATACGGCGCCCACGGCGGCGGGGACGGCCACATGGTATACGATTTTCTCGACGTCCTTTGCGGGGCAGAAAAGCCCTTCTCGGCGACCGAGATCAACGATTCGACCGTCAGCCACCTCGTGGTCTTCGCGGCCGAGCGCGCCCGCAAAAGCGGAACGCCCCAGATCATGAATCTTGACGTCTGATCTCAAAACAAAAAAGCCTTGCTTTAAAGCAAGGCTTTTTTGTTACGTTCGGTTTACAAACAAAGGATTTTAATCAAATTTATAAGCCTTTTTTGCGTTCTCCGCAAAGATGGCACGGTAGTCCTCCTCCGCAAGCTTCAGCGATAGAAGCACCTCGATCTCACCGTCGGCCCGCCACATCGGGTAATCGGTGCCGAAAAGCACGCGGTCGGTGCCCCATCGGCGGATCAGGCGCCCGAAGTCCTCCTTTTTCATAAAAGCGGAGCTTGACGAGGTATCAACGAAAAGATTTTCGAAGGGGGAAAGCGTCCTTACCGCCTCCTCCCACACCGACCACCCGCCAAGGTGCGCCCCAACGACGGTAAGGCGGGGAAAGGCCCGCAGGACGGGAAGCAGGCGGTTGGGGTTCGAGCGGTCAAAGCGGTGATCCCCCGTGTGCATCAGGATCGGGATCCCCTCCTTTTCACAGCGCTCATAGATCGGGAAAAGACGTTCGTCGTCGATCGCGAAATTCTGGATATCGGGATGAAGCTTCACTCCGTGAAGCCCTCTTGCGAGCAGATCATCAAGGTCGCCGTTGATATCCGCCGATGCGGGATGCAGGGTACCGAGGCCGATCAGCTTGTCCCCGTGCTGCTTGACCTCGCCCTCGATAAAGGCGTTGATCGAGCGCACCTGATGGGGGGTCGAGGCGACCGATTGCACGACAAAGCGGTCGACCCCTGCCTCGCCCTCCTCCTTCATCATGCAGGAAACAAGGCCCTGCCCGTAGGAGTGAAGGCCGTAAAAATCGTCGGTTCCCCGAACGGCGCGCGAAGCGATCTTTTCGGGATAGATATGGCAGTGCGCGTCGATAACGGTGTATCGGTCAAAAAGCATCGGCTTCGGCGCTCCTTTCTTTTTTAAAATAGAAAAGAGCGTGGTTTCCCACGCTCTTTTTCGTTTAGTCGATGGGATAGGTCCAGCCGAAGGGATCCTCGGCCTTGCCCCATTGGATCGAGGTGATGGTGTCGTAAAGATAGCCGGTCACCTGTCCGATCTTGCCTTCGTTGATGATATACTTGACACCCTTGTAGCAAAGCTCACCGATCGGGGAGACGACGGCGGCGGTGCCGCAGCCCCACGCCTCTTCCAGCGTGCCGTTCTTGAGCGCTTCGCCCAGCTCGTCCACGCTGATAAGGCGCTCGCTGACGCGGTAGCCCTCCTTCTTCAGCACCTCGAGGCAGGATTTGCGGGTGATGCCCGGCAGGATCGAGCCCGTAAGCTTCGGGGTGACGATCTCGCCCGCGATCTTGAACATCACGTTCATCGCGCCGACCTCTTCGATATACTTACGCTCGACCCCGTCGAGCCACAGCACCTGCGAATAGCCCTGATCGGCGGCCTTTTTGCCCGCGCGGTTACTGGCGGCGTAGTTTCCGCCGCACTTGGCTTCGCCGGTACCGCCGCGAACGGCGCGTACGTCCTCGTCCTCGATCATGATCTTGACGGGGTTCAGCCCTTCCTTATAATAGCTGCCGACGGGCGAGGTGATGATCATAAAGGTGGCCTTGTGAACCGCGTGAACGCCCAGCGTTTCGTCGTTCCCGAACATAAAGGGGCGAATGTAAAGCGAGGTTCCCTCGGCGGAGGGGGTCCACTCCTGCTCGTGGCGGATAAAGGCGGTAAGGACCTCTAATGCCAGCTCCTCGGGGATCTCGGGCAGGCAAAGTCTTTCGGCCGAGCGGTTCATACGGCGGATGTTTTCGATCGGGCGGAAGAGCTGGACCTTTCCGTCACGGCGACGGTAGGCCTTCAGCCCCTCAAAGATCTCGGAGCCGTAGTGAAGCGCGGTCGAGGCGGGGTGAATAGGGAAGGGACCGAAGGGGACGATGCGGGCGTTATGCCAGCCGATGCCCTCCTCGTAGTCCATAATAAACATATGATCGGTAAAGATCTTCCCGAAGCCTAAGGTCGAGGGATCGGGCAGGGACGAACGCTTTTCCTTTTCGATGATCTTGATCTCCATGATTATTCTCCCTTATACTCTTTTCCCATGCGCAGGGCGCCAAGGTTTACGTCCAGCATATCGGCACGCTTGGCCGAGATGACCTTCTTCAGGGCGGCAAGAACCAGATCGTCCTTATCAAAGCCGCCGTTTTCATACAGGACACGCCCCATGATGATCATGTTGGCAAGGGTCGGGATGTGCTGCTCATCCGCCAGGCGGGTCGCGGGCAGATAAACGACCTTGACGTCCTCTCTTTTTACCTTGCGTCCGATCAGGGTCGAATCGACGTAGATCGTGCCGCCCGAGACAACGCTGTCCTCGTACTTATCGAGAGACGGCAGGTTCATCGCGATCAGAACGTCGGGCTTTTGCACGATGGGCGAGCCGACGGGGGTATCGCTGACGATGACACTGCAGGAGGCGGTGCCGCCGCGCATCTCGGGGCCGTAGGAGGGAAGCCAGCTGACGTTTTTGTCCTCGCTTAAGCCGAAGTAGGCAAGGAACTTACCGGCAAACAGGATCCCCTGTCCGCCGAAGCCCGCGATCAGATATTGCGTAGTACTCATGCTCTCTTCCTCACTTTCCGGCCGAACGGTCTTTGTAAACGCCGAGCGGGTAATAGGGGATCATCTTTTCATCGATCCATTCAAGGGCCGCCTTAGGCGTCATACCCCAGTTGGTGGGGCAGCTGGAAATGACCTCGATCAGCGAGAAGCCCTTTCCGTTCACCTGGTTCTCAAAGGCCTTCTTGATCGCCTTTTTCGCGTTTTTGACGTTTTTGACGTTGTTGACCGCCACGCGCTCGATATACTCGGCGCCGTCCAGCTGCGAAAGCATCTCGGATACCTTGATCGGGAAGCCGCAGTGGCCGGTATCACGCCCATAGGGCGAGGTCTGGGTCACCTGCCCCGGCAGCGAGGTGGGGGCCATTTGACCGCCGGTCATGCCGTAGATGGCGTTGTTGATAAAGATGATGGTGATGTTTTCATTACGGGCGGCGGCGTGCACCGTCTCGGCCATGCCGATCGAGGCAAGGTCACCGTCTCCCTGATAAGTAAAGACGATACGAGAGGGATCCGAGCGCTTAACGCCGGTCGCGACCGCGGGGGCACGGCCGTGGGCAGCCTCGATCATATCGCAGTTAAAGTAGTCGTACGCCATGACCGAGCAGCCGACGGGGGCGATACCGATCGCCTTTCCCTCGATATCCAGCTCGTCCAGGACCTCGGCAACAAGGCGGTGAACGATCCCGTGTGTGCAGCCGGGGCAGTAGTGAAGAGGAAGGTCGGCAAGCGCCTTCGGTTTATCAAATACGATCATATCAGTTGGCTCCTTTCTGCGCGGCCTCGATCGCGGCCAGCACCTCTTCGGGCGAGGGGATCATACCGCCCGCGCGATTGCAAAGCGTAACGGGGGCACGCCCGTTCACCGAAAGACGGATATCCTCGATCATCTGTCCCATCGAAAGCTCGACCGAGATAAAGGCCTTGGCCTTTTCGGCGGCCTTCGCGAAGGCCTTCGTCGGGAAGGGCCAGAGCGTGATGGGGCGGATAAGACCGACCTTGATGCCGCGGCGGCGGGCTTCGTCGATGGCGTTCTTCGAAACACGCGCGGCGATCCCGAAGGCGGCGACACAGATCTCAGCGTCCTCCATACGGTATTCCTCATACATGACCTCGTTTTCCTCGATAAGCGCGTAGCGCTCGTACCGCTCGAAGTTGGTCCTCTCCAGCTCCTCGGGCTTTAAGAAAAGCGAGTTAACGACGTTGTGGGGGCGCTTCTTCTCGGTCCCCGTGACCGCCCAGGGCTTCTCGTACGTTTCGGCCTTGACAAAGTCAAGCGATACGGGCTCCATCATCTGGCCCATCGTTCCGTCGGCAAGGATCATCGAGGTCATGCGGTACTTATCGGCAAGGTTGAAGCCGTGCACCGTCAGCTCGGCCATCTCTTGCACCGAGGCAGGGGCCAATACCAGCATATGGAAGTCACCGTGGGCGCCGCCCTTGGTGGCCTGGAAATAGTCGGATTGAGAGGGCTGGATGCCGCCGAGCCCGGGGCCTCCGCGCTGAACGTTAACGACGAGGGCGGGCAGATCCGCGCCCGCGAGATACGAGAGCCCCTCGCCCTTCAAGGAGATCCCGGGGCTGGAGGAGGAGGTCATAACACGCTTACCGGTGGCGGAAACGCCGTATACCATATTGATCGCGGCGATCTCGCTCTCGGCCTGGAGAAACACGCCGCCGATCTTGGGCATTCTTTTCGCCATATACGCGGCGATCTCGGTCTGGGGGGTGATGGGGTATCCGAAATAGTGGCGGCAGCCCGCTAAGATCGCCGCCTCGGCGATCGCTTCGTTACCCTTCATTAATACCTTATCAGCCATTTTCTTTCTTACCTTTCTACCGTGATGATGCAATCGGGGCACATGGTGGCGCAGAAGGCACAGCCGATGCAGGCCTCCATATTCTCCGCTTCAACGGGGTGATGCCCCTTTTGGTTGATCTTGTCGGTGGCAATTTTGAGAACCCCACGGGGGCAAAAATGAACGCAAAGGCCGCAGCCCTTACATTTATCGGTTTTAAAGCTTAATTTTGCCATAATGTATTCTCCTTGTAAAATTTACTTTGCAGATCTAATGGGAAGAGATTGGGGATGAAGGGGCGGCATTCCTCATAAAGCCTTCGGTCCACCGTATGGAAAAGAAGCGGCAGCCCGCTTGCTTTCGCGACCTCCTCGGCGTAAGGGAGCGAGGAAAGCAGCGTCTCCTTGGTCGTTTCCTCGCCAAGGTTCGAGTTGTTGACGATGCCGGTGCAAGATAGCCCTGAGGCCGCCTCAATCTCCTTCATTACCTTTATAGCACTATCGGGGTCGCGTGTCAAGGGGCGACAGCGATTGATAACGAAAAGCATCTCGTAATTATTTTCCAGCCGAATGGCGGGGGAAAGCCGCCCAAGCGCGAGGGCTCCCCGCTCGTCCCCCCCGACGTCAAGCACCGCGTGGTAGCTTTTGTCGTCGGTGACGGTGTAAAGATCGGGTGGAAGGGCAGGGATATCGAGGTTGGTATTCGCGTAGGAGGAGCAGATGAGGCGGATATCCAGCTTCTTCAGCGCTTCCTCGCTGTCCTTGGTGCGGAAATAGGGATTGACGATATCGATATCGGCAATAAGGACCCTTTCATGCACCCTTCGCAGGGCCGCGGCAAGCGAAAGGGCGATGTTCGTCTTTCCGCTGCCGTAGTGCCCCGAAACAATGGTAATTCTTTTTCGGTTCATCATAGTTTTACAGCATATTGCGGCGGATCTTGCCGCTGGTGGTCTTGGGCAGGCTGTCGCAGAAAACGACGATACGGGGGTACTTGTAGGGCGCCGTATGCGTTTTGACGTACTGCTGGATCTCTTTTTTCAATTCTTCGGAGGGGGCGGTGCCGGGCGTCAGCACGATGCTCGCCTTTACGACCTGGCCTCTTACCTCGTCGGGCGCGGCCGAAACGCCGCATTCCAGCACGTACGGCAGCTCCATAATGACGTTTTCGATCTCAAAGGGCCCGATACGGTAGCCCGAGGATTTGATAACGTCGTCGGCGCGGCCGACGTACCAATAGAAGCCGTCCTCATCGCGCCAGGCAAGGTCGCCCGTGTGATAATATCCGTCGTAGCGTACCTCGCGGGTCTTCTCCTCATCTTTGTAATAGCCGACGAAAAGACCGTGGGGAGAGCCGTTCTTGAGGTTGATCACGATCTCGCCGGGGTCCCCGACGCCGACCTCCTTACCGTCGGACGAAAGAAGCGTGACGTCGTAGATCGGGGCGGGCTTGCCCATCGAGCCGATCTTGTGCGAGGCGCCGATCATATTCCCGATGACCATGGTGGTCTCGGTCTGCCCGAAGCCCTCGAGGATCGCAAGCCCCGTCGCCTTTTCAAACTGGCGGTAGACCTCGGGATTCAGGGCCTCCCCTGCCGTTGTCATATGCTTGATCGAGGAAAGATCGTATTTGGAAATATCCTCCTTGACCATCATACGAAGCATCGTGGGGGGCGCCCAGAAGGTGGTGATGTTGTATTTCTTGAACATCGGCAGAATATCGGAGGCCGAGAAGCGGTCGAAATCGTATACGAAGGTCGCCGCCTCACACAGCCATTGGCCGTAGAGCTTGCCCCACATGGCCTTGGCCCAGCCGGTGTCCGAGATGGTGAAGTGAAGCCCGTCGGGATCGACGGAATGCCAATACTTGGCGGTATGAAAGTGACCTAAGGGGTATTTGTAGTTATGCGCGGCGATCTTCGGGTAGCCGGTGGTGCCCGAGGTGAAGAACATCAGCATCAAGTCGTCGCCCCCGGGGGCGTCCTCCCCCCGCTTGAAATGGGTGCTGAAGAGGGCGCATTCCTCGTCGTAGGAGCGCCAGCCCGCCTTTTTCCCGTCAACGATGATCTTGTTCCGCAGCGCGGGGCATTTTACGGCCGCCTTATCGACCTCGTCCGATACGCTGCCCCTGGCGGTACAAAGCACGGTATCGACCCCCGCCGCCAAAAAGCGGTACTCAAGGTCGTGGTCAAGCAGCTGGTTGGGGGCGGGAATGGCAATGGCCCCGAGACGGTTAAGGCCAAGCATCGCCTGCCAGAACTGGTAATGCCGCCCAAGGATCAGCATAACGCGGTCGCCTCTCTTAATGCCAAGCGACTTGAAGTAGTTGGCTGCGCGGCAGGAGGCCTTCTTGATGTCAAGGAAGCTGAAGCGCCGCTCGCTCTTATCGTTTCCGATATGCAAAAGGGCGGTCTTGTCGGGATCCTTTTCGGCGATCGCGTCGAGAACGTCAAAGGCGAAGTTAAAGCGCTCGGTATTCTTGAAGCGGATCGAGGTGGGGGTGCCGTTTTCGTTTTCGCTGACCTCGATAAAGCGGTGATAGACGCGGTCCTTTTCATCCTTCTTGCGCTGCTCGTTCTCGCTCTTTTTCGCGGCGGGCAGCTCGGGTATCTCCTCGCCCGTCGGATTTAAGACGATCGCGTAAAAGAGGCAATCCTCGCCGCCGACGGCGATCATGCCGTGGGGCGAAAGGCTGTTGTAGTAAATGCTGTCCCCGGGGCCGAGGATCTCCTCGTGCTCGCCGATCTTGACCTTGAGGTGTCCCGAGATCACGATATCGCATTCCTGCCCCGTGTGGGTGGTGACCTCGATCGGCTTATGCTGCGCCTCTTCGCTGTATACGCTGTGAACGTACAGCGGCTCGGCAATGCGGTGGCGGAAGTTCGGCGCCAGGTTAAAATAGGTCATGCCGTGCGCCTGCTCGATCTTCTGCCCCTCGCCGCTTCTTGTCAGCGTATAGGACTTAAGGCGGGGGCTGTTGCCCTCGATGATATCGGTGACGTCTACGTTAAAGGCCTGCGCGCAGCGGTAGATAAAGGCAAAGTTGAGGTCCGAAAGCCCGTTTTCACAGGCGATATACTCTTCCTCCGATACGGCGGTCTTTTGCGCCATCTGCGAGGTCGTCAGATTTTCGATCTCGCGAAGCTCACGGATTCTTCCCGCCATTTCGCGGATTTTCTGGTCAAGACCCTTCATTTTTTCTCTCCTTTTCGGGGGACGGAACGAAAAAAGCCCGTCGCAAAGATACATGCTTTGAGACGAGCTTGTTACACAACACCCGCGGTACCACTCAAATTGCAGGAACCCCTGCCACTCAGGGCCAAGCAGCCCGTATGCGCTTACGCGGCAAACACGAAGGGGTTCTACTCGATCTCTCTTTCTTCCCCTCAGCTCAGAAGCTACAAACGCATGGCCTTCCTTTAACGGCTTGCACCGACCGCCGTCTCTCTTTAAATTCAGGACCCGCGCCCTCTTCGTCAACGCTTTTAATATGGGCTTATTTTAGCACGCTAAAAGGCGTTTGTCAATACTTTTCACCGAAAAAAAGACATTTTTTTATAAAATAATAAATAGTAGTCTTTTTTGCCGTCGCATAAGAAAAAGGCGAGCCGCGGCTCGCCTTTCTTTTTTGATCAGTAGTTTTCGGCGTGGATCTCAAAATAGGCCTTCGGGTGCGCGCAGGTGGGGCAGATCTCGGGGGCGGCGGTGCCGACCACCAGATGACCGCAGTTGCGGCATTCCCAGATCTTGACGTCGGACTTGGCAAAGACCTCGGCAAGCTCGACGTTCTTAAGAAGCGCGCGGTACCGTTCCTCGTGATGCTTTTCAATCGCGGCAACGAGACGGAACTTTTCGGCAAGCTCATGGAAGCCCTCCTCCTCGGCGGTCTTCGCGAAGTTTGCGTACATATCGGTCCATTCGTAGTTTTCACCCTCGGCGGCGTGCAGAAGGTTCTCGGCGGTATCGCCGATGCCCGAAAGCTCCTTGAACCACATTTTCGCGTGCTCTTTTTCGTTGTCGGCGGTCTTTAAAAAGAGCGCCGCGATCTGCTCGAAGCCCTGCTTCTTGGCGACCGACGCGAAATATGTATACTTATTCCGCGCCTGAGATTCGCCCGCAAAGGCGGCTTCGAGGTTCTTTTCGGTCTTGGTTCCTGCGTACTTGTTCATGCTTTTGTCCTCCTCAATCTTAATGACTTTGTCTCCGCTTTGGCGGCACTTGGGGCATACGACGGGCTCTCCCGTCACCACCTCAAAGATCTCGCCGCAGACGGTGCATTTGTATTTTGCCATAGCTTTTCTCCTTTTCTTTTTTTGATGTACGGTTATGATTATAGCCCAAAAGGCTTTGCTTTAATCGGGGAAGGGAAAAATGCTTACTCGGCCGCTTGGAGCTTCGCGTAGGTGGCCATCAGCTTCTTGGTGGCCCCGCTATCAAAGCGGACCTCGTACAAAAGGTCACCCCCCATTTCCTTGACCGAAAGGATCTCTCCCTTGCCGAATACGGTGTGGGCAACGCGATCCCCGACCGTGAAGCGGGTAAAGCTGCCAAGGGACGGCCGCTTGGGGGCCGCCGTTGCGGCGGGGCGGCGCAGAAATTCGCCCGAAAGGCGGCTTTCAAAGGATCCGCCGCCGCTTGGGCGGTAGGCGGTGGAGGTGTAGGCGCGCTTTGGCTCGTCCTTTTCCAGAAGCGCCTCGGGGATCTCCTCCCGCAAAAAGCGCGAGGGGGGATTGTAGGCCGTGCGGCCGTACATCATCCGCTCATGCGTGTGGGTGATGAAGAGCTTTTCCTTGGCACGCGTGATGGCCACGTACGCCAAGCGCCGTTCCTCGTTCAGCTCGGCGGGATCCTCCCGCACCTGCGAGGTGGGGAAGACCCCCTCCTCCATCCCCGGCAAAAAGACGGTGGGAAACTCAAGCCCCTTGGCGCTGTGAATGGTCATCAGTACCACAGCGTCGGCATTCTCGTCGTATTTATCGACGTCACTGATCAGCGCGATCTCCTCTAAAAAGCCGACGAGAGAGGGCTCCTCGACCCGCTTCTCGTATTCGGCGGCGGCGCTGACCAACTCTCCGATGTTGTCAATGCGGGTCTTGCTGACCTCGCCCTCGGCCCGAAGCATCTCGCCGTAGCCCGATTTTTCGTATACGTGGCGGATAAGATCCGAGGCCCCGCATTCTTCGGCCCGAAGGCTTTTCATCAGCGAAGCGAATTCCAATAGGCGCGGGGCGGCCTTTTGCAGCTCGGGATAGTCGGCGGCCTTCTCCAGCACGCGGCTGTAAGAGATCTCCTCGCGCGCCGCGATCTCGGCGACGGCAGAAAGCGTCGCGTCTCCGATCTTGCGCTTTGGCTCGTTCACGATGCGAAGAAGCCGCAGATTGTCGTCGGGATTGGCGATGACGTGCAGATACGCCACCATATCGCGGATCTCCTTGCGGTCGTAGAAGCGCTGACCGCCAAGGATCCGATAGGGGATCCCGCTTTTGGCAAACGCCCCCTCCAGGGAGCGGGACATTTCATTCAGGCGGTAGAGAATAGCGATATCGCGGTAGCGACAGCCCTTTTTGCTGACGAGCGAGAGGATCTTATCCTTGATCCATATCGCTTCGTCATTCTGGGTGTCGGCCTTATGCACCGTGATCCTTTCGCCGATTTCGCCCTCGCACCAAAGACTTTTGTCGTGGCGGTCGGGGTTGTGCGCGATGACGGCGTTCGCCGCCTCCAGGATCGTCTTTGTGCTGCGGTAATTCTGCTCCAATTTGATCACGCGGGCGTCGGGGTAGGTCTTATCGAAGTGAAGAATGTTCTCGACCGTCGCCCCACGGAAGCGGTAGATGCTCTGATCGTCGTCCCCCACGACCATGATATTGCGCTGTCCTGCCGACAAAAGCTCCGAAAGGCGGAACTGGGCGTAGTTGGTATCCTGGTATTCGTCGATGCAGACGTAGCGGAATTTCTTCTGATAGCGCTCGGCAATATCGGGATAATTCTCCAGCAGCTTGACCGTCTTCAGAATAATATCGTCAAAGTCAAGGGCGTTGGCCGCCTCCAAGCGCTTCTGGTATTCTCGATACACCTTGCCGATCTGCTTCAAGCGGAAATCGCCGTGATCCTCAAATTCATCGGGGGAGAGGAGATTGTTTTTGGCGTGGCTGATCCCGTTAAGCACGCTTTTGATCGGCAGGAACTTATCGTCCATGTTGAGTGCCTTCATCGCATCCGAAGCCACGCGCTTCTGGTCGTCGCTGTCATAGATCGAAAAGCCGCTCTTGTAGCCGGCCTCCAGCACGTTATAGCGAAGGATCCTTACGCAGATCGAATGGAAGGTCCCCGCCCAGACCTCGGCGCTTGCCGAGGGGTCCCCAAGGGCGGCGGCGAGCCGCTCCTTGATCTCACCCGCCGCCTTGTTGGTAAAGGTGATCGCCAGCATCGCGTAAGGGGGACAGGGGTGGCTTGCGAAGCACGGCAGGACCCCTTCAAGCTCCTCAACGTCGAGCGGCTCCTTGCTTGCCAGAGCCTCTAAATAGGCAACCGCCGCCTCGTCAAGGTGAGAGGGGAAGAGATCGCTTTCATACGCATCTCCAAAGCGGATAAGATGCACGATGCGCTTAACAAGCACCGTGGTCTTTCCGCTGCCCGCCCCCGCCAAAACGAGCAGAGGCCCTCTTTCACTGCATACCGCCTCTACCTGCGGCGCATTTAATTTTATGCCGTAATAGCGGCGAAAAAGCTTACGCTTCGCCGCTATATACCGTTCCTTTAATGAATTCATTACGCGTCTCTCTTTTCTTTTTATCACTTGTAATTATATCATTATAAGGGCGCCTTTGCAAGAAGAAAAAGGAAAAAGAGAGCGAAAATAATATGCACCCCAAAAGCATCGAAGCTTCGGGGTGCATATCGGAAATATTCTCTTTTTTGTGGCTTTGGCGCAGCATTATCCGCTTGGCGAAGCCAATCATAACCATGCGTAGCATTTCATAACTCATAACTTGCCCAAAGGGCAATCCTGACTTATTCCTTGTATCCCCACACAACGGGGCGGTTATGAGGATTCCAAAATTCATCCCATCCCGAAGGCGTTGACGTCGCCTCGGCATAGATCGTAAGGTCGTCGCAATACGTGAACACCTCATAGCCAATATTGGTGACCGAAGCGGGGATCACGATGCTTGTAAGGCCGGTGCAACCCCGGAACGCATAAGAGTCGATCGAGGTGATCGAAGTGGGGATGGTAATGTTTGTCAGGCGGGTGCAATCCCAGAATGCACAATCGCCGATCGTGGTCAGTTGGCTCCCTTCCTCGAAGGTCACACTCGTAAGTTTGGAGCAACCATAGAACGCTCCACCGCCGATTGAGGTGACCGAAGCGGGGATTACGATGCTTGGTAGGTCGGAGCATGCGACGAATGCAGAAAAGCCGATCTTTGTGACCGAAGCGGGGATCGTGATGCTCGTAAGGTTGGAGCAAGAAGCGAACGCCTCATAACCAATCGAGGTCAGTTTGCTATTTTCTCCGAAGGTCACGCTCGTAAGACCTTCGCAATCCGAGAACGCAGAATCGCCGATCGAGGTGACCGAAGATGGAATTTCGATGCTTGCAAGGCCGTCACAATCCCGGAACGCAGAAGAGCCGATCTCTGTGACCGAAGCGGGAACCGTAAAGCTTGCGGCGGTCTTGCCCATTGCGTACCGGATCAGCGTTTTTTTGTCCTTGCTATACAGGTTTCCGTCGATCGAGCAATAGGTTGGATTATCTCCTGCTACCGTGATGCTCGTAAGGTCGTAGCAACCTATGAACGCATAATTGCCGATTGATTGGACCGACGCGGGGATCGTGATGCTCGTAAGGTCGTAGCAATCCATGAACGCATAATTGCCGATTGATTGGACCGAAGAGGGGATTATAATGCCCGTAAGGTCGGTACAACCATTGAATGTATAATCGCCGATCGAGGTGACCGAAGCGGGGATGGTGATGCTCGTAATAGAGCATCCGGCGAATGCAAAAGAGCCGATCTCGGTCAGTTGGCTTCCTTCTGCAAAGGTCACGCTTGTAAGACCTTTGCAATCCCGGAACGCAGAAGAGCCGATCGAAGCCACCGGCTTTCCTTTGTAAAGAGAAGGAATAACGACTTCGGTAGCCGTTCCCGTATACCCGGAAACGATATAGCCATCTCCTTTTCCATTTAATTCGAAGATAAGTCCTTCCGTATAAGGTTCACTCGGCTCGGCTTCCACGCATCCAACCAAAATAAGCAGGGTGAGCGAAAGGGCGAACAAGAACAGAAGAGATTTTTTCATTTTGTTTTCCTCTTTCTTATAAAAATGACGAAAGGGGGTAGGGGTTTTCCCATCTCCACTTTACCATGTTTTGTAGGGAAAGTCAAGTTTTGACGTGCGATAAGAGAAACAAAAATTTAGCAAGAGAAAGCGAAAAACCGCCTTGTGCAGCGGAGAATCGCATAGCGTGGGTGGTGGGAAGGTAAGGAAAAAGGGCCCGAATTCCGGGCCCTTTCGCAAAGGATATATGGCTTTTAAACCATTGTTTTTGGGATTAGGAAAGCTTCGGCAGGCTGGCGGCGGCGACCGATTGGCCGACGCGGCGGGCTTTCTCGTCGGGGATATTCAGCTTCATCTTTTTCGCCAATTCGGGGAATTCCGTATCAAGGACCTCTTGGGCGTTCCGAAGGATCAGGACGCCGCCTTCTCCCGAGGTCACGCGGCCCATGATGAGGACTTCTTTGATATCGTAGAACTCGCTGTAATAGGCGAGGGTGTAGCCGAAGTAGACGCCGATGGTTTCGTAGATGGCGGCGGCGCGCTCGTCTCCCTTTTCCATAAGGCCCTGTACGACCTTCAGCTTTTCGGCGGGGGAGAGACTTTCGTCAAGTGTGATGCCCGCCGCGGGCGCCAGCTTAATGACCGCATCCTGCGAGAAGTACTTAACGCCGCAGCCGTAGTCGCCCGACCACTCGTCGACCATGGCCTCGGGATTGGCGTCGACCGGGGCAAAGGCCAGCTCGTTCAGCCAACCGGTGATGTTGCCGTCGGGATCGACGTAGCCCGCCGCCTCGGAGGTGCCCATCGCGATACCGAGAACGGCGTTTTCGTCCAGGCTCATCGCCCCGGCAAGGGCGGTGACGTCCCCGTCGTTGGCGACCTCGATCGGGATGTTTTCACCCAGCTCCTTCGCGACGTCCAGATACATGTTCTTAACATGCTTTTCAAAATCCTCGTCGCTGACCTTTAAGAAGAGAGAAGCGACCATAATACGGTTGTTGACGTACACCCCGGCGCTTGAAACGCCGATCGCGTCCACACGCGGCATGTGCGAGGCAGCCGTCTTCATCGCGGAAAGGATACCCTCGTAGTGATACTTGGGATCGGATTGCAACTTCGGGAACCAGACGACCTCCTCGGAATAGACGGTCTTTCCGTTGACGACGGCGCTGACCTTGCGGTCGGAGCCGCCCGCGTCAAAGCCGATGCGACAGCCGTCCAGATGACGGCCGATGGGTGCGGCGGCCGATTTTTCACAGGGTGCCTCGGAAAGGGCGCAGCCGATGACCTCGAATTTTTCCTCGTATACCCGCTCCATAAACCGTACGTCGAAATCGCGCGTGCCACCGTAGCAGAAGGTACGCGAAAGATAATCGGCGCAGGCGGGGCTGCCCGCCAGCACCAGGCGGAAGCCGCCCGATACCCACAGAAGGGTCTTGGCGATACGGTCAACGAACAAAAAGTTCTCTTCGTCGCGGCCCACACCGTCGGGATGAATGCGGGTCTTGTAGACCGTCGTATAGCCGTGGTCACGCACGGCAGCGATCACGATGTCCTGTCCTTCTTCCTTGGTCTCCTCGCGCATCTTGCGGCAAAGGAGAGCGAGAGGGGCATAGTTTTTGTCAAGTTTTGCTTGCACTTTCATACTTTATCGTTCCTCCGATGATGGTTTTTTGAATAGAGAAGGCTTTATCCGCGATGATGATATCCGCATCCTTGCCGACCTCGAGGCTCCCCTTTTTATCGGCAATACCAAGGGCGGTGGCGGGATTGAGAGAAGCGCAGTTGACGCATTCGTAAAGCGGGATGCTTGAATGCCCGTATACGGTAAGCACCCCCTTGTTCAGCGCCAGCGCGCTTCCCGCGATCGTGCCGTCGGTAAGGCGGCAGATGGTGCCGTCGTATACGATGTCGCTGCCGCCCAGCGTGTAGTTCCCGGGCGGAAGGCCGCCCGCCGGCAGACAGTCGGTGATGAAGCAGAGCTTGCGGCCCTTCAGCTTCCACACCATATCGTAAAGGGCGGGGTTGACGTGAACGCCGTCCACGATCAGCTCACAGCTGACGTCGGTATTAAAGACCGCGCCGACGACACCGGGGCCGCGGTGGGTAAGCGGCGTCATGGCGTTATAGAGATGCGTGGCGTGCGAGACACCCGCGGCGGTCGAGGCGACCGCTGTTTCGTAGTCGGCCGAGGTGTGGCCCATCGAGATCCGAATATCGGTATCTCTTTTGATCGCGCGGATCGCCGCGAAATCACGGGTGTCCTCCTCGGGGGCTAAGGTCAGAAGGCGGATCACGTCGGCGTATTCCTTGACAAAAGCGGGGTCGATCTTTTGAATATGCCGCTCGTCCTGCGCGCCCTTCTTGGCGGCGCTGATAAAGGGCCCCTCGGCGTGGGCACCAAGGACCGTAGCCCCCTCCCACGCGTCGCCCTCGGCCATCGCCGCGCGGCAGCTTTCCAGGGCCTCGCGGATGGTCGCCTCCGCAACCGTCATCGTGGTGGGTAAAAATCCGGTAACGCCGTTTTGAAGCAGCCCCTTCGCGATGGTGCGAAGCCCCTCGACCGAGCCGTCGCACACGTCACGGCCAAGATAGCCGTGGATATGCAGATCGATCAGCCCCGGGGCGATATAACCGCCCCCGGCGTCGATCACCGGACAGCCGGCGGGAATATCCTCGGGCAAAACGATCCCCTCGATCTTATCGGTATACAGCAGCGCGTGCCCCGAAAGAACGCGGTCCTTAAGGATCATATCTCCGTTTACAATTGCAACCATAGGTTGACCTCTCGTTTCTTTTTCTTTTCTTCATTGTAGCGTGTCTTTTGCGCTTTGTCAATGGGAAACGCCCGAAAAAAGAGGGAATTTCTCCTAAAAAAAGAAAAAGAACGCCCTTTTTGCCAAGGGGGGCAAGAAAGGGCGTTTTCGGTCAGAGGATCCCTTCGTCGCGGCAGGCAAGGAAGGCATCCTTCGCTTCTTTATAAAGATAGAGCGAGCCAAGGATAAAGATCGGTCGCCGGAAGGCCTTGCTCAGGGGGGCGGCGTCCAGGAGCGCCGCCTTGACCGAGGGGCGGGGAAGCGCCACGGCGCCCTCCTTACGGTAGGCGGCCGAAAGCGACGCGGCCGAAAGCGAGCGGGGGTTATCGGGGGTGACGGTAAAGACGGTATCGGCAAGCGGGGCGAGCGATTTTATGATCGCGGGGTAATCCTTGTCGGCCATCACGCCCGTGATCAGCAAAAGCTTTTCCTTGCGGTAAAGCCTTTTGACGGTCTCGACCGTGGCCCTGACCCCTTCGGGGTTATGCGAGCCGTCGTACACCACGTCGGGGCAGCGGCTGAAGTATTCAAAGCGGCCGGGCCAGCGCACCTTTGCCAGCCCCTTTTCGATCGCCTCCTCGGGCACCGAAAGGCCGGCTTCGTTCAGAAGCGCGAGCGCCCGAATGACAAGAGCGGCGTTCTTCGGCTGATAGGCGGCGGCAAAGGGGATCGAATAGGACCTTCCTTCCAAGCGGAAGCGGATCCCCTCCTTGTCGGCCCTCTCGACAGAGAGCGAGGAGAGATCCGAAAAGAAAAGGGGCGTTTGCTTTTCCTCGGCCACCGCCGAAAGGGTCTTTCGGACTGTGGGCGATACCTCTCCGACAAGGGCGGGGCAGCCCCTCTTGAAGATCCCCGCCTTCTCGGCGGCGATCGCCTCCTCGGTATCCCCGAGGATCGCGGTATGGTCAAGCGAGATGCCGGTGATCAGGGAAAGGAGCGAGCCTTCAATGACGTTGGTGGCGTCCAGCCGTCCGCCGAGCCCCACCTCTAAAATGACCGGGTCGCAGCCTTCGTCGCAAAACCACAAAAGGGCGGCGGCCGTGATCAGCTCAAACTCGGTGGGGCGGTCGGCCATCCCGTCGGCCTCGGCCTTCACCCGCTCCATCAGTCGGCAAAGCGCCTCCTCCCCGATCATTTCACCCCCGATCTGCATACGCTCGCGAAAATCGTAGAGGTAGGGGGAGGTATACAGCCCCACGCGGTAACCGGCGCTCATAAGGACCGACGAAAGCATAGCCGAGACCGAGCCCTTGCCGTTGGTGCCGCCCACGTGGATGAAGCGAAGAGAGCGCTGCGGGTCGCCAAGGCGGTGGCAAAGCTCCCGTATCCTTTCAAGCCCCGGGCGGCTGCCAAGCGACGCGACGGCGTGGATATATTCCATGGTTTCCTGAATGTTCATTCTTTTTCCTCTTTCTCGGTGGGGGTTCTTTTGGGGAGGATCTTTTTCAGCTCGCGGCCCACGAGGGGAGAGCGAAGCAAAAAGTAAAGCAAAACCGATTCAACGGCGATGATCAAAAGATAGATCGGTACCCGAAGGGCGAACATCCACCCCTCGATCGTAGGGAACAGGAGCGAAAGGGCTGCTGTTTTAATGACGATCGAGCCAACGGTCTGGGCCGCCGCCTCACAAAGCAAAACCGAAAGGAAGCGCGGCTTTTGCAAAGAGATGCTTTTGCCGAGAAGCCCGGATACGATCCCTACCGCCGCCGCCCCCAGGGTGATCAGCGGAAGCGGGGCTTGCCCTGCCGAGATACAGGAGATAAGATCCGCCCCGATGCCGACCGCCGCCCCGACGGCAGGCCCGAAGACGATCCCCGCCAGAACGACCGGCAGATTTTCGAGTGTTAAGCGTAAGATCCCCGTCCCTTGAATGATCTTGGCAAGAAAGCCGAGAAGAAAGCTGATCGAGGCAAGGATGGCGGCGGCGCAAAGGACGTATACGTTCCGCAGTCCCCGTCCCTGCGTCTGCTTGTTGTGATGCTTTTTCATAAAAAGAAAAACCTCCTTTCCCGTATTCACGGCAAAAAGGAGGCCCTTTGTCGGAAGCGGGATGCAAAGCCCCCACCGCGAGAATTCTCTTCGTCCCTTGGGCAACTCCCCGTCCCAAAGGCACTTTACGCAGGGGCCTTTACTCTTCATTTTTTATAATTTTATATGCGCTGTTCCCTTATTATAGCAAGCCGCGGGGCGCTTGTCAAGAAGCGAAGGGGAGCCCTTTTTCATTTTTTCGCCACTTTTGGGGATAAAATGAAAGATATTTTCAAAAAATACGCAAAAACCGGTCTTTTTTGAAAACTTTTTTTAATTTAAGGGAAAAAACAAAAAAATCAGCATTTACTTGCGGAGATTTTTTTTATTTGTGAACGTTTTGAAAACAAATGAATTTCTTATTGACAAACGCGCGCGTATATAGTAAAATGGTAAGTGATGAAAAATCTTTTCGCTTTTTCACGAAAAATAAAGGAGGGAACCGATGAACCGAACGCTCTTGCAAATGCAGCTCCTTTATGACGATATGGGAAAAAGTGAAAAAAAGGTGGCCGATTGGCTGCTCTCTCACCCCGGTGAGATCCTGCCCTATTCGATCACCGAGCTTGCGTCTCTTTCGGATAGCAGCGAGGCGACCATCGTTCGCTTTTCCAAGCGTCTCGGCTATTCGGGCTATCAGGAATTAAAGCTTTCCCTGGCGCAGGAGAAGGAGAACCGCGTGATCTCCCCCAACATCTCCTCATCCGACAGCTGCTTTGAGATCCTTGAGAAGGTGTGTAACGACGCGTATCTGTCGCTGGAGAGGACCAAGCGCCTTCTGGTGGCAGACAGCATGACCGCGGCGGCCAACGTCATCGCCTCGGCCCGCAAGTGCGTTCTGATCGGCCTTGGCTCCTCGGCCTCGGTGGCGAGCGACGCCGCCAACAAATTCCTGCGCGCGGGCTGTAACACCTACGCGTACGGCGATACGCACATGCAGACCATTGCCATCTCCCAGCTTGGAGAGGGGGATGCCGTTATCGGCATTTCGCAATCGGGCTCCTCGAAGGATATTGTAGACGGGCTTCGCCTGGCCAAAAGCCACGGGGTCACCACCATCTCGGTCACGGGGAACGAGCGCTCGCCCATCATACGGCAAAGCGACATTGCCCTCGTTACCGATACCGAGGAGGTCCGCCACAGCACGCTGGCGCTCAATTCGCACGTTTCCCGCCTGATGGTGCTGGACGCGCTCTGCTATTACATCGTCTACCGCAACGAGGAAAGGATCGCGGGCTCCCTGCGGGAGAACGAGCTGTCGCTTGAATCGAAGCGCGTGCATGAAGAGCATTGATTTGGATAAAAAAACCTTACGGAGGATAAAGATATGAAAATCCTGGTCATCAACGCCGGAAGCTCATCGCTCAAATACCAGCTGTTTGACATGGACACCGGAAAAGTGATCGCCAAGGGCCTTTGCGAAAAGATCGGCATTGGCGGGGCGATCACCCACAAGCGCCCGGGACACGACGATTACCGCGCCGAGGTCGTATTCAACAACCACGACGACGCGATCGCCCTTGTTCTGAAGCTGCTTACCGATAAGGAGCTCGGCGTTATTGCCGACCTTTCGGAGATCGACGCGATCGGTAACCGCGTCGCGCACGGGGGCGAGAAGCTTCGCCGCTCGATGCTGATGGGAGAAGAGGAGATCGACTACCTGAAGTCGATCGTCGGCATCAATCCCCTCCACGGCCCGCCCGCCATCAAGGGCATCGAGGCCTGCCGCCGTCAAATGCCCGGCAAGCCCTGCGTATGCGTGTTCGACACCTCCTTCTACGGGACCCTGCCGGATTACGCCTACATTTACCCCATTCCCTATGAATACTACGAAAAGTATCAGATCCGCCGTTACGGCTTCCACGGTACCTCCCACCGCTACGTTGTCGGTCGGGTGGAGGAGCTTATGGGCAAGCCGCTCAGTGAGATGAAGGTCATCACCTGCCACCTCGGCAACGGCTCCTCGATCACCGCCACCAAGTACGGAGAAGCGATCGACACCTCGATGGGCTTTACCCCCCAGGAGGGCCTGCCGATGGGTACGCGCAGCGGCACGATCGACCCCACCGTCGTTCCTTATCTGATGAGAATGGAGAATCTTACGGCCGACGAAGCCGACAAGATGCTCAACTCGAAATCGGGCCTTCTCGGCGTTTCGGGTGTTTCGAGTGACTGCCGCGAGGTAAGAGACGCGGCCGCCGCCGGTAACGACCGCGCGCGCTTGGCGCTCGATATGCTGGTATACAGCATCAAAAAGATCATCGGCTCCTATGTTGCCGCGATGAACGGGGTCGACGCTCTGATCTTCACCGCCGGCATCGGCGAGAACGATAAAGAGCTGCGCGCCCGCGTTTGCAAGGATATGGATTTCCTCGGCATCAGGATCGACGAAGCGGTCAATGCCGACGCGCCCCGCGGCAAGGAGATGGATCTGTCGGCCAAGGACGCCAAGGTACGCACCTTCGTGATCCCCACCGATGAAGAATATATGATCGCGCTTGATACCATGAAGATCGTAACGAAATAAGAAAGGATATAAGCATCATGCAATCACCTTACGAAATCAAAAAACAAATCTGCGAGATCGGCCATAAGATCTACGCGAAGGGCTTCGTGGCCGCCAACGACGGAAACATCTCCGTCAAGGTCAACGATAACGAATACTACTGCACGCCTACCGGCGTATCGAAGGGCGATCTTACCCCCGATATGATCATCAAGGTAGACGGAAACGGAAAGAAGCTGGAGGGTAAGCTCAATCCCTCGAGCGAGATCAAGATGCATATGCGTGTGTATCAGCAGCGCCCCGACGTCGGCGCCGTTGTTCACGCCCATCCCCCGGTAGCGACGGCCTTCACGGTCGCCGGTGTCGAGCTGGATCAGTACATCCTGCCCGAGGCGGTCCTTACCATCGGTACCATTCCGACCTGTGAGTACGGCACCCCCTCCACCATGGAGATCCCGGATTCCCTGGATCCCTATCTGCAGAATCACGACGCCTTCCTTCTGAAGAATCACGGCGCCCTTACCGTCGGTAACACGCTGACCAAGGCCTTCTTCCTGATGGAGGAGGTCGAGTTCAACGCCCAGATCTGCAAGCACGCGCGTGAGCTTGGTCGCGTAGAGGAGATCCCCTGCGAGCAGCTTGAAAAGCTGATGGAGCTTCGTAAGAAGATGCAGATCCCCGGCCGTCACCCCGGCTGCAAGAAGTGTAAGAACCTCGGCACCGAGAACTGCCGCTGCAAGAACAACGCCGAAGGAAAGCATGTTTGCACCTGCGGAAAAGACGAGCATAAGGAGCCCCTTCAGGGGAACGACCTGGTTGCCGAGATCACGCGCCGCGTGATCGCCGCTCTCGGTAAATAAATCCGATAGGAGAGCGACATGGCTATTAATTGGACAGACGCCCAGATCGAAGAGATCGTAAAAAGCGTTCTTTTGGAGGCGGCGAACAATTTCGTTCCTCCCAAGACCTCTGTTCCCGCTTATGACGCCGCTTCGTACGACGGCCGCCGTTATATCGGCGTGTTCGACGATATGAACGAAGCGATCGCCGCCGCGGAGGCCGGCTATCGCGCCATTCGCGCCATGCGGGTGGAGGAAAGAGAAACGCTGATCGCCTCGATCCGTAAATTCTGCCGCGATGAGGCGGAAATTATGGGTAAGCTTGGCGTTGCCGAAACCAAAATGGGTAAGGCGGCGCATAAGACCGCCAAGCACATTCTGGTGGCCGACAAGACCCCCGGCACCGAGGATATCACCTCGTATGCCAAAACCGGTGACAACGGCCTGATGCTGACCGAGATGGCTCCTTTCGGAGTCGTTGGAAGCATCACGCCCTCCACCAACCCCTCGGAAACCGTTATCTGTAACTCGATCGGTATGATCGCCGCCGGGAACGGGGTCGTCTTTAACCCCCATCCCAACGCGATCGCCACCTCCAACTATGCCGTTGACCTTGTCAACCGCGCGGTATCCGCCGTTGGCGGCCCCCGCGTTCTGGTCGCCTCGGTCAAAAAGCCCACGCTGGAAACGGCGGACATTATGTATAAGCACCCCTCCATCAAGCTGCTCGTCTGCACGGGTGGCCCCGGGGTCGTAAAAAGCGTTTTGTCCTCCGGGAAGAAGGCGATCGGCGCGGGGGCCGGTAACCCCCCCGTTATCGTGGACGATACGGCCGATATCAAAAAGGCGGCCCGCGACATCATCGACGGCTGCACCTTTGATAACAACCTGCCCTGCATCGCCGAAAAGGAGGTCTTCGCCCTTTCTTCGATCGCCGACGAGCTGATCGACGGCATGAAGAAGGCGGGCGCGATCCTCATTGACCGCGCGACCGCCGATGCCTTGGCCGAGGTCGTTCTGCCCGAAACCGAGGGTAAGGACGGAAAGAAGCGGCGCACCGTCAGCCGTGACTGCGTCGGGCGGGATGCCGCCGTGCTTCTCGATAAGATCGGCGTGAAGGTTTCGGCCGATATCCGTTGCATCATTTGCGAGGTCCCGTTCGAGCATCTCTTCGTCCAGCATGAGCTGATGATGCCGATCCTTCCGATCGTGCGTGTTTCGAACATCGACGAAGCGATCGAGCTGGCCGTCAAGGCCGAGCATGGCTGCCGCCATACGGCGCATATGCATTCGAAGAATATCGATCATCTGACCCGCTTTGCCCGCGCGGTCGAGACCACCATCTTCGTAAAGAACGCCCCCTCCTATGCCGGCATCGGCTTCGGCGGGGAAGGGCACACCACCTTTACGATCGCGGGTCCCACCGGAGAGGGCATCACCTCGGCCAAGAGCTTTACGCGTCTGCGCCGCTGCGTGATGGTAGATAATTTCCGTATTATATAATTTAGGAAGGAAGAATAGAGATGGAGCTTAGTGCACAGCAGGTAGAAAGCATCGTGCGCCAGGTCCTTGGTAATCTCGGCAACACGGCCGCCGCTTCGGCGCCCGTCAGCCGCGAGATCCCCAAGACCGCCAAGGTCGCTATGCTGACTGCCAAAAAGCAATTCGAGATCAAAGAGTTCCCGATCCCCGCCCTTCAGGACGACGATATCCTTGTTAAGGTCGAAGGTGCCGGCGTTTGCGGGACCGACGTTCACGAATGGCGTGCCGATCCCTTCGGTATCATTCCCGTCGTGCTGGGTCACGAGGGAACCGGTGAGATCATCGCGCTCGGAAAGAACGTAAAAACCGATACGGCGGGTAAGCCGATCAAGGTCGGCGATAAGATCGTTACCTCGGTCATCAGCTGCGGCGAATGTAACGCCTGCCGCAATCACCCCGCCCACACCAACCTCTGCGATAAGCAGGGCGTATTCGGCCTCATTGGCCATAACGAGGAAAACCCCCTGAACGGCTGGTTTGCCTCGCACCTTCTCATCCGCTCGAAGGGCGCGACCTACTTCGTGGTCAACGACCTTGACATGCAGGAGCGTATGCTGCTGGAGCTGGCGACGGTCTGCGTCCACGCCTACGAGCGTGCTTGCTCCACCGGCCTTATGAGCTTTAACACCAACGTTCTCATTCAGGGCCTTGGCCCGGTCGGCCTTGTGATGGCCGCCGTGCTTCGTGCCGCCGGTATCAACAACATCGTTGCCGTAGACGGAACGCCGATGCGTCTGGATATGGCCAAGCGCCTGGGCGTTAAGCACACGGTCAACTTCCGTGAGGCCGATACGCTTGAAAAGCGCATTGCCGCCGTGAAGGAAGCGACCGACGGTGTCGGCGCCGACTTCGCCTTCCAGTGCACGGGTGCCCCCGCCGCTGCCGCCGACATCTACTCCTACATCCGCAGGGGTGGCGGTCTTTGCGAAATGGGCTTCTTCGTCAACAACGGCGAATACAGCGTCAACCCCCACTTCGCGATGTGCAACAAGGAGATCAACCTCGTTGGCTCGTGGGATTACAGCGCGCAGGATTATCCGAAGACGATCGCCTTCCTGAAGCAGGCGCGTGAGATGAATATCCCGATAAAGGAGCTGATCACCCACAGCTTCCCGCTGGAGAAGCTGGACGAGGCCATGGAGACCAACGTAGCGCAAAAGGGTATTAAGATCTGCTACGTGGCCGAATAAGGAGGCTCCTTATGGCACTCGGCATGATAGAAGTGTACGGCTTTACCACCTCGATCGTGGTAGCCGACCGTGTTGCCAAGACCTCGGACGTCAAGGTCGTCGCGATCGATAAGAACAAGCCTGCCAACGGCGATTCGGCCGAGGTGCCGCTCGTTATGGTGGTCAAGTTTGAGGGAACCGCGGCAGCGGTAGAGGCGGCGCTTCAAGCCGGCTCGGCCGAGGCGAAGGCCCGCAACACGTACATTACCTCGCGCATCATCGCGGGGCAAAGTCCCGAGATCGAGTGGTTTGCGCACCTGGACGCTACCGGGCGCGACAAGCTTCGTACCCCTAAAAAATAAAATAATTAAAAATAAAATTACTTAAAAGGAGAACAAAGTCATGCAGGAAGCATTAGGTATGGTTGAAACGAGAGGTCTGGTTGCCGCTATCGAGGCAGCCGATGCGATGGTCAAGGCCGCGAACGTCGTTCTGATCGGCAGCGAGAAGATCGGCAGCGGGCTCGTCAGCGTTATGGTCCGTGGCGACGTTGGCGCCGTTAAGTCCGCCGTTGAGGCCGGTGGTGCCGCCGCCGGACGTCTTGGCGAAGTGGTCGCTACGCACGTCATTCCTCGTCCTCATACGGATGTGGAGAAGCTTCTTCCCACCATCTGATCTAAGAAAACAGGAAGCAAAGCATGCAAGAACAGGCAATAGCGTTACTTGAGGTGCAGGCGCTTGTGGCCTCGATCGCAGGGCTGGATGCCATGTGTAAGGCCGCGAATGTTCGCCTGATCCACGTCGAGAAGCGCTTGGGTGGACGCCTTGTTACCGTCGTCGTCGCGGGGACTGTTTCGGCAGTCACCGCCGCGGCGGAGGCCGGAAGGGCTGCCGCTGCCGAGGTCGGCAACGTTAAGCTGTGCGAGGTAATCGCCCGTCCGCATCCCGACGTTATGAGATTTCTTTTGACCGATTGAGCAGCCGTGGAGCTCCCGCGGTTGCCTGTCGGGAAACACCACACTTTATTCGTTTATAAGCCTTTGGCTTATGATAAAAAAAGAAACAAATTTTTATATGGAGGATCGTATAATGGAAGCATTGGGCATGGTTGAAACCAGAGGTCTGGTCGCTGCTATCGAGGCAGCCGATGCGATGGTAAAGGCCGCGAACGTCGTTCTGATCGGTAGCGAGAAGATCGGCAGCGGGCTCGTCAGCGTCATGGTCCGTGGTGACGTCGGCGCCGTTAAGGCCGCTGTCGAAGCCGGCGGTGCCGCTGCCGGCAAGCTCGGCGAAGTGGTTGCTACGCACGTCATTCCTCGTCCCCACTCGGATGTGGAAAAGCTTCTCCCGAAGATCTGAGATCTCGGAGAAACTCCGTCATAAAGAGGGCACAGCCCTCTTTATGACGCCCCCATGGGGGGAACCGTTTTTTGAAAAGATTTATCCTATTTTTTCGCAAAAACCGTAACTTTGTAAACAATCCCTTGCGAAAGCAAGCGTGATATATAGAAAGCAGGAGGCATTATGGAGATCAACGCAAGCGAGATCGCCGTCCTTGTCAGAAGGATCATGGAAGGGGTAGCCGCCGGGGCCGAGGAGGCCTTGGGGATCCCGATCGGCGTTTCCAACCGTCATATCCACCTTTCGAAGGAGGACGTCGCGACCCTCTTCGGTGAGGGGTACGAGCTTACCAAGCTGAAGGATCTGAAGCAGCCGGGGCAGTATGCCTGTAAGGAATGTCTTACGATCGTCGGGCCCTCGATGCGCCCGATCGAGGGGGTGCGTGTTTTGGGGCCGGTCCGCTCCCGCACGCAGGTCGAGATCTCCAAGACCGATTCGTATCAGCTCAAGGTCAAGCCCCCCGTGCGTGAGTCGGGCGACCTTGACGGCGCCGCCCCCATCACCATCATCGGCCCTTGCGGCATCGTTCGCGTGAAGGAGGGGTGCATCATCGCCAACCGCCATATCCATATGGGGGTCGAGGATGCCGAGCGCTTTGGCGTCCGTGACGGCGACTACGTAACCGTCGATGCCGTCGGAAGCAAGCATACCCGCTGGTATGACGTACAGGTACGTGCCGGCAAGCAGTTCACCCTTGAGATGCACGTCGATACCGACGACGCCAACGGCGCGGGGATCGGCAACGGCACGATGGTCACCATCGTCAAAGAATAATCTTCCCGAAAGGAAAGCGCTATGATAAAAGGAATTGTTGTCGGACACATCGTTTCGACGAAGAAGCAACCGTCTCTCGTCGGCAATAAGTTTATGGAGGTCCGCCTTATGGAGAACGATCGCGAGACCGAGAATTACATCGTCGCGGTCGACAGCGTCGGCGCCGGCATCGGTGAAACGGTGCTTATCACCACGGGCAGCAGCGCCCGCCTGGCTCTTGCCAATACCCAGTCTCCCGTTGATGCCGTCATCGTCGGTATCGTTGACTAAAAAAGGACAGCTATGCTTGAAAAACTGAAAAATTTGATGCGCGAAGCGGGCATCGTCGGGGCCGGCGGCGCGGGCTTTCCCTCCTACGGAAAGCTGGCACCGGGGGCGGATACGCTCCTTATCAACGGTGCGGAGTGTGAGCCTCTCTTACATACCGACTACGAGATCCTTCGCCAACATATCGACCGCGTGGTCGCGGGGGCGGAGCTGATTGCCGACGCCCTTTCGATCGGGCGCGTTATCCTCGCCGTAGAGGAGCATGCGGCCGCGGGCCTTTCGCTCTCGCACGGTGAGCGCTTCGGGAAAAAGACCTCGGTCTTTCTTCTGCCCAATATGTACCCGATGGGGGATGAGATCACCCTCATCTACCAAACGACGGGGCGGCTCGTGCAGCCCTCCTCGCTCCCCCTTTCCCAAGGGGTCATCGTCTATAACGTCGAAACCGTCTATAACGTCTACAACGCCTTGGTGCTTTCCGAGCCTCTGACCGAAAAATGGCTGACGGTCGGCGGCGATATTCCCGGCGGCGCCCGCGTGCTTCGCGTGCCGATCGGGATGCGCGTTTCGGATCTTCTTCGCGGCCTTTCGATCGAGGTTCCCCCGACCCACCGCCTGATCGTGGGCGGCCCCTCGATGGGGAATGTTTCGAACCCCGAGACCGAGACCGTCACCAAGACCACCAAGGGGCTTCTTATCCTCCCCGCGGATATTCCCGCCGTGCAATCGAAGATCACCCCGCTTGCGGTGCATGAAAGACGCGCGACGAGCGCCTGCTGCCAATGCACGCGCTGTACCGATATGTGCCCCCGCAGGCTGCTGGGGTACCCCCTGGAGCCGCACCGCATGGTGCGCTTCTCGACTTCGCTCGGCGAGGTCGATCCCGCCCTTTACAGCGAGGCCACCCTTTGCTGCGGCTGCGGCATCTGCGAGCTTGCCGCCTGCTGCCAGGGTCTTTCGCCCCGTGCCGTTATCGCGGATATGAAGCGCCGCCTCGGCGAAAAGCGCCTTCGCTTCGACCCGAAGGGAAAGACCTTTGAGGTCGATCCCCAGCGTGACTACCGCCTTCTCCCCAGTGCGAGATGGCGCATGCTTCTGGGCGTAACCCCCTATGATAGTAAAGCAAACTTTACAGATAAGATACCCGCCTTCCAAGCCGTGGAGATCGGAACGCGCCAGCATATCGGCGCTCCCGCCACGCCCTGTGTTTCGGTTGGGGACAGCGTGAAGAAGGGCACGGTCGTCGCGCAAGCGGCCGACGGGCTTTCGATCCCGCAGCACGCCCCGATCGACGGGCGCGTCGTTTTCGCGGATACGCAAAAAATCGTGATAGAAAAGGTGTAAGCTATGTACCAAGCTGTTGGAGTAATTGAGCTTAAGAGCATTGCCAAGGGCGTAGAGGCGGCCGACGCCGCCCTTAAGAGCGCGGGCATCACGCTGGTTTCGGCGCACCCCGCTTGCCCCGGTAAATTTGAGATCATCCTGACCGGCGCGATCGCCGACGTCACGGCTGCCGCCGACCACGTGCGGGAGCGCTTTGGCTCGGGGCTTGTGGATTCCTCGGTCATGGGGCGTATCGACAAGGCGGTGATCGCCGCCCTCTTCGGTACGCAAGCCGCCGAGAAAAAGGGAGCCCTTGGGATCGTGGAGACCTATTCGGCCGCCAGCGCCATCAAGGCCGCGGATATCGCCGTTAAGACCGCCAAGGTCGAGATCTATGACCTGCGTGTTTCGCGCGGTATGGGCGGTAAGGGCATCGTGATGCTGACCGGCGATATCGGAGACGTGACCGCCGCCGTAGAGGCGGGCGCCGCGCATGCCGAGCAAAGTGGACTTTTTGCCAACAAATCGCTGATCGCCGCCCCGCACCCCGGCCTTTGGGAGCAGCTGTAAGGATAAGGAGAAAGCATGGAACAGATTTCTTTGCAGGATAAGATGCGGATCGTACAGGAGCTGGTTCCCGGTAAGCAGATCACCCTGGCCCATATCATCGCCAATCCCGATCCCATCCTTTACGAGAAGCTGGGGCTTGACCCCGCGCAGAACCGCTATCGCACGGCGATCGGCATTTTGACGATCAGCCCGATGGAAAGCGCCGTCATCGCGGCGGATATCGCCATGAAGGCCTCGGGCGGGCGGGTCGAGTTTGTCGACCGCTTTACGGGTACGCTGATCATCACCGGCACGGTCTCGGAGATCGAAAGCGCCATCACCGCGATCTGCGACTACTGCCGCGATACCCTCAAGTATACCGTTTGCCCGATCACAAGAACATGAAAAAGCTGATTCTTATCGGCCGTGTCGCCGCGGGAAAGACCACGCTGCGGCAGGCGCTGATGGGAGAAAAACCCCATTACTATAAGACCCAATACATCCAGTATACCGACGTTATCATCGACACCCCCGGGGAGTATACCGAGCTGCGGAACCTTTCGGGCCCCCTGGCGCTGTACGCGTACGAGGCGGACGTGGTGGGTCTTGTTCTTTCGGCAGACGAGCCCTATTCGATCTTTAACCCCAATATCTCCACGGTCGTTGTGAATCGGGAGGTCATCGGGCTGATCACGGGCATCGATAAGCCCCGCGCGAACGTCGAGCGGGTGCGCCGCTGGCTGAAGCTGGCGGGCTGTAAGCGCGTTTTCGCCGTCAGCTCCTATACCCGCGAGGGGATCGACGAGCTTTTGGCGTATTTATGTGAAGATGAAGAGAAGGAGAAAGCCTGATGGGAAAAACCAAGGTCATCGCCTTTGCGAACAACAAGGGCGGTAGCGGAAAATCCACCACCTGCTCAAACGTCGGGTACACGATGTCGTTGCTCGGCAAGCGGGTCCTTTTGATCGATGGTGATATGTAGATGAACCTGACCCTTTCGTATTTTGACGAGGAGAAGGCGCTTGCGTTCGCCAAAAGCGAAAAGAACCTCTATAACGCCATCCATGCCGAGGCCGATCTTACCGATTATATCGTCTCGACCCCGTACGAGGGGCTGGATCTTATCCCGTCCTCGACCCTGATGAGCTCGATCGAATACGATCTTTTCACCAAATGGCAGCGCGAGTTCATCCTTGCCAAGGGGCTGGAGAAGGTGATCGAGAGCGAAAGCTACGACTATATCCTGATCGACTCGCCCCCCACCCTCGGCGGCTGGGTGATGAACATCATGTGCGCCTCGGATTATCTGGTGATCCCGCTGGAGGCCAGCCCCTGGGGGCTCTTCGGCCTTGCCAATATGTTTAATTTCTATAATCAGCTCCGTAAGATCTCCCCGAAGGTAGAGCTGCTCGGCGTGCTTATCACCAAGGCCGATGAGCGGAAGAACTACTTCAAGCAGACCACCGAAACGCTCCACGCACTCGAAAACGTGTACGTTTTCAAGAACTACATCCGGGTAGACAGCACCGTGGAATGGGCCCAGGACAACAGCAAGCCGGTTGCCGCTTACAAGAAAAACAGCCGGAGTGCGAAAGAATACATGGAATTAACAAAGGAGATTATGGAAAATGTCAATCGGAAAAAGCAGTCTTGACCGTGTAGCCGAGGGCGCCGCCGTCGAGCTTCCCGTCGTTCCCGTGGCCCCCGAGGCCGAAAAGAAGGAGGAGCCCAAAACGGCCCCCGCAAAGAAAGCCCCCGCGAAAAAAGCCCCTGCCAAGAAGGCGGCTAAGAAGCCCGCCGCCAAGGCCGAGGAAAAGAAGGTCGAAAAGGTCGAACCGAAGGCCGAAGAAAAGGCCCCCGAAAAGGTCGAGGCCACGGTAGCCCCCGAGCTCGTCGGCCAGTCGGTCGCCGCCCCCGCGCCCAAGAAGCGCGGCCGTAAGCCCGGCTCCAAGAATAAGCCGAAGGCCGCCCCGAAGGCCGCCGCCAAAAAGCCCGCCCAAAAGCGCGCCCCCAAAAAGGCCCAAAAGCCCCAAAACGGCGCCGTCCGCTTCGGCCAGCCTCTCCCTGTCTGGCTCCTGTAATCAAAATAAACAAAAAAGAAAACCGAGAAAGGCGTTCCCTATAAGGGATTTTTTGAAACATTAAAAAATTATAGGAAATTGCACTTTCAAGCGGTCAAAAGAAATAGGATTGGAAAAATTCCAATCCTATTTCTTTTCTTCATATTTTAATTGCTATTCTTATCGACAGTCCCGATAGTATTTTCGAACATCTCTCTAAAAGATTCAACGAAGTTATATGTATTAGACTTTAAGTTATCCTCTTTGCCGTATAATATCTTTAAAATCCAATCGTGCAAAATATAATAATATTCTTTAATAATTTCTTCATCTATAGAAACTTTTAATTTTGAAACTATCATAAGTCGAATTGCGTAGTGCAATATGTCAAACCACAATATCATTTCTTCGCCACGCTGTAATCTATTAGGTTTTTTGGTTTCATCCAAAAAGTGTGAATACCAATTTCTTGTGTCAGTAGATACTTGAACAAACTTTAACTGCGTTACTTTTAGCAACTGTAGAATATCACACTTAAATTTTCTATGATAATTAAAAAAGCAGTTTTGACAAAGGTAATATACGGCAGGAAGATAATCACCAATAGTTTTAATATTGTATAACTGTGGATATTTCCAACATAAATACGTTTTCGCCTTTTGTACTTCTGCTTTTGAAACAAGTCCATCTATTATATGTAAAAGAAGCGTTATCCTGTGGTCTTGTGCAAGTTTATCATAAGCCTCGCACAATAAGAATTGAAGTGAATTGATAGGCATTTTGCTTATATTCGAAAAGAGCTTTAAGACTTTCTCATTTACTGTCGTATTATTTATAGGACAAAGGCAAGCTTCTTTACTATAAAAACGCTTGCTTGGTGTATATTTTGAACTAAATTGAGCAATATCAATAGATTGACTGTTCTCAATTAACTCACATATTTTTGGAGAAGAGCCTAAATATACAAACAATAAAGACAATATATCAAAAAATAGAGTTCTTTGTTTCGCTATTGTTTTTCGCCCAAGTATTTCAATGTGAAGCTTATCATAATCGCTATATAACAAAACAGCATTACTTTCGATTTTCAAGTTAAAGCATTCTACACGACTAGTTATGAAAAATTTGTGTTCTACCACCGCTTTTAAGTGATTCATTTTTCTCCTTTCTCTAAATTATAGAATCTTTAGAAGCATCATAATCCATACGTGACATTTGATCTTTCCAATACAACGCCAACTGCTCGCAAAAATCAGTGTGACATTCAGAAAACGCCTCTGCTATTTTCTTATTTTTTAAAATTTTATTGATTACCCTTTTTGAGGTTGCAATCACGGCACAGCATTTGGCAATTTTCCGGCGTTGTATGACCGCCTTTAGACCAAGCTTTGATGTGGTCGGCGTGCATTTCCTCAAATTCAAATTCTTCGCCGCAGATTGTGCACTTATGTCCTTGCTTTTCGTAGGCAGCAAGAGCGTCACGACGGTCAAAGGCTCGGATAGAAAGTTTCTTTTCTTCTCCCGTCAGCAAATACTCGTAAATGCCCGATTTCTTGGTAACATCTTCATCACCCATAAGGCGCTGAATTTCAAACTCAAGCTTTTTGGGATCAAGATCGGTGCGTTTACCGTGTTCATTATAGAGTAACCCCCAAGCCACCCCTTTCATCTCTTTGCGTTTCTTCGGGAAAATGGCTTGTACCCAATCAATAACGGAACGGAAGTAATTCCAAAGAGTTATAGCACTTGGATCGTGCTGATGTTCCGACATATATCCTTCAATACTTTTGCCTTCTGCCGAAGCTGCCCATAGTATTGCAGTTTCGAGGTATTCTTGACGGATGCTTGAACCTTTTAAATAATCTCCCGCAAGAGAATCTGCCGCACAGCCCGTTTTGGAAAAATATCTCTTCATGAACAACAGCAGGACGGTGCCCAGGATGGGGAACAATGCTGCGGTGAGCATGCCGGTCTTCATGCCCAGCTGCTCTGTGGATAGGGCAAGAGCGGGGGCCATTTCAGCGGCC